>DLCK01000083.1:500-57135 GCA_002480565.1 Phycisphaerales bacterium UBA7800 | reverse complement strand
TATCCGGTTGTTCGATAAACCTGCAACCAGATCGGATCGACACGATCCGGCTCGCAAAGCCAACCAACAAAGCCTCATCGACACATTAAAGCCCGCGGGACTTGAGTCCCCGGGGTGCCTTGGGGAGTTGTTGTTTCACGACTCATCCGTCAACGTCTGCTTGATCGCCAACTCCGCCAAACGGATGGTGGCTTTGTCCATTGCATCGAGTGCAACGTGAAACGCCTGGGCGTCGGGTTGTTCGGTGTCCACGTACTTTTGCACGATGGCAACCTTTTCTGCGATCTCCGCGCGGTAGGCATCGTCCATTGCATCACCCACCTTGGCGATCTGCCGATCAATCGCACGCATGTCCAAACGGGCCTGGTTGCGCAGGTCGATGAGTTGATGGGCCGTCATGTCTTCACGGGCATGCACCATCGACTCGGTTTCCATGCGGTCAACTTCCTCACGGGTCAAACCATGATTGGGGACGATCTGCACACGGGCTGCTTTCTCCGAGCGTTTTTCCACCGCACTGACATTCAAGACGCCATTGGCATCGACGAGGAACGTCACTTCAATCTTGGGTAGTCCCGCAGGCATGGGGGGGATGCCAGTGAGGTCGAACTCGCCAAGACTCCGACAGTCTTTAACCAGTTCACGTTCGCCCTGGAGGATGTGAATCTTGACGTTGGTCTGACCCTCCGCATGAGTGGTGAACATCTCGGTGGCTTTAGCAGGAATCGTGGTGTTGGACATGACCAATTTGGCGACCGCGCCGCCGAGGGTTTCAATGCCCAGTGACAACGGGATCACGTCGAGTAAGAGCATGTCACGGTTGATGCCAGCGAGGATCGAACCTTGGACTGCTGCACCCAGGGCGACGACTTCGTCGGGGTTCAATGCCGTGTAAGGAACCGTGCCAAAAAGCTCGCCGACCTTTTTGCGGACCAGCGGGATGCGTGTCGAGCCACCGACCATAATGACACGATCAATTGCTTCGGGGGGCAGGTCCGCTTTTTTGAGTGCTTGCGTGCAGCAGGCAATCGCACGTTCTGCCCAAGGGAGCATCATCGTTTCCAACTCATCTTTGGTGATCGTTCGCTGATAGCTACGGCCTTCACCCAGATCAATTTCCAGCTTCGCGGATTGCTCATTGGATAAGCGGATTTTTGTCGCTTCAGCAAAGCTGCGGAAGGCTTGTCTCGTACTGGGCGGGAAGTTGATTTTTTGACCCAGTTGTTCGGCGATTTCCTTTTGGATCAGTTCGACGATCATGCGATCCACATCGTCGCCGCCAAGGTGCGTATCGCCACTGGTTGCGATGACCTGATCGACAATGCCCTGCTCGGTTTTTTGCAGATGGAGAATGGAGACATCAAACGTGCCACCGCCAAGATCGAAGACAGCAACGGTGGAATTGCCCCCGGAAGTTTCGTCATCCGTGTCCAACTCACCGGTGACACTGGTATCCGCACCGCTGCCGCTTCCGGGGGTGGTACAGGCTTCGGTGTTGAACTTGGTGTTGAGGCTGACGGTTCCGGTTTCGTTGACTTGGGCAAGGGGCTTGGCTTGTACGTTTAACGAAACGGGGTCTGACCCTGTTTGGCTATTCGTTTCGCCATTGGCATCCACTTCGCCGACACCTAACCCGTAGGCCAACGCTGCTGCGGTGGGTTCATTGACGATGCGCACCACATCCAGTCCGGCGATGCGCCCTGCATCACGGGTTGCTTGGCGCTGTGCATCATCAAAATACGCAGGCACGGTGACGACCGCTTTTTCGACAGGTTTACCCAGTGCTAATTCCGCGCGTGTTTTAAGTTCACGCAGGATGATGGCAGAGACCTCCTGCGGGCTGACGATTTTGGTTTCCGTCACCTGTACACGGGCGGTGTTGTGTTCACCAGCGACCACTGCGTAGGGCAGATAGTCCAGTTCATTTTGCACATCCGCGATGCCACGGCCCATCAGTCGCTTGATGGAAAAGAGTGTGGTGGTCGGGAATTCCACTGCATGATCGCGCGCGGGTTTGCCGATGGCCGAGACGTTTCCTTCTTCATCAAATCGCACGACGCTGGGAAGGTTGCCACTACCCGATGCATCTTCAAGAATGCGTGGTCCAGCTTCATCACACCACGCGACAAGGCTGTTGGTGGTGCCTAAATCAATGCCGACGATCAGGGGATGTTCGTTTGTTTTTGAAGTACTCATCATGATTCAAGTTTAGCGGATTTTTCAGGGATCAGGAAAAATTGGGGATCTGATTTTTTAACACGAAGGCACGAAGATCACGAAGGTCACGAAGATTTATGACGGTTTTGATTGACTTAGAGAACAGTGATTTTTTCTGCGTTGGTGCAGTTTGAAAAGCAAACAAAGTTGATGTCTGAGCTTCGTGTCCTTCGTGATCTTCGTGCCTTCGTGTTGAAAATGTAACCGGACATCAAACAATAAAACGGACAAATATGTGTCACGACTGAACCTGCCGTGGCTTTGCTATGACTGCTGTTCTAACGTAAATTGATGGACATGCATTACGCAATGATCATGGCAGGCGGTTCTGGCACACGGCTTTGGCCGATGAGTCGGGAAGGGCAACCCAAGCAACTTATCAAGTTCGTTGAAGGGCGTTGTCTACTGGAATTGGCATTCGCTCGACTCGATGGGATGGTGCCTCCCGAAGCGCAATATATCTGTGCAGGAAAGTCCCATCACGATGCGGTGATGCAGGTTCTCCCTGACATGCAGGCGTCGAATTATCTGGCAGAACCATGTGGTCGAGACACGCTCAATGCCGTGGGGTTTGCAGCAGCGGTCATCGCTCGCAAAGATCCCAATGCCGTGATGGCGGTGCTGACGGCGGATCACATTATTGAGCCGATCCCTGATTTTCAAAAGTTCATCAAGCAAGGTTTTAAACTTGTCGAAGAGCATCCCAAAACGCTGGTCACCTTTGGCGTGACGCCTACCGAAGCTGCAACCGGGTTCGGCTATTTGAACCTGGGTGAAAAAATCGGTGACCAGGGCGCCCGCAAGGTTGCACAGTTCAAAGAAAAACCAAACCTGCATACCGCCAAGCAGTACCTCGAAGCGGGGCCTGACCATTACCTGTGGAATTCAGGGATGTTCGTCTGGAACGTGAGTACGATTCTCGACTGCATCAAGCGTTGGTGTCCAGCGAATCATTCCGGGCTCATGCAGATTGCCCGGTCATGGGGGACGGATGATCAGGACAAGGTGCTCAAAGCGGTATACCCGATTTTGCCCAAGATCAGCATTGACTATGCGGTGATGGAACCCGCCAGTCGTGATCACAAGGTTCAGGTCGCTGCGGTCCCCATGGATGTGAAGTGGGTGGATGTAGGCAGTTGGCCAAGCTATGGTCAGACGCTTGACGCTGACGAGGATGGCAATGCCGTACGCAGCAGTATGGTTCGCGTGATGGACAGCAGTAACACGTTGATCGTCAACGATGATCCGCAGCATATGATTGCCACCATTGGCTGTGAAGACCTGGTTGTGATTCATACCCGGCGAGCGACGTTGATCTGTCACAAGGATCAAGCCCAGAAGATCAAACAACTCCAAGCCGAGATCGCCAAAAATGATCCGCACTATGCGTGATGATTCATGTTGGTTTTGGGTCACTGATTCGCACGACACATCTGAAAGTACCGATGGCTTGGGGTACAATCCCAATCATGATGTACCTTGCTATTGATCGCGGCGGTAAACGCACCGGACTTGCAGTAGGCGATGATGTCTTGAAACTCGCAAGCCCTTTGGATGTGATTCATACTGCAAGTGAAGACGAATTAATCAGACAGATCAACATCATCATCAAAGAGCAGATGCCCGACGCGCTGGTGCTGGGTTTGCCGTTGAATATGGATGACACCGAAGGCCCATCTGCCAAAGGTGCCCGAGCGTTTGCAGATAAACTCAAAGCCGACACAGGCAAGACGGTTCACCTTGTGGACGAACGCCTAAGCAGCTACTACGCAGATCAACAAATGAGTCAGACCGGTTTGACACATGGCCAGAAAAAAGCGCGCCGTGATGCGCTGGCTGCTGCGAATATTCTCCAGGCATTTCTGGATGGTGAGTCCCAATAACATCAATTCGCGCGCATTGCTTTTGATAGTTTCAAGCCGTTTAATATTTAAAAATTAATAGATACTCAGACGTAATTGATATTCAAATCAACTGGTCTTTTGATATATGTGACATATTGCCACATTACTGCATATCTTCAAGTGTGATCGTTTCGTGATCCAGATCATTGTGATCATACATTGGTGTTTGCATGATTTGTTTTTGAGCAGAGTCGCGATACGGAACGAGGATGCCACGATCATTGGATAGCGCCCAGGTTAAAAGGGCGATGACCATCAACAGCATGACTACGACGACTTCGCGGCTGGTGAAAAATTGTAATAAAACGCTTGGATTACGACGTTTTTTAAGAATGTTGGTCATGAGCAGCCCTCCTGTGGTCAGGAAAAATATTGTCTCATTCCCCGATTCTTTAGTTCAACGCCGAATTTTCAACAATATTGCAGAACTCATCATGCAATGGACCGATATACTTCAAAGCGGTCCAGAAGGGCGGGGCTATCTGTTATAGATTGCCTGATTGTTATAAAAGGCCAATATACATACTCAATAGACTTCTTATTGGAGTTATGAATTTATTATAACTTCACTTGCTGTGGTGTTTTTGAGTTGTAAATGAGGTATACTGGTCAAGTACTTTGTATAAACGTAAGCCTCAATTTCGTGAGGGGTATGCACTACTGCACCACGAATGAGGTCTGAAATTGGAAAACGTAACGACGTAACTAATGTCAAGGCTAGGAGTCCAAATGATGAAATTTTCGCGAATGACCACTTCGGTCAAAATGTTGTCACTACTGTTGGTGACGATTTCCATGCTTGCCCTTCAAGGCTGTGAATCCCAAAGTAACGGGTATTTGATCCCCTGCATCTCCTGCGAACCAGCAGTAGCTGCTCCCAAGCCAGCCCCACGGCCGGCACCGGCCCCGATTGTTCAGGCTCCCGATGTGGTTTGCGGTCGTCTGGTTTGGCCTACCGGTAACCTGGCAACCAGCTCCATCCTTGTTGAAAAATGTGCTCCTTCAACCGTCCAGGTTGGCATGCCTTTCGACTTCACCATCAAGGTCAAGAACCTTACCGGGGTCGCTCTGAAGAATGTCATCGTCAAGGATGATGTCCCCAGCAGCTTCAATGTCTCAGCTGTGAGCATCAAGCCCAATACCTCCGGCAACAACATGGTCTGGAACTTCGGTGTCCTGCCTGCTGGCGCTGAAAAGACCATCGTCATCACCGGTACACCCACCGCTGCTGGCAAGCTCGAAAACTGCCTGGCAGTGAGCCACGAACTGGACACCTGTGTTGCCCTCAACGTCGTTGCTCCTGCTCTGAAACTCGAAAAGACCGCACCGGCATCCGTGCTTAAGTGTGATCCAATCCCCTACAAACTCACCGTCACCAACACCGGTGTGGGTGATGCCCGCAACGTGGTCATCAATGACACCCTGCCCGATGGCATCGTCACCGAAGACGGTAAGAAGAACGTCTCCATCAACGTCGGTACCCTTCCCGCTGGCAAGAGCATGAGCTACACAGTCAATGCCAAGGCCACCAAGACCGGTACCTTCACCAATGCTGCTTCAGCCAACGCCGTCGGCGGTCTGACTGCTAACGCATCCTCGACCACCAACGTCCTGTCACCTGATCTGAAGATCACCAAGACCGGCCCGGCCATGCGATTCCTTGGTCGTCCCGTCGACTACACCATCACCGTCACCAATACCGGTAACGGCGTGGCACGTGATGTCGTCATCCAGGACATCATCCCCGCAGGTGCAACCTCCATCGCCACATCCGATGGCGGTCAACTCTCCGGTGGCAAGATCACATGGATGGCTGGCGACCTGGCACCCGCAGCTTCCAAGACCGTCACCGTCAAGGTGGTCGGCAATCAGCTTGGCACCATCGTCAACACCGCTTCGGCATCGGCCTACTGTGCTGAAGCTGTCACCGCGACCGCCAAGACCCAGATCAAGGGTATTCCTGCTATCCTCCTCGAATGTGTTGACCTCGTCGACCCCGTCGAAGTGGGTGCAGAAACCACCTACGTCATCACCGTCACCAACCAGGGTTCACTCACCGGCACCAACATCCGCCTGGTCGTGAACCTCGAAGACACCGCTCAGTATGTCTCCACAGCAGGTCCCACCACGGCATCTGTCAACGGCAAGACCATCACCCTCGCCCCGCTGCCAACCTTGGCTCCCAAGGAACGTCAGTCATGGCAGATCAAGGTCAAGGCTGTCGGTTCAGGCGACGTGCGATTCAGTGTTGACATGAATTCCGATCAGATCGATCGTCCTGTCAAGGAAACCGAATCCACCAACTTCTACGAATAATTTCGTATGAATCACCGAGGCTCATCTGAGTCTCAGGCAAAGACAATTAAATAAAAACAAAGCGGCTCAAAGTCCTGTACTTTGAGCCGCTTTTTTGTGCGCATCTCATCGACAAATTCCATCAACCACAAAACCACCATCACAAAAAACGAAACACATTAAAGCCCGCGGGACTTCAGTCCCCGGGGTTCTCGGTTATCTTTCCCGTCACCGATCGCGCATAATAAACATATGTAATCATTTTTCGTGCGTAAATGAGTCGTTATTTAATTCATTTTGGGGAAATCATGCTTCATAGACTTGCGAAGATTATTAAGGTCATTTTGATCGCGTCAGTTTTTACATCACCAGTTATTGCTGGTGAGTTAGAATGTCAGATCACGGGGCGATATAAACTCGGCCCCATTGTTGTAGAAGACTTGGGATCTCATTACGCAGCAGGGCTGACAAAGATTTTTTCAGCCCCTGATGGTGCACATCTTGAGTTGATCACTGCGCATGCGACCTACACTAAAAGCGATGATGAAAAAAGTGTATACAACAAGGTTGCTTTGAAGTTCTTTGTGGATGAGCGGCCAATTACCTGTGCTGCTTATCGCAATATGTTTGGAATCTATATCCAGCGTCCAGAAGATAGAAAGTCCATTCGGACAAATGATAAAGATCCCAAAGGAATCGCTTGTTTTTCATTGGTATTGATCGTTCCAGATTCAACAAAAAATTTGGATGCGAGAGTCTATTTGAATCGTGATAAGGAAGGTAAGCCTGTTGCGTTTCCACAGTCGACTGATGTCAATATTCCTAAACCTTTGCAAATTGGTCAGGTGAAAGTGTTGGATGTGAAATATTCTGAAACCTATTCAGGTGAAGAGAATTTTTACTATCATTCCAAGAATCCAGCACTGATTACATGGGTGCCTACAAGAGGAAAGTTCATGTTGGTCAAGATTCAGATTAATTTTAATCATGATATCCCGTCGCAGTATCGAAGCTTTAGGTTCTATTCACATCATTTCGAACTTGAGTACGCGAACGGTCAACGCCTGCGTCCAGTTGGGATGGCATTCCCATCTGAATTATCAGATGAAAAACATGCCATGATGACAGGGCTTCGAGAAGATCAGACATGGGGTGGCACGACTTGGAGCAAAGAGCTTGTTTTTATTGTCGATAAGCAAGATAAGAATTTTAAAGTAATATTTTGGCCACAGGAATCCAAGCATTAAAGATTGGACTTACTATGACACAATCTCGTTTTGAATTGCTGGTGGGTTTGCATGTCACCGATCAGGATGTTTATGCAACGTATCGCAAAATGATGATGCCGATACTTGAGAAGTACAAAGGTTCGTTCACTTACGATTTTGCGGTGGATCAAAACTTCACCAGTGGGGCAGAGCATCCAATCAATCGGTTGTTTGTGATCACGTTTCCTGATGAGCAGGGGCGGTCGCAGTTCTTTAATGATCCAGACTACAAGCAGGTTAGAGAGAAATGGTTCAATCCGGCGGTGGCAGGTGCGACGATCATCTCAAGTTGGATAACCACTTGATTGGTTTTGCAAGACGTGCCAAGGCAGGTTGTCGGGCTTGTTGATAAGCGGTGGCAAGTCCTTCATATTGATCCATTCGAACAGTGTTCACAAAAAAAGATCAGCAGGTATCCATGGCTTTATGCATACCTGGAGATGAGATTCGGCTATCAATCCGTCGAAAATTTCAATGTGGTTGGCGGTTTTAATAATCTTAAAAATTTATAATTATCAATATTGTTATGGTTTATAGTGTCAAAAGCGTTACAGGTGTTTTAAATAAAGTCGCGATTGCATAGATTCTACGCACTAAAAAAATATCCTCGCCTTTTTTCAAGGCAAGCCAAAAGAGTGTTGCAACACAATTAGTCATCTATTACAATTTTGCCCGTTGCCTTAGGCTTTGCTTGTACGTCCAGGTAACTTTGAACGTAAACGGTCGGGATAAACGGTTTCCCGACACGCCAGCATGATCCGGCTTTTTGCTGTGAACCCTTGGTTGGGATGATCATGAGTGCAAGCCGTCGCAGTGGCGGGCAGGAAAATGGAAACAAATTTTGGTGGAACCTCTTTTAAATGGAGTTGGAATCACAATGAGCAGATTTATGGCACGACAAGACGCAATCGCCGCATCCGGCTATATTCCCGAAAGCGGTTTTGACTATCAATTAAGTCCCACGGCATCCGTCTGGGGTGACAATGTGTTCAGCTTTTCGGAAATGGCTCAACGCCTGCCCAAAGCCGTTTACAAGTCACTGAAAAAGACCGTGGAAGCTGGCGAACAGTTGGACCCCATCGTCGCTGATGCCGTGGCTGAAGCAATGAAGACCTGGGCTATCGACCGTGGTGTGACCCACTATGCTCACGTGTTCTATCCCCTTACCGGCCTCACCGCTGAAAAGCATGACAGCTTTTACGATCCAGATTCCAACGGCGGCACGATCGCTCAGTTCGAAGGCAAAACCCTCATCCAGGGTGAACCCGACGGCTCGTCTTTCCCCAACGGTGGTATCCGTGCGACCTTTGAAGCACGTGGTTACACCATCTGGGACGTGACCAGTCCTGCCTACATTATGGAAAACCCCAACGGTGCGACGCTGTGTATCCCCACGGCATTCGTCTCATGGACCGGTGAAGCACTCGACAAGAAAACCCCAGTGCTCCGCTCCATGCAGGCACTCAACGAACAAGCCCAACGCGTGCTTAAGTTCTTTGGCAATGATGGTGCATTCGTCAGCTCCACTGCCGGTGCTGAGCAGGAATACTTCCTGATCGACAAGAATCTGTTCTATGCACGCCAAGACCTGATGGCTTGCGGTCGTACCCTTTTTGGTTCCGAGCCGGCCAAGCATCAGCAGTTTGACGATCACTACTTTGGTGCGATCCCCGAACGCGTGCTTGCATGCATGTTCGAAGCTGAACGTGAACTGGCCAAGCAGGGCATTCCAATCAAGACCCGTCATAACGAAGTGGCTCCCGGCCAGTACGAAGTGGCCCCGGTCTTCGAATATGCCAACGTCGCCACCGACCATCAGCAATTGATCATGGTGACCCTCAAGAAGGTTGCTGAGAAGTACGGCCTGGTTTGCCTGATGCACGAAAAACCATTCGCCGGTGTCAACGGCAGCGGTAAGCACCTTAACTTCTCCATGGGTTCAGCCAAGGCTGGCAACATGTTTGATCCAGGTGATACCCCCGCAGACAACGCTCAGTTCCTCGTGGTCTGCTCTGCGATGATCAAGGCTGTCTTTAAGCATTCCAAGCTGCTGCGTGCAGTGGTTGCTTCAGCTTCCAACGATCACCGTCTGGGTGCCAATGAAGCCCCGCCAGCGATCCTCAGTATTTTCCTGGGGACCGAGCTTAACAGCATCTTTGAAGCCATTGCCGGCGGCAAAGCCATCAAGACCAGGAAGGGTGTCATGCACCTGGGTGTCGATGTCCTGCCTCCAATCCCCAAGCACTCTGGCGACCGTAACCGTACAAGCCCGATGGCTTTCACCGGTAACCGTTTTGAGTTCCGTGCAGTGGGTTCCAATCAGTCCATCGCTGGCCCGTTGGTTGCAATGAACACCATCATGGCTGAACAGCTTGATGAAGCTGCAACGGCTTTGGAAAAAGCGGACACCTCCACGCCCAAGAAACTTGGCCTTGCCGTCGAGAAATACGTTAAGTCGGTTTGGAAAGAATGCTCTGCTGTGGTCTTCAATGGTGATGGTTATTCTGACGCGTGGCATAAGGAAGCTGCAAAACGCGGCTTGCCCAACCTGCGTACATCAGCGGACGCCTTACCTGAAATCAAGTCCAAGGAAGTTGCAGCCTTGTTCAAGAAGTACAAGGTGCTCTCCAAGCGTGAGCTTGATTCACGTTACGAAGTTTACGCAGAGCAGTATGTCGGTGCAGTCACCGTCGAAGCCAAGACGGCTATCGAAATGGTACGCACTCAGATCTTCCCCGCTGCAATTCGCTACCAGACTGAATTGGCTGGCGCTTTGGCGAACCTCAAGGCTGTGGGTGTCGAGCCGGATCACAATACGCTGGATCTGGTCACTGAACTGATTGGCAAGCTTCAGGATTCGGTTGCTGACCTTGCTGGTTTGCTTGGCGAACATTCCAAGTCCATTGCCGCAGAATGTGAGCACATGTGCTTCAAGGTTCTGCCTAAGATGCTTGAAGTCCGCCAAGCCGTGGATGTCCTTGAAGGTTATGTCCCCTCAGACGTATGGCCATTGCCCACCTACCAAGACATGCTCTTCATCAAGTAAGCCCCCCGGAAGCCCCGGAACCCCGGAACCCCGGAACCCCCGGAATTTCTCCCCCGTGTTTTGTGGGGATAAAACGGCTTTCGGAGCTTTCGAATAATTGAATATCAAAGATAAAAAAACCCCGCGAGTGTTGAAACTCGCGGGGTTTTTGTTTGTCAATAGTTTGTGTCCAACATTTCGCAAACACCATATCTGTGATAAATACACAAGCCGCCAGATGAAGACCGAAGGGATGAATCTGACGGGTCGGATATCGCAATGATCCAATCTGTCAGATTCACATCGCTCATCTGGCGGCTTGCGTGATTCTGTTTTATCTGTCAGATTTTAAAACTGCAACATTTGACGGAAGACTTCCAGGCGATGATCGATGTCTTCACGTTTGAGAGATTCAAGTCGATTGAGACTGAAGTCTTCAATGTTGAAGCTGGCGACCATGGTACCATAGGCGATGGCTTTTTTGATGCCTGCGAAACTGTGGTCGTCGGTTGCGGTGATGTAGCCCATCATGCCGCCGGCAAAGCTGTCTCCGGCGCCGGTGGGATCGACCACTGTCTTTGAAGGATAGGCAGGCAATGCGGCTCGGCCATCAATGTGTTGAAGCAACGCGCCATGCTCACCTTTTTTGACCACGACAAAACGTGGCCCCAAGTCGATGATCGCTTCGGCGGCATCGACGATGTTGCTCTTGCCGGTGAGCAGTTCAGCTTCCGAGTCATTGAGAACCAGGCCGTCCACTTCACGAAGCAATGCCAGCAGTTCGTCTTTTTGCGTATTGATCCACAGATCCATGGTATCCGCCACAGCCAGTTCGCTGGAAGGGAATTGCTTAAGCAGGTTCATCTGGTTGACTGGATCGGTGTTGGCCAAAAAGACATAGCGGCTGTCTTTGTAACTTTCGGGAACCTTGGGGGCAGCCTCGGCAAGAACATTAAGCTGCACTTCCAACGTGTCGCGATGGTTCATGTTTTCATGGTACTTGCCCACCCAGCGGAACGTCTTGGAACCCATGCGTTTTTCAAGGCCTTCCAGATCGACATTGAACTTGCTGAAGGTGTCCATAAAGGAGTCAGGGCAATCCTCACCCACAACTGCAACCAGTCTCACCGGGCAGAAATAACTCGCAGCCGCTGCAAAGTAAATGGCCGAACCACCAAGCACTTCATTGGCTTGACCTGTAGGGGCATGAACCGTGTCGATGCCGATGCTGCCTGTGACGATTAAGGACATATGTTTCTCCGTTTTGTTCAGGGAGTTGGGAGTAGTGATTAGGGAGTAGGAAAAGACATCGATTCAAACATGCCTTGTTTTTCCTGCTCCCTGATCCCTATTCCCTCACTTCACACCTGCCATTTTGCAGATGATTTTCCATTCTTTTTTGGTGACCGGCTGAACACTTAGCCGCGAATTTTTCACCAGCACCATTTCTGACAACTCAGGCACTGCTTTGATGTCCGCCAAGGTGACGGGGTTTTTGACAGGGGCGACGGCCTTGAAATCGACCATGCCGAACTTGCCTTTGGGGTCGGTGTGATCGGGATAGTAGTCGCTGACGACTTCCACAATGCCGACGATGGTTTTCTCTTTAACCGAATGATAGAAAAACGCACGGTCGCCGATTTGCATCGCCTTCATGTTGTTGGTTGCCTGATAATTGCGGACACCGTCCCAGTGCTCGGTTTGATCCTTGGCATTGAGTTGGTCTTCCCAACCCCATGTGCCCGGTTCGGTTTTGATTAACCAGTAATTCATGAATTTGCTTTCGATGTTTTTACAAAGTTCGATTGCGTGGCACCGTAAGCAAATGCGGTGCAGGTTCATATACAAATGTTATTGACTTGTATCAGATAGATATCCGATACGCGGCCTTGCGTGGTTACTCTGCGGTGACTTCCATTTGTGCAGAGAACGCATCCAGACAACGCATGATTCGCAGCAAGGTGTCTTTCTTGCCCATGATGTCCAGTGTCAGTGCGATGTCCGGGGTGACCACGGTGCCACTGATGGCAATACGCAATGGCTGGGCGACTTTCCCCATGTTCATTTCACGTTCTTCGCAGTAACGCTTGATGAGATTGTGTGCATCTTCACCACTGAAAGGCGTTAGCTGTTCCAACTCCGTTGCAAAGTCTGCCAAAGTCCGCAGGCCTTCGCAGTTGTTTTTGAGCAGGTTCTTTTTGACCTGCTTGTCATCTGCGTTGTATTGGACTTCGCTGTTGTGAATGATGAAAAAGCGTCCCATGTCAGCCACTTCATCAAGCGTGTGAGCACGGGGTTGATAGGCCAGACAGAACATCGCAAAGCGCGGCGGGTCATTGACCAGATCGGTGTATTCAGGGTGATGAGCAACAAGCTGTTGGCCCAGGAGCATGCTAAAGGTGCCGGTGTCGAGCTTGCTGATGGCATCACTGTTAAAGCTCAGTAACTTGGCGCGGTCAAACTTGGAGTTGGACTTGCCAATGCGGTCAAAGCCGAACTGCTGGATGAGGAAATCCAAGTCGAATTGCTCGATGTCATCGCCGGGATTCCAACCCAGCAGTGCCAGATAATTCAGCAGGGCTGCAGGAATGTAGCCCGAATCCCGGAAGTCCGCGACGTTGATCTCCGGCAAGTCAAGATTCAGTTGCTCAGCGATTGCTAACGCAAATTTCATCTCGTCATTTTTCTTGTCGAGGAATGCTGCAAACGCATCATCATCAAATCCAACACTGGTGAGTTTGGCGTCCTTGGCGGCTTTGCGGGCGACCTTGGCTTTATCACGCTTGGACATTTTCGAGCCATCAGGATTCAAGATCGATGACAGATGCACATAGGTCGGACGTTCAAAACCAAGTGCATCGAGCAGGGCGACATGCTTGGAGGTGTTGTTCAGATGTTCTTGCCCGCGGATGACGTGGGTGACGCCCATCAGGGCATCGTCGATGACCACCGCCATGTGAAACGTGGGGAAGCCGTCAGCTTTACGGATGACAAAGTCTTCCAGGTCCGCTGCTGCAATTTTCATTTCGCCGAAGACTTCATCGCAAAACGTGACGTCCTTGTCCATACGAAAGCGGATCGCGCCATCGTCTTCATAGGCAAGACCGGCTTCGATGAGTTGGTTGATGTGCTTGGTGTATATATCCAAACGTTGGGATTGGAAATAGGGGCCATTGGCACCCAGTTGATTGGCATAGGGATCATCCGCAGCGTGGTTCGGGCCTTCATCCCATCTCAATCCCAACCATTGCATATCGCGAAGAATCCCTTTGGTGGACTCCGGGCTGGATCGCTTCTGGTCGGTATCTTCTATGCGAAGGATAAACCTTCCCTTATGCTGCCGGGCATAGGCCCAGGCAAACAGCGCAGTCCGGGCGCCGCCGACGTGCAGGGCACCTGTGGGAGAAGGAGCGAAACGTGTGACAATGGGCTTTGTAGTCATAGCGGCGCATTGTAACGGATTTCCCATTTAATATTGAATCAAAATTCGGTTGATACCTTCGTCGAGCTTCAATTGTTGTGGTTTTTCTGAAGCGTTGACCGTAATGGGCTTGCCATTGCAAGTAGCATTTTGGGGAGTCTTGAGCAATGTCCATGTGAGTTGGTCAGGCAGCTTGGAATTGATAGTGATTTGCGCCAACAGAGTTTGTGAATTAAATGTCGCCTGCTCAACACGGGCCTTGCCCCAGTCATGCAGGCGAATGGGACAGTCTTTACCCATGAGCAGGGCGTAAAATCCGGCGTTCTCCATGGCGACCTGCTGGCCGGGAGTTTTCCCCCATTTTTCCTGTTTGCCAAGCTCTGCAGTCAACTGATCTGTCGATTCACCCAGCAGTCCGCGGAGATAGAGGTTGGTGCAGACGTTGGCCGGATGGTTGTTGCGATTGCCTTTGTAATTAATTCGAAAGTCCGGCAGGTGGTTCATGAGTTTGTATTCAAAGTCCTGCCAGAAGCTTTTGCCCAACCCCCAAAGGTGCAGGTTAAACAGTTCAGGATATTGGCCGACCCATGCCAGGCTCAATGCCAGTTCACTGATGATGTGGTCTTTGGAATGGTGTTTGAAATGCATGACATCAAAGCCGTTTTTTTCACCTAACCCCACGCCGATGTAATCATTGGGTATGCCGTCCTGTGGATGATCCCATTGGTAGCCGACCCAGCGGATGCAGGTGCTTATCGCCAGTCTTGAAGCAAGCAGTTGGGCGATGGCAGCTTCGTCGGTTTTGCCCAGCTTGGATGCCATTTGCCAATAGGCGATCGCGCCTTCGTAGCCGATCCCATCCATGTCGATGGCTGATGATCCGGAGAACTCGCGGGCGCCGGTCTGCATGTTGTTCCAGTCATGTGAGAGCAAAAAATACCGGCTTGCAGCTTGGAGAATCGGCCAACGGTTCTGGATCAATTGCCAATCACCGGTGGTCCGGGCATAGGTGTAGGGTCCGAACAAAGCCGCGCCATTGCCGGAGTTCACATCGCCGAGGGTGCCTGTCGCAGAGTGAATCCAACCAAAGGATGCGGTGTACTTCGCGCCGCTTTGGGGTTCGGTGCGAAGCTGCCATGTATGCGGTTGCAGGTTCTTGTCCAATTGGTCGGCATAGCCTGCTTCAAAGGTTTGCCTCTGTTTTTCATGAAGCATCGGGAAGGCTTGCGTGGCAGGCGCCCATAACCACCAACTCCCCAGACAGTCCCGATCCAACCACGGTTTGGCGGATTGGTCGTAGCTGGCAATCTTCTCTGAGACATGAGCCATCAACGGATTGTCGGACTGTGGAGCCAGGTAAAACGTGCCATGCGGGTTGGGTGTTGGAAGCGTGTACAAGACTTCGTTACCCACGGCTGCGCGATACGGCCCATACTTGGTTGGGAGATTCATCTGAGCAATTGTGTCGGTCTGCCAAGTCACCGGATACTTTTGGCTTGCTGCAAAGCTCAATAGCGGGGCGACCGGGGCGATGGGCATTGAAGTCTCCGACCAATCGTTGTCCCAGATCATATGCCCGAAGGTTTCTTTGATCTGGACATGGTCGAGAGCCGTTTTAAACTGCATTTGGCAGCGATTGGGATACGCCCGGAGAATCGCCGCAAGCTTGCGTGATGAGATCGCCAGGCTGTCACTGGCCTGATTGGATTCACCGGGTTTGCCAGTCCAGGGGCGGTAGCCGGTCGGTGTCCCCATGGCGATGCGCCCTAATGGTGTTTTGAAATTCAGTTGGACGACACCTTGCTTAAGCGAAATGCTCGCAGGGCGTTTAGCTAGTCCAAGGAGAATGGGTAATTGGGGTTTGGAAGCCCAGACCAACGTGAGATGCCCTTCGTGTAAAGTACTCAAATCCACAGACTCGGTGAGTTTGATCCAAGCCGTTTTGCCGGTGAGATTGGCAAGCATCCAGACGTCCGATGCAGCAGGCGATTGGGTTTGGATTGTGAAACTTGGTTGATCCGAATCGATAAGGAATCCGGGCGCGAGAATACTCGCATGGGTGACCTGCGGTGTCCGACGGTTTTTGATTAGCTGCGGCGCCTTGGCTGCCAACTCATTGCGCATGGCATCGCTGTAATCAAAGAGAGTTTGCACGGTGATGCTCGTCCAATCGGCTTGGGCTTTTTGCCAACGTTTCACATGAGCTTGACCGCAGTGAAAGAGAAAGGTCTCTTCGACTTTGCGTTGTGAAGCAAGATGATAGGCAGTGTATTGGAATTGGTTTTGGCTGAGGCTGCCAACCAGTAAGCCGTTGTCTGCCATGTACCCAAAGCGTCCAAAGCCCTGCATGGGGATGCCTTGTCGCCAGCCGTTGGCATCGGGGGTGAAGTCCAGTTCGGTGACCTGTTCCCATGCGGGTTTGAGTCGTTGGCCATCACGTTTGGTAAACGACCAACTCACAAGCTTGAGGGGTTGTGGGTTTTGCGGGTTGCTGTCTGCCAGTTCAAATGTGGAGATGCTAAGCGGGGCAATCGGGTCTTGGAAATAGGACTCAGGGCCGAAGCTTTGCCAGGGGATATCAAGCGTATGTGTGCCTGCGGGTAAGGGTCCGGTGTGATAGGCCCATTGGGTGGGTTTACGGAATCGCCTTGCGTTGGCAAGACATTTTAGCGAGGTCACCGGCTTGTCAATTTGCACGGTCACCTGCAAGCCAGAAGCATCCAGCGGGACGCCTTGCACCGCATGCAGGTCGATGGTCGCAGGTGCGAGTCGAGCAAGGCCCAACTCAAAGGTGCCATGTCTGTTGGTGGTGGTTTGGATGTCGAGAATTTCCACAGACAGTGTCTTGGCCCACACCTTTTGAGCCAGTGGCAGGACGTCGAAGGTCACCTGCTCCTCTGGCATCGGTTTCATACGCTTGGCAGTGAGGTCAAATATCTGAGCCGGTAAGTCATTGATCTGAATTTTAACTTGCGATGCAATCGCCCAGTCCGGCCAACCCTGGCGCGTGATCGCAAGGTTACTGATGTGGATAGCTTCATCCCATTGCAAATGAAGCGTCGCACCTTTAAGAGGAGAGAAAAAAGCATGATCGTTGATCTTCCCGTCACACAACTGAGTTGGCATGCCTTTTCGCATGTCGGTCAAACTGCTGACATGGGCTTTGGGCAACGTTGCAAACTCCCATGACTGGGCATGGGCGTCTGTTGCCAACAAACAAATCATTACCAGGAGACATCGTAAAAATGGGCACATGAAAACTTCCTCAGTTCGAGCGTGGTTGGGTCGGGAATCTGGATTGAAATTTGCTGACCAGGTGTTGGCGTTATTCACCCCTGAAGTGTTTTTTCCACCAGGGTCCGCCGTGATAATGAGTGTGTGAATCGACAATCGTGGGGTTAACGTGCAGGTCTCGATACAGTGTCGAAGCATTACGGCCGTCGTTGTGTTGAGCGGTCATGTCCCCGGAGTTGTACATGTCGTTTAAGCCGTACTCGTTGAAAAATGCGCGTCCGCCTGCACGTTCAGAAAGCAGGATCGCATCGGACTCCTGCCTGACGGTGATGAGGTAGGGCGTTTGATATTCAAACATGTAGTAATTGCAGGCATAGCTTCGGATGGGACGTGTTGTGTTGTTTCGTGTAACGGTGTCACTGGGGCAGGCAAAGAGTTTATACGTCAGCGGGTGGCCGTAGCGTTGAATACCTTCGGGAATGTTAGCTGAATAGTCCGAGAGGAATTCACTCCAAAAGTCGAACGACCCTTTCTTGGGGCGAGGGAAACGATTGGCCGACTCCTGCATGTAGACTGCGGTGGTCATGCCGATCTGTCGAAGGTTGCTCATGCATTGGATTTGCTGGGAGGCTTTGCGTGCTTTACCCAATGCTGGGAGCAGGATCGCAATGAGCAGGCTGATAATGGAGATTACCACCAGGAGTTCGATGAGTGTGAATGCTGTGCGTTTCATAGCAGTTACCTTTGTCGATTTAGCTTGGTTTTATCCGGGCGACCGAGTCTCGCAGCAATAGCACCATTTCCTGATTCAGGCTCACCTGTGTTTGACGGTGATGGATTTGATCCAAGAGACACTGGGCAGCAGCATCGCCCATATTGCGTGCCAGAGAACTGATGACGGTGACCGCAGGGTCCACGCATTGAAGCTCCTGGGCATTTTCAAAACCAAGCAGCGACACATCATCGGGAATGGACAATCCCATTTTGCGACAGCCACGCATAAAACCAATGGTCAAAACGCTCTCGGTGGCAATGACGGCTGTCGGCGGGCTGGGGCGATTCATCAAGTCAATCGCCGCGCCTTCACTGACTGCAAATTGCACATCAGGAACCACTAAATGATGGACTTGTTGTGCTGATGCGCCGTGTTGAGCAAAGGCTTGCTGGACACCTTCAAGTCGTTTGCGATGGACCGCGTTGTGATACGACGGGGTGATCACCGCAATCTGACGATGCCCCATTTGCCAAAGGTAATGACCTGCCTTGGCACCACCTTCGACGGACTGCGAGGTGACCTGATGGTCTGGCGAAATGTCGTCGCCGCCCCCGAGAATCACATGCGGGATATTGGTCATATCCACCAGCTTTGCCAGGTCATAACTTTGATGAAAAGCCATGACCATGATGCCGTCGACCTGCTGCATGTTGATCATATGCTGGAGCTGTTCGAAGGCCTCTTGGGTCTGAATCTGTGGGATGAGTTGGACGTGATACCCCTGTGCAAAGAGCACTTCCGACGCTGCTGAGAGGATATTGGCATTGTACGGGTAGGCCAGACAATCCTTATGCGGGAAGACGACAAAGCCGATTGAACGGGCTTTGGTCGCCTGCCAACGGGGCTTGAAGTTCAGTTCCTCCATGGTTTTAAGGATTCGGTCGGTCATCTTCTTGCCGACGCCTTCACGCTGATTTAAAACCCGCGAGACCGAAGCAGGTGAGACGCCTGCGGCTTTGGCGATGTCGTAAACGGTAGTCATAGAAATATATCCGAAACTGTTTCGTTTTGTTTCGGAATCATATCCTGCTCAGGGCCAAGGTCAAGGATTTAACAGAAAATGATTGGCAAGTTCCATCGTCAATCAGCTTGTTCGCTCAGTCGCACCTGACGCGGCGTCAGGCCATATTGTGATTTGAACACATCGTAAAAATGCCCAAGGCAGTCATAGCCACAACGTTGAGCGACCTGCGCAATACTATGCTGCGTTTGGACAAGCATCTGTCGCGCGTGATGCATGCGAATGCCGGTGAGATACTGCACGGCTGTGCATCCGAGCTCATGTTTGAAAATCGCATGAAATTGGCTGAGTCCTAAAAAGCACATCGATGCAAGCTGCGTGACGGCGATCGGATGCATATAGTGATTCTGCATGTATCGGCAGACTTCCGTCATCCGCTGATCACGATCCGGAACCATGAATTGATGTACCCAATCCTTAGGTAGATGACGGTCCCGGATAATGGTTAAAAGCATCTGCTGCAACTGCGTTTTGGCGGCGCAACGATATGCCGGCTGACCCTGCATCCCCTCGGCAATCACGGTGAGCATCGCAGAACGCACTTTCCTGGAACCGGCTGCGGAGAGGGGAATGCGATTGTCGGTCTCCGTGATATGTTCATCGAGGATCTGCAGGATTCGCAAAGCATCATCGTCGCCGGAATTGAGCGCGGAAAAAAGGGATACAGGCAGGTACAGTACGATGGCCTGCGTTTTACCGTTGTGTGAACCGTTGCCAATATGCAGTTGTCCTGGCGGGAAGTAATAGACATCACCCACAGCCATTTCAATCTCCCCGGACTCGATGATCTGCGTCCCACCTTCAGCCAGACAGTAGAAAAACTCGCCAAAAGGATGGGTGTGCATGTCACAATGATCACGATGTAGCATCGCATGTTTCCAGCAGACCACATCGCGGGTCTGGTTTTCCGGAATATGTGGGTTCGGATAAAAGCTGTTTTTATTTGGCATATTAACTATCAATTATACTTGTTAATTTGTACCAATCGGAGAATAACAGAAAAAATTCGGACATGCCGGGAAGATTCGCACGATCATGCAGACTACAGTTGGGCGACTTTGTTCACAGGAGTTGGTTTGATGAGTAAGTCAAAACGTGCAATTGTCGTCGGGGCCGGTGGGATATCCGGTGCCTGGTTCCCGCAACTCAAAGCTGAAGGCGTCCAAGTCGCAGCAGTGGTCGATCTGAATTTGGAGAATGCTCAGAAGCGCATTGATGAATATGAACTGGACAGCGTCGCGTCCGACGATTTGGACAAGACGCTGGCCGACACCGATGCGGACTTTGTCATCGACCTGACGATCCCCGAAGCGCATTGCAATGTCTGTTGCAAAGCCATGGAAGCAGGCTTTCATGTGGTCAGCGAAAAGCCCATGGCCGCAAGCATGGATCAAGCCCGACAGATGGTGGCTGCCAGCGAAAAGACCGGCAAGCTGTACATGGTCAGCCAATCCCGCCGATGGGAACCGATCCATGACCAGTACCGGCGCTCCGTGATCAACGGCCAACTCGGTGATCTGACCACTGTGAACTGCGACTTCTACATGGCGCCGCACTTCGGCGGATTCCGCGACCAAATGCAAAGTCCGCTGATCCTCGACATGGCGATCCATCACTTTGACCTTGCAAGATATTTCACCGCAAGTGATCCCGTTGCCGTCTATGCACACGAGTTCAATCCCAAGGGGTCGTGGTACAAAGGGGATGTCGCAACCACCTGCATCTTCGAAATGACCGATGGCATCGTCTTTACCTATCGAGGCAGTTGGTGTGCTGAAGGTTGCTATACCAGTTGGAACGGACACTGGCGCATCATTGGCGAGCAAGGCACGATCCTTTACGAAAAGGACGCAACACCCACCGGCCAAATCGCAGATGGCGACGAAGGATTCACACGACCGCTCAAGGATGCAGTGATTGATCCCTCGCCCATCGAACACAAAACCATGCGCGGCGCTCTGCGTGAAATGCTTGCCTATCTCAATGATGGAACAAAACCGCAAACCGAATGTCACGACAACATCAAGTCCTTAGCCATGGTCTTCGCCGCCATGCAAAGCTCCCGCGAAGGCAAACGAATCGAAATCAAAATTTAAGTCCAAGGATGAACCACAGAGACACAGAGCCTTACAATCAGAATATGTTTTGCCTTGAAAACTCTGTGCTTTTGTGCCTCTGTGGTAAAAGCCATAACAAACCATAACCCTGTAACCATTCAAACAACCGGAACCCCAATCATGTCCCAACTCGACATCCGCATCGGCACACTCGTCAACCGTGGGCAGGACTCACCTGCTTACATCCGTGAGATTCTCCCCTACGGTTTTGAATCCTTCTCGCTGACCTTTTGGCAGACACTGGGCAAAACCAATCTCAAGAAGCTGGCCAAAGAAGTCAACGCAGAACTTGAGGGCAGCGATGCCGTCATCAGTTCGCTTGGCGTCTTTGGTAATCCGCTGATGGATGATGCTGCTGCCAAGTCATGCCGCGAAGGCTGGAAAAAACTCATTGATGCTGCGCCGCTTTTTGGCTGTGATGTCATCTGTGGTTTTGCAGGTCGCATCGTCGACAAGCCCATTGATGCGTCGATGGATCGCTATGCCAAGGTGTTCAAACCATTGGCTAAACGCGCAGCGGACAAGGGCGTGAAGATCGCTTTTGAAAACTGTGACATGGGGGGCACATGGAAGCAGGGCGGCTGCAATATCGCCCAATATCCTGCTGCATGGGACATGATGTTCAACGCCATTGATGCAGACAACATTGGTCTGGAATGGGAGCCTTGCCACCAGATGGTCAAGCTCATTGATCCGATGCCTCAACTGCGTAAATACATGGATCGCATCTTCCATGTCCATGGTAAGGATGCAACCATCAAGTGGGACGTCATCAAAGAGTATGGCATCACCGGTCCACATCAATTTGCGTTCCATCGCACCCCCGGCTTTGGTGACAGCAACTGGACCGACATCATCTCCGAACTGCGTCGGGGCGGATTCAAAGGTTGCATCGACATCGAAGGCTGGCATGATCCGGTTTATCGTGATGATCTGGAAATGACCGGCCAGGTGCATGGCATGAAATACCTCAAACAATGCCGCGGCGGAGACTTTGTGCCCAATCCCAAGTAACTCATGTTCGCGATATGAATCAATGTCCCAAGCCGCCAGATGAGCGACCATCGGGAGCGATTCTGACGGATCACACACAATACAAAAAACGCAGGCCGTCTTGATGACAACCTGCGTTTTTTTTATCTGTTACAAAGAAAATTTGAATCAGGCATCACGCCTTGTTCTTGTCTTCTTTTTTATCCTTGGCGGGTTTGTCTTTTTTGATCTTGGGAGTTTTGTCTTTGCTGCCTATCGCGGTACGTTGGGCGTCAGTGAGAACTTCGGTTTTAACCTTCTCGACAAAGGCCATCTTGGCGTTGTGGTATTCCTTGCCTTTGGCGTCGACAAGTTTGGCGCCTTCAGCAATGGCCATCTCTTTGATCTGGTTTTGCTGCTCGGAACTCACATCTGCCTTCTTGATGTACCACTTGACGCTGTTGTACAGGGACAGGCCGGTCTTGCGTCCCTTTTGTTCAGCAGTCAGCAGGCCATCGAGTGCTGTTTCGTATGCTTTGTTGGCTTCGTCTTTACTTTTCTTCACGGCATAGTAATCAGCTTTGGCTTTGCTGTAGGCTTCCTTGTCACCTGAGGCTTTGGCATCATCCATAGCCTTTTTGGCGGACTCATAAGCTTCTTTGTTTTCGGCTTTCCATTTGGATTCGGTTTCGTAACGTGTCTTGAGGATCGCTTTGTACTGCTCGATTTGCTCGTCGGTCATCTGCAACTCTTTGGCGTAGTGTGCATGCCAGCCTTTGAGCTTGCCATCGGCTGCTTTGTCACCTTCGGCCCAGGCGCCTTGAGATAAACAAAGCGTGATCAATACCAGAAGTTGAATCGTCAATCGTGCATGTTTCATGGATTGCTGCCTTCCCAAATTTGAAATGTTGCTGTCCCACCAATGCGACTGGACCTCCCAGTCCATTTAACAATATACCACCAGATTGTGAATTTGTTGATAAACTTATCAGTCCAATATGAAACAAAGTTCATCACATGCCATGCTTCAACTAACCCTCACCTCGGGATTGGGGCCGACCTTGATCCGTCGGTGTCTGGAAGCATTTGGCTCAGCAACACAAGTTCTCGAAGCGACCCCGCAAGCCTTAGCCAATGTCTCAGGGATCAGTCCCAACAAGGCTTCGCAGTTCGTCGCAAGTTGGTCGGATCAATCCGCCATCAATCAGGAGTTGGAATTGATCGCCGAACATGGCGTGCAACTGCTGAGTATTGAGGATGAAGGTTATCCCAAATTACTCAAGTGGATCAACGACCCGCCACCACTGCTATATGTCCGTGGGCAACTCTCTGAAGAAGATGCCTTGGGCCTTGCGATTGTCGGGGCTCGCAAATGCACCCGCTACGGCAGGGAGATGGCGGACCGCTTTGCTGCAGGATGCTCACAACTTGGACTGTCCATTATCAGCGGCGGTGCCTACGGCATCGACACCGCATCGCATCAGGCAACACTTCGCGTCAAGGGTCGCACCATTGCCGTCATCGGTAACGGTCTTGCAAAGCCATACCCGCAACCCAATGTGAAGCTGTTTGATGAAATCGTCGCATCAGGCGGCGCGGTCATCAGTGAACTACCGATGGCAACATCCCCAAGACCTGAAAATTTCCCCGCTCGCAACCGCATCATTTCCGGCATGTCACTGGGCACGCTGGTCATTGAAGCGGCCAACCGATCCGGCGCCTTGATCACCGCACGTTTAGCAGCAGAGGATCACGGTCGTGAGGTAATGGCATTACCTGGTCCGGTGGACTCTGCGATGAGTGCCGGTTGTCATCGGATCATCCGTCAGGGTTGGGCGACGTTGGTGACTTCTCCTGCGGAGGTGTTGGAAAATCTCGGGGATGCCGGGCAGTTACTCCAGGCTGGCGGCGATGAAATGACAGCCGAATCCAGGACGGAGTCCTCCTCATTATTCGCTGCGAATCTCAGTGAGTCGCAACAAAAAATCATGTCGGTTATGGACAGTGAGTTGGCGATCAACGACATTGCTCGATTGACGACATTACCCATGCACGTGATCCAATCGGACCTGACGATGCTCGAAATTCGAGGGGCCATTAGCCGTCAGGCTGGCAAATACGCGAAAAAACGTTAATTTGTGGTGCTGCGGCCTGATGTTGGCCCAAGGAATGAACCGCAGAGATACAGAGACGCAGAGCTGGAAAACAAAAATGCCTTGCTCTGTCTTTTGCCTTGTTCTGTGACTCTGTGTCTCTGCGGTTAAGCCATTTATTTTGTCATCGGAGTTAGACATGTTGCCGGTATACGACATTGCGACATCACAGGGACAGGCGGACTATCAGGCGCGATTAACACGTCTTAAGTCCACCGCTTCGGCATTCAGCGAGCAGGCCCAATTGGTCAGTGCGATTTTGCAGGATGTTCAGCAGCATGGTGATGACGCCATCGTCAAGTACATGCGTAAGTGGACCGACCCGGACTTTACAGCGGATCGCATCAAGGTGTCCGCTGCCGAGTTGGATGCTGCGGAGAAACAACTCCCCGGCGATCTGCGGAGCGCTATTGAACGATCCATTGAAAATGTTCGACAGTATCAGCAGCATGCCATGCCCAAGAGCATGGAGACCGTGACGATCAACGGTGCGGAACTTGGCATGCGCTTTACGCCCATGGCAAGTGCAGGCATGTGTGTCCCCGGCGGGGCGGCAGTGTTGTTCTCGACACTCATCATGCTCGCAGTCCCGGCAATGGTCGCAGGCATCGATCCCCAAAACATCAGCGTCATCAACCCACCGCCAACGCGCATCGGTGATGAACCGGCAGGCGATATCTCACCCATCGTGCTGGGAACCTGCAAAATGCTCGGCATTGAAAATGTCTATCGCATCGGAGGCGCTCAGGCTGTCGCAGCATTGGCCTATGGCACGCAGTCGGTCAAACCCATCGACATCATTGCTGGTCCTGGTAACGTCTTCGTCCAACTCGCCAAAGCGCAGGTCGCAGGCGTCTGCGGGACCGATGGCGGATTTTATGGCCCCAGTGAAATCGTCACCGTCGCTGATGAGTCGGCGGACCCCGGCTATGTGGCAAGTGACCTCATCGCTCAAGCGGAACACAATCCCGGTAAGTGTTTCCTGGTCTCATGGTCACGCGATGTGATTGATGCCATTGGCAAAGAAGTCCAAAGCCAAATGGCCAAGCGCACCCGCAGTGAGTTTATCCAAAAAGCGCTGGATACCGAAAGCTGTGCAGTACTCACCAAGGATGTGGATCAAGCCATCGAGGTATCCAACACCATCGCAGCCGAACACGTGAACCTGGCAGTCAAAGATGTGGACGGACTATTTGAACGCATCACCAATGGCGGTGAGTTTTTCCTTGGACATCAAACACCCGTGGCCGCTGGTGACTACTATGCGGGCCCATCCCATTGCCTGCCCACCGGTACGACGGCTCGTTTTACCAGTGGTATCAGTGTCTACACGTTCCTTAAGCGATCAGGCACGGTCTGCTATCGCAACGGCATGAGTCAACAAACCATCGACGACATCGCACTGCTTGCAAAAGCCGAAGGACTCGACGCTCACGCCAACAGCGCGTCGATTCGAGGTGAGTGATGGCCATGCATCAGCCTCACGTGGTGTCGGAACTATTGTGATGTTCAATTGATTGTGATGAACTCAGGCATGCGCCATTTCGCGGGCTCGACAGAGGATTTCTTCGGTCACTTCTGACATCGGATAATGCCGACTTAGAAAATCGCGAAGCTGCGTACGATTAGCCACACGGAAAAGACATGTGCTTTCCATCTGGTTGGTCATGAAGGAGACCGCACGAGCCAGTCGATGCTTGGAGGCTGCGACGAGTAATTCGCCGGTGGGTTCATAGCGTAATGGCAGGACTTCAAACTGCCATGCCTGGCGTCGGTTGATGACACTTAGCACACGTTCGTCAATTTCCTGATCACGCAGATCCGTGGTACCTGTGAAATGGTGATACTGTTCGATCCATGCTTGTTCGATGGTCTGGCTGGTGACATCAAAAAGTCGCTCAGCAAGGACACCAAAGGGCACGTTGGGATTTTTCTTTTGGGCCTGACTGATCTCGAACACTTGCTGTTCGCTTAGGACACCTTGCTGGATGAGAATCTGGCCGATTTGAATCGTATTTTCTGACAATGCACACCTCTTAACTGCGTCGTGTTCTCTGTGCTAGCATCGGCCAATGTTGGGTGTGGGTTAACCCGTTATGCAGCAGTTAGGAGTAGTCTTTTGTTCATAAGGCCGTCTGTTCGGATTTGTCGGTTCGTAGTATCACTTGACGGATGTACAGGCAGTTTTTTTGATAGGATTGCTTGTGTTGAGCAAAACAAAATCCCGGTGATTGCGAGGGCGGTATTGGTTTGGAAAGGGGATGTGTGTTCAACAACCGGGAAAAAAAATAAGGCGACGAGTCGCCGAAGCAAGCTCGCCGCCCTTCCGGGGGCTGTGTTAAGATGCTTAAAGATTAACGGATGCATACCCCGTTTGCAACCTAGGGTAAGGGGTTGTGTGAATTTTTTTTTGTTTCAAAAATTCCCATGATTTATAGGGTTTTATATGTTCAGGGTAATTGGTCTATCACTTAAGCAATAGCATTTAGTCAGGATTAGGTTATGCGCTCAGTCTTGTTTGTCTGTCTAGGAAACATATGCAGGAGTCCAGCCGCAGAGGGGGTGATGTTGGATGTGGTCGATAATGCCGGCTTATCGGACGCTGTTCAGGTGGACTCCGCGGGAACCGGTGGTTGGCATGTGGGGAATATGGCGGACTCGCGCATGCGAGCTGCTGCAAATCGACGCGGATATGACCTGCAAAGTCGAGCCCGACAGGTGACGGCAGACGATATCGAGCAGTTTGATCTGGTCATTGCCATGGATCAAAGCAATCTGGAAAATCTCAAACGCTTAGCCGTGGGTCGAGCCGACAATATCCATATGCTCGGGGAATATCTGGATGCGGACAATCCGCCAGACGTGCCTGATCCTTATTACGGCGGGGAGTCGGGGTTTGATCAGGTGTTGGATATGATTGAAAGAGCTTGCCCCGAGATTCTCAAAACGCTCATGGAGTCGTGATGACACCTCAGGTCAAAGATGCAGTGCAGCAGACGCTTGCCCACGGCAGGCAAATCGCTCATGTCCATTCGGTAGGGGGCGGCTGTATCAATAAAGCCTGGCAGCTCACGCTCGATGATCAAAGCAAAGTTTTCGTCAAAGAGCCTAACGGCAAAGTCCTCGCTGACCACTTCCAGGTTGAAGCCGATGGATTAAACGCATTGGCCAAACCCCAATGTATCCGCATCCCAAATGTACTTGGTTTAACGCAGACAGCTGAGAATATGCCATTGCTGATCCTGGAGCACATCCCAACAGGCTCACAAGGAATGGACTTTCAAACAACACTTGGTAAACAACTGGCAACCTTACATCGCAAGACCACGCAGCAGCAGTACGGGTGGCAAGGTGACAATTTACTTGGTGCCACGCCACAGTCTAACCGTTGGTCCGACGATTGGGTTGACTTTGTTCGCAGGCATCGACTTGGTTACCAATTCAAGCTTGCACGTCGCAATGGGCATGTTGATAGTCAATTCATGGACACCGCTCAACGTTTGCTTGACCGATTGGACACGTTGTTGGATTGTGATGAACCAGCCTGCCTACTCCACGGAGACCTTTGGGCAGGCAATGTCATGTGTGATGACGCAGGCAATCCGGTGCTTGTTGATCCTGGGGTTTATTATGGACAGCGAGAAGCCGACCTTGCGATGACGCATCTCTTTGGAGGCTTTACGCCTGAGTTCTATCAAGCGTATCACGACACGTGGCCCTTGCCCGATGGCACCATGCAAAGACAGCGTGTTTATATGCTCTATCACCTGCTGAATCATTTGAACTTATTCGGACGCGGCTATTTTGGGCAGTGCAACAGTCTGATGCACGAACTGTTGGCTGCCTGATTTCTCAGGTTCCAACACCTTCGATCCAAAGCGAATCATTGACTCCTATAGATCAAATCGATCTCTTGATCTGCTGCTCTTTGCATTTGGATTGATCGTGTGGATGTACTGCATGCTTTCTGTGCATCAAAAACGCCTGTTGCTGAGACGGTATGCAGATTTTTAAGGGGATTGGCTGGTATTTACATGTGTGTTTGAAATTTTGTGCGAAAAAGAATGTTTTAAAGATATTTTTGGAAAGATGATTTTGGTTAAGGGTTTATAGTTATTGTTGTGGCGTCGTCATGGTGTCTGAACGGTGAATCTGATGTTTTTTTGCCCCT
The DNA here is from genome assembly GCA_002480565.1 of Phycisphaerales bacterium UBA7800. GTDB lineage: Bacteria > Planctomycetota > Phycisphaerae > Phycisphaerales > Phycisphaeraceae > UBA7800. Next base: position 28,562 of record DLCK01000083.1, on the reverse strand, counting down.
CTATTTCGAATTGGCACAGTTGTTGCAACTAGAGGGGCGTAAACGACAACGCGATTGAAAATTCAAACCACCGCTAAGGGGTCCAGGAATGAATGAGTAAAACAGCAAGTCGCTTGCCTCGGTTGAGGTTGAAAAAAATCAGCCAACCGCCGAGTTTTAAATTGTTACCGTGCGAGCCGAATCGGCGTAGATCGGCTGTGGACAAAGGCGTCCAATCCCATTCACGTGGGGTTGGGCGTTTTTTTTTTGCCTGCAACAAAATTGTAAGACTACCCAAGCAAACAATATGAGTCAGACAAGCCAACACCTCGCTGCTGATTCAACTACCAAACAAACTGAAAATGGAGAGCCTAACGTGACCAACCAATTGACTCGTCGTCCCCGCAAAACATTGACTGCCCGGATTGATCCGGCCACTCGACTCATCGCTGCCCTGTCGCTGGTTGCAGCATTGCTCGTGGCCATTTCGCCGTCCAAGGTGTTGGCTGATGCACCCAGTGGTGAAAAAGTCTATCTGGATATTGAAAAAGATTCGTTGAAGTTTGGTTTCATCAAACTTACCGACTGTGCACCGATTGTCATCGCCAAGGAAAAAGGTTTCTTTGAAGATGAAGGCTTGCAGGTTGAAGTCATCGCTCAGCCCAACTGGAAGACGCTGCTCGATAACGTCATCAACGGCAACCTTGATGGTGCTCACATGCTCTCAGGCCAACCCATTGCTGCAACCATCGGGTTTGGCACCAAGGCTCACATCGTCACCGCTTACACCCTGGACCTCAACGGCAACGGTATCACCGTTTCCAACAACGTCTGGGAACAAATGCAGGAAAACGATCCGGCACTCAATACCCCAACCCCCAAGCATCCGATCTCGGCAAAGGGACTCATCCCCGTTGTCCGTCAGTACATGGATGAAGGTAAAAAATTGCAGATGGGTATGGTCTTCCCCGTTTCGACACATAACTATGAATTGCGTTACTGGCTTGCAGCATCGGGAATTCATCCGGGTATGTATTCATCGACCGACAAAGGTGGACGTACCGATGCACAGGTTGAACTTTCAGTGACACCTCCCCCGATGATGCCTTCGACCCTTGAAGCAGGCAACATTCAAGGTTACTGCGTCGGTGAACCCTGGAATCAGCAGGCTGTGACCAAAGGCATCGGCGTTCCCGTGACCACCAACTATGACATCTGGAAGAACAATCCTGAAAAGGTACTGGGCGTCACCAAGAAGTGGGCGGATGAAAATCCCCAGACACACCTGGCTGTCGTCAAAGCCCTCATCCGTGCAGGCAAGTGGCTTGATGCGGCGGACAAAGATGGCAAGCTCGTGAATCGTGAAGAAGCCTGTCGTCTGCTCTCACTGCCCAACTATGTCGGTGCCGACTACGACGTGATCAAGAACTCAATGACCGGTTTCTTCTTTTTCCAGAAGACCGACAAGCGTGAAATGCCTGACTTTAATGTGTTCTTCAAGTATCACGCTTCGTATCCCTGGTACTCCGATGGTGTTTGGTTCCTCACGCAAATGCGTCGTTGGGGACAGATTACCGAAAGCAAGCCAGCGAGCTGGTATCACGAGACTGCCAAGAGCATTTACCTGCCTGCCGTGTATGAAGCTGCTGCCAAGATGCTCATCACCGAAGGCTATATCTCCCAAAGTGATGTTCCCTTTGGCACCGATGGATACAAGCCTGCCACCAGTGACTTTATTGATGGCAACAAGTATGACGGCAAAGACCCCATCGGTTACATCAACAGCTTTAAGATTGGTAATAAAGATCCCAAGTAAACCCACCCTGCTTTTTTCCTGACCATGAGCGTGTGTGACAACTGCTCAAATGTACGCGACGCTGAGGACGGGTCTGGTTTGATTCAGTCTCCTGTTCAAACCAGACCCCTGCGTCCCCCCGGAACCCCCGGAAGTTTCCGAGGTGAATTAAAACCGCTGCGGTTTAGCGCTCCAAAAAACTCGCGTACACCAAACAACATCCCGTAGATACAACGTCCCTCGCGTAAACGCCTCGTCGCAACAATTTATTTCTTACCTCAGTGAGTCGCATCATGAAGTATAAAATTCTCAAAGCCCTGGATATTGCCGGCCTGGCCGTGCTCGATCCAATCGTCCGGTTGATTTACCGTGAAGAGCCTTCCGAACAGGTTCGCAAGATCATTCTCTTCATTGGTATCCCAGCTTTTACCTTCCTTTGTTTTATGGTTCTCTGGGCTTATATCGCCCCGCGTCATACCACCAAGAGTGGTGAAGTCCCCACACCAGCCGTGGTTTGGGATTCTGCCAAGAGTGTCTGGGTTTTCCATGAACGTGAAAACATCAAGGAAGATGACTTTCGGGTGTCCGGCGAAGAACGTCAAAAGCGTATTGCCATGGTGTCCGCGGAACTTGAAAAGCTCAAGCCTCAGCTTGCCAAGGTGGATGCCCTGCTGACCAAAGCCCAAGAGCAAGCCAAGGCTGAGACTGACAAGGCCGTCGCTCCCATCATGGCGGTCTTTGAAGAAACCAAAGCCAAGTACAGTGCCGATAGCACGGCACGCAAAAAAGCTCTCACCGATTTGGCGGGTACCATCAAAGCTGATGACAAGTCCGCTCGCAGCGAATATCTCAAAAAGGTCGAAGCACACCTGGCTCAGACTGATGTTGAAAAAGGTAATCTCCAGCAAATCAAGGCTCAAATGGATGCGGTGATGAATCGTAAGCATCAAGGCCTCATCGAAGCACGTCTTGCCAAGAACCGTGTGGCTGAGAAGGTTCAGTTCTACAGCAAGCGACTGGAAAATCTTGGTGACAATAACCAGCAGCAGAAAGTTCTCGCAGCCAAGGAGTCACTGGATAAAGAAAAGGAAAAGTTCAGCCAGGCATCGGGTCGCGCCCTGTACTTCAGTGCCTTGAAGATTCAACGGGCTGAAGACCGTTTGGGACGCATTGAAACGTCAACCTATGCCAAGCCCTGGACATTCCCCGCACAGATCGTTCGTTCATTGGGTTGTGTGTTTCTGGGTTTTGTGATTGCAACGGTTATCGCGGTTCCCATCGGTATTCTCTGTGGTTTGAGCCCTGTGTTCATGGCAGCAATGACGCCGTTGATCTCACTGTTTAAACCGGTATCTCCCATTGTGTGGTTGCCCATTGTGTTCATCATTGTCGGTGGTTTTATCGATGATCCTGAACAGGCACCTGTGCATCCGGCATTTCTTTCCTCAGCGATCACCGTAGCGCTTTGCTCGCTGTGGCCGACGCTGGTGAATACCGCCTTTGGTGTGGCAGCAATTGACAAGGATCACTTGAACGTCGCCCGTGTGCTGCGTCTGGGATTCTGGAGTCGCCTGTTTAAAATCGTCATCCCCTCAGCATTGCCTCTGATCTTTGCAGGTCTTCGCATCAGTCTGGGTGTGGGATGGATGGTGCTTATCGCTGCCGAACTGCTTTCAAGTTCTGAAGGGATTGGCAAGTTCGTCTGGGACATGTTTAACAACGGTTCCTCACAAACCTTTGCTCAGATGTTCGTGGTGGTCTTCGTCGTCGGTATTATCGGCTTGATGCTTGATCGCACCATGATTGTCTTCCAGCGTCTGGTGAGCTTCGATGATGCTCCGACTGCGATTTGATTTCGAATAACACAGCGAAATAACTGCGACTGCTTCCGGGGTTTGTCGCTGAAGGATAATAGTTATGTCTTTCCTTGAAATGAACAATGTGAGTATCGGATACGGGCCTTCAAACGCCCGGACGGAAGTACTCGAAAACGTGAATTTGAGTGTCGAAGAAAACGAGTTCGTAGCCATCATCGGCTTCTCGGGTTCGGGCAAGAGTACACTCATCTCCCTGCTTGCAGGATTGGAATCACCCGATAGCGGCATTGTCCGCATGAAGGGGAAAACCATTGGTGAGCCAGGCCCCGACCGTGGCGTGATGTTTCAGAATTACTCACTGCTTCCATGGTTGAGTGTGTTTCAAAATATTGAACTGGCGGTCAAGCAGGTGTTCCCTGATATGAAAAAAGGCGAACGCAAAGACTACATCCAAAACTACATCGACATGGTTTCATTGACCAGTGCCGAATGGAAAAAACCGCACGAACTCTCCGGCGGGATGCGTCAGCGTTTATCACTGGCTCGCACCTTGGCGATGAAGCCCGAAGTGCTGCTGCTTGATGAACCCTTATCCGCACTGGATGCGTTGACTCGCAGTGTGCTTCAGGATGAGATCATTCGTATCTGGGAAGAGGATCGTCGGACCGTGGTGATGATCACCAACGATGTCGATGAAGCCACCATCATGGCTGACCGCATCATCCCGCTGACCCCTGGTCCCAAGGCAACGTTGGCTCAAGATTTTAAAGTCGAACTGCCTCGCCCACGTGATCGCACGACATTGAACTTTAATCCTGATTTCAAGGCACTGCGTAACCGTGTGACCAAGTTCATGATCTCGGTCAATGAGGAAGCCAAACTGCTGCGAACATCACGAAATCTCAAGTGTCCGGACATCGAACCGATCTCACTGGCACAGGTCGGATGATCGAATTGTCAACGAAAAATAGCTGCGACACTGCGTGTTGCTGATTCTTAAAACCATAAACAGATTTACCCCAAGGCGTCGCGGCCTGACAGGAGTAGTAAAAATGAGTAACAACCTTCAGGATAAATATGTTGAAATCGTCAATCTCGTCAAGGCCTATCCCAATCCCTTTGGCGAGGATATTCGCGTGGTCGATGGATTCGACCTGCGGATCAAACAAGGTGAAATGATCGGCATCCTCGGACACTCAGGCTGTGGCAAGTCCACAGTGCTGACGATGGTCGCAGGACTCAATGCGATCTCCGGTGGCAATGTGATTGTCGCAGGCAAGGAAATCGATGGCGCAGGCCCCGACCGCAGTGTGGTCTTCCAATCACCGTGTCTTTTCCCATGGATGACCGCGCTGGGCAATGTCATGCTCGGCGTCAAACGGGTCTACCCCCATGCATCCAAAAAAGAACGCAAAGAGTTGGCTGAGTACTATCTCAACCAGGTCGGACTGGCTGATGCGATGCACAAGTACCCCCGTGAAATGTCCGGCGGGATGCAGCAACGCGTGGGGATCGCCAGAGCCATTGCACTCAAACCCAAGATGCTCCTGCTTGATGAACCATTTGGCAGACTCGATTCCCTGACCCGTATGGAATTACAGGACGTGATTATTGATATTCTCAATGAAAACAAGGTCACCACGTTATTGGTCACGCATGATGTGGACGAAGCGATTTACATGTGTGATCGCATTGTGACCATGACCAATGGACCACATGCGCGGGTTGGGCGGATCAACGAGATGCCATTTGAGCGTCCCCGCATCCGCCAGGAGGTATTGGATCACCCCGAATACTACAATATTCGTGGCAGCCTGATTCAGTACCTTGAAGATCTGGAACATGAGAAGGAAAAACAAGGACAGGAAAAACCTCCCGTTGAGGAAGAAACGTTCAATGATCAGGATGATCTGCCCAAAACACCCAAGGACAAAACGGAAAAGTCCGAACTGGTGTTTATGTTGTAAGTTTCAAGCAATCATCATGCATCATGTCTTAGACGCATGCGTGTTGATATGTATGAAAGTGAATTAAAACAGTTGCCTGAAGCATTGAAAATCATGGTTGTTGATGAGGACTCCGCACGTGGCCGGGCGCTTGTGTCTGTGCTTCAAGATAGTGGATACAAGGTGGTGGGGCTTATTCTCACCGGTGAGTATCTGCCGTCGGTGATGGCTGACAGCAAGCCGGACGTGGTGCTTATTGACATCAGTTCACCTAGCCGTGATACGTTGGAAATGGTTTCGTCGATTCATCGTGATCACAAGCGTCCGGTGGTGATGTTTGCCAGTGACGATGATGAAAAAACCGTGCAGGCTGCGGTGGAAGCAGGTGTCAGCGCGTACGTCGCGGACGGGCTGAGTCTTGCCAAATTCAAGCCGATCATTCAAGTCGCCATTGCTCATTTCCAGAAGCACCAATCCCTTGAGCGTGAGTTGTCTTACGCCAAGAGCAGTCTGGATGAACGCAAGTTCATTGATCGTGCCAAGGGTTTGTTGATGCAGAAACGACGATGCGATGAGACGGAGGCTTTTGCGCTGTTGCGGAAGATGGCCATGGATCGCAAACAACGGATTGGCAAGGTGGCCCAGGAGTTGGTTGAGATGCTCCAACTGGTCAATTAATCGGCAATTGAAGTGGAAAGAGAGTCCGGCTTAATGATTTGCCCGAATTCAGCGCGACATAGCACGGGAACGAATTTAAAGATGATGCGAATTGAAAAACCCATATTGAGAATCGGCTTTGTGCCACTGACTGACTGTGCCCCATTGGTGGTTGCACAGGAGATGGGCTTCTTTACCGAAGAAGGCTTGGCCGTTGATCTGGTCCGTGAAGGTTCCTGGGCCGGTATCCGAGACAAGGTTGCCTACGGCGTGTTCGACGCAGCTCAGATGCTTGCCCCCATGCCGATTGCCACGACTCTGGGTATTGCCGGAGTCCGCAAGCCGACGATCACTGCATTAAGTCTGGACTTAAACGGCAATGCGATTACGGTGTCGACGTCGTTGTATGAGCAAATGTGCGAAGCCTTGCCTGCCATGGTTTCCGATCGCAAGCTTTCTGCCAAGGCATTGAAAAAAGTGATCGACAATCGCGTCAAACAGGGCAAAGACAAGTTGACGTTTGGCATTGTGTTCCCGACTTCAATGCATAATTATGAGTTGCGTTATTGGATGGCATCGGCGGGGATTGACCCGGATCATGATGTGCAGCTCATCACCGTGCCACCGCCGCATATGGTGAGTTTTCTCAAAGATAAAAAACTCGACGGCTACTGCGTGGGTGAACCTTGGAATACAGTTGCGACACTTGAAAAAGTCGGCCGCACCGTCATCACCGGATACGAAATCTGGAACAACAGTCCAGAGAAGGTGCTTGGCGTCAACAGCGATTGGGCCGACCGTCACCCCAATACGCATTTTGCTTTGATCCGCGCGGTGCTTCGGGCTTGTGACTGGATTGAAAAACAGGAAGACTGCAAACAGGTGGTCGATCTGCTTGCACAAGAACGTTATGTCGGAGCCTTGCCGAGCGTCATCGGTTTGACGATGTGTGGCAAGTATCAATTTGAGCTTGGCAAGCATCCTGAACTGATGCCGGACTTTAATGTGTTTGGACGCTTTACCGCGACGTTCCCCTGGCGGTCACATGCGGTTTGGTTTGTTACGCAGATGAAGCGTTGGGGACAGGTATCGGCGGATGTCGATGAACGGATGATCGCTGAGGCCACGTATCGGCCGGAGATTTACCGGGCAGCTGCATCGGAACTTGGGATCAATTTCCCGACACAGGATTACAAAGCCGAAGGGACTCACGCCAAGTCGTGGTCGCTTTTTAGTGATGATCGAGATGAACTGACAATGGGGTCGGACGTCTGGATGGATGGGCAAGTGTTTGACCCGTCAAAACCATCGGAGTACCTGGCACGTCTGTGTCAGGCCAGTGGGGGCGTGACTTCGAGTAAGACTTGATGCAACTTGCACAAGTTTGATTCAAGTCAATGTTACAAATTTGTTAGATTGTTAAAATAGTATTGCCTATACTCGTGACAACGTCGTTACGTGAGATAGGTCAGGGGCTGTGACTGCGCGAGTTCGCAGCAGCTTTGAAACAACAATGGGGACCTCTTTGGACAAGGTCTCACAGGAAAGGAAATGAGAAATGGTTGGATCAAAATGGACATGGACCAAGGGATTGGCGGTTGCTGGTGCTTTGGCATCATCGCTGATGATCGGTTCGCAGGTACAGGCACAGGAAGAAGCACCCGCCAGTTCGGGCTTTCTGGCCAACCCGTTTAATCTGCCAGCAGACTTTGGTTGGCTGTCAGATCCCAAGACGCCAGCAGAAGACATTGCTGACGCACTCTTTGGTGGCAAGTTCTCAATGAACAACCGCCTGCGCTGGGAACACGTCTCCCAGACCGGCCGTGATGAAACCTCAGCGATCACCAATCGCACCCGTTTTGGCTACGGCACCAAGGCCCTTAACGGCATCAGTGCTTATGTCGAACTGGAAAACAACACTCCGTTTGACCGCAGTGACCACTCCGTGCCACAGGCATCACAGGGTGCAGGCACCAAGGCCGTCGTGGCCGATCCTGAAGAAGTTGAACTGAATCAGGCTTACGTCAAGTATGTCTCATCCAAGGATGCCGATGTCAGCTTGAACCTGATTGCCGGTCGTCAACGCATCATCATCGACGATGCCCGTTTTGTCGGTAACGTCGGTTGGCGTCAGATGGAACAGACCTACGATGCCTTTAACATCTCCAGCGATCTGGGTGTCAAAGGCTTGAATGTGAATTACATCTACATCTGGCAGGTCAATCGCATCTTCACCGAAGAAGCGACCGTTGCTGGTGCAACTCCGTTCGACTCCAGCTCACATGTCATTCATGCCAGCTACCAATTCTGCAAGGAATTCAAACTCACCGGTTTCGGTTACCTGCTCGATTTGGAAAATGATGGTGGCAACAACAACTCCAGCGCCACCTACGGCGTGACCGGCAGTGGTAACATCAAACTCGATGACGCCTGGGGTCTGGGTTACAAACTGACCTATGCTCACCAGAGTGATTTTGCTGACAGTACGCTCGACTATGATGCCGACTTCTTTGCCATTGATGTGAAGTTGTCCGTCAAGGATCTTGGTTTCGGCGGTGTGGGTTTCCAACTGCTCGGTTCTGATGGCGGTAACGCGGCCTTCCAATTCCCCCTGGGCACCAATCATGCCTATCAGGGTTGGGCCGACGTCTTCCTGACCACGCCTTCAAGTGGTGTTGAAGACATCTACATCTACGCTGGTACCAAGCTTCCCTTCGGCATCAATGCCAAGATTTTCTACCATGACTACTCGGCCAACAAGGGTGGTGGTGATCTGGGTAGTGAAATCGATGTGGTTCTGGCCAAGAAGATCAACAAGAACTGGTCCGTGCTGGCCAAGCTTGCTGATTACAACGGCGAAAGCTCCGGCAATGCCGACCGCACCAAGTTCTGGCTTGAAACCACCTTCTCCTTCTAAGTTGAAGGCAACATGAATTTCTCAGTGACTCACGAACACGTGTGAATCACAATTGACCAAGGCCGTCCTGATGCAAATCGGGACGGCCTTTTTTTTACACATACTTTTTTCCGGATCATGCCAAAATAAGCAGGATGACCGGGAAATTATGGATAGCATGAACTAAAGCCGTGACCCAGAAAGCGACCCACCGCCCTTTGGTTCTCCAGAATGCATAGGTGAAAGCAAAATAGAATCCACCAACGATTCCCGCACTGATGAAGGTGGTGAATCCTTCAGGAATATGAGTCAAAGCAAAAAGGGTGGCGGAGATGGCGATTTGAGTGCCAAATTTCAACTTGCATATTCGCGCGATCCAAATCGGGAAAGATTGAAAAAGCAAGGTTTCAAGAATCGGTGCGATAATGATGGCAAGGATCACGAAGCTGACGATGTCCAGTTTGATTTCGCGATGAGGTGAACCAAGCATTATCAGTGCGATTGCTACGATCAACGATACCAGAAGACTTTCCAGACCAATCCGCCAACAGAAGTCCCATGGGGTTCGTTGACGGTATTGTTGAAAGTGATTGCAGATGCGTTGGAAAAAGGTTTGGGATTGCTTGGCATTTTGTTCATGGATACGCAATAGGGTTTTATCAGATGCTTGAATGTCCGGTGGGATGGCATCTTTCAAATTCAATCGCTCAAGTTCTGATTCAGGCAAGCGTTCGAATGTGATCAAATCGATGTCTGTCTGCTGGCGGATGTAATCAAACAAATCTGTAATAGAGTTGCGGCTGGCAATTTCGTTTTGGACTGTCAACCAATCTTCAGGTATCCACAATCCATCTTTGATTGTTTGTGGGACGTACTTGATTAAAAGCGATTTGAGTTCGTCGGGTTGGTAGGTTCCAACACGATAAAACTCCAATTCAAGTGTCATTTCAATGGACTCATCATTTTGAGCCTTTTTACGTAGTGCTTTGGGGATGTCCGGGAATGATTTGAATCGAACTCCCCAGATCATGCCATTGGCATCATAGAGCAGCTTGCCTTCGTAACCATCAATTCGAAGCGATTGAACTGGTAAATCAACTGTCTTGGGGAACTGCTCATTTAAGACCACCCCCAAAGTTTTGACGAAGATCAGACTCGGAACAACATCAGGTGTCTGCATGGATTCCCCCGGGAAGTAATGAATGTGTAGCGTTCGCTTATTATTTGATCAACGCAATCGCCACATACGGCACAAGATTGAACACGATTACCAATATCTTCATCCCACCGATGAGTCCGTAGTGCAGGGCGTCGAATTGGTCGATGCTGATCTTGAACATTTTGCTGTGTATGCGATACATGAAGTTGTGAGCCAGCAGGAAAAACAGAAACCAGACCAGAATCACCAACACATTGATGACCGTACACCAACCCAATAGTTCTTGAATCAATTGCAGTGTCATGGCTCAAATCTCCTGTGCAATAGGGTGTTTGGATGACGGGCTGTTGATGTTGTGTTTTTAGTCTTGGGTTTTTTCAGAGGCTTTGGAGACTTTCTTGCCAGCCATTGTAAAGGCGATGAGCAGTCCGACCACGACGCCGATGCCGAAGGTCAGCATCAGCAGGATCGCGCGAGGCATGGTGGCGGAGATGAACAGGAACTTGGTCTCCACGGCTGCGGTGTTCTGCACCATCACGATGAGGATCAGAAGGGCACCGACAGCAGCTGCGATAATCTTGGCTTTTTTCATGGGGTCCTCGTTGGAGCGTTGGGGCATTAAGCGTGATTCAGTTTTTGGTAATGTGCTGCGGGATCAAACATACATGAAGCTCGATATCTTCAGGATTGGGTTTGTCATGGCGAAGGTCGTTTCATGATGACCAGAATGTCACGGGTCTGACCAGATGAAGTGTTGGTGTCCACCGCAGTGATGACTTCCCAACCTTGATGACCGTATTCATTTAGAAGTCGGTCAAGAGAGTGGGTGTCGACTTTGCCGCCTACAAACCACCCTTGAGCCTCCAATTTAACGGTTTTATATTCCCACTGCATGTACACCCCCTAAGTGATTGATGTGTCGTGATTGTTTATGTCAGTTTCGTTGATTTGGCCTTTGTGGTCAAGATTTTTGACATGTCTCGGAACTTCCCAACTTCCTATACGTCTGATAATAACAATACCGGTTATACTAATGGTGACGATTCATCTTGACGGGTGGACTGGGGGGGTGTACCGTCCTTAAAATGAAAGCTGAACGTCGATTTTGACGGTCTTGGAGGCATCAAATGCAATTGGTGAAAATGTGTACCCCGGTCGCTCGATTCGCACTGCTTTGTTTGATCGCAGGCTTGAGTCCAGCCATGTTGTCCGCAGCAGACGAACTGCAATATCCCTTCCCAGCAGAAGTGGTCGAAGATGCAGCATTGGTTCGATCCGGTGCAGGCACGACCTATTATGTGGTCAAGAAGCTCAAGAAGGGCGATCTGGTCACCGTCGATCATAAAATCTATCAATGGTATAAAATCGTCCCACCTCCGGGCGTCTACAGCTACGTCTCAAAGGCGTTTGTCGATGCCAAAGGTGATGGCAAGGTTGGCGTGGTCAACAAGACGCCTGCCCAGATCTTTACAGCCAGTGTCAATGGTGTGGCTGACAGCTTTCGACACACCACCAATCTGCTCAAGGGGGACACCGTCGAAATCGTGGCAGAGGATGGTGGTTACTACAAAATCACGCCCCCCAAAGGCACGTATGTTTACATCCCAGCCTCTGCGGTAAAGCAGGTTCAATTCAAACCCGCCCAGGCCGAAGAGCCCGTTGCGGTTGCGACGCCTGAAGCTCAGCCCGCGCCCACGCCGACACCTGTTGTTGTGGCCAAGCCTGTTGATGTGACACCCAAGCCGGTTGTTGCAGTGACGGCCAAGCCTGAGCCTATCACAGCACCTGATCCAGAGTCCACGGTGATTACTGCCCCCAAGCCTGCGGTTACTGCGGTCGTGGTAAGTACACCTGAGCCCAAGCCCGTTGCGGCGCCGGTGGTGAGTGTTGCTGAACCTGTTGTTGCGGTTCAAACACCGGAGGTTACTCAACCCAAACCTGCCCCGACGCCTGTGACGATCAGCACTGACATGCCACGCCCGTTGGTGATCAGCAAGCCTCAACCGGGTGACGAGCTACCGATCACGAATACACCTGAGCCGAGCGAGGTTGTTCAAACACCTCAAGTGACTCAGCCGGTTTCGACACCAACGCCAGCCACTGCTGTGGTTGCATCAAGCAGTGGTCGGATCATCCCGCCGATTCCTGATACTGAAACCCCACCGAGTTTTGATGGCGTCCCCAGTCGTGCCGCTGAGCCGGTTGTGCGAACCAGTATTGCCTTGAACACAACGATGCCAGACACGTCACTGCCGAGTAATACGCAGGAGTTGGTGGTGGATAAACCTGTTGTTGGTGATCGTCTAGATGGGCCGGCACCAAGCAAGCCTCAATTGCCGGTGATGGCTGATACGGCCAAGCCCACGCCGCCGATGCCCAGTTTCCCACTGGTGAATCCTGATACCGAATCCAAGCCCACGGGATTGCCCGCAGCACTACCGACGCTGACTCCTACTGCAGCTCCGGTTGCATCGGTGGTTGAAGCGACCAGCTCTGAACCTGCTGCCGCGGATACCCACAGAGCGATTGCACCGCGACCGACGGTGAATCCTTTACAGGCATCACGGGTCCACTTCCAGGCTAATGCCCAATCGCTTTCTGACCTTGAAGAGAAAATGATTGACGCCCATCAGTTGCCATTGGATAAGCGTCCACTTGAATCGTTGCTTCAATCGTATCAGACGCTTTCAAGCAGTCAGAACCTCTCCATTGGTGACCAGCGTATCGTGCAGGCTCGTGTCGCTCAGCTCAAGCGTGACATTAATCTGTCCAATGCTCTGAAATCCATCGGTGCCGTCAAGACCACACAGGACTTGAATATGGACTTCACACCTGCCCAACCTGTGGCAGTTGCCCAGCCTGCTGAGCCCCAAGCCGTCAAGTACGACCGGGTCGGCCAACTCATGGCCAGTCGCCTGTACGATGGTCGGAACCTGCCACGACTTTATCGCTTGGTGAATCCTGCCAACCCCAATGTGACACTCATCTATGTCCGCCCCAATGCCAACGTCAATGCCGCAGAACATATGGGCGAAATGGTCGGCATTAACGGCGTCCTGCAGGTGGATGATGCCCTGAACCTCAAAATCCTCGACCCACAAATTGTCGAACGCTATCAGGTCCAACAGTGAGTCTGACCTGCACGGAAATAGCATCCGCAGCTACGGTGTCGTGAGTTGAAGTTGTCATGGTTTACGCTCTGCAATGCGTTGGCGGATGTGTCATACACAAAATCCAGTACGGATTTGCCATCTGCCTGTGCAAATTCCGTATACTGTGAACTCCCCGCATTGATTTTCCTGAGGATGTCCATATGCATATCAAGCTCTCTGGCTACGATGCTCGTCTGGTTTGTCACAGTCTGGTCCTGATGCTTTTAATCACGATCGTCACCGGCTGCTCCAGTCAACAACCTGTCAGTCAACAACAAGCCAACGCTCAACCCGCTGCCAAGCAGTCATCATTGGAACTCAATCCATTGAGGTGGCCGTGGAATCCGATGGAGTGGGACACCTACGCGTTCCGTGATAAATACAATTTCAAGGTCGGCGACATGTGGGTCATCAAGCCCCCACGCCAGTTCAATCCATCACAAGTCGTCGTCGTGCGTCAACTGGGTTCGATTCCTGATCAGCCTCAACCCAAGCCTCCCGTCGCGGAGTTGTATGAAGCGTATGTGGTCAAAAAAGAAGCTCAAATGGCAGCCTCCATGCCTACGACCAAGCCTGCCAGGAAGGTGACGCAGATGCTGGTGATCGACTTAGCCAGTTCCAACGCGATCCTGCGTGACAGCGATGGCAAAGAGTATCCCAGTCAGGTTGATCCCGCGCTGACGCGCCAGCTCATTGATCTGACGACGAAGCGCCAATGGCTTATCCAGAAGAAAACCAAGCTCAAGAATGTGGCGGCAGACCAATGGGCCTATCGCAGTGTCTTCCAGGAAGTCTCCGACGAATACAAGCCGGTCAGACGCAATTGGAAAATTTCCGAAGTGACCAACAACACCGCTGCCACCCAAGTCCAACACCTGCTCACCAAGGCTTTCCAGGTCGCCCACCGAGAAGTGCATCCGCTAAGTGAATCAGTGAATCTGATTAAGTGATGATGTGAGTGGGGTGAGTCACATTGAGCACCGGATGTCAATCCGGCGCAGGTTGCGCGTACCACACACTTGCAGTGCCTGTAAGCCGTCAGCATGTAGACTCAACACGGCTTGCTTGGATGGGGGGATGTGTCATGTCTGAAGAGTCCGCCATTGAGAAACAACCTGTCTTCGATCCTGAAAAACCACGATGGTATCACTACATCTGGCCGGGCTTGATTGGCTTTGTATTCCTTGCCAGCAGTTTCTTGTTTTTTAGCACTTTGATTGCTTTGGCAACCGAACCTGCCAACACCTTTACTGCGATGCCTGGGCATGAAGTGTGTGAACTGTTGATGGTCGAAGGCATCATGAATTTTCTGACACTCATTATCGGTTTCAGTGGCTTGATGCTCTTTTTGTTTGCTTTAACCAGCAAGTTGCCTATCAAGTGGTCGGTTCGTCGGTGTCTGATTTACATTGCCATTGCTGCGATGAGTTTGCCTTTGGGAATTGTCTGGCGTGACTGGTTGACAGCGGGCGTCGATATTCAGCTAACGCATCAAATGCAGCCGATTGGCCGGTATTGAATACTCAAACGAAAATTCAATGACTGACCTTTCTCACGATTGGTGGGTTTCGCTATGCTCTACGCCACCCTACTTGAGACCAATCAACGCATAGTAGGTGTTGTGTATAAGGCAAAGTTGACATAAGACGACTTGCTTTAGACGTGTGTACTTCCGGGCTGATACGCAAACTGCATTAAAAATCTCACCCTTGGGATTGCCAAGTGGCGATGGATCGCTAAGCTAACGTGTTACTCATATCAGCTATTGCCGCCCATGAGTCTAAATTGACAGTTGAAATGGTTTGGATCGATGTGAATGGATCCGTTGGTGGCTATTGCCGATATTTTGGATGAAACTGAGTTTTTGAACATTAGAACCTTGAGGAGCCGCCCATGGACTTCCTGACGCCTGAAGACAAAAAACGCCTTGACGATCAACTTGCCCAGCTCATTGCCAATCGCCCGGTGATTATCCAGCGTATTGCTGAAGCTCGCGCGATGGGTGACCTTAAGGAAAATGCCGAATACCATGCAGCCCGTGACGAGCAGGGACTCCAGGAAGCCGAAATCCGTCGTCTGACCGAACGACTCAAGAATGCTTCGATCACCGGCGATGTGGACATGCCCGAGGACATGGTGTTCATTGGTTCAATTGTGAGGCTCAAAGACCTTTCTGATGACACCGATGACCTGTACAAACTCATGGGTGAGACCACTGGCAATTTCGATGCAGACGAAATCGAAGTCTCCGCCAACAGCCCCATGGGTGAAGCGTTAATCAAGTCTCGCGTGGGCGAAACGGTGCGTGTGGATTTGCCCCGCGGCACAAAACGTTTCGAAGTTCTCGAAATCCTCTGACCAAATCTCCCTTTTTGCGCCGATAATAGGAATAAGGTCTGCGACAGATCAGTTTGATCTGCTGCGCCGGATACTGTTTTGACGTTTTTCAGTTCACTTTGACAAGTGACTGCCACGTCAACGGTTTATGTGTGGTATGGATCAGTGGCAACACACTGGCATCCATCTTGCATATTATCGGACACAGTGTCCAAGGAAACCCAGGCTTGTGAAAGCCGTTAAAATGATGATTGAGATTGATTTACGCCAAAGGGGCATGATGATGAACAAGCTGACATCTTTGACATTAACCACTGGGATTCTGCTTGGATTTTGCGCAGGTGATGTGTTGGCTCAACACCAGTTGGACAACAACCTCGAACAGTCCTCAGGCCATATTAACCCACAGGCGACGAATGTGGATTATGGATCACGCAACGATATTATTTACGGTAATATCAATGGTGGTAAAGGTTTCCGTGGTGGTTTGGATTACGGGGCGCCCGGCGATTTCCGTGGTAATACCGGATCGGATCAGCTATACCGCTTTCGTGCAAACGCTGCACAGAGCATCAATGGCCAAGGATTAACTCAGCCGCAGTCAGTCCAACGAGCGAGCCATTCAGCGGTGTTAGGCAACTTACCGTCCAATAACCAACTAAAAAATGCCACGATTTCTTCATCTGGCATCCCCGTTGACTCTTATCGGACCGGACAGGTGACTAACACAGGTCAGATGATTCAGACGCCTGAATTCGGTGCATCACGTGCGGGGACCATTGGAATCCAAGGTGATCTCTCTGGCCAATCCCTGGGAGTCGGTGCGACTTCATCGCAAGGATTAGGTGTTCCAGCCGACACGCCGATTGGTGCTGTCAATCTGCAACCTATGGCCGTCGGTGGCAATTCGGGATCGACTCAGACCCAAAGCGATACCAACCTTATCGGCGCCCTTTCGGCTCCACAAGGTACAAGTCAAACCGTTGGCCATGGCATTGCTGGGACTTCCGATTCACTTTGGAAAATTGATCCTGACCAAAACATGGCCTACCCCAATTCGACCGCACCATCTCCTGAAGATGTGATTCTGCCCAGGGAGTCTGCTCCGCGGACCCTGCTTGCCCCGCAGCAAGCCAACGCGCCAGGTGTGAGTCTTGAGGAAAAGGCCGCACGACTTGAGGCGCAGCAGATGAAGCTCGAAGCCTCCATGATGACGACCGTCGGCGAAGACGCATTCATGAAGCTTCAGCAGAATCAGCAAAACCGCCAACGTGTGTCCCAAGGACTTAAGCCGATTCAGCATGGCGTCGATTTGGACAACCAGCTTGTGGCGGACCCTTCGCAAATCAAACAGTTGCCCAGCCATCAGACGTTGTTTAACTCGATTACCGGGCAGGCAATTGATCCAGTGACTGGCCAGCCCAGCGATGGGTCGAGTATTGAACCCATGCCCGGTTACAACAACCAATCACTGATCAATGATGGTGTTCCCAATATTCCCGGCACCCAGTCGGCGGAACCGTCATCACTGTTGAATCCCAATATCGTCAATCCCTCATCAGAGACCATGCAGGCACAGCAACTCACCGCTGAACAACAGGCAGCCGCCCGTCAGCAGTTGCAGGATGCCATGCTCCAGTCCCGTGGTGTCACCGATTCGAACACCATGGTTCAGGAAGTCACCGGCATGCACATGCCTTCGACACAACCAGAACCTGCAGTCCAAACCCAGCCCACCGGCGGACTCTTTGACAGTCAATCCAATGTCGGTAGCAGCAATAGCAACATCGACTTGCAGATTCAACCCAAACCTGCTGCCGATAAGTCCATTCTCGGTAATATGGGTTCGAGTGCGGGTATGAGAGCAATGTCTCAGCAGCGTCAATGGCACTCAAGTAATGCGATGAGTCAGGCCACTGATGCGCTCAAAGCCGGACGATATTTTGATGCCGAGCGTTTGTACAAGAGTGTGCTTTTGAGCGATCCCAAATCGCATGAAGCGAGCATCGGCATGCTCTGTGCACAATTGGGTTCAGGGATGGTTCGCGTGACGGCAATGAACCTGCGTGAGCATATGACTAAATTCCCGCAACACATGGCATACAAGATGGATAAAAAACTTTTGCCATCCCGTAATCGCCTTGAATGGGTCCGTGAACAGGCCGAAAATCTCATGAAGCAATATGGCAATTATGATGCCGCTTTGTTAATTGCTTTTATGGGATATCAGACTTCTGACAAACAACTGCTACAATACGGTCTTGGATTGGCCCAGAAACACTTACCGGGAGATAAGCTGGTCGCCGAACTGAGTCGTGCCTGGTTGGGTCAATAAACGCCAGGAATCAGTGACGGACTAGTATAGAGAAAGAAACAGTGACGTGACTGTCTGGCCTGCAAAGGTCAACATTGGAACTTGTCTCAAAACAACTCCAATCTCCAACGCCGGGGTAACCTTCCCAGTATTTGGATTGTATCGGCAGACGACGTGACCTATTGAAGTATGACCAACATACCGACTCAACCTCAATCCAACTCGCTGGTGCAGGCCGTCCAACAACAGGTCCGCCGGCTAGAGTCGGAAAAACAGGCCTTGGCACAACGGGTGGCAGAAGCGAACGTCCTCTACACGCTCAGCGCACTGCTCACCGGCCGACACAGCCTCGATGAACTGCTCAATGGTGCAGCAGCGATGTCTGTGAAGGTTCTTAATGTCAAGGCAGCTTCCGTACGCCTGCTCTCAGAAGACGGCTCGCACCTGACCCCTAAAGCGGTCTGCAACCTCACCACGCGATATCTCAAAAAAGGCCCGATCCCACTAAACGATAGTGAGTTGGCTCGCCGAGTCCTGCGCGGTGAAGTCGTCTACGTCCGTGATCTGCAATCCGATCCGCGGACACTCTACCCAGATGATGTAAAAGTCGAAGGCATTGTCTCGATGCTCAGTGCGCCCATGATTTACAACGGGCGTCCCATCGGCACCATCCGAGTCTATGCAGGCGAAGAACGCGAGTTCACCGAGTCCGAACAGGAACTGCTCAAAGCCATCGGACACATGATGGCAGCAGCAATCGAACACGCCCGACTGGAAGTCGCTGAAAAGAAACAGCAAAAAGTCGACCGGCAACTCCAACTTGCCGCAGACGTCCAACGGCGCATGATGCCCTCCAAAATGCCCAAGATGCCACCCTTTGACATCGCGGCACTCTATCAGGCATCACTGGAACTGGGGGGCGACTTCTACGACTTCATCGGCTTGGATAACAACCTGGGTATCGTCGTCGCCGACGTCGTCGGTAAAGGTGTCGCAGCCAGTCTGCTCATGGCATCCGTCCGTTCATCACTGCGTGCCTTTACCCAGGACATCTACGACTTGGATGAAGTGATGGCACGCGTGAACCGTGCGATGGTCCGAGACACACTCGACAACGAATTTGCGACACTTTTCTACGGAGTCTTCAGCCCTCAGACGCGTCGCTTGACCTATTGCAATGGTGGTCATGAACCGCCAATCCTGCTGCGCGATGGTAAAATTATCTCCCTGGATGTCGGTGGCATGATCATCGGTGTCGATCCACTACAGGAATACGAAAAAAGCATCATCGAACTGATGCCCGGCGATTATCTGCTGATGTACACCGACGGACTCACCGAAGCGTTCAACTATGCCAACAAGCAGTTCGGTCGAGAACGCATCGAAAACGCGCTTCGCGAATGTGCAGATCAACAGATGAATGCTGAAACATCACTTAAGCATGTCATGTGGCAACTGCGCAACTTCACCGGTCTGCGCAGTGCTGTGGATGACACCACCATCGTCATGATCCGCGTGACCGATGAAGCAGCACTCCCCGTCCTTGCAAAAGAAGACGAAGACCTCATCGGGTAAACTTCTCATAGACATTGATCCCCATGCCCATTCGTTTAGCATGACGTAACCGCACAACACACTAAAGCCCGTGGGACTTCAGTCCCCGGGGTTGCCTTAAAAATCCACATAAACCTTTCCCGGAGTCCACCTCATGACCCTATCCGCACTAAGCTACTGGATCCTCATCGTCAGCTTCGCCAAGGGCGACACCGGCGGACTCTATCTGGCCAAACTCGATGCACAAACCCAAACCATCTCATTGGTCCAACACATCGCCGAAGGTGTGAACCGCCCGATCTTCGCGCGCTTTAACTTCGATGGCACGCAACTGATCGTCGCTGATAACGATGGTGATGATCCTAAAACCCGACATGGCGCGTTAGCTGTATTCGCATTCGACAACAAGACCGGCAAGCTCACGCTCAAAGGTCGTACCAGCACCCTTGGCCGCGGATCATGCTATGTCGGACTCACGCCCACCCCCGGAAGTTCTAATGGGATCGCACTGGTCGCCAACTACGGTGGGGCTAACGTTGTTGCCATCCCCTTTGATGCCACCGGCCCATTGGATGGCAGTATCAGTTTTGATCATGCAGGTTCAAGTGCGCATCCACGCAGGCAAAAAAGCCCGCATCCCCATAGCTTTGCCCCAAGTCCTGATGGCCGCTTTGCACTTTCAGCTGACCTGGGCACCGATGAAGTCACCATTCATCCCATCACCGCGGAGAACAAAGTCCTGCCGGTGAGTCACACCATCAAACTCCAACCCGGTGCCGGCCCGCGACACTTGGCGTTTTCAAATGACGGCAAATTGCTTTTTGTCATCAACGAACTGGACACCACACTCAACAGCTACGCATGGGATGCCAAGCTCGGTCAAGCAACGCTTAGTGATTCGATCAGTGTTTTACCCCCTGATTTTAAGGGTAATAACTCAGCAGCCGATATCTACACCCATCCTGAACTGCCCTTGGTCTACACGTCCAATCGTGGCGTGGACAGCATCGCCATCAGCAGCTTCGATAATGCCGGCAAGTTGAAACTCATCACCAACATCCCCACCGGCGGCGGACACCCGCGCGGTTTTGCTCTCACTTCCGACGCTCGTTTTTTGCTTGTTGCCAACCGTGATGCCAACAACGTCGTGCTTTTCACTCTTGATCCCAAGACCGGCATCCCCACCAATACCGGCAAAGAATTAAGCATCCCGATGCCCATGTGCATCACGACATTGCCAATGCGATAAGTAATACTCACTTCACCAAACACGCACCATTGACACATTAAAGCCCGTGGGGTTTGTACCTCCGGGCCAAACTTTTGAATGTCAAAAACGTTCGTTACTACCCCATCAGCCTCACCCACCTGCAACACTTCGACTCCCAATGAGCATTTTTTCACCAGATCCTTGATTGCATCGAACGTCGAGGTATAATACATCGAAATACGAGGCATCGTTTCTCGATGTATCTTCACTTCTCAAGGAGGTCCACTATGACACTCTCACAGGAACTGGCGCGGGGTACGGTCATGCCCATCGTTCTTGCACTATTGCACGAGCAACCCATGTATGGCTATGAACTGGTCAAGACCGTCAATGACCGCACCAACGGTGTTCTGCAATGGAAGGAAGGGACGCTCTATCCCTTGCTGCACAAAATGCAGGGACAACGCCTCATCAAAGCCAAGTGGCAAACCGCCGAAGACACAGGCAAGAACCGCAAGTACTACTTCATCACCCCCAAAGGCGAAAAGCTCCGCAGCGAAACCAAAAGCCAATGGCAGCAACTCAGTAATGCAGTCAACGTCTTACTCGCATTGAGTTGAATAACTGATTCTTGTCTTTCAATAGCTGCGACACTTCCGGGGCGTGTCGCTGACAAGCGCAGCTTGTTATGTCTCAGGGGGTACCCATGTCTCAAACCACTGATTTTATCGCAAAAATAACCGAAAAACTCCGCCACGACCGCGAGTTGCGGCTCGACATTTCACACGAATTGCAGACGCATCTGGATGAAGCCATCGACGAATACAAAGCGTCTGATTACGACGAAGAGGCTGCCATCACGCAGGCGATCAAGGACATGGGCGATGCCGAAGAGTTGGCTGATGACCTGTGGCAATCCAACCGCTTTCGCATGAAACTCCGTGCGTGGTGTTGGTGGATCGCAAGGTTGAGTTTGTGGCCAGCATGCGTGCTGGTGACTTTTGGTTTTATCATCACCGGACTAAGTCACGTGGGTATGCTCCAACATTCAGGTGAATATGGAGAGGTTCCCGACACCGGCCGATTCAACCCCATTCATCTCACAAGCAAACTCATTGAAGAGCATATGCGATCACGCATGTCGCCTGCGCAAAGACTCATTGCATTTGGTGATGAAAAAGCATCGGATCAAATTCAGTGTTGGAAAGCGCTGCGTGATGCTTTTCCGGATGAGCCACTTTATCAGCTCAAATACATTGGAACACTGATCAACACAGCCAACAATGAAAAAAAACCTGAAAACAAGTTGGTTTTGGACGAATTGCAGCGTGGGCGAAAGCTTGATCCAGACAATGGCGTCTATGATTTGATTGAAGCGTCTTTGTTGATCCGGGATGTGAAATTTGTAGAGGACGCAAAACAATCACTGGTTTTTCCTGCATTGCGGAACAAGCCTACCAGCGATCCCAATGAGCCTCATCATCCCTATTGTTTTGAATCACCACAGTCGTTGGATGAGATGCAGCAAGCCATCAGCCTGCTTGAACGGGCGGTTTATCATCCTTACATCACGCTGCACATGATGGATATGCAACGTCTTCGAATGGCACAGTTACCCGCTGCGCGATCCATGCAGGAATATTTCATTCGTGTGACGCGTGTTCAAGGCGTGTATCTACCCCCACTGGCCAATAGCAGACGCCTGGCCCGATACATCGGGGCAGCAGCTTTGCAACAGGCATACAAGGGTGATGGAAAGTCGGCGATTCAATGGCTTGAACTTTCTGATCATTGGCAACGAAAAATGGCGGCTGATTCAGACACCGTGATCAAGTTGATGGTTGTGCGGTCGATCCTGAGTTTGAACTTGTATTACAGGGCTTTTGTGTATGACGCGCTGGGAGACGCGCAAGCTGCCACGAAAGCCATGCAAGCTTATGCCGACGCAGCCAAGGAATACGACCAGGTCATGAATCGGTTTCGCATGACTGATGAGATGAAAGAAAAACGCAAACACAGCGGCGCGATGCTGGGTATGCTTTTGGAAGTGATACCAAGTTACAAGATTGATCCAACACCGTTTCGCCTGGGGGAATATGCTGTGATGGACCGCGCGTTATTGACGACCTTGCTGTTGAGCTTTCTGTTCGTGGGCAGTTTACTGATGTTGAGCGGTGCGATCCGCGTCAGGTTCGCTAAGTCAACTGCCAAACGCCCGTTATTGTTATGGGTGGGTTTCAAGCGTTTAGGCAAAGTGATTGGCACGAGTGTGTGTTTGCCCGTGCTGGTTTTTGTTGGGCTGTTACAGACGCCGTTGTTTGGGCGTCAGTGGGGGTTGGATCAAAACATGGGGAGTTTGGTCTGGTACTTACCATTGTTTGTGGGTATGTGGTTATTGCTTTGTTATTTGGGTATTGAAGCAATGCGTCAACGGGCGTTGGAGCTTGGTATGCCAGTGCCGGGACGGTTGTCACGCTGGTGGTTGGTTTGGATGCTATTGGTTGGGGGAACAGCGTTGTTGCTGCCGTTTGTAATGCTTAAGGTTTCATTTGAGTACGAGAAACATCGATGGGATGCCACGCAGGTATTGATTGGTTTATGGGTGTTGGAGATTGCGGTCTGCGTGTTGGTCTGGCTGTTGATGACGTGTTTTATCGCTTGGGTTCGTGGGATTAATCGTTGGTTTAAGGTGGGTTTTTGTTCGCTCTGCGAAGGCATGGGGGCAATGCTGTTGCTTGGAGCGGCGTTTGCGGTTGTGATTGGGTACCGGGTTGCCCCGCATGATTTGAAGGCTTATGTCGCAGGTGTGTTTTTGGTTTGCGTGCCAGTGGGTTTTGCATTGAGCTTGGCACGGTTGGCTGGAAAAGGCAATCATTACCCGCTGTTTCTCAGTTCGATAACACGGACGTTGCCGGTGTTCATGATGCTTTGCATTTTGTTTTTGGCTGTAGTAGCGGGGCAGGCCTTGCAGTGGCAGGAACGCTACTATGCCAATCAGATGCAGGGCCAGTCGTTGATCTTTATGGATTTGGAAGTGCAGCGTAGTGACGCTTCCGTGTTGCGTGAACGATGGGCCGGTGATGAGATAACACCGCCGATGATGGTGCCAAAGCAAAATATCCAATGACAGCAGTTTTCAACGTCTAGCAAAAAACAACCCCATGCGATCGGCGGGAATGCATGGGGTTGCGGATGGATTTTAGCTATTGGTTACTTTGCAGGTGTTGGCTTATTGGAGTTCCTGCATCTTAACCTTCATGGCTTGTTCAACCAATTGATACAACTCGATGAGATCAGCCACGACGGCTTCGACGCCTTCGAGTTGATCTTGGTGGCCCATGTGTTGAAGCTTCTCTGCGATCTGC
Organism: Phycisphaerales bacterium UBA7800; assembly: GCA_002480565.1. Lineage (GTDB taxonomy): Bacteria > Planctomycetota > Phycisphaerae > Phycisphaerales > Phycisphaeraceae > UBA7800. The sequence continues at coordinate 4,381 of DLCK01000083.1, read as the reverse complement.
GAAAGTTTTATCGCACCGATATTACCTGAGGCACCTTTGAAGGTGTGTGCGAGTTTGCCCAGGGTGTTGGCGTCTTGCGTGGCCAGGGCTTTTGTCATGCCATCGATTTTTTCGTGAGCGTCTTGAATGTAGGTTTCAAAGAGATCCTGCAGAAATTCAGCATCGCCGACATCGAGCAATTCAGCCACGATGTTTTCGTCAAGGATGTCTTGCGGTTGGTAATCCATAATGTAATTCTCCACGTAAGTCATGAGAGCCGGAACTGTAAATTAACTATCGCGTGAATGCCCCGTGAACTGTAATTGTGGAGTTTGATCAGCGGGATTTCCTGATGGGTTAAACTCGTTCAATCGTCAGAAACGGCACGACCGTTTGGATGGGCCAGTTATCAGGACATAGAAAACAAGCACCGGGTTGAAGCCGATGCTTGTGAGCTGAATTTGATTTTATGGTGGTTTCATTCGACCCGTCAGATTCGTAGGGCTCATCTGGCGGCTTGTGTTGTTTGAGGATGTATCAAATGATGTAGGTTGAAAGTCAGACACATACGATCTGTCCAGGTACACCATGTGAAACTTCCGGGGGGGTTACCAGCCCATGGTTTTGAGCCATTCGTAGGCGATGACGGTGTGACCGCTTTGATTGGGATGCACGGGTTCGCCACAGATTTGATCCGCATCAATGTGCTTGAGGATGTTTTGGTAGGCCTTGTGTGTGTGAACGATTTTGGTCTTGTACTTACGACTCATGGCAGTGACGGTCTTCATATAGCTGGGCAGATGTTCAAGGACCAGGCTGCGGAACGAGTCGGTTTTGGTGTCCAATGACATATAGAACGGCTCAACGAGAACGAGTTTGGCTTTGGTTTCCTTGCGGACTCGTGTGAGAATCTGGTTGTACAGGTCAGCGAACTCTTCAGCGGTGACTGCCTGGTCTTCGACTTTTCGTAGCCAGCGGTGGATATCGTTGATACCAATTTTTATGGAGATCCAATCGGGCTGATGTTGGATGCAATCGTCGGTCCAACGGTTAAAAAGGTCGCGAACCGTGTTGCCACTGATCCCTTTATTGATGATGTTGAGGTTGTGGGCGGGATATTTTACAGCGATGAGGTCGCGAATTTGGCGGACATATCCTTCCCCAAGTGGGGCAGCATGGTCACGTCGGCCACAATCTGTGATGGAATCGCCGATGAAAAGAACGGTTTGATTGGGTTTAACAGCGAAAGGCATAGTGTGAAATCTCCGGTAAAGAGGGGGTTACGGTGGGAAGAGCACAAGTTATAGACAAGTTCTCCACACTGCAAGCAGGTAATTCAAAAAAAGGTGATGTCTGATAATTTATGGCCTATCTGCATCCTATGGCGATTTTTAGGTGAATTTCGTGTCAGATATCGTGAAGAATGTGAGAATATCTTCCTCAAAAACATCCCATCGAGTTGACAGGGGATTGGTAGTCAGTAAACTGTTCCTTCTACTCACTGCTCAACACAGCGAGTCAAACAACACGAGGCCAAGCGGTTACCGCAAACGCCTCTTAAAAAAAAGTTTGACTCAAACCGAGAAGTGACTTGACAACTGAAAATGAGACGTTAAACTGCTCCACCGCTTTGAGATCAACGGCCTTTAAAGAAGACAGTTGATCCCGTAGCGACGGGCAGGAAATTGAGAGCTGGTAAGTATTTAAAGCACTCAATGGAATGATGATCTTTGACAAGTGGATACGTTGGGAAACTGTAACAGAATGTCTGATTCCCCAAGATATCAGACAGTTACAGTATGATTCTGTAATCCAATAGTTCCGGATTACAGATGTAATGAAGATTGAAAGAGACCTGAGGGAGCTTGCCCTGATTGATTGAAAGATCAGTTGGAGGTTGGTGTGATTGTCGCTCATGACCACACCAGGTAGTAAGACATCGGAAAGATGAGAATCGATCTGAGGTCGGTACGATCAAGCTGTTAAGGGTATGTGGTGGATGTCTTGGCGTCAAGAGGCGATGAAAGACGTGGAAACCTGCGATAAGCCTAGGGGAGCTGGTAAACAAGCTTTGATCCTAGGATTTCTGAATGGGGAAACCCGGCACTTCGTGTGTCATCCGTACCTGAATGTATAGGGTACGGAAGCGAACCTGGCAAACTGAAACATCTAAGTAGCCAGAGGAAAATAAAGAAACCTCGATTCCGTCAGTAGCGGCGAGCGAAATCGGAATAAGCCCAAACCACTCTTCGGAGTGGGGTTGCGGGCACCAATATGACATCCTTTGATCTGTTTTGAATAGTCTGGAAAGGCTAACTATAGAAGGTGACAGTCCTGTACGAACAGAAATTTGGAATCTAGGTGTACCAGAGTAGCGCGGAGCTCGTGAAACTCCGTGTGAAGCTGGGGGGCCCACCCCCCAAGGCTAAATACTACTTGACGACCGATAGCGTATCAGTAGGGTGATTGAATGATGAAAAGTTCCCCGACAAGGGAAGTTAAAAGTACCTGAAACCACATACTTACAAGCGGTCGGAGCCATTCCTCGGAATGGTGACGGCGTGCCTTTTGCATAATGAGCCGGCGAGTTAATCTTCGTGGCAAGCTTAAACTGTACACCAGTGTAGGCGTAGGGAAACCAAGTCTTAAAAGGGCGCCAAGTCGCGGGGATTAGACGCGAAACCGAGTGATCTACCCATGGTCAGGTTGAAGGAAAGGTAAAACTTTCTGGAGGACCGAACCCGTTAACGTTGAAAAGTTATGGGATGAACTGTGGGGAGGAGTAAAAGTCTAATCAAACTCGGAGATATCTCGTTCTCCTCGAAATAGCTTTAGGGCTAGCCTCGCGTTACATATGATAGGGGTAGAGCTACCAAATGGGGCTGGGGGGCAACCTGCCTACCCACCCCAATTGAACTCCGAATACTATCATATTTTGTCGCGGGAGTCAGACTGTGGGGGATAATCTCCATGGTCAAAAGGGTAACAACCCGGACCGCCAGCTAAGGTCCCCAATATCATCTAAGTTCTTAAGGAAGTTAGGGTGCAATGACAGCCAGGATGTTGGCTTAGAAGCAGCCACCATTTAAAGAGTGCGTAATAGCTCACTGGTCAAGCGTCCCCGCGCCGAAAATGTAATGGGACTAAGCGTGGCGCCGAAGACACGGATTTCCGCAAGGAAGTGGTAGGAGAGCGTTGTATTCAGCGTTGAAGGCACACCGGGAGGAGTGCTGGAGCGTTTACAAGTGAGAATGCCGGCATGAGTAGCGTTAAAGAGGGTGAGATTCCCTCTCGCCGATAGCCCAAGGTTTCCCCGGCAAGGCCAATCCGCCGGGGGTTAGTCGGCCCCTAAGACCAACCCGAAAGGGGTAATCGATGGGAAGCAGGTTCATATTCCTGCACCGCCGTGGGCCTGTTTGAGTGATGGAGTGACGCGGAAGGGTATGCAATCGGACTGTTGGTTGTCCGTCTCTGGTTGTGGCGTGGTTTCCAGGAAAATCCGGAAGCCGTATACGTGAGGACTGGAGCGAGTGATCCTACGGGTGATCGAAGTTGTTGATCCCATGCCGACGAGAAAAACTTCTAAACGAGGGACCGCGGTGACCGTACCGTAAACGGACACACGTGGGCAAGGAGAATATCCTGAGGCGCTCGAGAGAACTCTTGCTAAGGAACTCGGCAAACTAGCTCCGTAACTTAGGGATAAGGAGCGCCCCATTATTGTGAAGGGCCTGCGCCTGGAGCGAGAAGGGGCCGCAGAGAAATGGGGGTGGCGACTGTTTATCAAAAACACAGGTCTCTGCTAAGTCGCAAGACGACGTATAGGGACTGACACCTGCCCGGTGCCGGAAGGTTAAGAGGAGGGGTTAGACTTCGGTCGAAGCTCTGAATTGAAGCCCCGG
>DLCK01000083.1:0-124 GCA_002480565.1 Phycisphaerales bacterium UBA7800 | reverse complement strand
AAGTTCCGACCCGCACGAATGGTGAAACGACCTCCCCACTGTCTCAGCAAGAGACTCGGCGAAATTCTAGTGCCCGTGAAGATGCGGGCTTCCAGCACCTGGACGGAAAGACCCCGTGAACCTT
>DLCK01000044.1 GCA_002480565.1 Phycisphaerales bacterium UBA7800 | reverse complement strand
TTCAGCCGGTAGTGGTTCAGTTTAGATTCGCTTTGTATGCATTGGACGCATGCCTGTTTCGACAGGTCAAAGCAAAGCGACAAACAATTGGGGGAAAGAGGGCTGTCATGATGACACAGCAGAAGCCAGAATCTTCGAAGCTGACACCCGGGGCAAAGCAGGAAGCAGCCAGCAAATCGTTTGATGGGCGATCCTCCGTGGACCTCATCGAGTTGGGGATGCGCGATGACATCGACTGGCAAGCCGAAGGTCAACGTGTCCTTAAAATGCTCGAAGAACCCATGGGGCCACAACTCAATAAACCGACTCAGGCTGCCTGATTCAATGAATTGTAGACCGCGTTAAAAACAAGCCGCCAGATGAGGCTCAGCGAATCTGACGGGTATCCCAATTAATGTAAAATCTTCACCGTGATCCGTCAGATTCGCGTACGCTCATCTGGCGGCTTGGGTTTTAAATCCAAGTTGTCATCCACTTTCGATTTTACAACCATGAATCCGCGTTCATTTTAGCCTTGTTTTACAGGTGTCAGGCGGGTTGCTATTTTGAGTAACCATGTCACAAACCAATCACCGTAGCGTTTTATTTATCATTGCTGACGACTGGTCACCCATCGCAGGTTGCTATGGCAATGAGGTCATCTCGACTCCCAATATCGACAAGCTCGCAGACAAAGGCGTGGTGTTCGATCAAGCCTTTTGCACCAGTCCGTCCTGCGCGGTGAGTCGGGCTTGCATCATGACTGGACAGCATGCCCATACCCATGGCCAATTCGGGCACTGCCACAGCATTCATGGCTTTCAGACACAGCCGGATATGCTCAGCACATCCAAGTTACTCGGCGATCACGGCTATGCCACCGCGCTCATTGGCAAGTGTCACACCAAGCCCGACAGTGTGTATCCCTTTGAATACAAGCAGACTAATTTTCCCTTGAACATGGGGCAGGTGATTACCGATCACTTTGAAACGTTTCTCAATATCAACGCCAAGGGTCGGCCGTTTTACGCCCATGTTGCCAGTGGCGATCCGCATCGTGCTGGCGGTGAAGGTGAACCCGGCGCACGATTTGGTAATGGGCCACAAGAGAAACATACCGCGGTGAAGTACGATCCGGCGGACGTGGTGGTGCCGGACTTCCTGCCGGACAACGATGCGACGCGAACGGACTTGGCCAATTACTATCAGGCGATTTCGCGTTACGACGAGACGGTGGGCAAGGTCTTGCGTGTACTTGAGGAATCAGGTCGTGCCGATGAGACGTTGGTGATCGTGACCACGGATCATGCCATGCCGTACCCCGGTGCCAAAGCCTCGAGTTATGACACCGGCCATCGCTGCCCCTTTATCCTGTATCACCCGGACATGAAAAAGGGTGGCACGCGATGCGGGGCCTTGATGAATTGGGTGGACATTTTCCCGACTTTGGTGGATTGGACAGGCGTTGGTTATCCCGCCGATGCAATGCCGCTAGCTGGTCGAAGTGTGTTACCTGTTGCTGAAGATGAATCAGAAATCCCAGGCGATGGCGATTGGGATCAGACGTTCACCTCACATATTTTCCATGAGGTGACCAATTACTTCCCGTACCGCGTGATCCGTCGCCGTCAATACAAGCTGGTCCACAATCTCGCATGGCAATTGCCCATCCCACTCCCCTCGGACTTATTCCGCAGCCTGACTTGGACTCACGTCCGCGAGCAGGGCATTACCCAACTGGGCAAACGCAATATCAGTCAATACCAACACCCGCTCCGCGAAGCACTGTATGACATCCAAGCGGACCCGATGGAGACGGAAAATCTCATCGACAAACCGGAGTTGCAGGACGTGGCAAAAGAGATGCGCCAAGCGCTATTGGACTTTAGAGTCCGCACGCTTGATCCGTGGTTGGAATACACCCACCAGGCAGGCGATCACGCGGACCTTAAAGCCAAGCATTAGGCGGTAGCAGTTGGCTTTTATCACAGAGTCACAGAGACTCAGAGATAAACAAGGCAGAGCAGAATCTCTAACTTCTACTCTGTGTCTCTGTGGTTCAATTCCAATCGGATCACTTCGCCTTACGTCTCTCCGGTTGAGCGATGCTCATGACCACCTGTTGAGTGATACTGCATTGGTTGATGACGTCAGCTAACAACTGTGCGACATGTGCAGCTTCGGCTTGTGAGACTTTACCATCCCGGCAGGCAGTGCGGATTTGTTGTAACGAATCGCTGGCAACGGACACGCATTGGATCGCAGCATCAAGTGCATCTTCCGTGCCAACGCGACCGTCGTTGTTTACATCCAGTTCACCGGCGTTTTGGGTGACCGTCCAAGGCGTCCCTGCAATGAATGCGGTGAGGATGGCTAACTGTGCCTGAGGGTCAGGTAAGTGATGGAGAATCAGGCGAATGCTGTCAAAGTCCGGCTCACTTTCACCATTGATCCAGCGATAGATCGTTGAGGAAGAGACACCGGCCATCTCACCAAGGTCTTTGGCGGTGGTCGCGTCGGTATCAATGAGTTTCTGTAAAGTCGGTGCAAGCAGTCTGGCCATCACGGTCTCCATCATACGGATAGAGATAGTATAGTCCGTTGTGATGAGACTGTGTATCACAAACCAACCATATCAAGCCAAAACAATCTCATGAGTTGCTACAATACCCAAATGTCTTCCAAGCAGCCCCATATCATTTTGTTCAATCCTGACCAGTGGCGAGGCGATGTGCTGGGTCACATGGGTAATCCCGCAGCGGTGACGCCGAATCTTGATGCCTTTGCGCAGACCGATGCGGTGTCCTTTCGTCATGCCTACTGTCAGAATCCGGTGTGTGTCCCCAGTCGATGCTCCTTCATGTCCGGCTGGTATCCGCATGTGCATGGCCATCGCACCATGTACTATTCCATGCACAAGGATGACCCGGTCCTGCTACGGACACTTAAGAACCATGGCTATCACGTCTGGTGGGGTGGCAAGAATGATTTGATCGCAGGTCAGGACGGACACGAAGATGTCTGCGATGTGCTTTACCAGTCGCCTGAAAAAACCGAGCGCATGTGGATGATCGATAAACAGGATCAATGGCGCGGCGATCCCGACGGTGATAATTTTTATTCGTTCTATGTCGGCAAACTTCCACATAGCGACGGTCACGACCACTATCACGATCCAGACTGGGCCAATGTCATGGGGGCCATTGATGCAATCCGTAATTACGACAAGGATTCGGGTAAGCCGCTGTGTCTGTTTTTGCCTTTGACATACCCGCACCCGCCGTATGCTGTGGAGTCGGAATTTTATGACATGATCGACCCCCGGAAGTTGCCCCCGCGTGTCAAAGCTCCCCAAAGCGAATCCGAGTGGGAAGGTTATGCTTCAATGCTCAAGGGTTTGCATGAGCGGCATCGCCTGAGTAACTGGGATGAAGAGCGTTGGACGGAACTTCGCCGGATGTATTATGCGATGTGTGCTCGGGTGGATCACCAGTTTGGATTGGTGATGCAGGCACTCAAGGATGCAGGGATGTACGATGACTCAGCAGTGTTCGTTTTCTCCGATCACGGGGATTACACTGGCGATTACAGCGTGGTCGAAAAATCACAGAACGGATTTGAGGATTGCTTAACGCGCGTCCCGTTCCTGTTTAAACCCTCAAGTGATTACCCCGTAAAGCCTGGTGTCAGTGATGCGATGATCGAACTTATTGACCTGTCTGCAACGGTTGAGCAATTAGCAGGTATCACGCCCGAGCATACGCACTTTGGTATGTCGCTTCTGCCAATTGCCACCGGGGAAAGTTCCGTACTTCGAGATGCAGTATTCTGCGAAGGGGGTAGACTCCCCGGCGAGGAACAGGCCAAGGAGTTGGGCCCCGATGGTGAACTGCGTGATCCGCATAACCTGTATTACTCACGGATGTATTTCCAGCAGGGCGATGGCATCGAACACCACAAGGCAACCATGTGTCGCACGCCACATTACAAATACATTCAACGCTTAAGTGAGTCCGACGCGTTTTATGATCTGGACAACGATCCGTTTGAACAGCATAATCTCATTGATCATCCCGATTGGCAGACGCAGATTAACGCCCATCGCTTAAGAATGTTACAGTGGTATCAACAGACCTGCGATGTGGTTCCTCCTAAACAGGATGAACGTAATTTTGCCCGCAAATAAGAGATTAAAAGCATGATCCTGCTCATTGATAATTACGACAGTTTCACCTACAACCTTGTTCAACGCATTGGCGAACTCTACGTGGGTAAAGACAATGCGCCGCAGCTCAAAGTCGTCCGCAACGACAAGATCACCGTCGAAGAAGCGTTGGCATTCAACCCTTCACATGTAATTGTCTCACCTGGCCCATGTACGCCCTGTGAAGCAGGTGTCAGCGTGGAGATCATCAAAGCTTTTGCAGGTAAGGTGCCACTGCTTGGGGTCTGTCTTGGCCATCAATCCATCGGCCACGCGTTTGGTATGACTGTCGACCGCAACACCCATGTCATGCATGGCAAGACCTCCGAGATTCATCACGATGGCAAAGGTCTCTTTGCCGGCTTAAGCAATCCGACGACCTGTACGCGGTATCACAGTCTGGTGATTCTGCCTGATACACTCGACACCGAACGTTTTATCAAAACCGCATGGACGGATGAAGGCGAGATCATGGGTGTCCGTGCCAAGGAGGGTGTCTTTGGAGATGCCCCCGTCGAAGGCGTCCAGTTCCATCCCGAAAGTTTCCTGACCAAGCAAGGCCCGCAAATGTTGGCCAACTTTCTGGGGGTCAAGTAATCATCTTGCTGATTACGCAGACGGCTTGTTCGCAAACGCAATCTCCTGAGATTAAACATTCAGAATAACGCCATCATTTCTCTTGGATGCTGTATTCAATGGATCGCTATCAAAACGCGCACCTTGTCGTCTTGGTGGCCATGACTTTTTTTTGTAAATATCAAATCTGTTGAAAATGTGCAATCAAACCTTTGATTAATGAGTTTGGGGTGCTAAGATGATTCGTGAATGATTCTACTAGAGGAGATTGGCATGCGCAAGTGTCTGCAAGGTTCGCTCACGGTATTGGTGATGATGTTGCTCTTTGGCGGAATGCCTGTCACTGCTCAGGAGACGATCACATTTGATCAGAACGACTCGCTTAAAGGTATGACCGTCACAGGCCAGCCGGCACTTGATAGCACGCAAGCCCGTAGCGGCAAGGCGCTCAAACTCTCAGCTGGTGACAAAGTCCTCATCCCGTTGGCCAAGTCCGACCGCTCGGGGAGCATTTCGTTTTGGGTCTTTGATGATGCTGCCAAGGCAAGCCAAAACAAAAAACGACAAGCCGGTGCGACATGGGGTGTGGTCGACAGCCAAGGCAATCACTTACTCATCGGTGCAATTTACGCGCCCTATCTCAACGGTGCGAGTACCTATGCAGTGGGTATGGAGAACCACGCGAAAAAAGTTTCCCCCTGGGCAAGCGTCCAATACCTGGGGGTCCGACGTAAAGCTGCTTGGCAGCAATGGACCCTCACCTGGGATGACAAAGGTCTGCACATTGCAGTCAACGGCAAAGATGTCAACGCAGCACGCAAACGGTTTAATCCTCATAAGACCACACTCGCTGGTTTTAGCCAAATCGTGTTCATCGGTGATCGTACCGCGGATAAGAACAGCACTCTCTGGATTGATGATGTGCAGTACACGTTGGGCAGCAGTGATGCGTTGGAAAAAATTGGTCCGCCTGTCCCCAAGGTGGTGCCTGATCATGATCCCAAGCTCGAAGGTGCTCCCATTGCGCTCAACAGCAAGGTCATGGCCCAACGTCCGCGCATTCTCTTTGGCAAGTCCGACATTCAAACCATGCGCGATACGTTTAATGCCCCAGGAAATAAGGTGATTCGTGATAATTTCCTGGGTTACCTCAATGCCTGCAACGTGCCCAATCACACCAAATTTCTCACCGATGCCACCGACGGTCAACGGCAGGGCTACTGGCGTCTACCAACTCTCACAATGCATTACCTGCTCACCGCAGATACGACTTCACGCGATAAGGCCATCGACTTTATGCGCTATTTCCTCAAGCTGCCGAATTGGGAAACCACTTCCGAACGTGACAGTGGGATGAGTGCTGCCAACATCATGATCGGTATGGCCTTGGCATATGACAGTCTTTATGACCAACTCGAACCCACCCTCCGCAAGCAACTTCAGGACAAGCTCTGGCAACACGCTCGAAAGATGTATCACGGCGGACACCTGATGAAAAATCCCGGCACGCATTACTGGCAAGGGGACCCGCACAACAACCATCACTGGCATCGCACCGCAGGCGCTCTGCTCTGTGCTTTGGCTGCCTACGACGGTAAGCCTGAAGAGCAATGGCTCATCAAAGAACTCCACAACGATGTTGCGTGGCTTGCCAAGTGGCTCCCCACCGATGGCACGTCACATGAATCGCCAAGCTATCTGATCTTCGGTGTCTCGCATTTGACGTTCATCATGCAGGCTGCGGATCGTTGCTTTGACACAAAGCATTTGGAGCATCCGTTCTTCAAACATGTGGGCGAATTTCTCATGCATGCCAGACTGCCTGGCAGTAACGACTTGGCAGCGTATGGCGACTCCGGTGGCGGGTTGGGGAATTATGCGCTTGCCATTTACAAGGCCGCGGCCGTCCATAAACAAGTTGGGATTCAACAGCTCATGGATCAGGTTGTCGCTGATAATCCCAAAGCCTTTTCACTTTCATGGTATGGCCTTTTGTGGCGTGGGCCGACACTTTCAACTGGCAAGGCCTTTGAGGTCGAACATGCCAAACTTTTTGACGATGTCGGAGTGGCGTTCATACGTGACGGTTGGGATCAAGGCGATGTGATGGGCATGTTCAAGTGTGGGCCACTCGGCGGTTACATGCTCAACGCCTTTCGCAATACCAACAACTTCAAGTACATCAATGTCGCCCATGATGATCCTGATGCCAATAGTTTTACGCTCTACAAAGATGGCCAATACCTCGCGCAGACCGATGGCTACTCCAAGCACAAACAGTCCGCTAATCACAACACGATTCTCATCAACGGCATGGGCCAACGCGTCCCCGGTCGCAATGAAGGAGGAGTCTGGTCTCAGCCTGCAACCGGTCAAGTCGACATGACCAAGATGGCCAACCTCACTGCCTGGCAGGTGACCGACAAAGTCGTTGCCATCGAAGGTGAAGCAGCAGGTTCCTATCTGAAACTCACAGATCGTAAGCTCAAAAAGTCACGCCCATCACTGGATCGTTTCCGCCGGAGCATGCTTTGGGTCAAGGGGGATTACGTGTTGGTGCTTGATGACATTCGCGCACCTGAGCCAGTGGAAATCACATGGATGATGCAGGGCAATGCATTGATCAAGGATTCGTCATCGGATTTGAATTTCACACTCAAACATGACAAAGCCAGTTGCGCGTTTGTGGTTTCACCTTTGACACGTGACGGTTGGGAGCAGCAAATTGTCCAAGCGACTGCAGATCATCGGGGTAAACGTCTTGGACATCAACAACTTCAACTGACCAAGCAGTCTCAAAGCGAATACCTTGCCAGCGTGTACCTGCCTTGGGGGGGGCATGGGGAGGCAACCATCACGAAGCAGGACGGCAAACTCACCGTCACCGTCAAAACCGAAAAAGTCAATGACACATGGTCATGGACACCAGCTACGGATCACAAAACCTGTTCAAACATCATCGGGAAACGTGGCGGTCAAATCCTTATCGCCGTTAATGCACAGAACAGCACTGTGCTGATACCGTGATGGTTTGTCGTTGCAGTGCGTGTTGCGCGTGTGGATTCAAGTTTAGCTGCGACACTGCGTGTCGCTGATCCGCACACCGGGCGTGTTGCGTCATTCATGTTGCGGTGATCTCGTCACGCACTGCAACAACACGTCTTGGGTTTGATCGCAGCGACGGCCACACTGGTCAGATAATCGCCAGGGCCTTGGCCATCAGGTAAGACATCATTGATCTTGCGATACAGTTCATTACCACTATCCAGTAGCGCTTGTACATATTCAGGTTTGGGTTTGAGGATCACGCTGACGAGTCGGGCATCCTGAACCATCTGTTTGTAATCGTCGATGAGTATCGCACCAGCGACGCACCCGATAAATGCCTGAGCAATATCATGAGCTTCCGGGGGTAAGGGTTTGTACAACGCCATGTCCGATGCGGCAACGATCCCACCGGGCTTAAGGACGCGTGCGATCTCACGCCAGACTTGTTGTTTATCAGGTGACAGATTAATCACGCAATTGCTGATGACTACATCAATGGTGTTGTCGGCTACAGGCAAATGTTCGATCTCACCTAGTCGAAATTCGACATTGCTTAAGCCTGTGGTTTTGGTGTAATGCTCAATGTTGGTTCGCGCTTTGGAGAGCATGGCAGGCGTCATATCCACGCCGATGACACGACCAGTCGAACCGACTTTGGGGCCGGCCAGAAACACGTCAAACCCGCCGCCACTGCCCAAGTCCAAAACGACCTGTCCATCCTTGAGTGCGGAGATGGCTGCTGGATTCCCACAGCTTAAACCCATGTTCGCACCATCAGGTAAGGATGCGAGTTGTTGGGCGTCATACCCAATGGACTCGGCGAGTTTTTGTGCTGAAAGATGGTCTTGATCTGGCCCGCCGGAGAACGCACTTGGCCCGCAACAGCAACTGGAAGTCTGGGCGACTGCTGTGTATCCCTCTTGAACTTTCTCACGCATTTGTTGAGCATTGTCGGACATGGATTGGATTCCTTGTTACGGTCGATTTTTTCAAGACAGGCAAGGCAATTTTTATCACAGAGGGCACAGAGAACACAGAGTCAGGAGAGAGAAAGCAGATTCATTTTTAAATTCTAAACAGCATGATGTTCTTCTCTTCTTCCCATCATGATTGAATTGAAACTCTCTTATCTCTGAGTTCTCTGTGCTAAAACTGTCTTTGTATTAAAAGCCATGACTAAAATAAAAAACGGTCACTTCGCAATTATACGAAGTGACCGTTTGAGATGTTCAATTAATTTTAAGATTAGTGAATATTTTGATCAGCTAACCAGCGTTCAGCGTCGATGGCAGCCTTGCAGCCCATTCCTGCGGCAGTGATTGCCTGCTTGTAGGTTTCGTCAGCACAGTCACCTGCAGCAAAGACGCCTTCCACGGATGTGAAGCTTTGCTGTTGACTGGTGAGTTTGAGGAATTTCTTGGGTGTCAGTTCGATTTGATCCGGGTCCAGGAATGTGGTCGCTGGGGTGTGGCCGATAGCCATGAAGCATCCCTTGACTGGCAACTCGGACTCTTCGCCGGTTTGAGTGTTTTTGAGTTTCAATGCTGTGATTTTGTCGTCACCAAGAATGTCCACGACCGTACTGTTCCAGACCGGTTCGCACTTGGGATTGTTGAGTACGCGCTGGGCCATGATCTTCGATGCACGGAACTCATCACGACGATGGATAATGTAAACCTTTGAAGCGAACTTGGTCAGATAGTCAGCTTCTTCCATGGCACTGTCGCCACCGCCGACCACAGCCAAAGGCTGATCGCGGAAGACCGGCAAGGCACCATCACAGACTGCGCAAGCTGATACGCCGCCGCCGGTGGTGGCGAGACGCATTTCATTTTCCAAGCCCAACCAGTTTGCGGTTGCGCCGGTGGCAATGATCACACTATGCGCCTTGATCGTGGACTTGTCGGAAAGCTCCAGCGTAAAAGGGCGTTGGGACAAATCAGTTTTGACCACGTCCAATGATTTGATACGGGTGTTAAACCGCAGAGCCTGCTTCTTGATATCTTCCATCATCTGCGGGCCTTGGACACCTTCAGGATAACCGGGGAAGTTTTCGACTTCGGTGGTGAGCATGAGCTGTCCGCCGGGAAGGATGATGCTGGGGCTGGTCTTGGGGACACCTTCAAGCACCAACGGATTGAGGTTGGCGCGTGCAGCATAAATCGCAGCGGTCCAACCTGCGGGGCCGGAGCCGATGATGACAACTTTTTCAATCGATTCGTTTTGATCGCTCATGAATACACCTTGCTATAACTAATTAATTCAACCGTTTGCTTCTCACATCATACCCCTGAAGCCGTTGAGATATTCCCAAGGTTCATGGATAAGAGATTTAGAATTATTATAAATTACGAGTCGCTTTGCAAACGGAAGACCACATCGAAGGTTAAGGTCGATTCGACTGGCCGGCCGTGCTTCATGGCAGGGATGTATCGAACGCTTCGACACTCTTTGACTGCAGCAGCATCAAATTGACGGTAACCACTGCTTTGAGTGACGATCACACTACGGGCAATGCCGGTGGCAGTGATTTGGATTTGCATCGTCACCGTTCCTTCAATACCACGTCGCCGAAAGAGCATGGGATAGACAGGTTTAAATGAGTCAGGGCGTTTTGCCTGCGTCGTTACGCCTTGAGGCAATAAGTCACTATTGGATGCGACGGATTCTGGAGCAGGCTGATTGGCGGTGTCCGTTTGAGATTGCTCAACGACCTGCTCTTTGACGGGCTGTGTTTCAACGACGGTGGGTGTGGGTTGAATGGTTTTTGCAGGTCGGATCACGCTAGGCTGTTGAATAATCGGTTCTTCCACTGGCAAAGGCTCAACGATGCGAGGCAGAGTCGGCATGATGTGTTCAATCACCGGTGCTGCCAATGGCGCTGGCTCAGCCTCAGGAACAGTAAAGGTGGGAACAGTAAAGGTGTCAGGAACCTTTTCTGCTTCAGGAACCGTTGGGGTTTCAACTTCTACTTCTACTTCCGGGGCCGGGGCCGGGGTCGGGGGCGAGGCTTGGCTTTGTATGGCGGGCAGGAGATTGATTGCAAGACTTGCGTGTCCCTGTTGAACCGGGATTTGAGATGTTTGCGTGGGATCGCCAAAGAGCAGCAACGTCGCATGCAACGTCACGCTGATCCCAAATGCCAGGCAGTACCATATGGTCTTCATGGCGTCTCCTGCTGTAACTCAAATGACACTGCGCTGTATCCTGCAGCGCGAAGTCGATCCAGGACTTTCAACGCGACCCCAAGGTCTGAAGCCTGATCACCTGCAATGAATATAGGTGTCTGGTTTTCTTGATCCGTTTGAAGCTGTGCCATCGCTTCTTTGACCTGCATGATCAGATTGTCAAGAAGCACTGTTTTACCATCGACACTGATTTGGTTCTGGGCATCGATGGTGATGTTCACATATTCTTTTTGGTTGACCTGCGTCGTCCCGCCGGAGGGCAAGGTCACTTCAATACCGCGATGCACCACCATGCTCAGCATCGCATAAATAAAGAACACCAACAGCAAAAACACCACGTCAATCATGGGCAGAAATTCAACACGTGCTTTGCGGTCTTCAAAACCGGTTTTAATCTCCATGATCTTCCTCCTTGTGCGAGGAAGGTTTAGCCAGTGCTAACTCCAATTGCGTGGCAAGGTCTGCGATGAACTCCGCTTTTTTCTGCAAGCGTGAAAGGAAAAAATTCATGGGTAGCAGACTGATCACCGCAACGGTTAGACCCGCAGCCGTGGTAATCAGCGCCTGGGCGATACCACCGAGCACCGCTTGTGGGTTTTGGATACCCGCATCACTGAGCAGATTAAACGAGTCGATAATGCCCAGCACGGTTCCGAGAATCCCAAGTAATGGCGCCACCGTGACAATGGTGTCCAATAGATTGATGCCACGTTTTTCGAGCTTCAATTGACGTGCTGCGGTCAACTGCATGGCTTCGGTCATCCGGCCCGTTGCTGCGTGTTGCAAGCCTTCAAGCAACACGCAGCAGATCGGACAGTTGGGATGAGATCGTGCTAGGCGCAAAGCCTCGTCCTGCCGCTGAGCAGTGACGAGACGAATGATGTTTTGAGCGTCCGACGGCTTGGTTGCAAACGAGCGTCGAAGTCCAAATGCAAGACGTTCAAGAACCACCGTGATTGCCAGCAGTGAACATGCCAACAGTGGCCACATCAAGGGTCCGCCTTTGACAAAAAGTTCCTGCATGGTGTGTGTCCTTTTAACGTTTGCTTATGCGACATATTTTTGGAAGTGTCGCGTTTTTTTTAAGGCAACCCCGGGGGTTGAAACCCCGCGGGCTTTATTTCAAGTCTCTAACGCACAGGGTGGTTAGAACGAAATTTTAACACCGGCATACGCGCTGGCGTCGGCTGTGTTGAATCCGTAGAGGTCTTGGTATTGTTGGTTGAACAGGTTTTCAATACGTCCAAAAACTTCGACGTTTTGATGGACTTTGTAACTGCCTGCAAGGTTGACGATGACGTAGCTGTCGCCTTTGCCGCCGTTGTCATCACGCTCTGATGCACCGAGGACTGACAGTGTGGTTTGTGCTTTGTTATCCAGGAATTGTTTGGTCAGATCGAAGCTATAGCTGTGCAGTGGGCGACGCCAGAGTCGATTGCCTTGCTGTGGGCCGAAGCTGCCTTGAGGTTCGAGGACTTCACTGTCGGTGTAGGTGTAGTTGAGTGTTGCTGTGAGGTCTTGGGCAGGGGTGAACTGGATGAAGGTTTCGACACCTTGGGTTCGTGCTTCACCGACGTTAAAGACATTGCCTGTGAACGGGCCGGTTGAGGTGTAGAAAATCATGTCGTCGATATTGTTCTGGAAGAAGGTTGCGCCGACATTGACTTTGCCGTTGTAGAGCGGTTGTTCGATACCGATATCCCATCCCATTGATTCTTCAGGGCCAAGGTCTGGGTTGCCGTTGTCGTAGAGGTCAGAGATGGAGGGTGCTTTGAATCCTGTGCCGACCGAAGCGCGGGCAATGGTACCGTACTTAGCGAAATGATATGCAGCAGAGAGTTGGTAGGTGGTGTTGCCACCGAACTGGTCATGGTTGATGTATCGCACGCCTGCGCCGAGGGTCAGGTCATTTGTGACTTTCCATTGATCCTGAAGGTAGATGCTGTAGCTGTCGGTGTCGTACTCTTGATCTGCGACACCGGGATCGGAGAATTCACCGTGTTCGTCGGTATAGGCAATACCAAAAACGAGGGTGTTGTTTTCGCCGATGTACAGGCTGTTTTGCCAATCGACTTCAAAGGTTCGTCCTTTGAATCCGTTTGGCAGGAAGACATAGTCAAAGCCGTGTTGCGCCAAGTTGTAGTTGCTGCCGGTGGTCAGACGGTCGGTCTGGTTGAGCGTAAAAATAAGCTTGGATTCCAGAGCACCCTCAAGCAGGTAGAACTTGGGTTCGATCTTGAATGCGAACTGTTCGTAGTCGGTTTGGTCGGTATCGTCATCCGAGCCGTTGTTATCAAATTCGACATCGGCATTGATATAGTGGAATGCCAGGTCAAGGTTAAAGATGTCGAATGGTGAGAAGCCAAAGAGACTGTGGAAACTGGTGTTGCGGTAGGGGTCGCTTTCGCCGTTGTCCACACCTGAGGAGAAGATGTCGGCATCGACGCGTACGGCGGAAATTGAGTAGTTAAAGCGATCTTCGCCACCATTGATGTGCAGCTTTTGCGTGGTGGTTTGGTAGGAGCCTGTTTCGATGTGGTAGTAGCCGTTGGTGTTGCCACTGCCACGTTTGGTGTTGGCACTGACGACACCGCCGATGGCTTCGGTGCCATACAGTGAGGATTGTGGGCCGCGCAGGACTTCGACACTTTGGAGTCCAAGGGACATGACATGATCGAAGGTGCCCGGCGCACCGGGGCCAACGATGTCATGCATCTTGATGCCGTCGAGTAACAGCAAGGTGTGATCCGACTCTGCGCCACGGATGTAGACCGTGGATGCCGAGCCCAGGCCGCCTGCACGTCGGACATGCACGCCGGGGACGTGTTGGAGGATGTCGGAAAGATCCTGATCCTGACGATGTTCGATTTGCTGAGCATCAATGACGGTGACAGCATTGCCAACTTGTGATTGCGGCGTGTCGATGCGGGTCGCGGTGACGATCACCTGTTGTTTGGTCTGCGATTTGGTCTCGGTGATTTGCGAGTCTGTGGTTTGTGCCAGCAGGGGACTGACAATGAGGGTGGTTGCCAAAAGGCAATGGGACAAAGGAAAACGAAGCATGCGAAACTCTCCTGGTTCTGATTCGCGCAGAACCTGGCCCAATGATAAAGGATCAAAATCGGTCGTCTCGCTGGGAAAAATCACACGGGTGAAAGCATCTGCTGCCGGGCCGAAATACAACAAGCCCACCCGAGTCGTCCCAAAAGCGCGAGGACTACCACTCGGTCATTTACAGGCAGGTCTTCCGGCTTAGCCCGTCATCTGGCACCTTCCCGAGAAGCACATTGCATGCTTTATCAGTGGTGACTGCCAGATGTTGTTTTCACCTGTTTTGACAGTGAAAACCGGGTCATCACGGCGGCGCGTCCGCGGAGGAATCGTCGATGGCTCGACTTACCTCGCTTCCCTATTGAACCCCGATCTTTCCAAAAAAAGACTGAGGTCACCTGAATTGACTGGCCACAATTTAACGACATCGCCAAACCGTAGCAAGTGAAAAAAGACACGCCGGCAAAGTTTCCTTCACCGGCATGCCCAATGGAAACGGAGAATGAATCAGTCAAATCACTTGAGGTTTAGTCCTGCAAATGAGTTGCGTATTTAACTTATTGCAGGTCATACAAATCAACTCCAGTCGGACCGAACCAACCGATCTTGAATTCCATGGTCTGTTCGCCGGTCCCAGTTCCCAGATAAACATGGGCTGCTGAGTGTTCGAGTTCCTGGGCATCGACATGGCCATCGACCCATGCGAAATTGGCGGTGTTGCCGTTGTGTCGAAAGTGCGTCGTCGGCGTGGGTTGAAAACCTCCCCAAGGATCAACGATGCCACTGTCGACATAATGTGGGGACCATGCGAAGGAATTTTCGATCAGTGACATCGAACCATCGACAGTGTTGTAGCCTGCAGCATCGGTGAACATGATCGTCGCAGTAGGCGAGTAGACGTCGTTGGTCCGGGCGGTGAGTTTGGATGCTTGGCCGTATCCTGCCAGATCGTAGCGCCCGCCGATGTATTGGTGGTTGTAACCATACCCGCCACTGCCTGCTTCAAACGTGCTTCCCCAGGCACCGGGGTCCGAGTCTTTAAAGTGCCGAAGTGTCGGGCATTTTTTGGCTTCGCCTTGTGAGTCCAGATAGGAAGACAGACGACCGGTTCGTGAGTCGAAGGCTTCGCTGGTGTTGGTGCGGTTGCCATGCCAACGCTCAAGGTTTGCCATCTCATCGTATGTCGCTGGCACGTAATACTGCTTGTTATCCGTTGCATAAGCCATGTTCACCACCGCGATGGATCGAATATTGCTCTTGCATTGTGCAGACTCAGCACTGCGTTTTGCCATCGCTAGTGAAGGTAACAAAATGCCAATCAGTAGAGCGATGATGCTGATCACCACAAGCAGTTCGATGAGTGTGAATGCTTTGGGTGTCCGTCGCTGATGAGCAAACGGCGGGTGATGTTTCACCGGTTGGTATGCTTGTCTGGGTTTGAGCATCTGCCAGCGATAGGCAGGTTGTACCTGGGCTTGTTGTGATTGCCACCAACTGGCAAACGTGCTGGCAATCCATGAGGGTGATGACGGACGACGATTCGACGGTAAGGCCATGAAAACTCCCTGTCCTGATTCGCGCAGGACTTGCCCCAAAACGTTGGAAAAACGTATCCGTCGCGCGACAGTAACAGGTGAGAAATCGGGCAACCCCAACCCAAAGCATCAAAGCTTCCAGGGGCAAGTTCAATGGTACACCGGGGCATGTTTACCTGGCTTGGCCCGAGTTCGTCCCAATACGCGAGGACACAACACTCGTCCAAACGGGCAGGTCTTCCGGCTTGGGTTCGTCCTGTTACCTGCCTTCCCAATTCATCGCGTTGCACGATCAATCAGTGGCAATCCGGTGACAGTGAGATGTAATACTTACATCTCCAAACCCCTACGGCGGCGCGTCCGCGAAGGCATTGTCATGTTTGGTAAACACAACGCACCTTGCTTCCCTTTTTGTCGAAGCACAATATCTTGTGTTTCGAGCACCTGTTTGGTTGGCCAAGACACTAACGAGTCGGAATGATAAATGCAAGCTACGTGGATAACTTTGATTTTGTCCCAAATTTTTACAGTCAGGGTGTTGCAAGGTTTTGATGAATTGCTAAGATATGCGTCTCGTTTGTTTGACGAGGACATCGAAATACGCGGGTGTAGCTCAGTTGGTAGAGCATCACGTTGCCAACGTGATTGTCGACGG
>DLCK01000039.1 GCA_002480565.1 Phycisphaerales bacterium UBA7800 | reverse complement strand
TAAACCCATCGCCGTGACAATAATGGTCTGACAATTTCGGGTAACAGTGTTGCAGATGATGAAAAGGAAATCCCATGGTTTAACAACACCTACATGCGCACCGGCATGAATATGGGATTCGATTCGGCGGGTTCCAAATGGTACAGCTTCAAGCAACAGTACATTTGTCCTGAAGCAAGCTATTGCCTGGGAGATCCCAAAACAGCCGGTGGTGTTCAGTATTTCAGAGCAGCCTATGCCTACGGTCAAAATATAGACACGTTCGAACAAGGGACACTTACCAATCAAACCATCCCTACAACTCTGATCAATGCAGGTAACCTGAAAATGGGTACCTTCCGTTTAACCGAAGTCCTCAAGCAATCACAAAAAATGCGTTATGCCGATGCTCTTAATTCCAATGTGACTATGTATCACTCTAACAACTATGTTGATGAAAATTCGCTACCCAAGAACCCTGTAGCTTACCGACATGATGGCACAGCCAACGTCCTGCACTTTGACGGCCATGTCCTTCGCATGCCAAGTGAAACAATCGTCTACAACCGCGATCTTTTTGCAGCCTACGAATAAATCACCCTACCGACCAAGGAATATAGAATCATGAAGTTCAACCCCCTTGCACTGGCCATGTGTCTGGTGCTGACCACTATCGCCACAGCCGATCAAACACTTTTTGACTTCTCGGCGAACCCTGACACCACTCATGTCAAACCCAAAGCCGCCACATCATTCCAACTCATCGACCTTGATGGCGGTAAAGCCGTGCAGGTCAAGACCACGGACGAGAATCCCTATCCGGGTATCCGGTTCCAAGCGCCAAACGGTACATGGAATTTGAACAACAATACCGGCATTGAAATCCGAATCACCAACCTTGACAGCGAAGGTTTGAAAATCGGCGCTCGTATCGACAACAAAGGTGCCACCGGTCAAAAAAATTCCAACACCGGGAGTGTCACATTGGCACCTGGTCAAACCGGTAGCATCACCGTCAACTTCAACCGATACTTTGCCAACGATATCCGTGAAAAGCTCAAGGGCATGCAACACTCCCCATGGGGCAAGAACACCGGCATGATCGATCCGGCCAAGATTACTGAACTGAATGTGTTTCTCAATCGACCGCATAAGCATCACATCTTTGCAGTGCATTCCATCAAAGCCGTGGGCCAATTCGATCCTTCGACACTGACTGTCCCTAAGCCCTTTTTCCCTTTTGTCGATGAGTTCGGCCAATACACCCACAGCGACTGGCCAGGCAAAATACACTCCGATGCGGATCTTAAAACTGTTCGTGAACAAGAAGCCAAGTCCATGCACGACCAGCCGCGACCGGATAACTGGGATGAATACGGCGGTTGGGCCAATGGTCCGAAACTCAAAGCCACCGGACACTTTTACACCGCTAAGCACAACGGCAAGTGGTGGCTGGTCACCCCAAAAGGCACGCTGTTTTTCTCCATGGGCATTACTTGCGTCCAGAAAAAAGGTGGCGCCACCATCATCGAACAACGCTCCAACTGGTTTGAAAAACCGATCTGGGAAAACGAGCCTTTCAAACAATTCGTCAATGATGCCAAAGCCCCCAGACGTGGTGATTACAAAGGCCAAGCCCTCAAGTCCTACAGCTTCTATTCCTCAAATCTCTACCGCAAATATGGAGATGATTGGCAAAGTATCTGGTACAAGCTCATCGGCCAACGCCTGATGAACTGGGGTATCAACACCATCGCCAACTGGTCCGATGCCAAGCTTTTTGAAAAGTCTCAAACCCCCTACACCCATTGGGTCTACATCAACACACCCAAACTCCCCTGGGCACAAGGCTATCGCAATCGCATTCCCGACCCGTTTAATCACCTGTTTGAAAAAGACGTCCGCCGTCGGGCGACCAACATGCTCCGAGGCACCACAGATGACCCCATGTGCATCGGCTATTTTCTGGACAATGAAATTACTTGGAACACCGAAACATCACCCGCCGAATTAGCTTTGATTGGGAACCAGAAAAATGCTGCCACCAATGAGCTAATCAAGTTTCTTACGGATCGTTACAAGTCGATCAACAAACTCAACAGTGCATGGAAGTCCAACTATGCGGACTTTGATTCAATTCGTGGAACCAAGAAAATCCCCACATCCAAGCAAGGCCACCAAGACCTCTTGGACTTTTCCGAAATCATCGTTGATAAGTATTTCAGCACGGTCAGTCGCATCCTCAAGGAAGTCGCTCCCAACAAGCTTTACCTTGGATGTCGTTTTGCAGAAAACAACCCGATGGTGGTTCGCATTGCTGCCAAATATGCGGATGTGGTGTCGTTTAATCTCTACCGTGAAAATGTCGCAGGCTGGAAGCCACCTGTGGAAATCGATAAGCCGGTAATCATCGGCGAATTCCACTTCGGCGCAACGGACCGCGGCGTCTTCGGGCCTGGACTCATCGGCGTGGCCAATCAAAAAGAACGTGTCGAAACCTTCAAAGGCTATGTCCGCAGTGCCATCGACAACCCGCAAATCGTCGGAGCCCACTGGTTCCAACTCTTAGACGAACCGACCTCCGGCAGACCGCTCGATGAAGAGAATCACCAGATCGGTTTCCTGACCATCACCGACACGCCGTACATGGACATGGTCAACGCAGCCCGTGAGAATGCAATGAAGATGTACGATTCGTCCAAGTAATTCACACATCCAAAGACAGCTGAATGGGAAAGCACCAGTCATCGCGACTGGTGCTTTTTTATAAAACTGTCCTAGAAATAAGAAACGAGACGTTGCAGGAATACGCGTGAGCGTGCAGGACTTGCCCCTCAAGGTTTTGAATACTCACCAGCCTGTTACCTGACAAAAATGCAGCCTAAACCACTGAGATTCATATACAGCTCAAGCGGATGTCTTATCATTGGAATTGCTTTATTACTTGACACGATCGGCTGCAAGATTGAACTTGATGTTGCCACCCACAATGGTGGTGATCGCCCGGCCGGTGACTTCCCAACCGTGGAAGGGACAGTTGCGTGACTTGCTGGCAAATTGTTCTTTGTCAATGGTCCATGTCAGTTTCGGATCAATGATCGTTACGTCGGCATCGGCACCAATACTCAAATGCCCCTTGCTATGTAGATCGCAAAGCTGAGCACCATTGCAGGTCATCATGGCGATCATCTGAGGCCAGTCGATGACGTTATCGTCGATGAGGGCTTTGATATAGAGCGCCAACGCGCAGTCCAGGCCGATGATGCCAAAGGGCGCAATGGGGAATTCGAGGGCTTTTTCTTCGTTGGTATGCGGCGCGTGATCGGTTGCCAGAACCGTAATCACATCATCTTTGATCCCTTGCTTGATCGCATCAATGTCGGCCTGCTGGCGCAGGGGCGGATTCATTTTGAAGTTGGTGTCATAGGTCGCACAACCTTCATCGGTGAGTAACAGGTGATGTGGGGAAGCTTCAGCGGTGATGTACTTTTTGCCCCACTCGGTTTCTCGGGCGCGACGAATCATTTCGACACTGCCTGCTGAGGAAAGGTGTTGAACATGGTAGCGAGCACTGGTATCGCGGTTAAGCAAAATATCGCGTTGGATAATGAGTTCTTCAGCAACACGGGGCCAACCTTTGAGGCCGAGTTTGGTCGCTAACGGGCCGGCATTCATCACCCCGCCGCCAAGTTCCGGATCTTCACAGTGCTGCATGACAACCTTGCCGGTCATCTGAATGTATTTCAGAGCCTTGGCCATAACACCTGCTGAAGCGACGGCACAACCGTCATCGGAGAAACCCACCGCACCAGCCTCAGCCATCAGTGCGATCTCAGCAAGCTCTTTGCCTTCACGTCCTTTGGTGATGGCACCGATGGGATAGACATTGCACAAATCCGCTTTGGAAGCCTGGTTGTAAATGAAGTCCACACGCCCCGCATCATCCAATGCTGGAACGGTATTAGGCATCACACAGACACTGGTAAAACCGCCCGCGACCGCAGAAGCTGCACCAGTGGCAATGGTCTCTTTGCCTTCCTGACCCGGTTCACGGAAGTGGACATGAATGTCGATGAGTCCGGGCGTGACGAGACAGCCTTTGGCGTCAATGACGGTGGCATCGGTCGTGTCGTCGACTTTTCCGATGGATGCAACTTTGCCGTCAACGAGGACGAGATCGGTGACGGTATCAACATTGTTCTGCGGATCAATGACCCGCCCGTTTTGAATGATTGTTTTGGTTGGCATACTGGATAGGATAGCAGATTTTGTTCAGGACATTTTTTACCACAGAGGCGCAGAGGACTCAGAGTTAAGAGAGGGCAAAGCGGTTATTTGATCAAGCCCAAATCTGAGCGCAGCGAAGTATGGGACGCGTTTAATCAACGGTTGTCGTTGATATCCCAGTCTTCACTGCGCTCAGACTTGGGCTTAAAAAAGATGAATGATTGTCTTGTCCTTTCTTACCTCTGAGTCCTCTGTGTCTCTGCGGTAAAAAACTGTCTTAAAAATATGGACATAAAAAAACCGCCCACAATGGTGGACGGTCTTTTTGATTCGCTTTAGCGATTGTCGGATCAGGTAATCGTTGATTACTTGATTTCGACTTCGGCGCCAGCTTCTTTGAGCTGTTCGGCAAGCTTGTCGGCTTCTTCCTTGGAAGCGCCTTCTTTGATGGGCTTGGGAGCGTTGTCGACAAGTTCTTTGGCTTCTTTGAGACCCAAGCCGGTTGCTTCGCGGACAACCTTGATGACCTTGATCTTCTGGCCACCGGCACCGGCGAGGATGACGTCAAAGCTGGTCTTTTCTTCGACTTCTTCAGCTGCTGCTGCGGGACCAGCCATCATGACTGCGCCGCCTGCTGCCGGTTCAAGACCGTAAGCTTCCTTGAGATAGTTCTTAAGGTCGACGGCTTCCTTGAGGGACAGGCCAGCGATCTTGTCGCCAAGTTCGACCACGTTGGCTGCGAATTCAGTTGTTGTTGCTTCTTCGGACATTTTCAGACTCCATATCTTCAATCGCGATTGGTAGGTGACTGACCTTCAGTCTATTTAACCCGGTCTACCGGGCCTAGCCTCCTGCAGGTTGTTAAATCAATTTTTCAAACACCTGAAATCGTTCAGGCGATCTTGGCGATTTCTTCGCCCTTTTCGAGTTTTTCTTCCATGGCTTCGAGGATGCCAGCAATTGTGTTGCCTGCACCAACGAGGGCTCCGGCGATCTGAGCACCAGGGCCCAGAACGACTTGGATGACCTGTGCCTGTGCTTCATCCTTGGTGGGATATTTACTGAGGGCTTCAACGTCCTTGGGACCAAAGACGACGCCTTCCATGATGGCACCCTTGAATTCCAAACCACCGAGGCCCTTGGCTTCAGCGATCAGGGCACGGGCGACTTCAACGACGCTTTCAGCACCGTAGCACATGGCGGTGGGACCGTCGAGAATCTCGCCGATCTGTTCCAGAGCCGTGTCCTTCATGGCGTTGACCATCAGACCGTTGCGGACAACGCTCACGCGAATGCCCTTCTGAGCCATGATGTTGCGGAGTTGATTGTTCTTGTTGGATTCCACGCCACGAATATCAATTGTGACGGCGCCATCCAGATCAGCGAATGCTTCACGGTAGGCTTTGATCATCAGACTTTTGATGGGTTTGCTCATAGCAGTTACCTTTTTTGCTTTCTACCAGTGAAGGTTACAGTTCCACCCGGATACCAGGTGTCATGGTGCCGGCGACGGTGATCGAATGAATGTAGTGGCCCTTGGTTGCCGAGGGCTTCATACGGGTGATCTGTGCGATGAAGGCTTCGGCATTTTCGACGAGCTTTTGAGCGTCGAAGCTTTGCTTGCCGATGATGGCGTGAATGTTGCCACCGTCATCATTGCGGAATTCAACCTTACCAGCTGCATATTCCTTAACGGCATCAGCGACCTTGGGGGTCACGGTGCCACTCTTGGGGGACGGCATCAGACCACGGGGGCCCAGGGCTTTACCCAGGCGACTGACGACACGCATCATGTCAGGGCTTGCAACGGCAACGTCGAAGTCCATCCAACCGTCTTCGATTTTCTTGACGAGTTCTTCGGCACCGGCTTCGATAGCGCCAGCGGCCTTGGCATCCTCAACTTTGTCCGGGCCACAGAAGGCGATCACGCGTTTGGTCTTGCCAATACCGTGAGGCAGGGACAAGGAGCCGCGGATCATCTGGTCTGCGTGCTTGGGATCAACCCCCAAGTGCATACAGATGTCGATGGACTGGTCGAACTTGGCTTTTTTGAAGTTCAGAACGGTGTTGATGGCTTCGGGCAACGGCAGGGTTTCAATCTGCTTGATCGTTTCGAAGTCGGCACGATAGCGCTTGCCGAATTTCTTTGCCATGGGTTTTTCCTTTCGATGTTGTATGACCAGATTGTCATACAGGTTCATCTCCCACGATTATGGCTCGTGGTTGGCCTTTTGACTTAAATCTGCAATTACATGCCGACTTCTTCGAGACCTTCGATGTCGATACCCATCGAGCGAGCCGTGCCCGCGAGAGTACGCACCATGGCATCTTCAGAAAGACCGGTGAGTTCCTTGCCCTTTTCCCCGACGATTTCACGGAGTTGAGCCACGGTGAGCTTGCCGACCTTGTCCTTATTAGGAACACCGGATCCCTTGGGAATACCAGCGGCATCCTTGAGCAGCACGGCGGCTGGCGGAGCTTTGATTTCAAACTCAAAGCTACGGTCTTTAAAGACAGTGATGACACAACCGACAACCTTGCCGTTGAGTTCACGGGTGCGTTCGTTGAACTGCGTCACGAACTGGCCGGGGTTCACGCCATGGGCACCGAGGGCCGGACCGATTGGCGGGGCCGGGGTTGCCTGGCCACCTTTGGCTTGGATTTTGAACTGTGAGCTGATTTCTTTCTTGGCCATTTCTGGTCTCCTTCGGCCGGCCGGGTTTCCCCTGTCACCGTGTAATCACATTCATTGCATAACCTCACAACCGTCCGGTATGGACCGGTGGCGGGCAGCGAGCCGAGCAGTATAACAAGGTTGAGTCAGTTTGCCAAGCACCGTCAGGACAAAACATTTCAAATGTTACGCAGCTTTGAATTTGTCCCTCTGTTTTGTTGCTCAGAGGCATCATCCGTCACAGTCCACATGATCTGCATGGTCTGATTCGCGTTATTGGCAATGCATTTTTTTTCCTGACATTGTTTGCATCTGGTCAAGACGGGGGTAAATCTATTGTGTTGCCGCAAGGTACACAAAGAGAGTCAGGCAGGGAACTTGAGACATTCCCGAACCTAAAGAAAAGTCGCCCGGTACTTGTAATTGGAAAAGAGAACGCCGCGACGGACGCAATAGTGAATCAGCAACCAGGCTCAGACGCACGAGCCGCAGCAAACGCAAAGGAATGCCAGAACCGGCTTAGCAACTGAAAGTGATCACATTGTGACAATCAGTTTGGCCACAGAAAAAATATGCCTTACGTTTTTAGAGACGACGCACAAGGAATGGGAAACAGGTTCTACACAAACCACGCAGTTTCTCAAAAATTCACCCAAACAGCCCGAATTCTCCCAATCGGGCTGTTTTTTTTGCGCACATATAAACGGCTCTGAGCTTGTTACTGACATAACGGACTGGTTATGGATGTTTGCAGTTGATATCAATCACGCCCAGGATTCAACTTCATTGCGAACTTTCTCACGACCAAACCAGACCAGGATGAAAACCGGATAGGCGCAGGCAAACAGCAGTCCAAAAACAATCGCGAACACCATGACAAATACCATGATCGACTCAACTGGAACGGGCATGCCACCAGTATTAGCCCCCTGCTGATCCATGGCAGTTTCAAATTGTTGCATCTGCGCCAACGTTCCAATGGTGACCGCGACGAGTGAATAAATTATCTTGGCAATGGCCCATTTTTTAAACACTGGGCTAGCCATCCGATTTCGCCCCACCAACTTGGCGCCGCAGACAATCAATAAGACAGACAGAGCCAAGCCCAGCAAACCGACCACCAGAAGCGGGTATTGCCATTGAGCCACCCCTTCCAAGGCCTTGACGGCCTCGGGGTCTGCCTCCATCTGTTCCATTTTGCTTATGGTGTTTATGAGAAATGGAGCAGCAGATTGCCAGACGCTACTTAGCGCCCCCAAACTCCCAAAGATAATACTGATGATGCCGATGACCGTTGGCCAAGATGTGGCAGGTGGCTCATACGATTGCGTCTGATAGCTCGGTGGTACGGATGGCTGTTCAATGGGTTGGTTGTCGTGCATGGGGGGAATGTTGTTTTCCATAAAATCGAATCCTCTTGCAGGAAAATGAGTCGTTAAATTGTATTGGCTCTGAAACTATACCTGTATCTGATTAGCCATGGCCAAACACCAGCTCAAAAACGTTAAAAGCATGAATGTGGCTGGCAAGATGAGAACAGCCATCGTCGTCGCAAAACCAGAAGTCTTGTGCGTCTTCATCAGCATTAGAATACTGCTGACAAGAAACCAGATACTGCCGATCCATGAAAACAGATAAATGCCGCAGACTGGAACAATCATCATCGCCATCACACCCTGCGCATAACACACTGAGCGATAGGTGTCAGTTAACGTCCCCGTGGGCTGAGCAAAGAGTCGCAAGAAAAAATGTGTCACGCCCCCAAATATCAGCATCAATAGCCATGTCACAAACAAGCCAAATAAGACAATGCCCCCCATCGCCCCGGCCATGGAACCGATGACTTCAATTGGAGCGTTCCCTAAAACTCCAACCACCATAAACGGAATCAGAAATACGGAACCAAAACCTATAAACGAAATCAACAGACTATTACAAGTCAGAAACCGCCAGTGTCCGGCTTTACGATCCTGTACAGGTGGCAATTCCACAAGTTCCTGAGGTCGCAACATTGAAGCTTTAACCGTGCGATACCATGCTCGAAACGTACTTTTATTCTCTCCGCGAACTTCCCATGGATGTTCAACAACAGTGGTCGCCGACTCCTGCTCATAACCCGCAGCAGGTCGCAGAACCATCTGATTCATATTGACGGTATTCAGACAATTGACACATTCAAATTCAGATGGCTGCAAATGCCCACGCGCATCCGTCCCATAGTAATCCTGATCACAATGCGGACAGCAGAAAGCCACTGCATTGGGCTTGAAATCATAATCACCCACGGCATACCGACTGCCACATTCCGGGCAATTGCGCCCTGCAATATTCCAGAGCATGTATCCGCATGATTTGCACTTCATTCGCCAAGTCTTTCAGTAAAGTCGACGATCTATTTCCATGACCGATCCGAATAAGTCCAGTATGTCAGATTCAAAGCATTGAGCAAGCATGTACCCTATGAAAATACAATCCAGATTAACACATTCAGGACTCTATCAAGGCTGTTGCTGTACTTCCGCAGCTGACTGCTTTTGAGGTTCGTTTTCTCGTGAACCTTGGCCAAATGACGACAAGGTTCCCTCAGGGTAATACGGGTTTACTCTCGGTAAATTCAACTCAACGTCAGGCAAGCTCTCCAGTTTCCCAATCAAAGGCAAGCCCAACTCCTTTCGCAAAGCGTCCTGCTCGGCAAGTCGTGCTTGCATCTGCGTGGTCAGCACGTGAATCATCCGCCCGTCTGCCATATAAATTTTCGTCTGCTCAGGTTTATAAGACTTAGGCCAACGCACCGCCAACCACAGTCTCTTATCGAGATTCGCTTTGGTGATCCCATCGTAAAGCAAAACCATCTGCCCGAAGCGATACCCCGCGCCATGGCGAGGCAAAACGTTCTTGAGCTTACCATGCAGTTCAATGCGATGCTCAACCTTGCTATGCTCAATCCATTTGTGATGCCAACCGTTCATGCCACCGTCAATGCCATCAACCTCTCGCAGTAAATCGTGCTTGTCAGCATCAATGTCAGTAACTGAACCACTACCGGCTGAA
>DLCK01000061.1 GCA_002480565.1 Phycisphaerales bacterium UBA7800 | reverse complement strand
AAACCCATCGCCGTGACAATAAAGGATCGATGTGAATGGTCATTCTTTGATCTGGCAAACCATCGAGTCCTGAAATTGGACGTCAAACAAGGCAATCCCCAAAAACCATGGGCAGTCACCTTAGCGGGCTACATCAAATGCAATGTCCCTGAAAACACCAAAGCCAAACTCATCGTCCGAGCACGCAGCCAGACCCCTGATGCGACCTTCCATCTGTTCCTTGAAGGCAAAGGCCGACACAAAGAACGCCTGGTCAAATTGCCCAAGCAGAAACTCAGCGAAGACTGGAATTGGTTCACCTCCGAAGTAGTCATCGCAAAAAACTCAAAGCCAAATGACATCCGCATCATCCTGCAAATCGGCGGCATGCAACAGGTCATTGAAATCGACCAGATCGCATTAATGCGAATGGCTGACGAAACGGACAGTGATGAATAAACGGCATATCACGCATGTTATTATCGGATCATCACAGCCAAGTTGATTGATTGTACGCACCGGGTCGACACCTTGCCGATGTACTACGCATATGGCAGATCAGTCCACAGAATTAGTTGTTTTTTCAGATGATTGGGGTAGACATCCGTCAAGTTGTCAGCATCTGGTCAATGAACTCATCCACGACATGCCTGCGCTATGGGTCAACACAATCGGCATGCGCTTGCCTCGCATCACCGCCAGCGATATCAAAAAAATCGCAGGCAAACTCAAACAGTGGACACAACCTAAAACCGACAGCACACCCCTGCCTGCTAATCTGCGAGTGATCAATCCACTGATGTATCCGGGGTTTCGTAACGGCCTGCAACGTCGCGTCAATGCCCAGCTGTTAAGCCGTCAGATCAATCGACAGCTTGATACACAAACGTCCAAACAACGCATCGCCATCACCACGATTCCTGTGGTGGCAGACCTTGTGGGCAAGCTCAATGTCGACCACTGGGTTTACTACTGCGTCGATGATTTTAGTGTCTGGCCTGGACTCGACAGCAGCGTGATGCAGGCGATGGAAGAACAACTTGTCAGGCAGGTCGACCGTGTGATTGCAGTGTCGGATAACCTGGTGAAAAGACTGGAGCAGTGGACACCGCAAATTGATTTACTGACACATGGCATTGAGTTGGATCATTGGCAAACCCAAACCACCAATCCTTCGCCAGCATGGGCACAACGACACAACAGTGAAATGATCTTTCTGTTTTGGGGGTTGATCGATCCGAGACTTGATACGCAATGGTGTCTGAAACTCGCAGCCTATGGCAAGCTGGTTCTCGTGGGGCCAGTGCAGTCGATTGATCCAAAGCTTGCGGAACATCCCAATATTGTCTTACCCGGTTCATGTGCGTATGCGGATTTGCCAAGTCTTGCACAGCATGCGGATGTGTTGGTGATGCCTTATGCAGACTTACCGGTGACCCGTGCGATGCAGCCGTTGAAATTCAAAGAATACCTGGCGACCGGCAAGCCCATCGTCGCACGGAACCTGCCTGGTATTTTGGACTGGCAGGACTGTGCGGACCTTGTTGCTGACGATGAAACATTCATCACTCGCGTCGTGCAACGCTCCGTAGGCGGACTCCCTGCCTTGCAACAACAAGCACGCAATCGACTCCAGAATGAAACGTGGCAATGCAAAGCTCAGCAATTGAAACAACACCTGCATGCTGCATGAATGGACTTAATGTGCGATGCGTTGAACCTGTGCGATCCACATCAAATTCGGTCGTGATGTCGGCCCCCCACCTGCGGGTTGATGAATGCGGATACCACTGTAGGGAGTGTCTGGCAACGGGTGCATACTGACATTGATTTGTTGACCTGCAGCATCGACCACATCCTGCCAGACGCCGTTGACTTTGATCTGCACTTGATAGCGTTGTGAGACTTGAGCTTTACCCTGATCGGTTGCCCAAGTGATTTTCAGTCGTCCCCCTTGCTGAGGTTTTTTAAACTCAAACGCAAGCCAAACGTCTTCGCCCTGCACTTCGGCAGAGGCCCATGCTGATTCAGACCAGTGAAGCGCAGCGCGATTGGCAATGCCGTCCACCACGGGTTTGACGGTGTACCCGCCATAACATGTCGAAGGCATCACCACTGTACCGATGGGGAATCCATTGACTGCTTCGGGCAGTGTAAAGGACATGGATTGCGGTGTTGCCTGCTTTTGCAGCCAGCGTGGGTCGGGCTTGCCGACAATGTCGTTGATGTACACGTCATCCAGAAAAATCGGAGCTGAAGCAAAGAGAAATCCAAATGTCGCAGCACGATCAGCAGCAGCTTGAATGTTCTTAAAATCATCAGGCTTGGCATAGTCCAATACCAACACGGTTAAAGGATTTTTTTTGAGAACCGGCTCGATGTATTGGCGAACCTTATGAGCATGCCAATCCATACTTGATGGATAATTGAGCATGTATTGCTTGGACTGAAAATCGTAGGTTGCCGTAAACGACTCGAGCATAAAGGCGTCAGACATCGGGGCAAGTTGCGAAAGCAGCGTGTATCCCTGATTCAAAACTATCGGCGCCTCCGGCAAAGCCTTACGGAAATCACGCACCAATTGGATCATCCCCGGCGCAGTCTCGGGATAAAGCACTGCCGTGTCGATGGTGTCCAGAAAGATGCCATCATAGCCTTCCTCGGTGACCAATCGCACAGCTTCCTTGACGCGGTTTTCACGCCAAAGCGGGTCCATGGCATTGGCGTAGTAACTTTTCCAAATGCCGTTTTGATCCGGCTTACCATCGTTATCGCGATCAAAAAACCAACTGGCTTTACCATCGGGACCGTTGCCGTTACCTTCCGAAAGCTTGTCGTCTTCTCCGACGGTGATATAGCCAATGGTGACCACGCCCTGCTTTTTGAGCTTGGCAATATCTTTGACATCCATCTGCGGTGAATGCAGAATCACCATGTCATAGGCAGAAAGTTCACCGACACGACCACTGCCGTAGTAACAGTAGAACGACTTGGCTTGCTGGACCCGCTTGCGCGCCGACAGATCACGATTGGCTTTGACTGGAGCCAAAGGCACGATCACACGATTGGCTTGATCCACACGTTGCAAGTCATCAATTTGGATCGACACATCATCCATCTGCCCAAGTACAGTCGAGTAGTCCGACTTGAGCAGGCGAACCTGCATGCGCAGTGATTTGGATGTGAGATGCGAGATGGGAACGGTATAGGTAACAGCATTGCCATTGAATGCGCGGGTGATGCCACCGATTTGTTCCCATGTCCAACCTGCAGGATCAGGGCCGTTGAATTGGTAGAGAAGATCACCTTCAACCAGTAAGTCATAGCCCCCCTCGCGGCCCGACTTGAGGTTGGCATCTACATCAATGAGACACTGTACAACCAGCGGTTCAACTGGCTTGTCACAGAGGACTTTGTATAGCCAATGGGTGTCGGTGCGGGTGGACGTCACCGAGATGACCTTCAATTCATCTGCATGAACAGACAATGAACCAAGCAACACGCAGACCATCCCCAACAGCGATTGAAAACAACGCTTCATCCCAAATCTCCCTGTTTTTCAGGTGAAAATAGATCGAATTTAATAAGGCCACTTAAACGAATGGGTCATGTCAAACTCAGAAGTCAGTGACGCTTCGTTCCAACCGATAAGGTCTTTCTGATACTGCACCACTGCGACATGATTGTCTGCATACAGACCATTGCACTGCTGCGGGCCACCGCTTCCGCCGTGACGTTTCCAATCCACCAAACCCCAACCGACATCTGCGTCATTCACCAGACTGGGCAAGGTGTGACCGAAGTAATAGTCGTGACGATTGTCGACCATGAGAATGGTTTCCGTGGGACGCTGCATGAAGTCAAAACGCTGAGCGGTATAGAACTTGTTATCGAATGGCGATCCGGAATAGAGCATCCATTCCACCTGATCGTGAACGCCATTATTGTTTGAGTCACGGAAGAACATGTACAGGTTCACGCCGTAGCTGGATTCCAATTCACCATCTTCATAGGTCGCGTTTGGATCAGGATCAATTTTCCAGACATCATTGCCTGCTCCATCAGGGCCATCGCTTGGACAGTAAAACGGGTTGACTGCCTTGCCAGAGACTTTACTGCTCAGGTACGGGCTGAGTTTGATCTGCCAATATTTCCCATACCAAGGATCGTCTGACACATCGGCATAAGCCAGTGGCAAATAGTTCTTGTTGTCACCACTGTACACATGCATCGTCAGACCAATCTGCTTCTGCTGATTCTGACAAACCGAGTTTCGAGCAGCACGACGCGCAGCACCCAGCGCGGGTAAAAGGATGGCAATGAGTAACGAAATAATTGAAATCACAACGAGCAACTCAATGAGCGTAAACGCATGTGATGTGTTTCTGTTGAACATGATCGAATCTCCGGCAAGCGGGTTAAAACATACCGTGGCTAAGACAGTTCAAGCATAGACACAGCCTTGCAACTTGTCAATATATTTGTATTGACATATTTTAAATTTTGAATATTTCGTCATATTTTTGGCTTTTTTAAGATTTAACTTGATAATACAAGTTGTTTCGATATGATATTGACATGACAACCACGACCATCCCAAAATACCTACGCGTCAAGCGACAACTCATCCGCGAAATCGAATCGGATAAATTCCCCCCAGGCAGTGCTTTCCCATCGGAATACCAACTGCTCGAACGCTTTGATGTAAGTCGCCCGACACTGATTCGTTCCCTTACTGAACTTGTCAATGAAGGCTACCTCACCCGACAACGCGGCAAAGGCACCTTCGTGGCGCAACGCAATCCTTCGAATCAAAACAATCTCAATGGACAGCACAATCTAACTGCCAATCCGTTCACGGTGTTTATCGCACAGGACACTGCCAACCTTTCAGGACCCGCCAGAGAGATTCAACTTCGAATACTTCGCGGGATCCAGGAAGCACTTGGCGACTCCTACAACGGCGCAGCCATTCGTCAGACACAACGTGACAAGATCGACAAACAGACTCGCGCGTTTCTGGAATCCACCCCACCAGGCACAGCTCTGCTCATTGAGCCTTCCTGTTTTACTGCCCTTAAGCAATTGCTCATCGAGCGCAGTTGGGAAATCTGGTCCATCAATGAAAAGACGGATGACACGCACTGCGTCTACATTGATCAACACCATGCAGGTTATTTGGCAACACGGTATCTCATTGATGCAGGCTGTTCGAAGATTGCACTACTCAATGGACCTTGTGGCAGTTACTGGGGATTTGAAGCCAGAAAACAAGGCTACCTCCAAGCGATGACCGACGCCGGCTTATCAATCAACCCCAAACGCATGCCGGAGTTGGCACACAGTATTGACAGCGAAGCTGGCCGCGCGATGATGCGTCAGCTTAACGAGCAGTCGGTTGATGTGGATGGCGTGGTCGGCGCCAGTGACTCCAAAGCGATGGGTGCGATGGCTTACGCCATTGAACAAGGACATGACGTGCCGGGGAAGATCAAATTTGTGAGCATTGACAACACCTTAGCTGATCAGGCCGAGCGTCCGCTACCTGCCGTGGCTTTGCCGTTTGAGACGATGGGTTTTCAAGCTGCATCACAAGCCCAATTCACCCAGACCCAACGCCGTTATTTAACGGCCTGCATCACGCAGATATGCCTGCGGCCGACTTTGGTCGAACGCTGAAAAGATCTTGATTAACAGGCTATTTTAAATTTTCAATAGACGTTTTAGAAAGTTGCATCATGACTTTGGTTTCCGACACTCAACATACTGTCACCCCCAGCAAACCTTCGACCATTCGCCTCGCTGCGATTGGCCTTGGTGAACGGGCTGCATGGATTACGCAACTGATCACCGAGCAGGATGAGCATGCACAACTGGATGTTCTGGTTGACCCCAACCCTCAAAAGGCTCAGGAACGCATCACTCAAAATAAAATCCGCACCGCTCAAAACCTGGCAGTATTCGACAGTATTGATGCCATGCTTCAAAGTGGCCCGGAGATTCATGGCGTTATCATTGGTGTCCGCTGCAACCTGCACACACCTTTGGCCTTGAAGCTTGCTTCGCTAAACATCCCCCTGTTTTTGGAAAAGCCCGTCTGCATCAATTGGCAACAATATGAGCAACTGGAAAAAACCTACGCAGCACAATCCGACAAGGTGGTCATCTCATTTCCACTTCGTGTCACGCCATTGCTTCAAGCCGTCCGCGAATACATCACACAAGGACGACTGGGCACGATCAATCAAATCCAGGCCGTGAACAATGTCAGCTATGGCAGTGTCTATGTAGACAGCTGGTATCGCGACTACGAACAAACCGGCGGACTGTGGCTTCAAAAAGCGACGCATGATTTTGACTACATCCATTACCTTGCCAACGCCATGCCACTTTGCATAACCGCAATGCACAGTCGCTGTGTCTGGCAGGAACCAGTCCTCCACCAAGATGCTGGCAGCGCCATCGTGCAGTATGACAGTGGTTTTCATGCCAACTACACGCAGAATTTCATCACACGTCAGGGAGCCGGACGACGAGGTGCCACCATCACCGGCGAAGATGGAACCATCAGCTTCGACTGGACCACCGACCAGTTCACGTTCCATAGCCACAAACAAAATCGCGTTGAAACCGTCACCATCAAAACTGACACCGGCCATGGTGGTGGCGATCCGATCCTGGCAAAAAATTTCCTGGACGTGATCCGTAACCGCGATGTCTCCCAGACACCTTTACGCGAGGGATTGCTCTCAGCGGGAACCTGCTTAGCTGCACGCGACTCAGCCAACCAGCTTAAGGTAGTCAACATCCCAACCCCCTTTGGCGATCAAGCACCATCTCCCATATCGCGACGTGTAGAACCATTAGAGTAACGCAATGACCAACCGGATCATGGCTTGCCAGTATTTAAAACCAACTCATACCAGAGCGTGTGCATGCCGGTTTGTAGTTCATACTGTTGTTGTTTCATGACAACCATTGCGCGTCGTGATCCATTGGCATTGAGTGGATAAAGCTGCACATCAGCAGTCTGCGGGGAAAGCTTCACCTGCAAAGGCACTGCTTCGGCATAGGTTGGCAGGGAGCCCCAGTTGGTCCCCAAAGTGGTGTGCTGATCATCCCATCCCATATCCCGATTCGCACAACGTGTCACAGCTGTAATCAGATACCGTCCTGCTCTACCGAGTTTTTGGCCATCCACAGCATTGATCATCACTACCGCAAAACCGTTAAGCGATGTGTTACCCGGCACAAGTTTTATCCAACCCAGGTCCAAGGGGTGATCCTTAACAAAGCCAATGAGTCCCGCCGCCTGATCACCTGTAAAGCAAATTCGCCCTGCCTGCTGATCGTGCCCGGTCCAAGTAACAGGTTGCTGCATGGAAGTCGATGATGTGCCATTGGCTTGTTGTGGCGTTCTTGCAAGTCCGATAGCAGAAGTCATCCATGCATTATCAGCAACGCCACCGTCATAGGCCACCGCTTCAACCAGCCGCGGGAATCCGCGAACAAGCTGCCCAGCTAACTGATCCTCCAACGAGACAAATCCAGCCTGTTGTCCTTGAGCCTTTGCAACCGCACCTTGACGGAAGATTGTCGAACAAGCAGGCATCAATGCCAATTGGACAGGATTGCCTGAGAGATCAAAAAATGAACCTGAAAGTCCGTGCTGTTCGATGCTTTGTCTGTTATGCGAATAGGCAAATTGAAATATACCTTGCCATCCCTGATAAGCACCCCATACAGCCATAATCGGAAAACCTTCCGCAGCATAATCCTGGGGTTGAGGATGGTTGTATTCAGTGATTGTAAACGGCATACCAAAAACCCGCCGGGTACTCATCCGCGCAATAGTCGAGGTCGCAGGATGATTCACCATAGCAAGATGTTTCATCGTCCATTGACTGCGGTTGTAACGCGAGCGTTCGAATTTGGGACCGCCCCAGTAACGATGCGTATCGAC
This sequence comes from Phycisphaerales bacterium UBA7800, assembly GCA_002480565.1. GTDB lineage: Bacteria > Planctomycetota > Phycisphaerae > Phycisphaerales > Phycisphaeraceae > UBA7800. Next base: position 60,934 of record DLCK01000061.1, on the reverse strand, counting down.
AAAATCAACACTTGCTGCTGCAATCTGTGGTGTGGTATGACCAGCAGCGGTTCCTGTGACAGTTGCTTTGCAACCCAACTCATCACGAAGAAAACGCTTCATTTGCAGCCAATAATCAATTTCAGATTCCCGCAGAAATGCCATCGCATCAGTCTGGAAAGCACTGTTGCGTGCGGCCAAATCACTTTTGTTTGGCCAAGGGACTTGTTGATTTTCATCAATCCCTTCACCATGCATCAAACCCGTTGGCCTGGAAGGCTGCAAGAGGACATCTCTAAACTCGACAGCCAGACCGGCATAGCCCATGCCCAGCAATATCTGCGAGGTGTTGCCAAGTAAATCAGTTGGTGTCGTAAATGGAATTTCAAATGCCTGCCATTGCTCGGACACATCCATGTAATGTGATGGCCGGAATGTCTTACGTGAATCATCACTGCGTCTGAAAGTCAGACGTAACTTTTGCTGCCGATTGGCCCGGATTGACAATCGCAAAACATATGATTCAGCAGCAGTCAACTCAAGGTTCGTCCAGCGATAACGCACTCGCCAATCCGACATTTTTTTATCCTCAACGAGGATTCGCATCACATCACGGTTTTCATCAGCCGATTCGACTTCTCCTGATTGCTCGCCATTGTCGATAGAAGCTTTGGCAGAGGAAAGTCGCAGGCCGTGTTTAACCTGAGCTTGCTGCAATAAATTGCCATCACCTTGATTTTGCAGCGATAGTCCCCATGCCTTTTCCAATGCAGCAGTCGTATGGTAGCGTTCTTGTAACCACTGATTCCATTGTTCAACCAATGCCTCATGCCACGACTTAGGCAGGCGATCCAACATGCCTAAATTCCACCCATAGACCAAACCGTTTTCGTTGTTGATTTCCAGCATGGCCACCACCGGATCTTGCGCATAGCTCATGCCGGTATAGGCGTTGACATGCTCAAGGATCATCCGGGCATAACGTTTTTGAGCTTCAATGACAGCAGGCAAAAACATGTCCACACCTCTACCACGACGCGGGATCATTTGATCTTCACCAGCAGCGGGGAACCCATCAGCTGTACCATATTCGCGTGAAACCTTGAGGTTCAGATTGACACGAATCCCCCTGCGTTTGAGTTGGGCAATGAGATAATCCATGCGATCCAATGCTTCGGCATCCAACTTCGCATGCACAAAGTTATGTTCTGGATTGACATCTCGATAAGCAGGTGTCGTAGCCACTGCTGCATCTCGATCCCATATCCCACCCGGATATCGGCGTTGATCCATATGATGAAAACGAACGATATTGATCCCCAGACTCGCCAGACGTTTTGCCAAACGATCTGATACATCATGCGGCGGGAAACAGGCTGTATAACAAAGGTTTGTCCCCCAGAAGCGAATCTCTTTATCACTGCCAGTAAGGACGAAACGCTCTTGCTTGACGGTGACGAATTGCTCGATGGTTTTCTCATCATGACTGCGCGTCAGGTCGTATGGCGCGGTGCCCTGCTGCAATCCGTCAAAGGGAATGTCAAACACAAAGCCATTGGAAAATGGCAGGCCTTGAACCTCAACGGGTTGCTCAGCAGCGTGCGTAAGCATCGGGCACAACAGAGCCATAACGAGATGTATCACAACGGCATTCCGTAAAAACATTCGGACTTCCTCTCAAAATCAAGTGTGTTTAGCCGACGTCGTGCGTTTGGCAAACGACATACAAAGCTTCAATGGAATCGAATTATTGCCAGAGATAATGTCTGGCAAATTCATCAGGGGTACTGATCGTATCAATCTCGGCTGGCTGCTTGGTTCGCTTACCGTGGCCGTCAGCAAACACAATGTTGGCACCATTGGTATGTCGCTGCACATCAATGAGTCGGCCCGAATTCGTGGCATTGGATGGATAGGAGAAAAATCGCCAGGACCAGCGACTACCACTTTGCACGGCGTTGCCATCCGCAAAATAATAGACGTCCGAAGGCCTGGCGACCTGTTCAATTCTGCCGGGATAGCCATCCTGCCCATTTCCCGAACCGTCGATATAGCCGGTATAGCGGTTGATGGCATAGCTGTAATAACGCATGTTATTGGCTATCATGTCTGACCACGCCGGACATCGCATGATGGTGGTATCGGCCGTTAGACCGCCGGTTTTCATGTATGGGCCAACCTTGTATACCCACCAATTGGCACTGGTATTACCGGAAGAACCAATATATGCCGGCAGTAACAGGTCCTGGTAATCACTGCTATAAAGCTGTGATGCCAAGCGTACCTGTCGTAGATTATTAAGACACACTGAAGCACGAGCAGCCTTGCGAGCAGCAGCCAACGCAGGTAAAAGAATGGCAACCAGAATTGAGATAATGGAAATAACCACCAACAACTCTATGAGTGTAAAAGCCTTCATATAGCGCATGGACTCTGCTCCTTTCGACACAAAATTCAAGCTTCGGATCTTTACATTGCACTCACATCGTGCAAGACACAGTCGATTGGCGAACGACCAAAGTTTCTGGCAAAACATACTCCAAAGGTGACTCTCCGGTGAGTTGGCCATTAAGCTGCTCAATCAAGATTTGGGCGGCATGCTTCCCCATCTCAGCAGTAGGCAAGGCCACCGAAGTCAGTGACGGCATCACCATCGAACATGGAAATTCATCATTAAAACAAACCAGCGACAAGTCCTGCGGAAAGCGCACTGCCGCTTTTTGCGAGGCCTTGAGCAAGCGAATGGCTTCCACATGATCGTAAGCCAAAACCGCAGTCGCACCGGCCTTGATGATTTTTCGCAAGTATAATTCCGGCTCATCCCATGGACCGTCATGCGGCTTGACAGGTTTCAATCCGTGATCACTTAGAAATTGCAGATAACTATCGTGACGCGCGATCATGCTGCTATGCAACGGTGGTAAATGTGTGCGAAAACGTCTATATGCGATTCGTCGATGCCCCAACGCCAACAAATGCCCCAACGCCAATTCGGCACCACCGGTGTCATCAACCTGAATACTATGGCCAGCCGGACCCGTCGGACAATTAACACAGACATATGGCATCGCTGCCTCTTCAAGCTCATCGATAAGGTGTGATGGTGAACGATGCATCACCACCAACCCGTCAACGCCCCAGGGAGGTAACAGAGTCTTGTCATGCTGCGGATCATAGTACGTGCTGCACACCTCAAAACCATGCTCACGAAAATATGGGACAAGGTGAGATGTCACAGCATCATAAATTCCGGGGACATGCTCAGAGTCACCTGAAGGAACCAAACGCGGCACGGCAATCAAACGCGTCTGTCGCCTGGCAAGCGTCTGAGCATGCAGATTCGGGCGATAACGCATCTGCCGAGCAACGCGAAGAATCTTATCTCGTAATTGCGGCTGAACCGAAAACGACGCATCGCAGCGGTTGTTCAAAACGCGACTGACCGTGCTCTTGTTAGCTCCGCATTGCTTGGCAATCTGGCTTAATGTCACACGTTCTGTCATAAAAAACCCTTTAGCAACCGGTTGCTAAGTTACAGTAGGGACATCCATCGACCAAGTCAATCAGTTTCTAAAGCAAATCCACGTTTACAATCGGATTGTCCAGATTACAAACCAATCGGGCAAAACATCTATTTGAAAAACGTATCACTACTCAATCAATTCTCAGGATTCACACAATAGCGCTATAAAAAAAACAGCTAAACTTAGTGTCACTGAGCTTAGCTGCATTTGATTTGAAGATAGAAATATGTGGTTGTCACATCTGCTTGGCTCGACAACATAATTGAATTGCCAACCCCCAAGGGTCGCGCAGCATGGCAAGAGAGTCGCCAGCAGGTGAGACAAAAGGAGCATCAATCACTGTTGCTCCGGCGCGGGCAAGTCGATCACAATCACGCTGTACATCATCACTGACAAACGCCATGTGCAATAGCAATGGATGCATCGACGCGTAGTCCGGCGTGACAACTTTGGGATTACTGTAAATCTCAAGTAACACCCTATCGCTGTCATCTGCCAGAAAACAGGTACCCGCTATACCTCCTACATGACGGATAATCCGCAGGCCAAGATGCTTCTGATACCAGCTTGTCATTTCTGTGGGTGAAGCCACCTGTACTGCAAAATGCTCAATGCGCATGTTGTGTTCCTATGCATGTCAGTTCTTTTTCGTCAGTGTCCATTGTGTCGAATCCTGCAAAAGCAATTCATACTCACGACCACTGACGCGTTCGCTAATGAGGATGCTGTTCTGTTCGATAAGTTGAATATGCCAATCGACACAGCCAGCCAAACCCACCATACTTGTGCCGGTCTCATCGGGCTTCAGATGCCAGTCAGCAACCGGGCCGTAGCGGTCCACCGCGATGGCATGCAGCGCTGTGAGTTGCGTACGTTTCTGGGTATCCCCCCAAGTCAACAGATGTCCACTACCAGGCCGGCCTTCACCACGATGATTCGGTAGGCAGTGATACGCATCATGGACGCAAGCAAAGCTCACTGTGGACGGCTTACCCTCTGCACAATGAAACAGCTTCATGCCGGTGTTTCCTCGACGCGCGACGATGCGATCCTTGCCGATGTAACGATAGTCCAACGTGTCATCACGATTATTCAGCAGCCAATGCCAATGGGTTTTCACGGGCGCAGAGGCTTGAATGTGATCCACGACGAAGACGACGTTACTGCCGCAGAGAATGACAAAGCGACCAAAATGCGTCAGTGGATTGCCATAGAGTTTTGAAGCTTCACCGCCCATCACTCGGAGATCATCAAGCTGCGCAGCGATGAGCTGACGACCACCACGATCCGCAGGTTCATCAGGGACATTGCCATTACGATGACGGCGTGTCATCTTGGATTGCTCGAGCGTCTTCATACCGATCTGATCTTCCATGGGTCGAAGAACTGCATCGGTGTTGTCGGCCATGAAGGTACATGTATTGTGCGTACGTGTACCGGTTTCAATACCGTGATACAAATTGCGATAACAGGCATGCCCCGGATCAACGAGCATGCGTTCATCGTTGTGTACGAGTATCAAACTGTTAAGGTCCCCATGCAGATGCCCTGGGCCGTATAGCGGATCTTTACCAGAATGAAAACCAATAACCGTCTTGCCACCAAAGTGATCGCGGGCAATGATGTCACCACAGGAAAAGTCCGCTAATTCAGGTAGTTTTGCATCACTTGGCGATATGGGGTCGGCCGCATGAGTCAACAGCGGTAACGTCAAAGCTCCCCAATCAGCAACCAAACCAAAGGACGCCTGATCGTGTGGCCCTTGAGCGACATGCTGCCCGTAGGCAGTCTCAAACAGCCATCGAGCAAGCCCAGCGTCGGTGGGATGTGAAGCAGCAGCACGTGATGCAATGTGCAGTAAGAATTCGCCGCTAGGTTTGAACATCGCACCACTGTCATTGAAGTTCAAACTCCGAGCTTTGGGCGATGGCCCCCAACCTGTTAATGATTTGTTGTAGAGGAAGCTGTATGACGCCCAACGCGCATAGCCTGCATAGTTGGACACGGGAACGATGGCGCTATCCGCTTCATCACGACGTCGCAACGCTTCATGCGCCATCATCAAACTGTAACCAGCATAGTTGCCATACTGCAATGACTCAGAATACGAGCCGTCCGGCTGGAAGACTTGCGAACAACCTTCGAGATGTTCACGTGACTTGGCAAGATAGTGTTCGTCGTTGAGTACTGCTGCTGCGACCGCCATGCCGGATGTGAGGACGCAGTACCAGTTAGCCATGTGGTTTGTTGCTTCAACCCATTTCAGACACATCGGCATACCACGGTCGGTAAGGACGGCTTTGACTTCCTGTTGTTCAGCAGCAGTTAACACATCCGCCGCCAAATCAAGAACCATTGACAAGCCCCACACAATATGCGTTGTCTCCAGGTAACCTTTGGTGCCAGCTTCCTCGGGGGCGTCGATGAGTGTGCGATAACTTGAACCGGTCCAGTCAACAGCTGAGCGACGTGCGACACTCAAGGTCACATCACGCAACCAGACCGCCGTCTCCTCGGAGGGCTTTAGCGCATAAACCATCGCCGCATCTCCGAGATATTCAGCCACTACGCGCCACCAGTCGACCTGATCATCCGGCGACATGAGTCCGGGCTTGAGTGCCCGATCACGGACACGTGACTGCAAGGCCCAAAACAGATCCGTGAGAATGGGTTGCCGATTGTTTGATGAGAGAATCGCTTGTTTTTCATCGGATGTTAGAAACAGAGACATGGGGTAAACCTTATCGTGTAAAAGTAAATCTGCGGACAAGTCAATCATTAGATTAGACTCATAAGTGAGTAGACGTGCCATAGATCAACGATCTTCTATTTGCACATAATGACTGGACCAGAAGGTGCCGCACAGTTGACACTGGGTCGAATTAGATTATCCACACACAAGACAACACATCATCAGACGAAGCATCAGCAAATCATTTTTTGTTTATTTTTAAGTAAAAATTGACACAATGTACCAAATAAAGTCATTGCATCCATGTCATTGAACCGACTAACGATCTAGCCTTATCATGTAACCTGAAACACACATTCCCGTGGGGATGGACGATTCAAGACAAAAAACCATCCCGTCCACAGAGGCATCAATCATGAATTTAACACTGCATCATGGCCAGGAAATAAGCTATTTTTCTAACACGCAAAATCGCGCAATCAAACTGGCGTTAGAACAATTTTCTGATGATCTGAAATATGTACTTGGCGCAAACTTCACAGCATCAAACAATGCCGACACCGCCACCATCCGACTGCTAAAAGATGATAGCTTGTCTGACAATGAAGGCTATCGTATTGAAATTGATGAGAACCAAATTCGAATTTCACATACAGATCATTTAGGTGCAGTCTACGGCCTGTATCACATCAGCCATGCGTTTCTGGGGTTTGATCCGTTGTGGTTCTGGAAGCAGGTATTCCCACCCAAACAACAACAGATTATCTTTGCGAGACAGACAATTGATTCAATTCAACCGGTGTATCACTATCGTGGTTGGTTTCTCAATGATGAAGACCTTTTGTCACTTTGGCATACCGGTGGTGGTAAACGTGACCTGGATTACCCGCACTACCAAAACGTTGCAGCCCCGTCAGTGATGAAGCGTGTGTACGAAGCTTTGCTGCGTCTTGGGGGCAATCTGATTATCCCCGGCTCGTTTGTCAATGTCATGAATTCTGACGAAGCAAAACTGGTCACGCAGGCAGTAGAACAGGGTCTGTACGTCAGCCAACATCATATTGAACCACTGGGCGTCACAGCATTCAGCTTTGAAACTTACTGGGAAAAACGCGGGCAAAAACATGCGTTTGAGTATGCCAAAAACCCAGAGCCTGTCCGACAAACATGGCGAGACTATGCACAAAAATGGTGGGAGTTGGCTGGCAAACAAACCATCTGGCAATTGGGGCTGCGTGGCCGTGGTGACCGCCCAATATGGGATTACGATCCAACTATCAGTAAAGACAAAGCCGGCCAATTCATCTCGCAGGCTTTAGCAGATCAATGGCAAATTGTACGTGAGTTTGATACACGTCCTACCCCTCTTGCCACGACCACGCTCTGGGCCGAAGGCTCCGAATTGATGGCCAAAGGACAATTAACAATCCCCAAAGCGGTCACCATCATTTTTTCAGACAACGGGCAAACACAGTTGATGCAGGATGATTTCCATAACCTTACACGGGACCCATCCCGAACGTACGGTTCGTACTATCATGCTGGCTTCTGGATCCATGGCAGTCACCTGGTACAAGGCACACGACTGGACAAAATGCAGCGAGAAGTCCGCAGCATGATTGCAAAAGGCGATACACATTACGCCATCCTCAACACAGCAAATATTCGAGAACATGTCCTGCCAATCGCAGCGTTTTCACAATTACTTGATCAAGGCTTGTCCTGGGATCAAGAGACTTTCATGCAGCAATGGGCACCTGCAAAAATCCGAGAAGTCTACAATCAATTCTTTGATGCGTTTGTTTTACTAGACGGCGAACGCTCCATTCAGGATGGCTACATCTGGATGATGTGTTTGCAGTTGATGCTTTTTCTTCAAGGCAAGCGTCCGGACTTCAAACACCTATGTCTATGGCCTGACAATGATCATGCAGGATTACTCAATGCACTGGACAAGGCATCCATCAAGATGAATGAAATTGTCACCGATTTCCCAGAGCTTGCAGACCTGCCAACCGATAAGCAAATATTCTTTGAACACAACCTTCAAGAACAAGCCCGAATGATGGGCACACTCTACCGCCTGGGACATGAATTTCTCACTGCGATTCATCAAAAACAACGATTACCACAAGTGCTTGATCTGGTTGAAAAATTACTTGCCGACCGTGAAATAATGGCTCAGGGCATTTGGGAAAACTGGTATCGGGGTGAAACAAAAGAATGCTGGGAATCACTGCGTCTGGATTTAAACGCGATGATCAACACAACAACTCCCCCTGCAACATAAACATATACACAACAAATCTTAACACTACAACAACACTTATTGCCTATCCATTAAATCATTTCAATCATGCGGATTAACACTGGCGAACCCAATACTGCCTTTTTTCAAAAACGTTTTTATTTTTCCATTTCATGCTTGACCAAAAACGTTTTTGGAATATGATTCCCTATCACTGTCGATCTGCCAATTTTCAGGGTATCGACCTGATAGAGGACTTAACCCATGGCTGTCACACTCAAAGAAGTTGCCCAGCACGCGCAGATATCCATCCCTGCGGCCAGCCTGATTCTCAACGGTAAAGGCAAGACCTACTCCAAGGACACCAACGAGCGTGTCCATGAGGCTGCCCGGACATTGGGGTATCGACCGAATCTGGCTGCACGGGCGGCACGCAGTGGCAAGTTCAACGCGGTGGGTTTACTCATGAGTGACCACCCGTGTTCGAGCCGCATCAGTCCCCAACTGCTTCAGAGCATTCTCGAAACACTCACCGCCAGAGACATGCACCTGACCGTCTCGCAGGTCTCTGATGAAAAACTCACTGATCTAAAATTCCTGCCCAAAGTGCTCCAACAGCACATGGTCGATGGCATGCTCATTAACTACACGCATGATTTCCCCGAGCAGGTGACCGAGTTGATTCACGAATCGATGCTTCCTGCGATCTGGATGAACACACCGTTGGCTTCTGACTGCGTCTACCCGGATGAAATCCACAGCGGTCAGTTGGCCACGCAATATCTGCTGGATCGCGGGCATCGCAAGATTACCTACATCGAGTTCGACGGCTCAGAACATTACAGCCGAACCGATCGTCGCGTTGGTTATGAAACGAAAATGCAGGACACGGGATTGCATGCGAATCATGCCACGTTCCCGACCTATTACCCCAAGCAGGTCAACGATGATCCGATGAGTTACCAGACACATGAGCAGATGTGTCGCTGGCTCAAGTCGCTCAAGAAACGCCCCACCGCCATCGTGACCTATTCGCCATGGGAAGCACAGGCGATGATGTATGCAGCGGCGTTGTGCGGCATCAGTGTCCCCAAGGAATTGTCCATTGTGGCCATTGGTGATGATGTGTTCAGCTTCATGGGAACTTCGATCACCAGTGCCGTGTTGCCATTGGAAGAGATGGGGCAATCCGCAGTGTCGTTATTGCTCAGGAAGATTGCTTCACCTGCTCGGAAAATTCGGGCCAGGAAACTCAAATCGACGTTGGTCGAAGCTCAGACTGCTCGTGCCGTCTGATTAGATGTCATAGGAAAAGAGACTATTGAGCGAATCTGTTAATCAGGAGACAGATCATGATATCGCATTGTATTCATCCCCGTCACCACTTTGCCTTTACGCTCATTGAGCTGCTTGTGGTGATCTCGATTGTTTCACTGCTGATAGCGATTCTCTTGCCTGCCCTGGGCAAAGCACGCGAATCGGCCCGGCAGGTTAAATGCATGGTCACCCTCAAAAATCTGGCCGTGGCCAACCAAGTCTATCAGGCCGACAACCATGATTATTTCGTACCTGTTTTCATGCGTCGTGATTTTAAAAACAATGATTTCTACGCGGTTGCCTGGTACGCCAATCCGATGTTCCGCAGCAATTTCGGGATTACCGGCGGGTCCATGCAGAGTCTCATTGGTCGCTGGCCGGTGGAGCATGTATGTCCTTCAGCCACCTATGCGTTGCGAACCGTTGTCCAAAGCCTGAAAGAAACCAACATGTGGGCCTCCTATGGCATGAACGATCAGTTGTACAAAGCTGACTGGACCAACATCGGGTCTGAATACAATGCCAAGAATATTCCTGCCATCACCCTGCGCACCACCGACATCAGGAATGTGAGTAACCGCATTTTCATGACTGATGGTCTAAGGCAAATCAATTTGAACTATTGGACCGCAAACTACTATGCCGGTGAAGAGGGAACAGGCTTTGGGACGGCCTATCGTCACAACAGTTCCTCTGCCAACGTACTGATGCACGATGGACACGTGATCAATCGGACCCGTGAGTATCTCCTTTCCCATGAAGCCAAAGTCAATAACTGGTACATTTTTTCGTATTAATTTTTAAAACAACAGGTGAAGTGAACATGTCTATTTTGAATCGATGGATTGTCTGTACGTCGTTACTTTTGTCACTGTTTGGGAGCAACGTGTTTGCCCAACCTCGTGTTGCAATATGGGACCCGATCAAAGGAACCAGCGAACAACGCTTTTCATTATCACCTGAACATCTGACGCATGTGGCCAGTGTCCTTAAACAGGCTGGCATTCATACAACACGCGTCACCGCAGAACAACTCAATGATCCGTCACGTTTTTCTGCCAGTCAATTTGACGCCTTGTATATGGACGGCTGCACCATCCCCAAAATCGCCATCAAGTCTCTGCGAAAGTATGCAGATGAAGGCGGCGTCCTCGTGAACCTCAGCAGCCTTGTCCCCTTCCTGATCTACGTCAAGCAAAAGCCCGATCAGACATGGACGATGGACCCGCCGTCCCCTAAATTCGCATGGCAGACCAATGATCTGAATCGTTACCTGGGGATCAAGTATATCTTTGACCCCAAACGTCATGACCAGGGTGTCCGACACAGTATCACGCCGCTGTTTGAACGGTATATGAAGGTCGCAGTGCAATTGCCCGAAAACGCATTACCGAGTTTATGGACGATCCCCCACACCGAGAACAATGAAACCGCCGAGTTCTTCCCGCTGATCCGTTCGCAGCGTGTTGATGCCAAGGATGTGATCCCGCAGATGTTCGTCTCCCGGTTCAAGGGACGTGTGAGTATTCACTGCCTGTCAGGCAATTACACCGGCGTTCAGAAAGTCAACTGGTGGAACGCGGCGGATCAGACTGTCATTGCCATTGCCAACCTTGCTCATGACATCAAACACCACGTCATCAATCTCGACGAATACCTGCATCCTGCCATCCCACAGGACATGCCCTCACCCAAGCCGTTGCAATCGCGTTTCACCGCAGGCTCGGTGCAACCAAGTGATGGCCAAGTCTTCGCCACATGGGGCAAGTTCGATGGCTCCGGTCGTGAGCTTGGCAAAGCGGTCACACGTAAACAACAGCAAGTCACGGATACTCTCCCGCAGGAACTTGGGCCTGGCAGCAGTGTGCAACTCAAGCTCCCCGCCAAAGCCAATGAGGCGACGCTTCTTCGCTATCGCGCGGCCTATGATGTCAACGGTGTGGGCTTACAGATCAGTATCAACAACCATGTCCTGCACAATGAACTGTTTGTTTATGTGGATGTCAGCGGCCAGGGCAATTTTTCTGCCCCCAGCTATGCCGATCAACCCGTAGAGATTCATCGTCTGGTCTATCTGCCTGATGACATTTGGGAAAACGTGAACACGCTAACGCTGCACAACCCCGGTCGTGAGACGTTGTATTTTGATGCCATGCAACTGGAAACACCGCAACCGGTGTTGCGTCCCTGGCGACTGGGACTGGGTGTGAGTTTAAGACACACCATTCCCAATAGCACCGACACGCCAAGCGTACCCGCCAAGTATTCCCAGCGTTGGTCGAGTATCCGCTCCAGCGCCCGGACTCAGTATGCCGGCCCACCGGAAGATCCCAGACGATTTGAGAAACTCGACAAGCGGTTTGAAGCCCTCCTGAAAATGAACTCGCATCTGGAACTGATTCTCGAAGGCACGCCGCAATGGGCCGCCATCCCCAATCGTTATACCGAAGCGGTCGCCGCCCATCGCGCCAGCAGCGCCGCTGCCGACCCACAGAAGTATCAACAGATCGTCGAACACATTCTCAAAAAATATGGTGACCGCATTGATGCCTATGAACTGTGGAACGAAGCAGACAGCCAGAAATACTGGCGAGGTAGCGCCCAGGAATACATCGACTGGTGCTTGGCCACCATCGCCACCATTCGCCGATTGGACCCCACCGCAAAAATCTTCAGTACCGGCATGGCAGGGTTCCAAAGCAAGTTCATCCACGAAATTGTTCAAGGCGGTGTCCTGCAGAAAGTCGATGTTTTTGCCTTCCATCCCTATGCCGGCAAGAGTCCGCTATGGGACCTACCCTACGGATTGGCCGAAGGCGAACTCATGGCACTGGGACTGAAACTGCCCATCTACTCCAACGAAATGGGATTTGTCTGGCACAATGCCCAGTGGTTCACCGCACCCCCTGTCAACACACCGGCAATACAAGCTGACATGCTCAGCATCGCCATCTCAAGATTGCTGACAAACGACCAGACAGACATCAGTGTCTTTCACTCCGGGGGCAACAACCAACCCTTCAGCCTCATTGACGACAAGGGCATCCCGCGACCGGCCTATCACATCTTTGATGACTATCTGAATCTCTGTCACCGAAATGGCAAACGCATCGAACTGTCACTGACACCTGCCAGTGACACCGACGCACCGCTCAAAGGCATTTATGCTGCAGCAGCCGCGCATGACGATGGCAGCTATACCGTGATCACCAACCCCTCCTTGAGTGATCTACATGAGCGTTTCGTCCGCGTCACCATCCCTGTTGCCAGTGATGTGACGCAATTAACCAGTTCGGTTCAAGGGGTCGACGTACAGATTAAACATGCACCCAACCGAGCATGGGCAGTGATCACATTACCCGTGACCCAGCGCACGCGCATCGAACTGACACCATAAATCGAAATCATATAAATGCAGCGATAAACCAACTGTCACATTGATAGACATAGAAAAAATAGCTGCAACACTACGTGTTGCTGAAACTTCGCAGTCATCGACTTATTTCTTGAGATATGGTTCGATGCCTTCGCAGATCACGTGCAGCAGAAAGTGATGCACTTCCTGAATCCGCGCGGTGGTTGTTGTGCCGGGGACGATGACGTCGATATCCGCCATGTCCTTGCACTTGCCTCCGCCTTTACCCAGAAACGCAATGGAAAAGACGCCCTGCTTTTTGGCTTCTTCCAAAGCACGGACGATGTTCTGTGAATTGCCACTGGTGGTAAACACGATCAGCACATCACCGGCTTTACCAAACGCACGCACCTGCCGGGCAAAGGATTCGTCGTAGCCGTAGTCATTGCTGATCGCCGTTAAGTCACTACCCAGCGCGTTTAAGCAAATCGCCGGATACGGATCACGATCATCACAAAATCGGCAAACCAATTCCGTGGTCAAATGCCCCGCGTCGGCAGCACTGCCCCCATTGCCACAGGCAAGCACCTTGCACCCCGAAGTCAAGCAGCCGGCAATACGATCAATCACCTGCCCCATCACCTCATCGATCTGAGGCAAGGCAGCCAACGTCTGCTGTAATTCATCAAGGCTTTGTGAAAGTTGTGAACGTCCCTGTGTCATATCAATCTCCGTGGGGCAATGAACCGACACATTGTAGCATATCTATCCACAAAACTAATGTAAGATAATCCATGTCGGCCATTCCAATTCCATCACATACGCGGGTAAACAAATGCATCCATTTGAGCAAACAATTAGTATTGTCGGCCCTATTGTCGTCAGCATTATCGTGTTGACACTGTTCTTTAAATTCATGAGTTGGATTGTTAGTCAATCTAAAGGCAAAGAAACACCACGCAACATCACTCTCACTGGCATTCTGGACAAAAACACATCAGCAACGATACATGTCGGAAGCAGCCAATGTTTTGAGAATGTCCGAATCATAGGATTCACAGATTCTGCATCATTCAAAGATGCATTTCCACATAGCATGCATGGCATGTTAATTCTTGAACACCAAGACGGACGACGAATCCTCATCCAAGCCAAAAATGTTCGGATGATTGAACTATCGTAATGATGGAATCGACACAAAATTTTCTAAGTGGAGCGAAATAAGCATGAAACGATTTAAACCAATCATCAATAAGGTCATTGACGATCACGTAAACTCCGGCCAATGGCATAGTGATGATCCATCTCGAAACGATTCAAGCTGTGTTCTTGAAGCATTGCTTGCTGAATATGGGATTGATGCTGCAGTCGATGCACTCAAACGACAAGGCTTTGCAGGCGATTATCGTTACCTGATCAAACCTTTATACGAAGAAGCAATTCTCAGACGTTCCAACCGAACCGCTTGATTGCATTATCTACTTGTATATACGGCACACCACTTGGTGAAACCAGTGACATGACGGGACTTCAAAACCGTTTGAATGATTTGGTTGACGATAGCGGCCTTGCGTGGAATGGCTCTAACTCCGTGTTGGATTTTACGCTTAGCTTCCCCATGCCTGACGGTTCATATTACAGCCAGCAAATTCCAATTGATAAACGGACATGGGACATAAGCAATCCTGTGTTTTCATGGATCAACAGCATACGTCTTATTGTGCGTGGCCTGCTCTCTGGCTTAGTGGGCGTTTGGGGAATCGGTCATGTATTAGACACGCTCAGGAATTTGTAAGTCATGGTCAACTGGTTGATCGAAGCGTTGATTTGGATATACGACTGGATCATCGATCGGGTCATGTATGTCGTTGATTCGATCCTCAACGGTTTTATCACAGATAACCGTTTTGATATCGTCGCCGTCCTGAACACTTTCAAAGACAGTTACGCCTTCGTCAATCAGGCTATACCGTTTAACGAGTGCCTGACAATCCTTTTGGCTGCATTCGTGATCAAAGCGGGAATCAGGATCACTCGACATGTCATCGGTTGGATTCCTGGGGTGGACGGTTAAACATGGGAAAACGCGACATAAGCATTAAAACAGGGATAGAGATTTGGGACGGACTTCCGGGCTCTGGAAAATCGTACTCCAGCGTACAAGAGTTGATTACCGTCGAAGGCATGCGTCGAATTGAATTGATGTTCAATGCCTTGCTTGCTGCTGAGGGTCAGTATGTGGTTGAGGTTCAGTTCATTGAATTGAGTCGTTCACTGACTCGACGCTTGGGCATTGACTGGAACCTCTCGGGCATTCTTCAATTCGATGCAGCCATAGCCAACCGAAACATCGACACCAACGGCTCCTTACGCTGTCCAGTCTGCTTGGCTTCTACAGTCTTGAGAGCAACGCCAATGATGAAAATCACAATACAAACCAGAATAAGCCAAACCATGAGAACCTCCGGAAAAAGGGAATACGTGTTGGGGACATCATAGCCCAAGCAATCGAGCCTTTAAAACAGGCTAGCCTACTAAAGACCATAAAAACAAGGCTTTCATATTGCCGCGAGACAGTTAAGATAACGACACAAGTAACTCGTTCTCATTCCGTGGAGGTTCAATGAAGTCTTTCGTTTCTTACCTGGCTGTTTGCCTTATCGCTACTCCCCTACTCGCTGCTGACAGTGAGGTAGAGCAACTCCGATCCGAGGTGCAAACCCTGCGCCAATTGGTGATGCAACTCACTGCAAGGGTCGATCAGCTTGAAGGCAAAAACAGCATCACACGCCCTACTAACTCAGTGACTCACAACACTCAGCCAGAACAGTCTAAAGGCATAACAATAGAAAGAATCACACCACCAATGAGAAGACTAGGCCAACACGCCTATTACTTGGAAAGTGTTCAGATAGACAACAATGCCATTGGCCAGCAAAAACAAGAAGTGATTGTCAATTACAAAGTACAAAACTACGGCAATGAAAGATGGACAGGCAGAGCACACCCAATCATTAGTTTTGGCAACGAAAAACACAACACCCAATACAAGCACAAAACTATATCTCTCTCTTGACAAGGGGCAAAGCGAGCGAATCACAGCAAAGTACAAATTGAACAAAGCAATCTCAGGAGACTTTACGATCGGCTTTCAAGAAACCAATCAACGAGGCATCATTATATTTACTATAAAAGTTAAATAAGAGAACAATCACAATGAACAAAAGATATCAAGTATTCATAAGTTCAACATATGCCGACCTAAAAGACGAACGAAAAAAGTATTACAGACGCTCCTAGAAATGGATTGTATACCAGCAGGAATGGAACTCTTCCCAGCAATTGACGAAGAGCAATTTGCGTTTATAAAAAAAATAATTGACGACAGCGACTATTATCTTTTAATAATCGGAGGAAGATATGGAACAACAACTAATCAGGGAATTAGCTATACCGAACAAGAGTACGAATACGCTAAAAGCAAAGGCATTAAAACCGTAGCTCTCATCCACAGCGACCCCTTATCAATACCGCAAGGAAAAACAGACCAAGACCCTGAATTATCACAAAAGTTAGAAGCATTCAAAAACAAAGTACAGGATGGGAAATTAGTTAAATTTTGGAGCAAAGCAGACGAACTACCTGGCTTGGTTTCTTTAAGTATCAACAAGACAATTAAAACATACCCAGCAATCGGATGGATACGTTCCAATGCCGCCACAACACAACAAACATTATTGGAAATTAATGAATTAAGAAAAGAAAATATCGAACTCAAGAAAATAACTAATAAATCATCAAGTTTCACCAACCGCCTAGAACTTATACACGAAATAATAATACCTATATGTGACCGCAATCCAAATATAAATAAAAATATCCCACAGACATTAGACATCATCGAAAGCTATTACAAAGAAAACAACATCAATTATTGCAGATCAGGCATCACAGACACAATAAACACAACCGGAATTAGTATACGCACAACACAAGAGCAGACCCCCCAATATATGTATATAAAATCAACACCTCAGATATTCCACACAATTATCGAAAAAATAGAACCAATACTTAGAAAAATATTTATCAACTACCCAACAGGTGTTGAAATAGTATTAGAACTAAATAAGAAACTAGCAACAGAAAAACAGATGCATATAATCACGTCCACACTTTACGACATGGATGTAAAAATTCACAAAAGCAACAAACTATCACTCAAAAACATAACATTCAAAATCGGCAACGATGGTCTAGGTTTATTTTACACATCATCACAAAACACAGACATGATTACTATATACCCCAAAGCATCACTTCAGTGGGTTGAAACTTTAATGCTAGTGGACATGCTCTATAGAAAAAACATAATATATGAAAAAATATCAGAATAATCACAAACCAACTCATGTGAGTAGCTCAATCCGATCATCATAATGCCTTGCCACATGAACATATCGCAGTGTGGTTTCCATCTTCCGATGCCCCATCCAATCTCTGAGGGTGACCACATCGATACCGGCTTTAATTGCTCTGGTAGCAAACGTATGACGCAGTGCATGCCAACCACGCCCTGTCCGCCCTGTAGGGAGATTCATAAGCGTTGGAATTTCTCTTTGCAAGCAACGAATTGAACGCTTGCTCCACCAGTTCAAACCCCGCAAGGTCGGTTGGTTCCAATGAGATTTGAGATAGCCGCCGATCTCACCGCCGGGGAACACAAACTCCAATGAGCCAAAGCGTTCATTCTGTTGTGTGAGTGCGGTTCTAAGTGCCTGATTCAAGGGGACAGTCCGTGGTCTTTTGCCTTTGGCTTTTTTCACGATCAATTGCTTACGGTCAATTTCAACATCAACCCATTTCAAGCGTCTAAGCTCTTCCATTCTCAAACCGGTATTCAGTGCCATCGTCACTTCACAGAGCATGTCCTCACGTCTGGCAATGTCGTAGGCCAGTAAGACTTCATCTTCGGTCAAACAGACTGGGACTTCCTCGGGCATGTCCATTGTGCGGATACGTAAGACCGGGTTTTCGTCAATGATTCCCCTGCTTGTGAGGAAATCACAAAAGATTTTGATTGCAGCCCTGTGATTCATGACGGTTTTGATGGATCGCCCGCCCTGCATCAGTGCGATGAGGTAGTCTTCTACTGCTTCGGTATCGATTGCGTGAATATCCTCAATATCCTGCAAAAAACGCTTAGCCAACTGGATATTTCTCAGCAATGAAGCTGGTTGATAATTACGAATTGAAAGACTATTTCGGTATGTTTCAAGAATCATTAAGCATCCCCGGTAAAGCTTATTGGAGCTATCGGGCCAATGCATAGGATACTTGACGAAACAGCTTGTTAAGAGGGGAAAAATAAAAAAAATACCACACACGTAAGTGCATGGTATTTCTTCATTTATCAAAGGGTGGCCAAGGGGACTCGAACCCCCGACCCCCTGGATCACAACCAGGTGCTCTAACCAACTGAGCTATGGCCACCATCGATTCGTTTGAGTCAGGTAATTTATTGGATCATCATTCCTTTGTCAAGCTCCAAACCAATGAAATTCGAACTACTGGCAGGGACTGGTAGAATGAGTAACATGATCTGCCGTCAACCGGTTGATATGACTGAATTTGAACCCAAAACCTCGGGAGTTTGCACATGTCGTTGTATCCATTGAAGTTCTCACCGATTTACAAGGAAAAAGTCTGGGGTGGTCGCACCTTGGAGAAAATCGGCCGCACACTACCTGGCGATGCGAATACAAAAATCGGCGAAAGCTGGGAACTGGTGGACCTTTCGACGACCAGTGTCAGCGGTGGTGGCGGTGGTTCGGAACGTTCCGTGGTCAACAACGGCCCCCTGGCTGGCAAAACTCTGCACGAACTCATCGAGCAATTTGGCAAAGACCTCATCGGCGACCTGCCTTTGACTGACGATGGGAACTTCCCCCTGCTGGTCAAATTCCTCGATGCCAATGAACATCTGTCTGTGCAGGTTCATCCCAGTCAAGCCTATGCAGATGCTCATGATGATGCGTTTCTCAAAAGCGAGTGTTGGTATGTGGTCGAAGCGACGGCTGAGGGTTGCATTTTCAAAGGTATCAAAGAAGGCGTCACGCCGGATCAATATCGCAAAGCGATTGAGGATGGCAACGTTGAAGAGTTGATGATCAAGATTCCTGTCAAACCGGGTGACTGTCATTATCTGCCATCGGGAACGTGTCATGCGCTAGGGGCTGGCGTGTTGGTTGCTGAAGTACAAACGCCCAGCGACACCACATTCCGTGTGTATGACTGGGGTCGCGAAGGACGTGAGTTGCATGTTGAACAGGCGATGGAATGTATCGACTTTGGGCCATGCAATGTCGAAGAAGACAAGCGGTCACATGTGGCAGGAATGTTCACGACGGTGACACGATTGGTAACATGTGAGTACTTTGTACTTGAGCGCGTGAAAATGAGTGAGGGCTACGAACAGGAAATCCCCTACGACCAACCTGCGGTCTGGATGGTGGTTGAAGGTGATGGTCAAATCATCATGGAAGATGGCAGCAGCACTAGTTTCACCAAAGGTGAAACCTTGTTGATTCCTGCAAAGATGGATGGTGCCAAAGTCAAGATGAACAGCGACACAGTCTGGTTGGAAACCACATTCCCACAAGCGAGCCCAACGCAATTGGCATAATGCATCCGTACTGCTTGTATGTCTTGGCATCGAGATTTTCTCAGCCATCGATTACAAGGCTGGCGTTGAAGGTGTCTTGTTCACATGTTTAAGAATGGTTTGGATAAGTTTTTCGCGATTGATGGGTTTAGGTTGAAAGTCAGTACAGCCGGCCTGCACGCATTTTTCCCTGTCATGGGACATGGCGTTGGCGGTCACTGCAATGATAGGTAGGTCAAAGCCTAACTCACGAAGCTTCGCAGTCGCTCCATAGCCATCAAGTACAGGCATTTGCATATCCATAAGTATCACATCAAACTTAGGCGCATCATCACCTGTGAGTGTATCCAAGGCGATCTGACCATTGTCTGCAAGCGACACATCAGCTCCCGCTTTGGTGAGAAGATGCTTAATCAACGTTTGATTGTCCAAGCCATCCTCGACAAACAGAATACTTAAGTCCGACAACGGGAGCATAACTTTCTCCTGATCTGGAGACACTGTCTTCTTTACGTTTTGCCCTGGGATATGATGTTCAGACGCAGTAATAAAATTGCCCGTTAGAGGGCCAGGATTCACGGTCATGGTAAATCGACTGCCTTGGTCGATGGTGGATTCAGCGACAAGGTCACCACCCAAGAGTTGAGTCAACTTACGTGAGATGGTTAAACCAAGTCCGGTTCCGCCATACTTTCGTGTGGTGGAAGCGTCCGCCTGTGAAAACGCATCGAACACTTTAGTAAGTTGCCGATTTTCCATTCCGATACCCGTGTCAATGACCTGGACCCGCATTTGCCATTGTTCCTGCATTTGAATCATCCCAATTTTAATAGTGATTGTGCCAGTTTCAGTAAATTTAATTGCGTTTGAAAGCAGGTTATTAACGACCTGCTTGAATCTTGTTGGATCGGTAAGAATAGACTTTGGCAACGAAGTATCAAAAACCAATTGCAGTTTGAGCCCTCGTTCCTCACAGCGTTGTTCATGTAATTGCATGATGTCTTGTATGAGTCCTAACGGATCCACATGCAACTGTTCAATGTTCAATCGATTGGCTTCGATCTTGGAAATATCAAGTATGTCGTTGATAATTTCCAAAAGATACCGGCCATTGCGTTGGATCACCTTGAGCTTTTCCTGGCTCGAAGGATTGTCAGTCTCGTCAATCACCAAGTCCGTAAAACCCAGAATGGCTGTCATCGGGGTTCGGA
The DNA here is from genome assembly GCA_002480565.1 of Phycisphaerales bacterium UBA7800. Lineage (GTDB taxonomy): Bacteria > Planctomycetota > Phycisphaerae > Phycisphaerales > Phycisphaeraceae > UBA7800. Next base: position 39,944 of record DLCK01000061.1, on the reverse strand, counting down.
TTTCATGACTCATATTCGCCAGAAATTCACTCTTGATGCGATTACCTTGCTGAGCCTGAATGAGTGTCTCACGTAATTTATTTTCGGATTGCTCCAGATATTCTGCCATCCGGTCGATGCCGTTACACAGTTGCCCAAGACTATCACGATGCGTCGAGTAAAGCCGACAACTGAGATTACCTTCTCCCAATAATCGCGTAACATCCAAAATGTCTTCCACATTGCTTCGTAACCGGCCTGTGAGCCAGACAGCAATACCAATGCACATGCTGATACTCAACAGAATCATGACTACCAAAAAGCCGTAGCTCTGATCCACTTCCTGAAGAATAATACCAACCGTACTTTGTCGCATCTGTTCGAGATTACGATGTCGCGCCTTGGCATTATGAACCGTCTGTTCAATGAGAATATCAACCTGTCGCAGTGACTCTTTGACATAATCCGTCGAGGGATCATCCTTAACCGCTGTAATGTATGCATGTAATGCTGTTCGAAAGCGACGTATTTCCCTAGTAAAAAGGGAGATTTCCTTACGGACATTAAATTGTGGATCTTCAGAAAAATTTTCAAGCTGATCAATGTAGGCTTGAACATGATCCAAATACATGACAACTTTATCAGCGTTTTTAACATGCCCGAGTTGGATATTCATAAACTCTGACTGAGCTTGAGAAAAGTCCAACGCGATATCACCAAAGATGGTTGTCACCTGTTGCTGCTGGATCAAACGTTCGCGGATGGTCTGATCCATGCGTTTGAATGTCTGCAAGCAGACCGTGCTTAGCGCAATCATAACCATCAGAAGCAATCCGATGGCAATATATTGAATACGCGTAAATGAGAGCATCAGGTCATCCTGCTAGCAGAGTCATTCGATCACCAGAATGATGCGATCAAACACATCACCGGTACGATACAACGGCTGTGAATAGGCAAGATCAATTTTAGTCCCGGCAATTTCATAGCAGGCAACACCAAAAAGATATTGTCCACCTTGTTGCATTTGCAGGTCATCTTCGTTTCCAGTTTGAAGAAGGCGTTTGCTTTCGATCGTCCAATAGCCGTCTTTCCAAACACCTTTACCCGAGACATCACCACGACTGCCAGCAGGCTTCTCGTTTACATAGCGTTTCACAAACTGTGTATTAAATTCGGAAGGAAATACTTCAGAATAAGCCTGCTTTCCTTTGTCACCGATACGCCTCAGATGTGCATGACTGCCATTGGCGCTTTTGATCTCAAGTGATTTTTGAACGTGTTCTGCCGTCATTTCGTGACGCTTGTCATCCCAATAACCCATGGGATTGGTACGACAAGCCTTCCAGAACCAAATATCTGCAGTGTGTGGATTAGCATGACGCAATGCCATATCAATGTCATTGCCTTGCATAGACCATTTGATGACAAACATATCTTCACGATCAAATCCCTGTTTGTAAAAATCATTCTTCGCATCCCACACCCATGATTTATGCGTCACAGAAGGTGCTTGATCAGGGTACTTCACACGCATGTAAACATTCACCCCGTCATGTACTGCGGTGATTTCAATGGGACGTTGAGAAGAAAAGTCCAGTGTTTGAATAACCTGAGCTTTTGTCCAAACAGGATCATTCCCCTGGCCATCGATCTCAGGAGCTTGTGTAACCTTTGGGCAGGACAGAACCACTTGTACCGGCTCACGAACTGGAGCAACGAGTTCCACAAACTCATTCTCCTGCCGAGGGGATGGCGTGAAGTCTGTCTTTGCAGGCATATCCGAGACTTGATCTGATTGGACTTGTATTTCTAGAGCTTTTCGATCCTGTTTTACATTTGCTTGAGCCTCTTGAGGTTGTCGATCACAACCCGTAAAAATACTCACTAACAGTAATAAACAAACAGACAATGTAAGTCTGCAATGTGGCATCATATTTGTGCTTTTCATAATCTGATCCATATGTTTTCTGTTAAAAGTTTCTAACAAATCACCTCAATATGGATCGGAACAACTGCAATTCAACTGAATCGAAAACGAGCCAAAGAACGTATCAAACTTCTTCTTTATCCGCTTTATGAAATATTATCAGACGTACTAACGCCAATAGTTCACAACACGTGTTTCAACCGCCACTTTCCCGGTGGCAAATTGTGATGGCGTTTAAACGTCCGAACGAATAGATTCGCATCCGGATAACCGCATCGTGTCGCAACCTGTTTCACAGAGAGATAAGGATTTTTCAGATACGCTCGTGCTCGATCCATTCGTTGCGTTTGAACATATTGCATTGGGGATTGATGCAGGTGTTGATCAAAAAGTTGGAATAGTCGACTGGCACTAAGTTGCCCTTGCTCAGCCAACATGTCCACTGAGAGAGGTTGGTCCAACTGCTCCTCGATCCAGTCCATCAGATCATCAAGCCGACGTTGATATCCGGTCTGTTTTCCGGGACGAAGTTGTTGTCCAACTTCAGCAAGCAGGACGTGCAAAAGGCGATCGACACTTTGGGACAATCCCTGCCAATGACGTGTATGCAATTGAAGCAAGGACCACATGCACTGCTCAATAAGGTGGGATGAGGACAGATGTACTAAACAAGGCTGGCCAACATGGGCCTTGGCATCTGCATATCCCACATACAACGTCCGCACATGCCCATGATCAATCTGGTTATGACTCACGCCTGCAGGCATCCAAATCAAATCACCAGGCTCACAAGCAAACTGTTTATCAGGTGTATCAGTCTGGCACGTCCCCTGAGTCACCAGAATCAACTCAGGGACGGCGTGTTTGTGAAATGCCACATCACCACAGCCATTGTGTTCGCCAACAAATTGCAGTTTTGCTTTTCGGGACTGTAGATGATGCTTCATCACCAAATTATAGTTTTATGCTGTTTTATATCAATTTATTGCGATTTAAAATCTAATTTTTAAAACTATTATGCTTTAATATTCTATTCACGGAGACGAATCATGCAAAACCGCTGTCAAACAACTGACACCTTAACCCGTAAACCGACACAACTGATCCTGGATACCGATCTGGGCAATGACATTGATGATGCACTGGCTTTGGCAATGATCCACAGCCTTGAAGCTCGTGGTGAATGCAAGCTTCTGGGTGTCACCGTCAGTAAAGATAATCCCTACGCGCCGGCATTCGTCGATGCGATCAACACCTTCTACGGCAAGGGGCATCTGCCCATCGGGATGGTGCAAGACGGCGTCACAAAAGAAGTCGGCAACTTCAATCAAGCGGTCATTGAAATGACCGACGAAACAGGCAATCCCCTTTTCCCAACAACAAATCAAAAAGGCAGCTACCCACCGGCTGTCACCGTGCTAAGACAGTTACTCGCTGATGCAGACGATGCGAGTGTGGTAATCGTCCCCATCGGGTTTAGTACAAACCTGCATCAACTTTTTGACAGTCCACCAGATGACATCAGCCCACTGGATGGCAAAACACTGTTTGAGAAAAAGGTCAGTCATGTCGTGATGATGGCAGGTCATTTTACCGACATCACTTTCGACAAACCCAACACACACAGCGAATACAACATCGTGAAGGATCAAATCTCATCCACACGATTCATTCATGAATGTCCTGTGCCAATGTACTTTTCTGGGGGGGAGATAGGCAATGCCATCAAACATCCCTGCCGAAGCATTCTCAATGACTACGCATGGACCCCCTACCATCCTGTCGTCGAAGCCTACAAACGCTACATGCCGATGCCATATGACCGACCGACATTTGACCTTACTGCTGTCCTTTACGCAGTTCGGCCTGATCGTGACTACTTTACGGTCCACGGGCCGGGACAGATTCAAGTAGATGCCAAGGGACTAACACATTTTAAAACCGATCCAGATGGCAACCGCTATGTGCTTGGCGTAAGTCCTACGCAATGTGAAGTTATCCGCGAAGTCCAGGTCGAATTGTCATCCCAACCTGTCATGCGATAATCAACACCATGCCCAAACACACACACGGTAACGTACTGGTCGTCGGCAGTATCAACATGGACGTGGTGACGCCCATCGACCAACTCCCCCTACCCGGCGAGACCATCATGGCAGGTGACGTCCAACTCATCGCAGGTGGTAAAGGTGCCAACGCAGCCGTCGCCGCAGCAAGACTTGGTGGTCATGTCCACATGATCGGCGCGGTGGGCGATGATGCCTTTGGCAACACCCTCAAAGCCAACTTACAAAACGAAGGAATCAACTGCGATCGCGTTGCGGTCATCAAAGACATCAGTTCAGGCACCGCTGTGATTCTGCTTGATAAGCAGTCCGGCCAGAACAGTATCATGGTCAGCGCCGGTGCCAACGCAAAGGTCACCGAAGCAAAAGATGAGTCGGTTTACACCTGGGCCAACGTGCTGATGATGCAGTTGGAAACCCCGGTCTGCGTCAATGTCGAATCCGCCAAACGTGCAAAACAAGCAGGCATCACCGTCATCCTCGATCCGGCGCCTGCGATAAGCGACTTACCCGATGAACTCTTTGCATGCTGCGACATCCTCCTGCCCAATGAGACGGAACTTGCCACACTCACTGGCATGGACACCGATTCGATCCCTCAAGTTGTTGCAGCATCCAAAGCGTTACTCAAACGTGGCAGCAAGCACATCATCGTCACCCTTGGCCAGCGCGGCGCGATATGGGTAACGCAAGATCACAACCAACACTTCACCACCATGCCGGTTACGCCCATCGACACCACTGCTGCAGGCGACAGTTTCGCAGGCGCATTGGCAGCTAATCTCGCACGGGGCCAATCCATCCCCGAGAGTATCCCCTTCGCCCTGGCAGCAGGCACCCTGGCATGCACCAAGCTCGGTGCCCAACCCTCGATCCCAACTACCGACGCAGTATTCGCATTCATAAACACATCACCACAAACATAACCATTGCACACTAAAGCCCGTGGGACTTGAGTCCCCGGGTCTGCCTTGACAATATGATTTTCACAGTCATATTGTCCATCCCACAAACACCCAACCAATGGCATTCGTTATACGAACGGGCTATGCTTAATCTTGATTTGTCCATGTATCAAAAGGTTACGCCATGCCCCCCTTCATTGACATCCATCCCATTGACCTGCCCAATCAATGGTGCGTTCACAGTTATTACACGCTCAATCCATACGCTCCTGATGGGTCGAATCGACTGCTACTTGCCGCTGCCGATCTTGAAAAAAACGTTGGCCATGTGCTGGTGCTATCGCCTGACCGCAAGGTCACCCATCGCCTTGGCCCCATCCCCATCACACCCAGCTTCTGGCATACCGGCGCCTGGCAGAGTTGGAGCCCCGATGCCCGTTACATCTACTACCAATCCGGCACGCACACCCAATCCACCATCACCCGATACGATCTGACCACCGAGCAATCCATCACACTTGATGGCGATATGGAAGGCTTGCCCCCATCCGGTGAACCAGGTATTTCGTGCAGCCATGCCATGCTCTATGCAGCAGGCTATGGTGACAAAAAATATCATCCGGAACTCACGCCCGTCCCCTTCCAAGCGCGCGATCAACACGGCATCTCCAAGGTCGACTTCGAATCGCAGACATCCAAGTTGATTTACACCACACAGCAAATGCTCGATGAACATCCCTGCCGTGAGCAATTGCTCCAAGCGGATCGGCAAGTGAAAAGTCGCCTTGGTGATGATGATGGCTTGACCCTCATGCTCTACTGTGTCCGATGGAACCGCCAAGGTACACGGATGCTGTTTTACTTTGGCAATCACTGTGTGGTTCCCGAACGTGGCGAACCGCGCATCGCCTACATCATGACTGCGGATCGTGATCTGAAAAACATACACATGGCTGCCGACCTGAGCTTTGGCAAAGGTGGTGTCCACTGGGGCTGGTGTCCCGATGGTGAACACCTTCTGGGTTACGGGCTATCACCAGTCCATGATGAAGCTCGCTGCATTGCTACCGTCCATCACACTGGTAAAGACTATCGTAAACTCTGCACCCACGGCTCCGGCGGGCATCCCACCATCTCACCAGCAAACCCAAATCTGCTGGTCACCGATGACTATGCAGGCAACGTGGAATTCATCGACCTGGCCAAGGATCAAACCTTATTACACGTCAAATTCCCAACCTCCGGGCGAGACAAGCGTGGCACAGGACGCACCAGCGGTTGGATCGACACGCATCCCGTTTTCAACAACGATGGCAGCAAAGTGCTGGTCAACTCCCTACCGGATCGACATGGTCAGACAGTGGAATTTTCGATTGATCTTGAAAGTTGAACACTTGTCTATCTGCGAACCGGACCGGGTTGACACAGCATTGCCTTATGCACAAATGGCTTGAATCCAGCCCTGCTTATCAGTCGCTCAATATGAATGAATTAAATTGTTTGGCATGTTGTACGATTTGTTTTTAACACGAAGGCACGAAGAACACGAAGGACACGAAGAAAGGCATTTTTTTAATCAAGTAAAGAGCTGCGCACGAAGTAAGTGGTCGTTTTGAATGTATCGTGTTTAAGGCGACCACTTACTTTGAGCACAGTTCTTGCTGCCTTGTCTTCGTGTCCTTCGTGCCTTCGTGTTTAATTTCTAATCGTTCGATAACTGGTGACGGGTAAAGATATGTATAAGGGAAAGCTGACACAGCCCGACTCACAAAGACATGCAATAATTGTCAATGAAACGGCAAGGCAACACGAAACTTCACTGCTCAAAAATAGAGGTCATCCCCCAATGAGTTTACTCTGGAACCTGCTGGACAAAGGCTACTCCATGCCGAGCAATCAAACACTCGGCCAACGGATCGCGTTGTGGCTAGGAAGACGCATGGCGATGCGCCACCGCCATGTTCACATCACCCCCACCACACGCATCAGCCCCCGCGCGATGCTCCATCCCCGGAAAGATCATCTGCGTATTGGCAGTGATTCGACCATCGGCCCCGGTGCCATCGTCCAGGGTAATATCACCATCGGCGACCACAGCTCCGTGCAGGCCAACAGCATCCTCGTCGGCTATGGCGAACACGGCAAAATCACCATCGGCAACTATGTCCGCATCGCCCCGCAGGTGATGATGATCGCTGGTAATCACGTCTTTGCCGACCCCGACCGCCCCATTCACGAACAAGGTCTCGAAGCCAAGCCAATTGTGATTGAAGACGACTGCTGGATCGCCGGCCGCGTGAACATCATGGCAGGCGTGACAATTGGTAAAGGTAGCGTGATCGGTGCCGGTGCAGTGGTGACAAAGGATGTGCCACCGTACAGCATTGCCGTGGGCGTCCCCGCCAAGGTAATCGGATCACGCAAAGAAAACTCGTAAAGCAACACCACACAACAAGCGAACCTTGCTGAGTCAGCACGGGCCGATCAAGGATCGGTTGCGCTCAAGCAGTTTCAATGCGGCACATCTTCAAACAGATTAGCAGGCAACTGTGGCGCACCCGTTGAAATTTCTGTTTCCGGCTTGGGTTTCGGCTCCGGCTCACGATTCCTCTGACTCGGATCAAGCAGACGAAACGCGACATCATCTTTGGATTGACTCTCATCTTCGCTTTTATGCCAAATCCCCTGATCATCAATCCCATTAGGCCCACAGCTATAAACAAGTACCCCATCATCGCACTTGACTATTTTCAAAGATTGTTCATATGTATCCACAGGGTCTTCATCAAACACTTGATCAAGGCTGCTTGGCCAATCACCATGTGTCATACGGTATTGCTCGATAGATAATGCAGCCATGGCAACTATTATCTGAGTCCGCCCGGTACGGAGGAACAGATTATCACCGTAATTATCTCCGATTTTTTTGATCTCTTTCAGGTGCTCCCAGGACACATCGGGTTGTAGAAGTAAATCGTAAACTTCAAAGCCTTGTGCAGCTGTTTTCTCGTCAATCATCTGATAAGCGCCTCCACACAAGTCGTTTGAGCAATTAATCGCACATTCAAGCAGCCATTCGTACCACTTCTGGATTGGCATCACCAGTTCCAATCCGGGCTTACCTTCCCAACCCGTAAATTCGTAGCGAGGTGCAGTAAAAGACAATTTGTACGAAGCCAAGCCGCGTTGATATTCCTGCTGCAATAAGTACCAATCTGGCCTTGCCATTCTTTGATATTTATCGCGAAAATCACCACGCAATATTTTGGGCAAATCCAAGATCATTTGCGTATTCATCGCTTGTTTGAGTTCTAAGATTTGTGAAGGTGTTGATTCTACTCGTGCCATTAATTCTTCAATTTGCGATATTGCTATGGCTACATGTGTCTGTCTGACATATTGGTAAAACCATGAGTCGGTTTGCTTACCTGAATCAACAAATGCCAACAAATCCAAACAGATATCAACGGCTTTTTGCTTGTCACCTTTAGCAGTGGCATAATCAACATGATGTTTTAAAACATAGATCAATGGACGTTGCTGCCCCAAAAATCTCATATATTGATCAAGGTTCTCAATGGCATTGATTTGATAGAAACACTGATCATGCGAACGAGCATTTTTTATCAGTGGGAATACCGCTTGGTTCTGCTGACACTGTTTGGCCAACAACGCTGTCACGTCCGGCATAAACCGCTCGCCAAAATCCGGCCAGTTCAACTCATCAAAAGCGCGGTAGTCTGGACGTACAACCATCTTCATTGCCGCCTGCCAATACCGTGCAGCATTTACCTCATCCGGGATTTGTTTCTCATCTTCAAATGCTAATGGAATCTGACGCTTGAGGAGTTCTGCTTCAAATCGTTTAAGAGCTTGTTTCCCTGCATAGTTCACCCAGACCACATACCCCACCGCAGCCAGCAGACAGCAAGTCACGGTGAACTTGAACACCCCCCATCCAAAGCCAAAGAGTCTCCGAATACAACCCTTGCGTGGTTTGTCTTTTTTGTCTGTCAATGTGTGATCTCCCGGTAATGTGATGTGTGTTGCATTGTACTCCACTTCAATCAACTGTCACCAGATGTTAGCATCTGGTGTGAACATGGCGTAGGTTACGTGCGAGTGTGTGCCTACGAATTTGCCTGCACCGGATTGACATCCTGTGCTCAATCATCGTCACGTAGCAGTTCACTTCCGGGGGACGGGGGTTTCTGCTACCATTTCCCGACTATGGCATCCTTAATCACCGCTACCGAAATCTCCAAGTCCTATGCAACGCAGGTTCTTTTCACCGGCGTGTCGATCACTATTGCGGATAATGACCGCATCGGCATGATCGGCCCCAATGGTGCTGGCAAGTCCACGCTCCTAAAAGTCCTAACCAAAATTGAGGAACCCGACGAAGGAGAAATCATTCGTCGTCGCCAACTCAAACAAGCCTATATCCCACAGATGGATCAGTTCGGCGATGCGGTCACGCCAGTCGATGCTGTCGTTGCTGCTATCGCCTCAGATCGGGATCACGATGACCACGGACTTGATGCTCAGACGCAGGCAATTATTCAACTCTCCAAACTCGGATTTGAAAATCTCGACCAGCCCATCGTCGAACTCTCCGGCGGGTGGAAGAAGCGGCTGTCCATTGCCTGCGCGTTAGCGACCGAACCGGATGTGCTGATGCTCGACGAACCGACCAACCACTTGGATATGGAAGGTATCTTGTGGCTTGAACAGTTCGTCAAGCAGTCAAACATTGCGATGGTGTTCATCACCCATGACCGTGTGTTTCTGGAAAATACGGCTCAAAAAATCATCGAACTCAACAAAGCTTACCCCAACGGCACGTTTGAAGTCGCTGGCAACTACACGGAATTTCTGCGTCGCAAAGATGAATTCCTCACTGCTCAAGCCAACCAACAAACGGCGTTGGCAACGAAAGTCCGCCGAGATGATGCTTGGCTTAGACAAGGCGTGCAAGGTCGCCAAACGCGCAACACCTCACAGGTCAAAGAAGCAAGCCAACGCCGCGAAGAACTCTCGCAAATCAAGGACCGTAACAACGCTCCGAAGCGCACTGCCAAGATGGAATTCCATGGGACGCAGCGTAAGACCCAAAAGCTGCTGGTCACGCACAACATCAGCAAAACCCTGGGTGACAAAAAACTCTTTGCCGACCTTGATATCACGCTCTCGCCGGGCATGTGTCTGGGACTGCTCGGTGCTAACGGGTCGGGCAAGACCACGCTCATGAAGATTCTCACCGGCGACCTTGAACCGGACACCGGCACGGTCAAACAGGCAGCGGATTTAAAGATCGTCAACTTCACGCAGCACCGTGAAGCACTCAACCCAACTCAGACATTGCAGGAAGCACTCTGTCCGATTGGCGACACGATCCACTATCGTGGCAAAGCCATGCACGTCACCGGCTGGGCGCGCAAGTTCCTTTTTGAAGCTGACAAATTCCGCACACAGGTCAACAAACTCTCCGGCGGAGAGCAGGCAAGGATTATGATTGCCAACCTGATGCTCAAGCCTGCGGACATATTGATCCTCGACGAACCGACCAATGACCTGGACATCCCCACCTTGCAGGTGCTCGAACAGACGCTCTCGGAATTCCCCGGCGCGATTGTGCTTGTCACCCATGACCGATTCCTGCTTGCACGTCTTTCCTCGGAATTACTCGCGCTAGATGGCCAAGGCAATGCCAAATTCCATCCCTCCATTGAACAGTGGCAGAAGTACACCGACGACACCGCCAAGCAAAAACAGGCAGAGAAAAAAGCAGCAGCAGCCAACGCTAAAGCCGCTAAGTCCAACGGCTCAGCCAATAACACTTCGCAATCTGCAAAACCAACAACTACCACCGGGAAAAAACTGAGTTACAAGCACCAACTTGAACTCGATGGCATGGAAGAGTCAATTCTCAAAGCTGAGCAAATCCTTGAAGAACTCAAGGAAAAAATGAATGATCCGAAAATCATCAACGACCGCACCAACTACGGTAAGGTCTGTGACGACTACGCAGTCGCGCAAGACAAAGTCCGCAAACTGTATCTACGTTGGGAAAAACTCGAAGAGATGAAACAAGGGTAAATGCGGCGCGATGAAGAATCCGAGTTGCGCTTTTCAAGGCAACCCCGGGGACTGAAGTCCCGCGGGCTTTATTGGTGATTGGGTGCGGTTTGGTTTGCGATTCTGATTTACATCACTTTTAGATATTGGTGGTAGTAGCGGTGCCCGAACTCGCGGAGGGACTTAGCGTCAAAGTGCAGGTTGTCGCCGTTGTCGGTTAAGTCATGAGCATGGGCGACTGCGTAATGCGGGAGCAGTGTTGCCAACTGGTGTAATTGCTGGTTGACGGTCTGGTAGTATCGCAAGGTTGGATGATTGGCAAGATACGGGCCAAGTTCGCCGGTGATAACGGGAACATCAGGGGCATCCAGTTGCTCGCGGAGTGTGGTGAACATTTCCAATAACCGGGTTGCATAGGTGTTGGCATTGTCAAGGTTACCACTATCCCCTTCCCCCTGATGCCAGAGAATACCACGGAGTTTACCACCTTTGGAGAGTGCGTCTTTGCAGATGGTGACCGCGTTTTCATAGAGATCCGCACCGGGCATCCAACGCGCCAATGGCGTGCCACCGACTGCTGTTGGGATCAAGCCGACCTGCATCGTAGGAAAGCCTTTGACAAGGTGATGGGCAAAACTCATGCACAAACCGATGCCAGCGATATCGGGCTTATCGGTATGGATGGGTTCGACCGCTGGCAGCCAAGCTCCATCACGGAACATATGAATGTGACTATTCTGAATATGCGAAACTTCGTGCATTCGTCCGCGACCTGCCATGTTGGATTGGCCGATGAGCAGGAAGATATCGGTGGGGATTTGTGTGGTCATGGTGAACCCATTATAGCCAGATGCAATTTATACGTGACCGACTTTATCGCACACGGGGGCAAGGCTATTGTCAGAACAACATCATGGTTTGGACATGGTGTAAAGCCACCAGCGTTGTTTGGCTTGCTTGGCGGATCGGGCTTTGCGTTCGAAGTAGATTTTCATCACTTCGCCACTGACGGTTCGGATTTCAAACCAGTGTTTACGCAGGTACATTTCACTGCCATGGGTACACTTGCCTGACTCTTTCCAGCTATCGAGAAGTTCAGCGACGGTGTATTGGGTATCCCGCCAGGTAAAACATTGGGGCAAGCCCGGTTCACCACGCGCCATTTGCGTCGTATTGAGTGTGTCCTTGTCAGGCGTGATGGACTCGGAGATAAATTGCTCAGTGGTTGGCATGTGATCATTTTACCATAGGTGTCGGGGCCCCGTCAGATTCGCTCCCATTGGTCACTCATCTGGCGGCTTGGATAAGCGCGTAAAAAACGCATCGGGGATGAGTCCGATGCGCTATGAAATGTAAATTTAAACCTTCCGAGTCCGGAGCAACTTCCGGGGGTTAGGCGCTGAAGCGACCGGCGCGTTTTTCGCAGACTTCGGCGATCTTGGCGCGCTGCTCGTCGGTGTAGGTCGCGGTGGTTTGCTTTTCAGGATCAAACGGGACAATGTTTCGGCCCTGCTTGATCAAGTCTTCTTTGACGACCTTGCCATCGACCTGGCAGATGTCTTTATTTTCTTTGATGGCCATGGCGGCGGCAGTACCAATGGCTTGGCCAAGCGACACGACCGGAGGCATCACGCGCACTGCCGAGTGCACTGCGTGATCAACACTGATGCAGCGTGCACCGATCCCCAGATTATCAATATCCTTGGCCAGCAGGCAGCCAAACGGCACTTCCATCCATGCATCTTTGGGAAAGTGCAGCAGGACGGTCCCCGTCCCATTGGGATTGTGAATATCGATGGGATAGGTCACACGTGCGATGCCGTCGGCATAAGTGCGGCCGTCCATGTAATCCTGGGTGGTGACGAAGTCGCGGCCCATGATACGGCGAGACTCACGGATACCGATCTGCGGGGCGATGGAGTAAATCTGGCATCCCTTAAATGCCGGGACTTCTTCACTGAGCACTTTGACGAGTTGGCGAATCTGCTTGCGTGCCAACACTTCGGCTTCAGACAGTGCATTGCCATCGGTGGCATCATGCTTGATCACACGGGTGGTGTTAAAGTGGACCACATCCCGATCCACGCCACGGAACATCAACACGTTTTCACGCGGGCATTCGATGCGCCCGTCTTCCTGGGCCTTTTTGTAGACTTCCTGGATCAGGTCGTACTGGTTTTTCATCACGTTCTGAAACAGGTCCCCTCCGGTGACATCTTCGGGTCTTGCGGATTCGCTGAGCTTGAGTTTGAAGCACATGGTCATGGGTTGTGCAAAGCCGGTGTCTTCGGAGCCGAACTTAAATTCGCAGCCAGCCAAAGCCGCCAGATCACCGTCACCGGTGGAGTCGATGTATTGTTTTGCTTTGGCAACGGTCAGACCGGACTTTGAGTGCAGGACCACGCCGGTGATTTTTTTGTTGGCGGTTTCGACGTGAACCACGCGATGGTGATAAAGCAGACGGACACCCGCTTCGATGCACAGGTCTTCGGCAGCCAATCGCGCGACGCCTGGATCAAAGAATTTAAGGCCCGAATCACAAACTCCACCATAGCTTGCCATGCGATCGACCCATTCGGTGTAGATCCCCGTGTCCAGTGGTTTCCCGTCATAGTGGTTGGGCATGAAGGGATTGACTTCGCCTGCGGTGGCCATGCCGCCAAGGAAGCCGTAGTGTTCGACAAGCAGGACATCCGCCCCACCACGTGCAGCGGAGACGGCAGCACCAATCCCGCCGGGACCACCACCGATAACAATGACGTCAGCGGTATGCTTGAGGGATAACTCACTGGGGAGTGTGACTGAAAAGGTTTCGTTGGACATAACTGATTGTCTCCTGATTTTTATTTTATATCTGTGCGGCCTGACGAATGTAAAACAGTAGTCCATTGATCAGCAGAAAGCCATGTCATATGATGCCCTTTTTTTGTCGCCACTTGCTGGATCAGAGCCATATGAGATAATAACAGGTATGGCAAGGTCTATCCTACAATCCAAACTCGCCCAGGAACTTGAACTGACATTCAAGGATACCGAACAGCTTCTGGGCGTGACCATCGCGGTGCATGACTTGAAACAGGCGTTTGTGGATCAGCAAGGCAAGTCGTTATTGGTCATGTCCAGACGTCGACATCGCCAGCCCGTCTGCCAGATGGTGCATGATCATCGTTGTATTGACCACTGTCTTGGCCATGTTAATCGCAAGCTTGCGGATCGAACCGCGCCGATGTTGCATTGCTGCTGGAAACAGGTGACCGAAGCAGCAGCTGGTTTGTATGTGGATCAACAACACGTCGCAACGCTCTTTGCCGGCCAGTTTCGGATTCCAGGGGCCACCCCACCGGTTCAGGCACGATGGGAAAAGCCCTACAACAAATTGCGTCTGGTGGATGAAACACGATTGGAAAGTTGCGGGCGCCTGTTACAGATCATGGGTCAGGGAATGCTTGCAAAAATCTCCGCAACCATGTCACAAACCGAACCCACCGATCGTAAAAGTCAGATCGTCCGTTGGCTGCGTGATCATGCATGCGACGATTCAACACTCGAGGATTTGGCAGCGACTCTTTACCTGTCGGTCTCACGGACCAGTCACCTGGTCCGCCAACTGCTTGGCCATCCCTTTCGCCAACTGCTTCAACAACAACGTCTCGAACAAGCCAGACATTTATTGCTGACCACTGACGATAATACCGAGACCATCGCCAATCGTGTGGGCATGCAAAGTCCGTATCATTTCAACCGTGCCTTCAAACAACACTATGGTATCCCACCGGGCAGGTTCCGACGTGAATCGCGGAATGAGGCTTGATTTCAAGGCATTTTTTACCGCCAAAGGTGCAAGACTTCAAGACAATGATAGTCTTAACCACAGAGTCACAGAGACACAGAGCTTGAATATATGACAAAAATAATTACTCATGTTTTTTAGGGGTTTGTGATTTTGCGACCCTACGGCTAAGACTTTCTTAGTCTTGAAATCTTGGCGTCTTGGCGGTAAAAAAAATGGATATCAAGATGCGCATAAAAGTGCAGCCCGGGCAGGGGAAGCACCGGGCTACACGCGATCAGGGGATCGGGTCACAGTCAGACAAACGCGTGTTCATCTGGCTGGATAAGTTGTATGCACAAGTCGACCTGATGGCATCCAATACAGTGATGGATCGACCGCGCGTTGCTGACGTTTTAAAAAGGTGGAAGAACTCGGTGTCGAACGGTCAACATCTTGGGCAGTCGCAGCAACAGCCGGCAAAGACAAAGTCTCCGCGGACATCGCCAAGGCTGCCATCGCTCCACAGAGCAACGACATCAACAGCACGAACACCGTGCGATGAAGCATCAAAGCCTTCTCCCTTTTTCTCCTCCGGGCGATGACTCGCCACAATTCTCCAGCCACTATCCATCACATGCAGGTTTGCGTCTCTAGCACATGATGGACATTTCGCAGCCAAGTAACCCATAACAATTAGCGTGCCAAAGTTCGCGCGTTTGAAAACATTCGCAAGTCATCTTGATTACATGGCTTTGATTAGGGTTCAACGAACATATCCTGACACATCAGCATTGGATCAACTCAAACCGTTTATGACAGATGTTGCTTTAAGACCACATTGGGTGTTGACCAAACGAGACATTCAAGACACGCCGCCACACTGCACATCATTTGTGCAGCTCGCTCAAAGCATGGGCAGAATGTCGCAGAAGCTGAACATGGCAATGATTAAAAAATCACTCAAAAGACCTATAAAACCAGCGTTTAACGCATCAAATCAAATTTTCCCGTCACGGTCACTGACTTTGGCACTGACTTTGCATAATCAAAGACGAGTGCGAACGTTTAAGTATGTAGCGATTGGCACGACATTAAATTGAGTGTGGACAAAGACGTCTGACATGCACCCCGATTGTCTCCCGGAGTGTTTGCAGACGTCTTTTTTTTAAAATTCACCCATGCCATCAACTGTTGATGTTGATGGTCATAAACAAAAGCGTATGGATTCACCGTTGTCTTCCATTTCAGCTACAGCACAAAGTGACATCAATGTTGATGTTGACTCCTGCCCCAGCCAGGCATCCACCACGGATGACATGCACCCAACCCGTATCATCATCGTCGGCAACGGCATGGTGGGCTACGCGTTCTGTGATCAACTCACCAAGCTCACTAGTGAAAGCCAACACCAAATCACCGTCTTTGGTGAGGAACGCTATCCAGCTTATGACCGCGTACACCTTACTGACTTCTTAGCCAACGAGTCGCCTGACGACCTGCTGCTTGCTGATCGCAACTGGTACAAAGATCGGCACATTGATTTACAGACCGATACCCGAATCGCCAGCATTGATCGGGATGCCAAAGAAGTCGTCACCAATAATGGGGTTCGTCATCCATATGACAGGCTGGTCCTAGCCACCGGTTCGTATCCGTTTATCCCCCCTATTGATGGCAGTCAAGACTCGAACATTGCGGTCTACCGTACGATTGATGACCTCAAAAACATCGCTCAAAAAGCCAAAACCAAACATGCTGCAGCGGTCATCGGCGGCGGACTCTTAGGCATCGAAGCTGCGGCGGCATTGATGAAGTTGGGCTTGCGTGTTCACCTCATTGAAGTCGCTGCCCAACTCATGCCCAGACAGTTGGATGGCCCCAGCAGTGAAGTCCTGCGTGAGAAGCTTCTGGCTGATGGTTTGCATGTTCGCATTGATACTGCGACACGTCGCATCCAGCCAGTGGACGAGCATTTCCTGTTGTCACTCAATGACGATGAACAACTCGCAGTGGACATGGTGATCATTGCTGCAGGTATCCGACCACGTGATGAGTTGGCTCGGGAAGCTGAATTGGACATTGCCAGTCGTGGCGGTGTGATTGTCAACGATCAACTTCAATCCGTGAGTGACCCGAACATTTATGCCATTGGCGAATGTGCTTCGCATCGCGGGATTGTCTACGGACTCGTTGGCCCCGGTTACGAGATGGCTCGGACACTTGCTCAACAATGGACGACTCTTCCTGATGCTGTGTTTGAAGATGCAGATCGTTCGACCCGACTGAAACTCATGGGGCACACGGTTGCCAACTTCGGTCGTGACGACGTGGAAGGCAACGTTCGCACATGGGTTGGCAAAGGTGCTTACCGTTCAATCACCTTGCAGGGCGACCGCATCGTCGCTGCAAAAATCGTGGGCGATTGGGATGAACTCTCGCAAGTCCAGTATGCCATCGAACAGACTCAGCGGTTGACCAATCGACAACTCAAACGCTTTGAAAACAATGGCGACATCTTCGGCACAACGAAACTCACCAGTGTTCTGGATTGGCCCGAACAACGACTGGTCTGCAACTGCTTAAAAGTCACCAAAGGTGAACTGAGCCTCGCGGTCACCCAGGGCGCGTGTACTATCGCGGAGTTGGGCAAATGCACCGGTGCGGGAACGGTCTGCGGGTCGTGTCAGCCACTGCTTGCTCAACTCACCGGAGACCTGCATGCTGCTCAACCGGTTGCAGGTCGCAAGACGATGACGACCTTCTCCATACTGGCAATGATCGCATGTGCTGTGATTTTGGTTTTAACGCAAAAACCGCTTCATTTTTCGGATAATTTTGAATCCGTGTGGTATCAAATCGATCAAGTCTGGCGCATCGGAATCATCCGACAGATCACCGGATTTGGCCTACTTGGCATTGCGGTATTGGGCATGATTCTCTCATTACGCAAACGCATTAAATTCCTGAGTAAACTCGGCAACTATGGTTGGTATCGCACGTTTCACACGGCCATGGGATTGCTTTGCATCTTCGGCTTAATCGTGCATACCGGCATGCGGATGGGGGACAACCTCAACATGCTGCTGATGCTTTGCTTTGTCGGACTCAACATCCTTGGTGCGGTTGCTGGTGTGGCGACCGCCTTGGAGTCACGCATGGAAGGACGTGTCGGAGATTTTGCCAGGCGATGGCGTCCGTGGCTTACCTGGGCTCACTTGTTGTTGTTCTGGCCATTACCTGTACTGGTCGGATTCCACATTGTCAGTGTCTATTACTTCTGAGCTTGAAGGTTGGCAGCGCGTGAGAAATGGTTTGATATGGGTGCTTTGGTTATTGGGGACCGCAATTGCAGCGGGTTACCTGTTTAGCGCATTGAGTAACGCCAACAGAGAAATATTCCTGCCTGGCCAAACGACCTACGGGCATTACCAGATACAGTTGCAATGTGCAGCGTGTCACGACGAAGGGAACAACATGGTTAGACAAGATGCCTGCTTGCAATGCCATGCTCAGGAGTTGGAGCGTGTGGGTGATTCGCACCCCATTGCAAAATTTGCCAAGTCCAAAGATGCGCTTCATCTTGGCCCCTTGGACATGCGAGCCGACTCCCAATTGGTCAAGTCCCGCTATTGCATCACCTGTCACGTTGAGCATCGCCCTGAGGGGTTGGCTGGACTTAAAGGTGGCATGGGACTCACCCAGCCGGAGAATTATTGCAAGGCATGCCACTCGGATATTCAGGATAACCGTGCGACACATGAAGGCTTGACGTTCAAGACCTGCTTAACGGCTGGATGTCATAATTTCCACGATAATTCAGGGCTTTTTGAACAGTTACTCAAAGATCACATCGCAGACAAACCCAACAAACCCCAAGAAGAAGCCCAAGTCCCGCTGCGTGATTTTGGCAAGCGGTATCACGCAGAGATGCTCGATCAAGGTAAGACTCTCACCCAACTCACCAAGGCCATGGCCGACGCACCAAGCGATGTGTCGCTCGATGCCAAACAACTCACGCTTTGGCAGGACACCGCTCATGCCAAAGCCAACGTCAACTGTACCGACTGTCACAATGTCAAAGACGAAGTCACCGGCAATATTCTCTGGAAGGATAACCCCGGCTACGTCTCCTGTCAGAACTGTCACGACGAAGAAGTTCATGGCTTTTTGGGTTCACGTCATGGCATGCGATTAGAGCAAGGTCTCTCCCCCATGACACCAGCGATGGCAAGACTGCCCATGCTCAAGTCCGCAGCCAATATTCAGATGACATGCAATACCTGTCATAGTGCTCATAGCTTCGACACCACCTTTGCAGCAATGGATGCGTGCATGCAATGTCATGCTGACGAACATACGCTCAACTTCAAAGAGTCGGCCCATCACGATGCATGGCTTGATGAACAGGCAGGTGTTCTGCCAGCCGGTTCAGGTGTGTCGTGTGCCACCTGTCATCTGCCCCGCGTTGCGACCAAAGTCGGTGGTAAAACGAAGGTCACCGTGATGCATAACCAGAACGACTTTTTACGCCCCAATGAAAAAATGGTCCGCCCTGTCTGCCTGCAATGTCATGGTATGCCACTGGCTCTTGATGCATTGGCTGACGAAGAACTGATCAAAAAGAATTTCAACGCACAACCGTCCGCACCTCACTTTGAACCCAGCAGTTTCGATCTGATCAAACAGAAACTCGAACAGGAAAAGAAGGAGAAAAAACAAAACTAAACCTTGCAAGATCCTCAAGCGTCGCCCCCCCCGGAACCCCGGCCCCGGAAGTGTTCCCCTGTGCAAATGTACACAGAACACTTTCAAACCTCATAGAAAATCCGGGGGTGCAAGTTGGATCGGACTCCCAAGGAAATGGAAATACAAATAAGGAAACCCGCTATGTCACGTTTATTCACAAAAAAAAGAATCGCTCTTGTTCTGACCACCGCTGCGTTGGGCCTCACCAGTTCGCTGATGCTCACCGGCTGTGGTAAATCTGAATCCTCTGCTGCAGCTGCGCCAGCTGGTGTTGAACACAAATTGGTTGCTGACATGCTTCATGCGGTGATGGCTGCCGACCGAAAAATCTACGTCAAAAACGTGGTCAACCGACTCATCAAAGAACAGAACCTCAAGGTCATGGACGAAGATGGCAAGACCGTCAAAACCTTTAAAGGCTCCGAAGACTGGGAGACCACATTCGGCACCCTGCCCCTGCCTGCTCAGCAGTTTCGCTATGGGTCTGAAGAAGCCTATCGCCAGAACCAGGACTTTGAATACGGCCTGATCAGTTCATGGGCCATCAACAAAAAGCATATGCCCGACACTGATTTTGAAAAAACGAAAATCAAAATCATGGAAGACACCGGCAAACCTGTCTACGGCGAAGAGACTGTCGGCAGCGAGAAATTTTTCGTCGCCATGTATCCCGACCGCGCCACCGCCAAGGCCTGCTGGGATTGTCACAACAAACATGTTGACTCCCCGAAAACCGACTTTAAACCTGATGACGTGATGGGCGGCATTGTTATTCGCATCCCAATGTGATCCCAATGCAATGTTGAACTGATTGTTTGTCTCAGATCAAGGAAACCAAGCAAGGAGATTCGTACCATGCCAGTGCAATATTGTTTGTTGATGTTGTTGTCGTTGTGCATGCTCATCACAGCATGCGACAAAAAACCACAAGCTCAGGAGTCGGTTGCGACTGTTGAGGAAACTGCTGAGGAGCATGCCGAATTCCCCAAACCCACCGACCCGGAATTGATGGCGGGTTATGACGTGTTCGCCAAGGTGTGCAGTCACTGTCACATTGAAAGTGAATACGCGCCGGTGATCAACACCCCCAAAGACTGGACCAAACGTCTGGATAAAAGAGGACGCGACACCCTGCTTAAGCATGCCATTGAAGGTTATGGGGACATGTCACCCAAGGGCGGTCGACGCGGCAAGGATCTGACCGATAAACAGGTAGCCCAGGGTTTGGATTACATCCTCAGCTTGTTACCAAAGACTCAATAAAAACAGTGTTTGCTGTGTTAACGCATAGCAGACACTTTGCAAAAATCGTCGTTGAATTTCACACACCTCATGCCTCAAATTAAAGGACATCACGTGACACCAAAACAAATCGAACTCGTTCAAAGCACCTGGGCCATGGTCGTGCCTATCGTCGACACCGCTGCGGATCTTTTCTATGGCAATCTCTTTGAAATGGACCCGACTCTTCGTCCGATCTTCCCTGAAGATATGACTGAGCAAAAAAAGAAACTCATGGCCATGCTCGGCACTGCAGTCAACGGACTAAACAATCTTGATTCGATTATTGGTGCAGTTAAAGCATCCGGTGTGCGTCACGTGGATTACAAAGTCACCGCGTCCATGTATGATACGGTTGGAGCTGCGCTGCTCAAGACTCTTGAACAAGGATTGGGTGATGCGTGGAACGACGAAGTCAAGGAAGCATGGACGGTGACCTATACCACTCTTGCTTCTGTGATGATCGGCGCAGCAGACGAACACCTCAAAGCCAACGCGTAACGCCCGAACAACGAATCATGAACAACTCGCCCCGCATTGTCACACACGCCCGTCCCTTTGTCCTGCTGGCCATGGTTGGATGCCTATGCATCCTCAGTGGTTGTGGTGATGAGGATATTGAAATTTATGATGCGCCGCGCCCTGCCATTGCATCAAGC
Organism: Phycisphaerales bacterium UBA7800; assembly: GCA_002480565.1. Lineage (GTDB taxonomy): Bacteria > Planctomycetota > Phycisphaerae > Phycisphaerales > Phycisphaeraceae > UBA7800. The sequence continues at coordinate 18,528 of DLCK01000061.1, read as the reverse complement.
CCCGCACATGATCCCAATGACGGTCACGATCATTCCGGGCATGACCATGCACAACCCCAAGCACCAGCACAAACCAAAGCGCCCGGCGAATTCGCCTATCTGCTGCCCGAGGGATGGAAGCAGGCCGAACCGGGCCGCATGGTACTGCATAGTCTTGCAACATCATCCGGCGCCACGGTCAATATCTCTGCATTCCCCGGAGACGTGGGCGGCGTGGTGATGAATGTCAATCGCTGGCGAGGCCAACTCGGACTCGATGCCAACAGCCCGGATCAAATTCAAGCTGCACTCACCGAAGACAAGCTCGGTTCCATTGCTGCCAAACGTGTTGATTTATCCAACGACACGCAACGCATGATCGTCTCCTTCGGTATGGTCGATGGCAAGACATGGTTTGTCAAACTCACCGGAACCGCTCAACAGATTGATACTGCCCTGCCGGCATACGATCAGTTCTTGAAATCCGTGAACTGGAAATAAGCGAAATATTTTAACCACAGTGACACAGAGTAAGACAATCAAGAATTCCTCTTGTTTAATCTGGCTCTGTGACTCTGCGTCTCTGTGGTAAACTCCGAGTTGTCTTATCCGAGTTGGCTTGCACGATGAAAAAAATCCTTAAAAAATTTGCCTCGCTTCGCATCACCGTCGTGGTGCTCATTGCAGGCATGATGCTTGTTCTGGCGGGGACACTTGCCCAGACACACATGCCGATCCGTGAAGCACAGAAAATTTATTTTCAGTCTTTCGTGGTTCCAATTCATCTAAACAACGGCATGTCCATCCCGGTCTTACCCGGCGGGTACACGCTTGGCATCATCATGATTTTCAATCTGACCTGCGCGTACCTGACCACCTTCAAGTGGTCGTTTAAACGCATGGGGATTTTGATCATGCACTCGGGCATTCTCCTGCTATTACTTGGACAATTGTTCACCGACCTGTATTCGGTTGAGAGTCAGATGGTACTCAATCACGGTGATGCCAAGAATTACACCGAGGCGTTATACGACTTTGAACTGGTGCTCATTGATACATCCGGCAAAGACGTGGATCGTGTGTACAGCATCCCCCAAAGCAAAATTGCAACAGGGAATATGATTGCCGACTCACGTTTACCGATCGCCATTTCGGTTAAGGAATTCATCACCAACGCCAACTTGACCATGGGCGTCAACACCATCGCCACGCAGGGTTTTGGCCAACGTGTCCAGGCGGTTCCTGCACCACCGGTTAAAGGGGATGACAAACGCAATCTCCGATGTGCCTATGTTGATTTGATCTCCAACGGCAAGTCGCTTGGCACATGGATGCTTTCCACTGCATTCATGAAAGCCGATCAAATTGAAATTGACGGCAAGACGTATGACATTCAAATGCGTCACCGCCGCTACATGCTGCCAATGACCATTCAACTTCAGGAGTTTGAACACAAGCGATTCACCGGCACCAATGTCCCCGCTGCTTTTTCAAGTCGCGTCCGACTCGTTGATCCGGTTCAACATGAAGACCGCATGATCACCATCAGCATGAACCAACCGCTGCGATACGCGGGCAAGACGTTCTACCAGGCTGGCTTTGCAAACGAAGACAAGACCACCATCCTGCAGGTTGTCCTCAACCCCGCAGCCATGCTCCCATACATCGCATGCATCCTTGTGACACTGGGGATGACCTGGCACTTCGTCGCCCACTTCATCAAGTTCCGCAAACAGCAGACCAAACGTGACACGGAGGTCAAAGCATGAATCAGTTGTCCCCCACTTTCCCGACAGCTTGCACCAGATTTACATCCGGTGCGAATGCGATTGCGTTATTGGTGACAGTATTGGTCTGCCTGACACAATCTTTATTTGCCCAGGAATCAGACGACGCGCCAACTCTGGACACTACTCCAAAGCCAACCTCTGCGGAGGTGTCCGCCAATTTGGATTGGAGTGGGTTGGGGAAAATCGCGGTGATGCAAAGTGGCCGACTCAAACCACTGGATACCGTCGCACGTTCGAGCATGCTGATGATCTGTGGCAAGCAAACTGTCAAAGTCGAAGGCCGCCCCACCCATGCCATGCAGTGGCTCATGGATGTCATGTGCAAGCCGGAGTTGGCGGACCTGTATCGTGTCTTTCTGATTCACGATCCGGACATCAAAGCCTTGCTTAAACTCGGCGATGAAGACAAACGCTGGAGCTTCACGGAACTTGCCCCGCACCTGCGACTGCTCGCTGAGCAAGCCAATCAAGCCAGCGACGTCCAACCGCATCAACGTAACCGATACCAACGCGCGGTCCTTGAGCTTTACAGTCACCTTAACCAATACACGATGCTTAAGAATGCGATCGCCCCGGAAAAAAGTCCTGACTTTGGCAAAGAGCTTGCCCAGGTTCAAATGTTCACTGAGTGGTTGGTCAACAATACAGACAAGATCGACGAAGATGCGATTAAGCAGCTAAACATTCTCAAGCAACACTATGAACAGCTTGGTTCCCGCAGCAGCATTCACTTTGTCCCGCCCATCGGAGACCTGCCCTGGCAGAAGATTGGCGAACATATGCGTGAGGTTTTGGCGGGTCTTCCAATGGATCCGTCGGTGCCCCTCTTTGCTGTGATCCGACAAGCGTATCGCCAGGGAGATTGGCAGACGGTCAATCAGATGATTGCAGATCACTTGCAGACGCCTGAACAAATCAAAGCGGAGAAGGTGCATAGCGAGGCGAAGTTTAACCGTATCGCGTTGTTGGTCAATGCCATGCCTGTGTATGTGTTGGCGTTGGTGGTGACGTTGCTTGCGATGATGCTCAAAAAACGTTGGATGTTGATTGCTGGTGTAGCCATCACCATCATCGCCGTACTGATGCATTCATCTGGCTTGGGTTGGCGGATGTGGATTGAAGGTCGCCCGCCTGTGATTAATCTCTATGGATCAGCGGTCTTCATCGGCTGGGGCGCGACGATTATGGCCTTGATTCTGGAGAAAATTTACAAAAACGGCCTTGCCACCATTGCTGCGTGTCTCATCGGTTTTTCGACACTCATCATTGCTCATCATCTGTCACTCAGTGGCGACACCATCGAACCTGTCCGCGCGGTGCTTAACTCCAACTTCTGGTTGGGGACGCATGTGATCGTGGTGACGCTGGGTTACTCAGCGATGTTCGTCGCAGGCGCGATTGCAATCATCTTCGTGATTCGTGATGTGATTCTGCGGAACCTCACCACCAAGACCTATGCAAGTATGGGACGCATGGCGTATGGCATCATCTGCTTTGCCATGCTCTTCTCATTCGTCGGCACCGTGCTTGGCGGTATCTGGGCGGATCAGTCATGGGGACGCTTCTGGGGATGGGACCCCAAGGAGAACGGCGCCCTGCTGATCGTCATGTGGAACGCTGCAATTCTCCACGCCCGTTGGTCTGGCATGGTGCAAATCCGAGGCATGATGATTATGGCAATCCTGGGTAACTGCATCACTGCATTTAGCTGGTTTGGCGTGAACATGATGGGCGTGGGTTTACACAGCTACGGCTTTATGGACGGTGCATTCCTGTGGCTCATTGGATTCTTCATCAGCCAATTGATCTTTGTCGCCATCGGCTTGTTCCCCATTCAACAGCTTCTAGACAACGATCAAAACAAACCGCCCAAAGAAGATGGTTCGGAACTGAGAATCTGAGACTGTCACTGATTCAATCACAGCGTTTGAGGAATCGAATACAGGGGCATCATCATCGCCACGATGTAGCCGATCACACATAGGATCAAGCCGACCAGAAACAGCTTGTTGATCACCAGCTTGGCAAGGTCGGACTTGATGAACTTTTCCTTGACGATCAGAAAGATGGCTAACCCGACAATTACAGGCGTGTAAAACCATGACTGCGGTAGCCACATCACCCATGCAGTGAGTCTTGGGATCGCGACATCCATATCGTTAAAGGTGCGCGTAAATTGGCCATGAAGCATCCGCACAATCACGCCAAAGACGATCAACACCACAAGATTGAAAATCATGGTCGCGGTGTTGGCAATGATAATTGTCTTGTATTTGGATTTAGTCACGTTCTCCCCCAAGTCGTCGAATGATAGTGTCATGCCAATTTGAATTAATCTTCAGCTTCGTCTCATCCTGACCTGCACCGGATTGACATCCTGTGCTAATCGCAATTCAATTTCTAAGCGATGACAATCGTCACTGTATCTTACCACGCTGCATGACCAGAACCTTGACCAATTGTCCTTTGGGGATGTTAATGCCCCAGCGATAACCGATCTGTTTTAACGGCAAGTCGGCAACCTGCTCGGTAACTTCATCCCAATCGCGTTGACGCAGGATGAGGTATCCGGGTTCGTTGATTTTGGCCCAGTCAATGATTTCACCGCTGCGGATGGTATCCATTCCACGCGGGAGTTTGCCGGGATAGGCTTGCTTATCCTGCATGCGGATACCGTTGATATAGAAGACCAAGGAGGCCTCCTCATAGCCGGTGGCTGCGATGGGGGCATGGATATCGCCCTGCTCTTGGATGATCTGGACAATGCCGGGACTTATTTTCATCAGGTCTTCGGTGGCAGGCAGGATGCCATAAGCAAAGATGGCCCAAAAGGCGACGGTACTGCCAAGCATCAGTCGGGCGCACTTGGCGTATTGCTGAGCCTTGTGTGCTTTGAGGACAAAGAAGGAGACCGCGAACTGGAAGATACCCACGACGATGCCACCGACGATCAGATCCGCTAAATCCAAACCTGTTTTTTGATAATTGAGCAGGCGAAACGTCAGCGGCCCGACGATCAATGCAAAGCCACTAAACCATATCAATGGGAAGTAACACGTCCCGCCCTTCTCCATCCAGAAGCGGTCGACCTTGCTTAGCCCATCAGGGATACGTGTCAGGTGACTGATCGCAGCTGCAGTAACAATCGCAAGTGACGGGAAGACCGGCAGAATGTAATGCGGCAACTTGGTTGCGACAACGGACATCAAAATAAACGTCGGCCAAAACCAACCGAGCAAGACCGCACGTGACAGATCACTTCCAAGTCGCCTGCCATAAAGCGCACGGACACTGCCATAAAGAAGCAGTGTCCAGGGCATGAACAGTCCAATGACCACCGGGATGTAGTACGGCAGGGACAGAAAGAAATTCCCGCCATGGCTTTCCTGCGGTTCAAGGATACGTTGAATGATGTGTCGGCCAATGCCTTGTTGAGCGAACTCGCCGTCGGTTGCACTGTTGGCTGGAATCGCCCACAGCAGAAAGATGCCGGTTGCGATCAGTGATAACACGATCAGCCAGATCATTGGCTTCTTACCAACTTTGCGCAGATCGGAATGGCCAAACCAGAGAATCCCCATCATGGATAAGACCGGCACCGCCAGGCCGACTGGCCCCTTGGTGAGCATCGCGCCAGTGAGTCCCAGCAACATTGCAGCAAGGTGTCCAATATGTGCCTTACCGGATTGGAGCATGAAGACCGCAGGTGTGATGGCGGTCATGATAAATGCAAGCAGCACTGCATCGGTCGTGGCAGCGCCCCCAACAATGAGCATCAAGCCGGTCGTGCAGAGAATCGCAGCGGACCAGAATCCGGTGAGTGGATCAAAAAGTCGTCGTCCCAAGTAGCCAGTGAGTAAACTGGATACCGCCATGCCGATGGGTGCAAAAAATCGGACACCTGCTTCACAAGGGCCCAGCAGGCTCACACCGATGGACATCAACCAGTAAATGAGGATCGGTTTATCAGGTCTCAGATCGCCGTTATAGGTCGGGACGATGTAGTCACCGCTGGCAAGCATTTCCAGAGTGGCTGAGGAGAATCGGGTTTCATCGCGGTCAAAAAGTGATGTTTGAAAAATCGTAAACCAATACAAACCAAGCATCAACAGCACAAACAGGACCATGGTGTGCGTCTTGGTGAGATTGTCATAGGACTTGGCTGGATGATCCGTCATGCCGACTCCGGGAGCTAAGGGATGGACAATTGGACATGATAGCGGATTTGAGTCATTGAATCCTATGTGTCGGCATTGCCAAGCTGATGGGTTTTGGTTACAATTCCCGATTCACTGCAAATTACTCGGCCAGGGGTGCATCATGCACCTGCCGGTCCGGCGTGTCGTCGCGTGATCGACACCACCGAGTAGCACTGGAGATTCGAAATTATGTCCGAAAGCCCCACCCGACTTTACGAAGGTCTTTTCCTTGTCAGCCAAGCCGCCGCCGGCAGCGATTACGCTGGTGTTGTGGATCACATCAAGGAAGTCCTCGCCCGCGCCGAAGCCACCGTCCATGTCCTCACCAAGTGGGATGAACGTCGTCTGGCTTACGATATCAAAGCTGATAAGCGTGGCACCTATTTCCTGGCACTGTTCAACGCCCGTTCCACTCAGATTGCCAACCTTGAACGTGACTGCAACCTCTCGGAAACCATCATCCGTGCTTTGATTCTTCGTGGCGATCACATCGGCGAAGTTGAATTCGAAGAATTCAAGAAGGCAACTCCCGCAGAACAGGCTGCAACACTTCAGGAAGCTGAAGAAACCGCAGCAGCAGATGCCACCGAAGCTGACGCCAACAGCGAAGAAGCACCTGAAGCGGTGACCGAAGAAGTTGCAGTTGAAGCAGCCGTTGCCACCGAAGAAGCTGGCGACGAAGAAGAAAAATAAATCCGCACCTACAAGCCAACCTTTGAACCTGTTACGCCAATAAAGGATTGACCGATGCCAAACCTTAACAAAGTCATGTTGATGGGAAACCTCACCCGCGACCCGGAACTGCGCTACTTGCCCAGTAATATGGCTGTGGTGGGTTTAGGCCTGGCAGTCAATCGTCGCTGGCGTAACCAACAAGGTGAACAGCAGGAAGAAACCACCTTTGTGGACTGCGAAGCGTTCGGCAAGACCGCGGAACTGCTCAACCAGTACCTCAAAAAAGGTCGCCCCGTATACCTCGAAGGACGACTCAAACTTGACCAGTGGCAGGACCGCGAAGGCGGCAACCGATCCAAACTCAAGGTCATCATCGAAAACTTCCAATTCATCGACTCCCGTGGAGAAGGTGGACAAGGTGGCGGTGGTGGCAGCTACCAAGGTGGACAAGGCGGTAACGCAGGCGGTGGATACAGTGGTGGGAATCGCGGAGGCGGTAGTGGTGGCAACTACAACAATGCCAACAGCTCCAACAACGCACCCCAACAAGACCCACACCAACCCGTCGAAGAAGACGACATCCCCTTCTAACCCCCCGGCCCCGGTAGCCCCGAAAGTTTTCCCCTGTGAAAATAAAAATGGGACGGTAAACGGGAACGGTATGAAGTGGACAAAGCCCTATACTGAGCAACGCGAAGTATGGGATGGCCTTGAAGCCTCGAAAAACAAATAACTCACATGCTGGTGTACCGCCGCAGATCAAAGTTGAAATGCGGGCAGACGCCTAACTCAAATCCCAGATGATTGGGAAGGACAACATGAAACAGATCACTCTGCTTTTAACTCAAAACGTCGATAACCTCGGCATCGTCGGCGATGTCGTGAAAGTCAAAGCCGGTTATGCCCGCAACTACCTGTTGCCCCACGGCATGGCCACCACCCCCACCCAAGGCGCCATCGACCGCTTGGCCGAAGAGCGTGCCCGTGTGGAAGCTGAAATGAAAGAAGTCTTCGCCAAGCAGGCTGCAATCATCGAAAAGCTCGAAGGCCACGAAATCACCATGAAGCGTGCTGCCAACGAACAAGGCCTGCTTTTTGGTGGTGTCTCTCAGCATGAAATCGCTCTGGCACTGCGTGAAGACGGCTTTGAAATCGAAGACCGCTACGTCCGCATCGGTGAACAGATCAAGCGTCTGGACAGCTACGAAATCCCGGTCGTGATCAACAAAGAACTCAAGACTCACATCAAGCTCTGGGTTGTCTCCGACAAGCCCCAGGAACAGCTTGAAGCTGAAGCCAAGGAAGAAGAAGCTCGCCTCAAGGCTGAACTCGAAGCCGAAAAGGCCGAAGAAGCAGCCGAAGAAGCAGCTGAATTCGCCGCCAAGAAAGCTAAGTAATTTAGCATTCATCTCAGCTTAAAATTCAAAAACCACGTCTGGAAACGGACGTGGTTTTTTCATGCAATTAAAACATCAAACCCTTTGAATTGCCTATAATCGTTAATCAAAAATTCTGGGAGACGATAACGATGACTCGAACTACGATTATTTTCTTTTTCATCTTATTTACAATGAATCTTCTTGGCTGCCAATCCAATCAAATTGGTACCTATTTCGCTCAACAGCAAGCAAAACAATCTTCGCCGCAAAGAGTCGGAATCTCACAATTTAATATCATCTACTACACCGAAAAATACTATCCAAGAGGTAGTATTGCTGGCATGCTCCAGTCAGGTATCGAAGATATTCTCGGCGATGACAGCCGCGAAAAACTGGAAGCCCAACAAGCGGTTCGCCGTGAACAATTACTCGCCCCCATCATTCAAACATTATCAAATAACGATCAACTCCAATACATCCACTCTGAAGACAATCCCACACTAACGCTGCCGTTTGATAAAGAAACATATTCGAAGTATTCCCAAACACACGATTTAGATTTGATCCTGAAAGTCATCGTGGCATTGCAACGCAATCCCAGTGGTATGTTCAACAAAGAAGGAAATTCGCATCTGACTCTAAGACAAACCTGGCACTTTTACGATCCAACGAGTAAGTACCTTGGAATGATCTCTGTGGTCGGTAAATCCAAGCACTTTGATTTGCCCTTTGGCAGTTACGATACGCGCGACGAACAATTTGCCCAGCAATTCGTTGAGCTTACCAGGCAAACCAGCCAAGACTGCCTAAAGGAACTTAAGCAGCAAATACAAGAAGCCAGTCCACAAGCATTTGCACCACATCAATAACGTTGCGTCATTTTCACACATAAATCACACAGGCCAATTTACCAGTAACACTTGTAATTCAGTGGCAGACCAGACTACACTCGACACTTATGAAAACCATGCATCCCAAAGATTTACTGGTCTATCGTGATATCCTCAAACTTGTTTGGAAATATGGCAATCGCTCGATGCTCTCTTCCATCGGATTTGAAAAGCATCTTGAAAAAGATGATACGTCTGATGCCCAGGACAATGAGAACCACACCGCAGAAGACTTTGCTTCGGACCTTGAAAAGCTTGGGCCGACCTATGTGAAAATCGGTCAGATATTGGCCACGCAATTGCCGATCCTCCCTGCTCAATACAAGCAGGCCATGGAGCGTTTACAGGACGATGTCGAAGCGATCCCGTTTAACGAAGTCGCCCCGATCATTGAAAGCGAGTTAGGCAGTCCAATCCTCAGTCTCTTTGAAAAGATTGACACCCTGCCGATCGGTGCCGGTTCACTGGCGCAAGTTCATACTGCCACACTTAAAAACGAAACACAGGTCGCCATCAAAGTCCAGCGTCCGGGCGCCTTGAAAAATGTCAACGAAAACTTCCGCGCCTTGGAACATGTGGCCAGCACCATCGACACCATGACCAATGAACGCTACGGTCTAGTCGAGATACTCGAACACACTCGCAAAACATTGCTTGATGAACTGGACTTCCGCCATGAAGCATCCAACTTATCCACCATTGGCAGACACCTGAAAAAAGAACCGATGATCCTCGTCCCCCGCCCAGTCGTTTCCCTGTGTTCCCAACGGGTGCTGACCATGTCCTATCATCCGGGTGAAAAAGTCACCGAGCTTTCCCCACGCCGAATCGATGAACTCGATGGAGACAAACTGGCAGGCAAATTGTTTCGATCCTACATGCACCAAATCCTCGTCCAAGGCACGTTCCATGCTGACCCACATCCAGGCAACGTTCTACTGGATCAACAAGGGCGAATCATCCTCCTGGACCTGGGGATGGTCGGACACATCTCGCCGAACATGCGCGAAATGCTCACGCAACTTGTCCTGGCCATTGCGGATGGGCGCGGCGATCAGGTCGCTGATATCACCATCCGCATTGGTGAACCTGACCGCACCTACGACCACATGCATTTCACCCAGCAGGTCAACAATTTGGTGATGCAATGCAATCAGAATCCTGTCGAGGGAATTCAACTAGGCAAAGTCCTCCTGGATATCGCCAATATCTGTGCGGAAGATCGCGTGCGTTTGCCACCGATCATGACGACCATTGGCAAGACCCTGCTCAACCTTGATGAGTTGGCTCGAACCATCGCCCCGACATTTAATCCCAGTGACACGGTGCGAAGGTATTCGAGCAAAATTCTCACCAAGCATTTCCGACGGTCCTTTAGCCGCATGCGACTTTACGATGCTGCCATTGAAATCTCGCGTCTGGTTGAAGAAGCGCCACGACGGATGAACAAGCTGCTGGACACCATCGTACGTCAGGACTTGGGCTTGAAGATTGATGCCATTGATGAAGAAAAACTCATCAGCGGATTTGAGAAGATCGCCAACCGCATCACGTTTGGCCTGATCGTCGCTGCATTGTATCTGTCAGGCGCGATGACACTGAATGTCGAACACGCAGGCCCCAGGTTTGGCGATGTGCCGCTGCTGTCCATCCTGCTTTTCATGGGTGCATTTTTAGGGACAGGGATGATTTTGATGACGATGTACTTCAAACGTTCCAACAAAAAATAACAGTCATCTACGAAACCAATTCGTTCAAATACAAAATATTTTTACCGCAACGGCCAATTTTTGACCAATTAGGCGGTTTAAAAATCATTATCAGATTTCTCAATCCTGACATTTATTAAAATTACAAGACTTTTCATAACAGTTATTTAAAACAATACAGATTCAAAACATTCTTCTGGCATCAACTTTGCGTTGTCATTAACAGCCACCAGCAGTTCGCAGGTTGGCTTGATCAACAGCTGTTTGTTGACAAGGAGAATCGGTTATGAATCCCAAACGAAACCCATCACGAACACTTCGCCAATGCATCCGCCGCGGTCATCACAAACGCCAGGATCGCAGGCGACAACGCCATCTTCGTCGCCTGGCGCAAATTATGCGACTCAAACTCCAACGGGCTTATCCACAAGGCTACTCCCCGCAGCACGCATCACTTCTTTTGAGTGAAGGTGATGAGCTGGTCCTGGCATTACAGCGATATGAAGCTGGAGAGTATGGCAACTGCCAAGACTGCCACCGCCCTATTTCACTGCTGGAACTTTGGGCCAAGCCCTATCGTCGCCACTGCAAGGATTGCCTCATAGAACACGGTGAGCCGCCTCAACGCAAACTCCGATTTGTTCTCTAATCGATCATCCAATTTCAAAGTCCAATGCACCTACGATGATCAAACATCCGGGTTAAGGAAAGTTTTTTATGGAATCATTGAATCATTCCCAGATCACAGTTATGTTCCTCTCTCTGGGACTGCTACTTGCAACCGCCAGACTCTTTGGCGAAATTGCCAAGCGTCTGCATCAACCCTCGGTGCTGGGTGAAATCCTCGCTGGCATCGTGCTTGGCCCTACTATCCTCGGGCAGATTTGGCCAGAAGCAAATCTGTTTCTCTTCCCACTGGAAGGGCCCAATGCCCTGATGCTCAGCGGCTTGGCCACGTTGGCGGTGTCGTTGTTTCTGCTCGTGGCGGGGATGGAAGTGGACTTGTCGACCATGTTCCGCCTCAAGCGCGTGGCATTGATCATCGGCATCACCAGTATCGTGATACCGTTTGTGATCGGCTTTGGTGCAGCACAATCCATGCCTCAATTACTGGGGATGGAAGCCGGTGCCGACCCGTTAATTTTCTCATTGTTCCTGGGCATCGCACTGTCGATCTGCGCCTTGCCAGTGATCGCCAAGATTCTCATGGACCTTAACCTCTTCCGTTCAGACATCGGTATGACGATCATTGCGGTCGCAATCTTCCAGGACCTTGTCGGCTGGTTGATCTTCGCCATCATCCTGGGCATGATGCAGGCAAGCAATGGTGATGGCCATGGCATGAGTATCGGCATGACCATCGCCCTGACACTCGGCTTTGCCAGCTTCATGCTTACCGTCGGACGCAGCGTCATCCATCGCATCCTCCCATGGCTACAAGCTCACACCAGCTGGCCCGGCGGCGTGCTTGGCTTTGCATTAGGCCTTGGCATGTTCGGCGCAGCATTCACCGAATTCATCGGCATTCACGCGATTTTCGGCGCGTTCATCGTCGGTGTGACCCTTGGTGATTCATCACACTTACGTCAGCAAACCCGGACCACCATCGAACAGTTCATCTCCTTTATCTTCGCCCCACTGTTCTTCGCATCCATCGGATTACAGGTCGACTTCTTTAGTCACTTTGATCTGAAACTCGTCATGATCGTCATGGTTCTGGCATGCGTAGGCAAGACACTGGGCGGACTCATCGGCGCGTACTGGGCAGGCTTCCCACGGCGTCAGAGTTGGGCGATGGGCTTTGCACTTAACGCTCGTGGTGCAATGGAAATCGTCCTGGCGTTACTGGCGTTGCAATACGGCGTGATCGGTGAAGACCTGTTCGTCGCACTGGTGGTCGTGGCTTTGGCAACCGCACTGATGGCCGGCCCATTGATGCAATTGTCCCTAAGCCGCAAGCAACCTGCGACGCTTCGCAAATACCTTACCGCCAACACGTATCTGCCTGAGCTGGCCTGTCACACACGACACGAAGTCATCGACATGCTCGCTGGCGCCGCCGAACCCTATGCGGATATGCATGGCAATTCACTGGCAAACCTGGTTCATCAACGTGAACAGATCATGAGCACCGCACTGCCCGGCGGCCTGGCTGTCCCACATGCACGAGTCCCCGGACTTAAACAGCCCATTATCAGTGTCGGCATCATCCCCACCGGTGTGGACTGGGATGCGCCCGATGGTCGATCCACCAAGTTGGCCATCATGGTCCTCACACCGGAAAAAGCCGGACAAACGCAGTTGGAGTTGCTGGCGGATATCGCATCAACATTCAGTCACGCGCCCACCATGGCCAAGGCGATCAATTGCCATACCTACACCTGTTTCCTGGCAGCATTGAACACCAAACCCCATGCACACGAACCGGCGGACATCCCTGTGAAAGTTGAGCCGGCATAAACATCCAATCTCAAGTTCAGACAAGTGCAGCATGGTCATCTGGATCATGCTGCACTTGTATTTATACTGTCTCTTGAAGTTGCGGGTATCATGTTCTGTGCAGTAATGGTCAAAAACCATCTTACGGGGAACATGTCGCATGCCACTGTGGATCGTCGAATCTTTTTTTGCCCTGCTATTGCTTGGCAGCCTAGTATGGATTGGTTCACGTTCATTTACACGCAACATCCATTTCCTCAAATATCAACTACTCAAACTCATTGCATGCTACATCCCAACCCTCTTGCTTTGGAAAATTGCAGACTCGCAAAACGTCCAACTCACCACCATGATCAAAGCCGGACTCTTTGTCGGACTAATCACATGGTGCGCCATGGGACTGATCCTGAGACCAGCAAAAAAGACGGTAAAAACAGGCTCAAAACGAATCAGCCGCATGGGCAACGCCTCACTGTTGACTGTCACATTGCTTGCATGGTTCATCGGCATGGATGTCATCGCCAAGACCATCCCACGTTCCTATCTTGTTCAAAAAGACCAGCACAGTTGGCTGTTTAATTCCCTGGCAAACCATCACGGCAAGGCCGACGAATCGACACCGCCATCTCTTGAGGATGTGATGGCCCAGCAAAACATGCTCTTTACAGGACTCCGAAATCAGGCCGACTCGGCGCGGCAATGGTTATATGATGCAACCGGAATCAACACCGTCGTCCAACAGCTTGGTGCGCTGCAACAAATCCTTGCACTGAGCCACGCACAGCGCACGCAGATCATTCAAACCAATCCCCAACTCTTAGCACTCACGCAGCATCCGCGACTGTTAAAAATCGTCAACAATCCGGAACTCGTCGATTTGATTACCCAGGCAGGCGAAGGACACATGCAGGCTCTTTGGCAACTGCACCAACACCCGGACCTCACCGCCTTGATGAATGACCGCCAACTGCATAAGCAAATGATGCAGCTGGATATTCACCGCATCATTCAAACCTATCAGCAGCGACAATGGGTCGACCAATCGATCCTGCCGGTAACCTGGTACACCACCACACTCACCAACCCCAAAGTATTGGCGGACACCTTGGAAAACCCGGCGTCATGGCAACGGTCTGCGGCGGGCATGCAATGGGAGCCATCCTCAACATGGACGGCTGCATGGGCTGAGGTCCACGCCCAGGTAAACCAACGCCTTGAACTTCATATCCAGACCCAGGCAAACGTGACGGTTTATATCGATCAACAACAAGTCGCAACCCAATCCCATCCAGACGGATACATGTTGCAACTCACATCCACCGGCAAGCCCATGGCCGTTTGTATCCTGCTGGATTTCCGACACACACAACAATCGCGCACGTGTCAGATCAATCTCACAGCGATGATCAACGTACCTTAATACGACACCTATAGGCTAGCACCAGATGTTAATACGGGCAGGTAAACGATTGAATGTATCTGAACCTCAGCGACCGGGGAAACAAGGCTTGGGAGCATTATTCCCACACTTGTTCTGAATCTGATCCATGATCTTAAAGCCTGCTTCGGAGTTGACCTTGACCCACTTTTTGCTCGCAGGATCGGCAACCATGTGGCCATTTTCGATTAGTTCATAGTTGTCCACCCCATTATCAGCAGCTACCGGCGTCATGATCGCTTTCTTGGCTTCGTGGGTGTAGGTTTCAAGCCAACCGACAAAACGTGAACTCTCATCACCACAGTCCCCGCAGCTAAACACAAATGCACGGACGCCATCCTTACCCGAAGGCGCAGTAACAGGCGGGAGTTGGTCGGACTTGTCGACATAAATCGAGCCATCGGCAGTATCCATGAAATAGACATCCACGACACGATGATTGTTCTTGGGCTTTGCTTGTCCCAGGGGCAAACCTTCCGACATGGCATCCCAGAAACCACGTTCGATTTGCGGGTCAGAGAGAAGAAATTCCCACATCAGGTTGTAATAGACTTCCTGGAATTGATCGTTGCCATCAAGCGGAGCGATGAAATCTTCAGTGACCTTGGCCATCGGATCTTCGGCATGCAGATACCGCTTGGCAACGGCATCACCGAGGGACTTGATCAAGCGTCCGAGCAGACGCGTGTCCTGCGTCATGCGAACTTGATACTCCGTGCCTTGCATCCGCGAGGAGTAGACCAGGCCACCTTCCTGGTCAGCATACTTCGTAAAGTCAGCCATCAGACTATTAATCACCGGATACACACGCGGCCGAGGGAAAGCCAATCCCATCGGCAAGGTCGCGTAGAGCTCTTTGGTTTGCGTATTGAAACGAATCGATTGATACAGCAAAGGCACGTCTTCAATGGCGGCAACCATCTGGTTGATCTCCGCATCGCTAAGACCAGGGGTCTTTATCGACTTGTCGATCTTTTGAAGATAAGCGTTCATTTCATTGTGAATCAGTAATTCAATCTGACCTGCATATTTAAGAAGCTCAGGCAAACTTTGCAGAGTTCTTGAACATTGGAAAGACGAAACCCCCTGAGGCAAGCCATCAAGTATCTGCTCCAAAACCGGATCAAGCACTTGTGTTTGGGACTGCAATACGTGATTCAAACGAGAAGTGGTACTCGTGCCATCATGAAGCAATGTATAAGAATCCGTATGACTGGCAAGCAAGTAGCGACGACTGATTAATTCATGCTGGTTAAAACCAAAGAGTCCAAAGGCAGACTTGATGTGCGTCTGCTGCACATAGAGATTCATCTGATCAGATATTTTGTTTTTAAGCACACTGTAACTGTGTGACAACTGCGGCCTGGCACCTTCAAAAAGAGCCAACCAGGCATCCGTCGATGCCTGATAATCACTGGTCTTCTCGTCGGCGCTGGCCTGTAGATGTGCATCAAGCACATCATCACTGATGCGTGGCATAACGCGCATCGACGTATGCAGCGGTTGGTTTTGCAAGCCGTCATAAGACTTGAAAAACGCATGTAAAGTTGGGTATTGTGTCGGCGTTTGTTCCGGGGTATAGGTCAACAGCGAATTGATCGTCCAATCGGAAAGCTGCTCAAATTGACGCGGGGAATGCTGTTTCTGATAAACGTCCAAACAGGTGTCCATCAGCAAAGTGGATACTTTATGGCGAACCAGTTCATTGCGAATATTGGTAAGCCACTTCACGAGTAACTTAGACTTGCCAGGCTTATTCTGCTTACCCGTGACACTGATTTGCGACCATGGTAAATCCAACTCCTTAAGGGCGGTCTTCACCTTGGTCATGTCGATGGGTTGGGCAAGAGCAGACTTATCATGACGGTCTGAATCAATGTCACACACCAAAGTCTGATGCGTGGGTGAAAGATCAATGGACAATAACAAACCACGTGTCTGTTGCAGACCGATGGTCAATTCATCAAGCAAGGTATCAAAGCTGCCCATTGTAAATGACTTGCCAAAATACATGACCTGATTGATATCCGTAATACCAAAACGCCAACGCAACTGGTTGTTGAATTGGACACGCTGTTGCGGTTTGATTTCACGATTGGCCTGCTGGATCATCATATCCAGCGAACGGTCAATCTGCGGTCGCAACCTTGGCAGCATGTCAACCATCGGCATCAGTGGCTTGGTGTTGATCACAATACTCAAATCACTGTCGGGCGTGATCTTGGCAATCTGCTTGGTGATGTAGGGATCACCGTCGCCTTGATAACTCAAAACACGCAGGCAAAGAGTCGCATTCGAGCTGATGAGGATGCCGTTTTGCAAACTTGCGATATACAAGCGCGGTGGCAACGACGGATTGCCTGACTCTACTTGAAAAAGCTGATGACCTTCCTGATCAATTTTATTAACGTTCCAAGGCTTGATCATATTCATCAACAAGCCTGAAGCGCTCAGGTGATTTTTCACCGGCAGGAACAACGCAAAGTCCGGCTGTCCCTGTGATGGATAAAAGGCAAAGCCCGCCGGTGCTGAAAAATCCAACCCCAACATCTGTTCAAGCATCATCGGATTCAGAGGCATGCCCATCGTCATCACACCCAGCATGGCCATCCCGGGATTAGGCGACTCAAGCAGAGGTTTTATATGCTCTGGCAATAACTCCAGAGGTAAACCCGACATCGCAAGCCCATCAATATCTGACAGCAACTTGCCCAGACTGTTGACCTGCACATACACCAACGCATCCGTTGACAGATTCACGGACGGCTGTTGCATCGTGACCGTGCCGGGTGCAAGGATCATGGGTTGAACCTGATCCGGAGCTTGAGCCTGTGCCCATCCGACTGTGGAAATACAGAGACATAAAACGGAACTGATCAAGATATGAAGTCGCGACATGGCGATCCCCCCGAAAAAGATAGATGACCCGACACATAAAACCGTTATGTGTCTGAACACAATTTTACCCAAAACTGAATATGTGACAAATCATCGTTGTATTGGACACGTTGATTGATCAGGATTCCAGGTGCTTAGGGCAGGTTCTTGCCATAGGCAGCGGTGTAAATTTCGTACCACGTTTTGCGTGACATCTCCACATCATCAGCTTTAGCCATCGCCTTGATGCGATCAGGTGTCCGGCTGCCGACGATGGGGAGAATGTTCGATGGATGACGCAGCAGCCATGCCATGGTCATGGTCGCCATATCCACGCCGTACTCTTTTCCGGTGCGTTCTAATACTTCGCAGACTGCGGTATGCACAGGGTCGGTTTTGTCATCCGTTGGCTTGCGTGCCAGTCTCCCCCCTGCCATGGGACTCCACGCGGTGGGTGTGATGTTCAGGCGTTTAAGGTGATCGAGTGTGCCGTCTTCCCAGGGGCCTTGCCATGGTGCGACGCGCAGCGGATGCAACTCAAGTTGATTGCAAACCAAGCTGTCACCCAGTATAGACCGCATCAGTTCGACACGTTGAATGTTGCAGTTGCTTAGGCCGAAGGATTTGACGGTGCCTTCGGCTTTTAGGGTTTCAAATGCCTTAGCCACTTCATCGGCTTCAACAAGATAGTCCGGGCGATGCAGCAGCAGAACATCAATGCTTTCACATTGCAGTCGATCCAGCGATGCTCTGGCTGAGGTGACAATATGCTCCGCGCTCCAATCAAAGGTCTTGGGTTCACCAAAGCGGATGCCACATTTGGTGGTGATGGTCATTGATTCACGCAGACCGGGATTGGCGTTGAGGTACGTGCCGAAGATGGTCTCGCACAAGGTGTGTGCATAGATGTCCGCGTGATCGAAATGGGTATAGCCTGCTTCGACGGCTGCATCGAGTGCTGCGAAGGCGAGCTTCTGTTGGGCCTCATCGTAGTCCGCCGGATCCCATGAGCCTGCAATGCGCATGCAGCCATAAATCAAGCGTGAACTCTGCGGGCCGTTGTTACCTAGTTGGATCGTTTTCATGTGGACCTCATTTTATTTCGCGGATAATGTCGTGATGGATTGGCTGAACCACAGAGCGGCTGTGTTGT
>DLCK01000087.1:15000-118956 GCA_002480565.1 Phycisphaerales bacterium UBA7800 | reverse complement strand
AACCCATCGCCGTGACAATAAAAGAACTGGCCACAGTGATAATTACTTGTCGGTGCGACTGGCTCCAACGATGAATTGTTGCTGGTGTACACCACTGTTTCATGATCGAGTATCGCTGCATGATCTGGATTCAAAATAAATTCACGCTGATCAAATGGACGCGTGAAGAACGACGACGTGATGGTTGCGGTCTGCGGCCCAAAGGACACCATCGGATCATCTGAAGTGACCGACACATCACCTTCAGCAACGGACAACCATCGAGGCGACATCGGCTGTAACGTGATCGACTCTCCATTGACATTCACGGTATAGGGTTTGGGCAAACCATTGACCAGATAAATGCTCCGACGATAGCTCATGGATATCGAAACAATGCTGAAAACCACTGCAGCGAGAATGGCGACCACCGCTGCAATCCTGGAATAACGCCTGAATTTATCGGCATTTTCGGCCTTTTGGATGATCTTGTGACTCTCGACACGTTCATCGGTCCCCATGCGTTTAGCCGACTCACGCTGCATACGCGTAAAAGCTTTGTTGTTGGCAAGCTCCGGGACAATCTCCATCGCCTGATCAAAGGCAAGGGAGGCTTCTTCGTGTCTGCCTTGCTGTTGATAGACCTGCCCCAACAGCACGAGGGTGTCGGTATCTTCAGCAACTTGGTTTTCAATAATATGTGTCAGATACGGGACCGCATCATCAGGCTTATCCAATCGCAACAAGGTATCGCCAAGCAGCACCCGCCACTTGGGATCACTGTCGAGTTCGACTACGCGGTACATCACGCGCTGAATATCCTCAAGCTTTTGGAACTGTGCATAGCAACCTACCAACAAGACCAGGCTATCCTTGTCACCACCCAAACGTTCTTCAATCACCGATCCCAAAGCCATCAGCGCATCAGGATCACAGGTCGCCATCACAGCTTGCAAGGCTTGCTTGGCAAACTCAGGATTCTCCGGCTTGCGCGTGTAAGTATCGATCTTGTCATCGCGTTCCTCTTTGAGTTTCGCCCATTCGCTCTGACTCATCATGTGATGACGTGAACAGTCGGCACATTGATCAATAATCCGTTTGCGTCCCATGGGGATAATTGGAACCAATAGCAGCACAAACCACATCTTGGTGTCATAGGATGTGAGTGTGGTCTGGCGATGACAAGCATAACACTCGCCTTGTCGGGTCTGTGCATTTTTCTTGCCGTAGTAAGTAGTACCAATCCCGTTGACTGTTAAGGGCATGGAATCCTCCCGGTGTGATGATTAAATTGTTGTTTTGTTCCCCGAACCCAATAGAGAAGCGATGAATAAATCTTACCTGATCCAACCATTGATGAACAACACTGAACAATCTTTTTACATTCAGGCCGGTTGTGTCACTGCGTAAAAACCATCCAGTACGCCATGCCAATCACTTAGTGATTTGACTTTGATAAAGGCTTCTTTGACGGCAGTGGGATCGGGATGATGGGATGAGAACTTGATGCCGAACTTTCGCATCATCATGGATGCCATGCGTTCGCCATGGAGTCGTTGGGAGAGTTCAAAGTGTTCGAGGAGGACTTGGCGTTGCTGTGCGATGGTGGGTGCCAACTGCGTTGGGTCTGCATCAGGATTGGTCATCAGCAGTCGGGCTTGCTGGAAGAGCCATGGGTTACCGATACAGCCACGGGCCACGGAGACAATGTCCACACCGGTGTGTTGGATCATGCGGAAGATGTCATGGGCATCCCAGATGTCGCCTGACCCGCCGATGGTGAAGTTGGGGGTTTGGCCGTACTGGTCCACCAAATCCTTAAGGAAGGACCAACGTGATGGGCCGATATATTTCTGGGTCACACTTCGCCCGTGGACAACTGCGCCGGCAAAGCCCTGGTCGATGACTGCCTGGAAAATTTGATGAAAATTGGCGGTCGCCTCGGGGCTGTCGTCGGTCCCTCGACGGAGTTTGATGGTCAGTGGCACGTCATCGCCGACGGCTTGCTTGACCGCTTTGAGGATGTCAATCGCTGCATCCGGCTCGGACAGCAGGTGCCCGCCACGTGCTTTTTTGCGAATTTTTTTCACCGGACAAGCCAGGTTCACATCCACAATATCGTACCCAAGTTTGACGAGAATCTTGCATCCACTGGCGATATCATCGGGATGCGATCCCATCAATTGACCGACGATCGGGTGGTCATCCGGGTCGATTTCTGCGTGAGTTAAGCCTTTTCCGCCGTTAATGAGGAACTGATCGAGCATCGCTTCGGTGACGCACAATGGGCACCCATGCTTGCGAGCGACCAGTCGCATGGCGGTGTCAGAATACCCGGCCAGTCCGGCCTGAAAGAAGGGAGCGTCGATTGTCAGCTTGCCGATTTGCGTCATGCAAGGCATTATAGTGTGAACTCTGACGGGTGTTTGAACATCCTATTGACCGAATTGAGCTTCATTGTAGAAGGAAGACAGATAGATGAGCTATGTTGCGCACAGACTGCTGGGCCTGTTTGTACTTACAGGTGCACTCGTGTTTGCCGGCTGTAAGTCTGCCGAAACCGCCCCTGCGGAAACTGATTCTCAGACGGTCGAAATTCCCACGCCTGAACCGGAAGTGATGGTTGACAGCGATACGGCGACATTAAACAGTCCGTCGGTCACTGTTGATGGCGGTGAAGTTTCCAATGATGTTCAGGAACCTCAATCTGACCCAATGCCTGCCGCTGAGCCTAAGTCCGAACCTGCTCCAGCCGTTGCTGTAGTCGAACCGACTCCTGCACCTGCTGCTGCTGTTGCTACTGTCGAGCCAACCCCTGCTCCTGAATCAACACCTGAGCCGATGCCTGCTGCTCCAGTTGAACCTCAAATCCAAGCAGAACCCCAGACACCCGCAATCGCCCCACTTTGGTCACTGAAATATCCTGGCGACAAGCAACAATTCGCTGGCGATCTGTCCATGACCGTCGTGCAGGATAGAAAGTCGATCAAGATCACCAACCGCACGGTCACATCCTTCAATGACGTGCAGGTGTGGATCAACCAACGCTATGTTACCCGTGTGACGGACATTCCCGTGGGCAAGACGACCAGCGTGGCTTTGAAGACATTCATCAATCAATACGGCGAGAAGTATCCGACGCCCGGACTCTTCCGCCCTGATCGTTCTTTTCCCGCGTTACTGGTTGAGATATATGAATCGGACCAGAATAAACGCTACCGTCTGATTGTTCAGAAAACACACAGTCAGTTTTAATCTCGCATCACTCAAACTCTCAGGAGGTCTGCCATGGATTCTCTGGAATTGTGGCGTCGCTATCGTAAATATCTCTGTGAATGCTCCGGCGTGGGCATGAAGTTGGATATTTCACGAGTCGATTTCCCCAACAAGTTTTTCTCTGATCACGAAGAGAAAATGCAACAAGTCTATAAAGACATGCGCGGCCTGGAAGCTGGCGATATTGCCAACCCCGACGAACAGCGCATGGTCGGACACTATTGGCTGCGGACACCGCATCTTGCTCCCAACGATGAGATCGCACACGAAGTCGAATCGACCGTGCTGCGTATCAAGGAATTCGCAGGCAAGATTCACAACCGTGAAATCGTCCCGCCTGAATCCTCACGTTTCACCGACCTGCTGATCGTAGGGATCGGTGGCTCGGCTCTTGGCCCACAACTGGTCTCCGACTGCCTGGGGACCAAGCGCGACAAGATGGCGTTGCACTTCTTTGACAACACCGATCCAGATGGATTTGACCGCGTGATCGCTGATTTGGGTTCACGACTCAAAAGCACGATGGTCATCGTCATCTCCAAGTCCGGTGGGACCAAAGAAACCCGCAACGGCATGCTCGAAATCCAGTACGCTTTTTCAACCAAGAAATTGGACTTCGCCAAGCAAGCGGTCGCAGTCACCTCCGACGGATCACAGCTGTTTAATGTGGCCAAGGAACAAGGTTGGATCGACATCTTCCCGATGTGGGATTGGGTTGGCGGTCGTACCAGCGTGCTTTCAGCAGTCGGATTGCTGCCTGCTGCGTTGCAAGGTGTTGATATTGATCAACTGCTTCAAGGTGCTGCGGAGATGGACAAGTCCACCCGCCTGGAAGACACCAAGAAAAACCCGGCAGCTCGCCTGGCTTTGATGTGGCTTCATGCAACCGGTGGTGTCGGTGCCAAGGACATGGTGATCCTGCCATACAAAGACCGCCTGCTGCTGATGAGTCGATATCTCCAGCAGTTGGTCATGGAATCCATCGGCAAGGAATTCGACCTTGAAGGCAACGAAGTCAACCAAGGCATCGCTGTCTATGGCAATAAGGGTTCAACCGACCAGCATGCTTTTGTCCAGCAACTGCGTGAAGGTGTCAACAACTTCTTTGCAACCTTCATCGTTGTCCTCCAAGACCGTGCGCCCAACATTGCCAAGGTCGTCCCAGATGTTGAAGAAGGTGTGACCAGTGGTGACTACCTCAACGGCTTCTGGCAAGGTACCCGTACCGCACTGACCGAAAAGGGTCGTGACTCGATCACCATCACCCTCAAGAAACTCGATGCCCAGGCGTTGGGTGGACTCATTGCACTCTTTGAACGTGCAGTGGGCTTCTATGCTTCACTGGTGAACATCAACGCCTATCATCAACCCGGCGTTGAAGCGGGTAAAAAAGCAGCAACGACTGTGCTTGAACTCCAAGGCAAAGTCGTCAATTGGCTCAAGGAAACCGGCGAGAATCTGACTATCGAGCAGATCGCTGACAAAATGGGCCTGCCCCATGAAGTCGAAACGCTGTTCCATATTCTTGAGCACATGGCTGCCAACAAACGCGGCATCGTCAAGAGTCGCGGACGCTTCCGCTACAAAGCGTAAGACAGGGATTTGTGATTAGGGAGTCGATTCCTAATGCTCTTCTCGACAAAAATCTGAATATCAAAACCGCGTCATGTGCTTAGCAAGTGACGCGGTTTTTTTAATGTTCATTTCCCTGTCATTCGCAAGGCATCAGCGACACGCAGTGTCGCAGCTATTTCACTAATCACTGATACAAAAAAACACAGGCCCAGTGCGTCTCTGCGACCGGGCCTGTGTTGCACAAGGGGTTAACTGCGTCCCTTATGGGAATGTGCGATGTGTATTGTGTTATGCGACACGTTGACGGCGACCGCGGCCAAGGAGCATCATGCCACCGATAAGAGCCAGAGCCATGCTTGAAGGTTCAGGCACTGTGGTAATAAAGTCCTGTGAGCAGTCACTCTTGAGGACAAATAGTTCAACTGAGTCGGTCCAGATACCATCAGTGATGTTCTTAGTCCAATCCTTGGCTAATTCGTACACGTCCTTTGTGAAGGTGTTATTGCGGTAGAGGTCGAAGTTGTCGTCGTCCAGATCGTTACTGCTGTCATAGACCATTTCCCAGACCAAAGCCTGAAAAGCAGCAGCCTGCACTGCACCGGTTTTGGAGATATCAAAGGCGTTGGCCCAAAGCTTGCCTAAAAAACTCACTTCTGAATTGCTGATGCCGTTGTAGCCTGAAAGGTCAACCACATCATAGCCATAACCGTATGTGTCACTGGGATTATGGCCGAACTTGATACTTTGTGTTTTTTCAATGCAATAGGCTTGGAAATTATACCAGCTGGAACTGGCGGAACCGGGGTTGGACTTGTTGCGAATATCCAAATTCAATGCGCCTGTTGTGATGTTGTAGTAACCGCTGGATCTCTTCTCCACACGCAGGTCAGTGGACTTGGTGCCGTCGACGTAGTAGCTACTGGACAATGCTGAGTCACGCACGACGACGGTGCCGTCATACTTGCAGTCATGATGTGTAAGAGTAGCTTGTGCAAAATTGCTGAATGTTGCTACCAGCAGGCAGCTCATCACGATCATTTTCAAATTCGTTTTCATCTCAAACTCGCTTGTGCTTGCGTGTCGTCATTTTCCCGCAGGCCCCTCTGGCTGCGACGTTGGGGTAGAAGACCTTCGGAATTTAGAAAAACCAGCACAATGTGCCGAAAAAAAACTGTGCACCGTGACTAGATCATTCCTGATTGGGATAGACGGCACAGGTTGAAATTGAATCCTGCCAAACACAAAAAAATGTGTAACAATTATTTGCATTTGCCTGATTTTGGGCGGGGGTCACTCTTAACGATGTAACAATAAAATAATTCCCCATGAACCGATTCCGGAAACAGACACAAAATAAACGAGAGCAGATAGTAGACTTTTTGACTAGGTCACATATGATACTTATATCACGACCGACACAATGTCTTTAGTTGGAGCGGGCATCTGATGATCTCGATACAGGAACTTGCTGATAAGGCTGGCGTCTCACGTACCGCGGTGAGTCACGTCCTAAACGGGCGTGAACACAAGGTCGGTGCGCAGAAGCGTGAGAAGATCATGGAGCTTGTCCGCAAGTATGATTTTCAACCCAACGCGCTGGTTGCATCCCTTCGCAGCAAGCGAACACATGTACTTGGCGTGGTGATCCCGTCGGTGACTTATTCGTTTTACCCTCAGATTCTTGATGCCATAGAAACGCAAGCTGCGGCACAGGGATATCAGGTGCTCATTTGTCAGTTTCACAGTGATGCTGCCTTGCTGGACAAACAGATCACGATGCTCAGGCAACGTCGCGTAGACGGCTTGATCGTCACGGCGTGGCAGGATCACCAACCGCTACTTAAGCGACTGCTCAAAGCTCAAGTCAAAATGATTCTGCTCGATGGGCAGGCCGATGGCATTGATATCCCCTTCGTTGATGTCGATGACATTCACATAGGACAAATGGCTACCGAGCATTTGATTTCACTGGGTCACAAGCAAATCGCACATCTGTTTTCACGCAGTATTTGCTCGTCAAGCATGGGACGCCACGAAGGCTATCTCAAAGCAATGAACAATGCCCGCCTCAAGCCCATTGCAGTGGAAGTCGAAAACGACTTTGGACTTGAAGGCGCCCAGGCAGGTGTCAAACAACTCCTGGCAAGCAAACAAAAATTCTCAGCAATCTTCGCATCCACTGACATGGCAGCCATCGGCACGATTGAAACACTCACCGACCACAGCTACAAAATCCCCGATGATGTCGCAGTCATCGGCGTGGGTAATCTCAAAGAAGGTCAATACATCCGCCCTCGTTTGAGCACCATCGGCCAACAGGCTGACCAGATCGGTAAACAGGCAGCGACACTGCTCATCAACCATCTAACCGACTCAAAAACCAAACCCATAGAAAACGTCTGGGTCGCCCCCCAGTTAATCATCCGTCAGTCTTGTGGCGGAAACCCGACGCCTTAACGTCGAAAACATCGTTTAAACCACAGGAGTTTCCCATGAACCGGAAGCATGCTTTCACATTGATTGAATTACTCGTGGTCATCAGCATCATCAGCCTGCTCATCGCCATCCTGCTGCCTGCACTGGGCAATGCCCGTAAAGCTGCACGCAGTGTCATCTGTCTCAACCAGCAACGCCAACTCTACCTGGGCAGCGTGATGTACACCGATGAAAGCAACGGCTACCTGCCCCACGGCTGGAATGCATCGAATCCCAACAGCGGCAATCAATACGCTACCAAGTCCACCATGAATCGCCTGGCACGCTTTGTGGGTAACAAAACATCCATGCCCAACCCACAGACACCTGGCAGTGAAATTTTCAACTGCCCCACCAAGCCCGAAGGAAACGCGACCAACTCTCCTTCCTATCTGGTAAGTACCGGCCTTGGCGAAGTCTCCGGCGGGGAAGCTCCCATCTGGCCAGCGTATCGCCTGCGTGATTACATCCATACCAAAGGCAAAGTTTTCACTGTCGACGCCAAAAGCGGTATACGATTGAGCATCAATGCAGACGGCAAATTCTCTCTGGCTCCCAATGGGACGCTTGATCCCCGACATCGTGACAACGCTGTGAATATGAGTTTTCTTGATGGCCAGGTCACTGCTGTCTCAACGGATGTTCTTCCATTGGTTAGTGCTTTTACACCTGCCAAATACTGGATCAGGAAAGACTATCCATCCCCTCCAAACTATTAATCTCTATGTCAAAACAGTTGTTGTCACATCATCAATATTTACATTTGCAACCCCATATCAAAACAGGATCACCCATGTTCACGCACAAACTTCTCATCCTTGCGCCAGTCCTTATATGCTGCATCGCATCACTTATCCTTGCTCAAAGCCCCGCGTTTCGCGGCGGTGATGATTGGTGCGGCAATCCCGATGCCATCCAGTCTCCGGACAATCCCTATGTCACGCTGGCCAACAGCAATGCCGTACGCGATCGCAGTCAGAATACCAATCCGTTCTGGCTGGTTTGGGGAACCTGTGCTCCTGAAAGTCAGCTGCTTGCAGACGCAGCTCTACGCGAACAAGCAATCACTGTCATGGATTATGCAGTGGCACAAACCGTTGAAAAACAGGAAACCTTCTGGAGCATTTTGACCAATCTCGAATGCATTCGGATGTGGCAGCGTGCAACCAACCCGCCTGCTGAAAAAATCACACAGTGGCTTAATGCACTACAACCCATCGCAGAAAAAAGCTACCAGGACAATGCCAACCCCAGCAGCTGGACCTCCGTTGCTGCCAACACCCTGCATCAATCCGCAGCCATCCTGCAACTTGCTGGACAGTTATACAACGACACACGCTATACACAGATGGCTCATGATCTGGTCGTCCAATCCCAGCAGATGCAGGAAGTCAACGGCGCTTTTCATTACATCCGTGAATCCGGCCCATCACAGGTTTACTACGGATTTGATGCTAGCTTTCTTGGACGGTATTACCAGCTTTCACGTGATCCACTGGCCAAGCAAATGCTTATCAAACTCGCAGCGTATTCCAAAGATGCTTTGGCCAACGGTTTGATGGAAGGTGCTTCGGCACCATGGTGGAAACATCACTGGGGAACCGGTGGGCCGATCCATGGCGTGGAGATTGCAGCTGGCCTGTCCCGTGATCCATTAACACGCACCTTGGCTCAATATCGTCGCGATCACAACGGCCAACGCTACATGTACTCGTACTACCCCATGTATTTCTGGGACCCGACAATCCCAGGCAATGAACAACTCGGCGCGGACCTGATTCGCTACAACACCAACTTCGATGGCCCACAACTTCGCAAAGGCGACTGGCAGGTTGTACTCCCGGGTAAAGCCTATGCAGACACCCATATCGGAATCAGTGTCGCCAGCGGTCAAAGTCATTTTGGCTTTGAAGGCTATCTGAATGTGGTCGCTCTGCCGGTGCTGCGTAACCAGAATTACAATGCCTACGCCAGACCTCAAAGTCTCATCACTGCCGGGACAGATGCCTTGCCTGCTCGCCGAAGTCTCGTGGGGACGGACTGGATCGCCAACGCATGGCAATACCAACCCAAACAGGCATTTTTCGCCAACTCACCTGAACCGGCATCTGGCGATTGGACGCTGACGCAACTCTGGTTTGCCGACGATCAAGGAGCGGCGGGTTGGCTTAGCATCTATGCGGATGTGAACACCGACAACGCCCTGCCACGCGGGTACCTGAGTGTCAGCCATGACATCTCCGCGGATGCCTCCAATCCAATGCTTCTCACCAGTGGCAGCTTGCAATACCAACTCCTCGGCACACAGGTCAGTTCCGTCGAACTGATCACCGAAAACGACAAAACCCGTCAAGCATGGGTCCATGTGGCTGACGTGTCATCACAAAGTCACGCTGCGGGCGACACCTTTGGCTACGGTCTTAGCGCCTCCAAGGTCGGGACAGAACCCTATGGCTTGCAGACACAACCTTTGGCAGACGGCGTACTGGCAATCACGATCACCCGACCTGGTAAACCAACCATCCACATGGCATACAACCACTCACAAACACTGCAGACCTTCACCCCGCCGGCAATCTCCTGCTGGCGTGTCGCAGCTGCGGGTCATTGCCAGCAAACCAGCACCATTTCTCCGGATACAGACTTGGCGATCCAACCTGGTGAATTGATTCTGCTACAGTAAGTCTGACTTGAGCGTGCCAACAGACAGTTGCATCAAGGATGCATTCTGCTACAATGCTCGGCTCGTTTGTACGAAAATTGCATCCAGAAAGAAGACACCAATGCCTAAGCTCAAGTCACATAAAGGCCTTACGAAGCGCATCAAGGTCACCGCAAGCGGTAAAGTCAAGTTCAAAAAGGCTTTCTCCGGTCACCTGATGAGCCACAAGTCCGGCAAAAAGTGCCGTCACCTGCAGCTCAAGAGCCTGGCCACCAAGGCCGATATGGGTCGCTTGTCTGCCATGCTTCACCGTCCGCTTAAGCGTGGTGATGCCAAGTCAGTCGCCCCGGTGACCACCGAAGCCGCTGCCGCAGAATAAATTGTTTATTTCGACAACTCCTGGTGAGTTGTCTTGTACCGCACAGCAAGTCGGGCCAAGAATCAACATGTAGTTGATCCCCGCCGTTGCGTGAAATTAATGAGGAGCTACTCATGCCCCGTGCACAAAAAGGCGCAGCACGTCGCCAATCCAAAGTTCGCTGGTTCAAACAGGCTAAAGGTAACCGCGGTTCCCGCAGTCGTGCCTGGCGTACAGTCAAGCAGACCGTCATCCGCTCAGGTGTCTACCAGACCCGTGACCGTAAACTCGTCAAGCGTGACTACCGCGCTCTGTGGATCACTCGTATCTCCGCTGCATGCGAAGCTCGTGATTACAACTACAGCCGCTTCATCGCCGGCCTGAAGAAAGCCAACATCACGCTTAACCGCAAGATGCTCAGCCAGATTGCCATCGCCGATCCCGCCGCATTCGACCAACTCGTCGAACTGGCCAAGGCTCGGATGCCGATCACTCAAAAAGCTGCCGCATAACGCGACGATCCAAACGATCAATTCAAAAACCGCTGACAAACGTCAGCGGTTTTTTTGTGCGCCTATCGACAAGACTGCCAGAGTAATTGGATGACAAATCCGCGTGCAGTTTAGCGCTTCACTCATCTTGATCGTTTATACTTTCAAACTTCCAACACCTACCGTCAACCACGAGAACCAAAATGAGCATCGAACAACTCAACGAACAATTCGGCATTGATAATATTGTCACCTTCACCACTGGCAAAGGTGACCTGCCCTGTATCGAAGTTAAAAGTCCCCTGGCCACAGCAACGGTCTATCTGCACGGCGCACATCTCACCCATTGGCAACCGACAGGCGAAGAACCCGTGCTGTTTATGAACTCGGCAAGCTGGTTTGAAGATGGCAAACCCATCCGGGGTGGCGTCCCCATCTGCTTCCCATGGTTTGGCCCACACCTTGTCGATGAAAACATGCCCGCCCACGGTATCGTTCGTGTCAAAGCCTGGGATGTCGAATCCATCGCACAAGACAATGCAGGCAATATCGTCATCACTCTGGCTACAGAGTCCAATGATGAGACTTACGAACTGTGGCCGTTTGAGTTTAAAACCCGTTTCGTCATCACCGTTGGCAAGACATTAAGCATGTCTCTGCAAACCCAAAACACCGATGACAAAGAACTGAAAATCACCGAAGCCCTGCACAGCTACTTTAGTGTCAGCGACATTCACAATGTTCAAGTCGTCGGTTTGGAAGGACGCCCCTACCTGGACAAAGTCGCAGGCGTCGACACGCATGCCCCCGATGGCCCATTGCATTTCACCGGTGAATTCGACAGCGTGTTCTGCGACACCCAGGCAACGTGCATGATTATCGACGAAGCGAAAAACCGCGAGATCAGCATCGCCAAGCAAGGTTCCGATGCCACCGTGGTCTGGAACCCATGGATCAACAAGAGTAAAGCCCTGCCGGACATGGCGGATAACGAATGGCCTCAAATGCTCTGCGTGGAAACCGTCAACGCCGGACACAACATCGTCACCATCAAACCCGGTGACACACATGCGATGACGAGTATCATCAGCGTGACGAAGATCAAATAAAGTATGGCTAAACCGCAAGCGGTTTTAATCACATACGACTATTGCAGGTTCACAATTACCTTCCATCCCGATCATCAAGGTCTTGGGATCGGTCATGCATTGGCCATTGACCCTGTAATTTTTGAAGGTGATGTTGCGGACGCTCTTTGTCCCATCAAGTCGATCCAGGCCAAAGAGTTTGGACTTGACGATCTGGGTTGTGTGAATGTTTTCAATCAGTACATCGCGGACAATACCTACAGGTACATGAGATTCGCGCGGTTTCATGTAGATGTAAAACAGGTACGTCTGGCCGGCATCACGTTTTTTGGTGCGCTGGATTTCATCAAAGCCCAGGTCCTGTACATCAAGCGTGTACTCCTCAATCCACAGGTTGCGAAAAACGATATCGTGCATGTCTGCCCAATCGTAGTTGTAGATGCGGATCATGGTGTTGGCTCGTAAAAAGTCGATGTTCTCAAAAAGCATGTTGGCATACTCATCGCCACTGGCCTCGGCACCAAGCCGGATACCTGTTGCGGCCTGGGACCAAAGCACGCAATCACGGATGACAAAATTTTTGGCATTGTGACGCGGCGTCCATGCAATCTTGGGGGTGATGGCATCGTCCTCAGCAAAGATCAAACAGTTCTCCACGAGAACGCCATCACAGCCATCGATATCCAATCCATCACCATTGGAGTTGGTCATGCTGGAAAAGACCTTGACGCGGTCAACATGGAGATTGTCACATGCCACGAAGTGGACGTTCCATGAATAGGACTCACGGAAGGTGATGTTTTTGAGGGTGAGATTTTTCACGTTAACCGAGAGGAAATTTCTTCCTGCGACTTTGCGTTTGTTTTTTTCAACCTGCCAGGCACGACGGATCGGACCACCATTGGCATCAATCGTGCCATGTCCAAGAATGCGGACATTCTGAGCGTCTTCGACCTTGATGAAGTACAGATAGCTCTTGCGGAATTGGTGAAGCCTAAAGTCGTCGGAACCTTTGATGACGGCTTGATCGTCAACGTAAAGGGTCATGTCACTTTTGAGATTCAATGAGCCGGTCCGGTAAAGGCCAGCGGGGAAATACAGCGTCCCCTGAGCAGGAAGATCATCAATGGCTTTTTGGAGGATGGCTGTGTTGTCCATCTTGCCTGTGGCATCTGCACCGATGTCTTGGACGTTGATAACCTTTGCGTCACTCAGATCGGGGCGGTCGGGATCGGGCAGTTGCGGGACAATGACCAACTTGCGGAGCTTGTCGATACTGATGACCAGGTGATGGGGTTCATCGAGTTGGAAGCTGAGATTGGATTGACTGATCGTCCCTGGGATTCCAAGTCGGACAGGCCGGATGCGTGCCTGCTCAATAGGCTTGTTGTCCATACACGTCACCGACATGAAAACCGGGCCAGTCCAAGGCAGCGTCACGTAATACATATCCTCATAGGTATGAACCGCCAGTTCTGTGCCCCCTGCTTTAACCGTGAAGGTCGTGTTGTCATATTGCTCGCCATTAACCGGATCCGTTGCTGCCCCAAGCATGGATTCAAACAAACAGATCACGCAAAACACAGTTGATATCAGTAGACGCTGCATTGACTTTTCCCTTAACGATTAAACATTAGCTCCAGACATACCCGCCCGAAACTTCCATCAAAGTGTAGACACGAAATGTTTCTTTTCTACCATTACATTCTGATTCCATGCCTTAAAAAAGGTTTTACCATTGCCATTTAAAGCATCAACAACCATTCATAAAAACCCACAAACAACTTTAATTTATAGCCTTATACGATTTTAAGCCAAAACATCCCAAACAGGTCAGGCATCAAGATATTTTTAATACATTTTTTGTATTAAATTTTACAATTCACTTGATAACGCATTTGGGATCGCCTACAGTCAGATACACCAAGTGAATCTTTTTTGAGTCTTTAACTCATGGTCAAGTACAAACAAATCTCTCAATTGCTGGAAAAACGAATCCGTTATGGAGATTACGTCAGCGAGGACTTGCCGACGGAGATGAATCTGGCATCGGAGATTGGTGTCTCGCGAACCACAGCCCGCAAAGCGATCATGCATCTGATTGATCGAGGCGTCTTGATGCGTGGCGAAAACGGCCGGGTGCTCTGCTCGCAAAAGCAGGAGACGCAAACGTCTCGCGTGGCGTTTCTGACGCCGGCATGGCCATCCTCGGAGATGCATATCTGGCGGTATGCTTTGGAAAAGGCAGCAGCGAAACTGGGTGTCCAACTGCGCCCTATCGACTATGTGCACTCGGATGACCCAGCCATCTTTCAGGCGGCGGAGAACTTCGATGGCGTCTTCCTGCTGCCAGGGCCCGAAGCCTTCCCCAAG
Organism: Phycisphaerales bacterium UBA7800; assembly: GCA_002480565.1. Lineage (GTDB taxonomy): Bacteria > Planctomycetota > Phycisphaerae > Phycisphaerales > Phycisphaeraceae > UBA7800. The sequence goes on along the minus strand of DLCK01000087.1, from coordinate 104,679 downwards.
CCGGTCATTGATCGACTCAAGCGGTATCCGCACCTTGTCATCGTCGGGCAGGATTACAGTTGGGCGGACTTACTGTCGATCCACTGCTTCCCGGCTAACCACATCCGTCAACTGCTTGATGTCTTTGCTGCTAAAAATTTACAGACTGTTGATTGTGTCGTCGCTCAACCCATCGGCCCGACGATGGAAACGCGCATCGGCCAATGGTGGGAATTCAAACGCGACACCGACATCGGCGGAGACATGATTACCGCCAAGTTCAAGCCTTACACCATGACCATGCACAATGCATATGACCTGGTGTCGGATTATTTAAAGCAGACCCCCTGCCCTATCCAACCCATCGCTCAGACAGACCTGCCCCATGGCCTGTTCTGCTGCTCAATCAATGCAGCGGTGGGAGCGAGTCGCGCGGTTGCCGATGCGGGTTTAACCGTTGGCAAAGATGTATTGATCTCTGCGATCAACGGCGAAGAAGTCAATCGCTATCTGCAACCTTCCATCACCTGTCTTGAAGCACGTGATGCAAGTCAATACCTCGAACAATCCCTTTCATGGATGAAACTCAAAGAAACCAGTTGGCAAGGCTCAATCCTCATGGAACCTGAGCAACCGAGCCTGTTCATTGGTGAATCCACCGGCCTGTAAGTGCGGTGAAGTTGATACATTTTCTCAAATCATCTGACACCCCCGCGCCTTGCAGGAGACCGATCATGTTACGTCCACGCAACGCTTTTACGCTCATCGAACTATTGGTAGTCATCTCGATCATCTCGATTTTGATCTCCATACTCCTGCCTGCTTTGGGCAAAGCGCGCAGCGCGGCTCGCATGACAGGCTGTCTTGCGAACATTCGATCCAGTGGTACAGCAATCATGGTCTACTCCAATGACTACAACAGCTGGACAATGAGCATGTACGATCCCGACTGGGATATTGACCCAGGCACCAGCACCGACCGCTACTGGCCAACGGCTCTGGCAATGGGCAATTACCTGCCCATGTTCCCGACACCAGGCAATGGTTATGGCACAGTCTGCCCAGACGCCATGACCAGTGCATCACGTGACGGAACCTACAGCAAAGTCATCCAAAGCTACACCATGCGAGGCGTGAACATCAGCAACACCACCACCAAACTCACCACCAACTTCCGTTTCGACTCGGTCTTGACCAACAATGGCAACATAGCCAGCGGCACGGCACCGGAAACCTTTACCGATGGACTGAGCAAATTGGTCTGGCTTTTTGATGGTTGCGCCTCAACAGGCTCCAGCGGTGGCATCCCGTATTACACGCTTCATGCTGGCGTAGACAAAAGCAACTTCGGCCTCTGGCATGACGGCCGAGGCAGCGTCCTGTTCTTTGACGGACATGCCACTGTCGCACTGCGTCGCTTTGGATATCTGTACAAATACCGACAGGTCAATGGGCTGAATTTCGTGATTGATGAATTATGAATTACCTATGGCCGGTTCTTAAAAACCGCAACAGCACACCCTAACCAATCCATTCATCTGGTGACGTGTGACTGACGTGAGATGTATTGAACATCAATGGATAAATCTCACATCGCCAAAGTTGGGGATGATCCCCATGGTCGTGGGCGTGAGGCGATGAGGCGCGGGGAAGTAGACGAAGAATGCTTTGCCAATCATCAGTTCCCGTGGGACCACGCCGGTGACCTGCTTCTTGTCGCTGAGCATGCGTTGTTCAATCCATGGATTCACATCAGTCCAGAATCGCCCATCACTACTTGACGGACTGTTATCCCCCAGACAATAGAACTGATCGGTTTGAAGCATTGCCGGCTCACCATGACGATCCGACCCGGTTTTGTATAACACACCTAAAGCCTTGCGGTATGGATTGGGGCCGGATGAATAATACAAATCGCGGTCCAAATCCAACTGCGTGATCGTTGCAGCAACCCCTTGAATCTGTACTGAAGTCTGCGGGAAGATCGGTGCCCCGGGACGTTGGATAAGCTTTTGAATCGGGACATCATATTCCCATGTGGATATCCTCTGCCCATCAACCCAGAGACTGACCTGCTGATCAACAAACCAGAACTCCACCAGGCTTGCGCGATCCAAAGGCAACGGTTGAATCTGTGATGTGGCACGCTGCTGCCATGTGTCAGGCGACTCATTGCTACTTGTGGCAATGGTAATCTTGCCTTTCTGGTCTATCACCGCACGAATGGGAACAGCAATCAAACCATCTGTTCGCCCGGTGGTCATAAACGTGAGTCCAACGCCCTGCTTTGCGATATCAGCTTTGGGCTCAGGAACCACTTTGATCGCGATGCGGATATCTTCAATGGGTTCGTTGGATTTCTCCCCGGTGAGTTGGTTGTAGGGATACCAACCAATGGCATTGTTGACGGACTTGTTGAAGATGTTGACCTGACTGGTGCTTAATTGCTTGTAATCAAAGTCCAGTCTTGTGGGTGTACTGCCATCGTATTGGAGCCAAGTGCGGTTGACTCGTTTAATACTCTGGGGCATGTCCGCGACCCATGGGAACTGCCATTGATTTTCACGATCCGGTGAGGCACCTTCGTCCAATGGGTAGAACGCACTGTGATAGACCGGCTGCCATACGGTTCGCTGGACGATTTCACGTTGGGTTTTGCGTTGAATCTGCCAAGGTGAGTCTGGCTCGGCGTTGGGCTGTGTGTAAATATTGCCATCAATGATGAACAATTTTTCGTCGGGCAGCCCCACAAGACGCTTGATAAAGTTGGCTTGTGGTTCTGCGGGATTTTTGAAAACCACTACATCCCAGCGTTTGGGCTCTGAGAAGTTGTAGATAAATTTATGAACCAAAATACGGTCACCCGGACGTACCTGATTCAAAGCATCAATTTTGATTGGATAGCTGCACATTGGACAGGTAAGTGTCGCAGTGTAGGGTTCTTCGACAGTTGGTGTCTTGTAAATGCCTGTCTTGGGGACGTCTGATTCAAAGTTATAGCCACACTGTGGGCAAGTCACATCCGCATGCTGTCCCATTAGCGTCGGAGCCATCGAACCGGTGGGGATGACAAAGGCTTCGACGATAAACGCGCGGAAGACAAAGGCAAGGATAAAGGCCATCACAATCGACTCAAACGTTTCCTTAAAGGACTCGGTTTGCTTCTTGGATGAACTGTCAGTGGCGGTATGCTTCATGCGATCGTTTTCGTGGAATTTCAAATGCTTGGCGTGATCGATGTCATTGATTGGAACCACAAGCCGGACAAAGGAGCAAACTGCCCAAAGTTAAACGACTGCAATCCGCTCAAAAACAACCCTGACATTGTACAAACCTTGGCGACTTGAAGTTGCTAACTGAGGCGTTTGCGGCTAAAAAGTACACTTACAATCCTCATAGAAATGTATCTGGACTCAATATGAGCGCACAGTTTATTGCCAGTTTGATCACCATGCTCGTGATGCTCCACGTGTTCCTCGGCTCGATCTCCTATTTGATCCTGCTTGAACGCAAAATTGCATCGTGGATTCAACATCGCCTTGGCCCCAACCGGACAGGCCTGCCTTACGGCTTGCAGATTCCGGGACTGCCCAAAAGTCTCTGGGGACTGGGTCAACCCATTGCCGACGCGATCAAGAACTTTCTCAAAGAAGACTTCATCGCCCCCGGTTCTGACAAGGTGCTCTTTATCCTTGCCCCAGGTCTTGCGTTGATCCCTGCCCTTGTGGGTTGGATCATCGTGCCCTTCGGCGGATACCTGCATATTTTCGGCACAGACCTGCTCATCGGCGGTGCCCCTGTCAACATCGGCATCATCTTCGTCCTGGCTACCGGCTCACTGGCGGTCTACGGCGTGGTCCTGGGCGGCTTTGCATCCAACAACAAATATTCGTTCCTCGGCGGACTCCGTGCGACCGCTCAAATGGTCAGCTACGAAATCCCCCTGGGCATGACGATCCTCACCGTCATCCTCATGTACGGGACAGCACGTGCTGACTACCTCATCGAATTCCAGGCAGGCGGCGTGTGGAACATCTTCTACCAACCGATCCTGGCAATCATGTTCTACATCTGCGGATTAGCCGAATGTAACCGTGCACCGTTTGACCTTGCAGAATGTGAACAGGAACTCGTTGGCGGCTTCCATACCGAATATTCATCCATGAAATTCGCACTGTTCTTCATGGGCGAATACTTCCACATGATCACCAGTGCAGCGATCTTCAGTCTACTGTTCCTTGGCGGCTGGGATATTCTCCCCTTCGTCAAAATCCTCCCAGCACTTGGTGAACCAACCACAATGGTTTGGGGCATCATTGCAGTGGTCCTGAAAATCAGCGTCTTCTGTGCCAAGATCACCACGCTCATCGCCTTGGCGATGGTCATCCGCTGGTCCCTGCCGCGATTCCGCTTTGATCAACTCATGCGACTGGCATGGCAGAGCCTCATCCCCATCAGCATGATGATGCTCCTGCTCACCGGCCTGGTTGTGTACTTCAACCTTGACCGCTGGTGGCTGCTGCCTGGCAACTTTGCCGTCGTTGCCATCTGCTATGTCCTGATGCCTTACCTGCCCAAGGGCCCTGCCGTGAACCGTCGCGTCCCATTGGAAGGCTCCCGCTTCTGCCCGGTGGTCCCGACCCCCGCTGTTGACGCGTAAACACACAAGACATCAGCGACACGCCCCCGGAAGTGTCGCAGCTATTTCAAAACATTAAAAACGCTGCTCAAACCGAGCAGCGTTTTTTTATGTCTTTCAATCGCCGTGAACTCAGAAAGCGAGCCGTGTTGTGTCAACACGGGCCGACCGAAGGTCAGATAACATTCCAACTTTCTCTTGTTTTCAATATTGTCTTTCTTATCAATATTGACTTTTATATCAATTTCATTAAACTCATCCCATGAGCAAAAAATCACTACCAAACGGATACCAACGTATTGAACTCGATGGCAAGAGCTACGCCATTTTGCCTGAGTCTGAATTGCTTCATCTCATGGAGCATGGCCCCAAGACCCGCAAAATGGACACCCTCGATCAGATGACCATCAGTGATGAACGCCTGGCACAACGCCTCGTTGAACGTCGCACCAAAGCAGGTATCACCCAGAAGGAGTTGGCGGAACTTGCAGGCGTGCGCGTGGAGACGCTTAACCGCATTGAGAAAGGCAAAACCACGCCGGACTTTAAAACCATCCGCAAACTTGTCAACGCCATGTCCCAACATGCAGAAAGGTAAACACTATGACCACACAATCCATCTCTCCTGCTGATATCGAGAAGCAGATCATTACACTTGTCGCTGAGAATATTTCAATCGCTGCTGATGAAGTCTCACGTGACTCTTTGTTTGAAGATGATCTGAACTATGACAGCATCGACATGATTGAATTCGTCATGCAGGTCGAAGAGACCTACAACATCGATGTGACGGACCATCAAGCCGCCGATATCAGAACTGTTGGCCAGGCGATTGATCTGCTACTTGGTAAACTGTCCTAAGGCCTGCATCAAAAATAGGCTGCTCCGCAAAATTTGAGGGTGATAGTATTCGGCAGGTCTTGGTTTTGCATGCCAGTTCATGGCATCACTGTTAACAGATTGATTGGTTTAAGAGAAAAATGACATCGGTTCATGGGCTGGAGACTTGCACCGTTGAGATAGTACGTCGCACTGATGCCACGAACGTCACACGCCTATCCGAAGCACGGGAACGCTGGCCACTCACCGGTTGATCGGGGAGACCTTTACGCCGCGAACGCTCCCCCGGAAGCCCGCGGATACGGACAAAAAATCGCGGATTGGGTTCATGGGACTTTCCGGGCTTCCGAGGTCGGGAGCGAGGCGTACAGGTCTCCTGCAATTGACCGGTGAGTGGCCGGCGTTGCTCAAGGTTCTTTTGTCCATCCATGCCGCATGGCGCGGACGGGGTTGCAATGGACAAGCGTGACATCGCCCCCCATGAACCGATGTCTTGTGTGTCTTGTTTGAAGCCCACTGCAAACAGCAATGCCATGAACTCGACAAAGGGGCCGGGGAGCGGAAGCTCCCTGGCCAGCAAATCCTTGTGCGATCACTTCAATACCGACCCACAGATTTTACGGATGAGGCCAATAACAAAACCACCGTGATTGATTTAACCACGGTGGTTTAGAATATGTCTGCAGATTCGATTGGGGAACCTTATTTTTCGATGCGCTCTTTAAGCTGCCAAACGCGGACGTAGTCGACGAGCCACTTGTCGGGCAGTGCTGAGTCGTCGATGTTCTTGGTGGCCCAGCGTCCGGTCTGGACGTTTAGGATCATGAACATTGGCGTTGTGCCAACGCGTGGATTTTTGAATTCTGCCATCTGTTTACCATCGACGTAGAAGACCAGACGCCCCGGTTCCCAGAGACAGCCGAAGGTGTGATAGCCATCTTGGGTTGGCAGGTGGAACAGGTTGGACGTGCCCCATGACTTGTGGTTTGCACCATAGCCATCCCAGTGAGCTGCGACGTTGTAGCGACCGGGCCCCCATTCGCAAAGGTATTCGTAGATGTCGATTTCCATGCCATCTTTTTCGGTGGCACCACGTTTCCAGATATCACCTGCCTCAGGGCCACGATCCGGCATTAGCCAGAATGCAGGCCACAGACCACGAGCGGTAGGTGCTTTGAAGCGAGACTCGAAGTAGCCGTACTTCTGTGTGAACTTGTCATAACTCTGGATCACCGCAGTGGTGTAATCCCGCGTGGGCAACTTGGGGTCATCGTATTGATGACCGTGCTTCTTTTCGCAGAGGAATTCAAGATTGCCATCCTTGATTGACAGGTTCTTTTCTGAGTAAACCTGCAGTTCACCCTTGAGCGGGCCGTCATAACGCATACGCGTATTCCACAGGTCCTTGTTGAGTGTTGACTCGGTAAAGTCCTCATTGAGTGTCACGACCCAGTCACCCTTTACTGGAGGCTGCTTGCCCAACCATTCGGGAAGCTCTGCCCATTGGAGGCGATTGGCTTTGAGGTTGTCGATGGTGACCTTTGCAGCTTTACTTGGGCCGATGATCATGATGTTCACGACGTTTGAGGTGTCCAGGTCAAAGCCTTTGTTGCCCCACGATTTGCCGAATGTGACTTTGACGGTTTTGGTTTCACCGGGCTTGAGTGAGACATTTTCGGAGTTGCAATTTTTCTTGCCATCGGCACCGGGATTATCGACACGCATGCCGAAATTGGCAGCGGTGTCACCGGTGTTTGTCAATTCCATTTGCACGGATTCAAAGTTTGTCAGATCCCATGATTTGCCAGAGGGCATGATGCTAAAGGACGGCCATTTTTCGCTGCCGTTAAATGTAATTTCGACTTTGCCTTTGCTGTGAACACCCTTGGCACCCTGTCCCTTGGTGCGTGTTGCAATGTCAAAGGACTCCTCAAAATATTCCATCTCACCGGAGAGCGGCACGGTCAAAGCGACCTTTGGAGCAGGTGACCCAAAGGCTTTGAGATTATCAATGGTGATCGAGGTGTCGGTCTTGGCACGGTCAGTGAAAACCAATACACCAATCACACGTGCAGAGTTAAGCGGATAGCCGGGGCCATCATTATTCTTGCCAAAGAGTCCTGTGACATCTTTGGTTTCACCGGGCTTAATGGAGACATACGACGTGTTCCATGGACTTTTCTTGTGTTCACCTTTATTGTCCAAACGCAGGAAGACGCGGGTCGCCTTGGCTCCGTTGTTGGTCGCGGTGACTTGAACACCACCGAAGTCCGACAAGTCCCAGGCGCCTTTGGGAGCATTAAAACGGATACCGGGATAGCTTTGATTCGCAGGGATCGAAAGCTTGAGTGCTTTACCGTCATCGCCATCGACGAGGTCCATGCTGGTGCCTTCGAGTTTGATCAAAGATTCGTTGTAGGTCTTATCAAAGTCACAGAGAATCCCTTCAATACCAGGGCGAAATGCGGTGCTGTTACTTGAAGACGATGCGGTGCTTGATGAAGCAGTTGCCGAACTCCCATCATCAGCAATAAGGTTAATGGCCGAGAGTCGGATTTTTTCGCCGCCCTTGGCATTGGGGACAAACAGGAGCATGCGGACTAATTTGCGTGCGTCGACCATCTTGGCGTCGTGGCCATAATTCTTGCCAAAGATCACCTTGACGGTCGTGGACTTGCCTGCCTTAAGCCAAGTCTGACTGGTGTTAGTTGGCGCCTTGCCCCATTCACCGGGATTATCCACACGGACGTGCAGCCCGCAATTTTTATCACCGATATTGGTTACCACAAATGCCAACCCCTTTGCATCGCCGGCATCCCAAAGGGCGTTGTTCTCCAATGTGATACCGGGATAGGAGCCCTTTTCAACCGTGAATTCCAGAACCGCTTTACCTTCAACTTCAACGCGGGTCACTTCGGACTTCTGGGTTTTGACAGATGAAACCTCATACGGATCTTCAAACGTGAATAACGACTTGGCATCATCAGCCATCGCAGGAACTGCCATGCATAACAGACAGACGACAGAGAGAATAAATCGGTCAAACAAACGGAGGGCCAATGTACTCATTTAAACATCTTTCAAAAACAAGTGATCAATAAAATTTGGATCATTGCGATCCACGCTTGTCAAGTGTATTAATCATGCCACATCAACGGAAATAACATATCACTATTTTGACTTGGTGTTGAGGAGAACTGATTTGTCCGCCACGGTATCCACCATATCGGGAATGACTGCAGTGTGACCTTCTGCAAAGCTGATATTGGGCCCACATGAGGTGTCAGTAGAAATTGATTCCGAAATGGGTTCGGTAAGCAACACGACTACTGACTGGAATACCATTGACTTCCCGGTAGCAGTCCCCTATGTCGATACTTTAATATTGATTATCAAGGTTCAGAGAAAACGTTCGTCAATATATTAACGTTTGCCCCAAACACACATCAATCTCAAAGCATTGCCAACTGGTTAATTAAAACGCCGAGGAGTCAAGTGTGTCGGCATAATATTCCGCTACCGGATCTTTGACTGTTCGTGCATGACCATCAGCAAATGCAAAGTTGCCGGAATCACTGTGCCGTAACGTGGCATAAGGCTCGGTTGCATGTGGGCTGAGTCTACGAATGCGGTATGTGCTTTTCTCTTTGATATCAGCATCGGCAAGGATGAACAAGTTCGTGGGTTTCTTGATTGCGCTCTGACGCATGATGTGATACCCCTGGGATTTATGCCAATTGCTGATATAGCTGTGCAGACAATTTCCGTCATACTGGTTGTACCCAATACCTATCGCAAGCGCAACGGTAGAACGGTTGGGTTTGACGGTCGGACACCAAGGCACATCATTGGAGGGAACTTGCTTCGCTGGAGGAAACGCACTGGAGCATTGATTACGGTTGTTGACGTATTGCCCGATAAATGCTTTGCCATACCACGGAACCCAAGCGTCAGACTTGCCATCAATCTGGTCGAATTTCTTATAATGCACTGGATAATATTCATCGAAATCATGGTTATACATTGCAAATCCAAGCATCAATTGTCGCTGATTGTTTAGGCATTTTGCAGTCATTGCCGATTCACGAGCCTTTTGTAAGGCTGGAAGTAGAATCGCTATTAACAGCGAAACAATGGAGATTACTACCAATAGTTCAATTAAAGTAAATCCATTATTAAGGTTAGATTGTATGTACTGACGTTTCATTTGAGAGTTCCTCTCTGATGGTTTATGACCTGAGCCCCACCAAGTAGATGACCGTTTTTTGTAACTGCCTAATGATCTACATGTATCTGCGAGCGCAGTGAACATGTGTTTTTACTTTTCCCAATTCGCCGTCGATTGACGCGCCATTAGCGTAGGTCCGAAGACCTTTCGGATGGTTTTTCCTGAATGCTTCTCACGGAGTTCCGGGGCGCTGTGTTTAATCAAAAAGGATGCTGCTGTGTAACCCATCTCCGGCAAAGGGTGTGACACCGACGTGAGAGTCGGGTACACACGTTGGCAGAGTTCAATATCATCAATCCCCATGATGCTTACATCCCTGGGAGTCTGAATACCGACGGACATGAAATGGTTCATACAGGCAATGGCTGACAAATCGTTATAAGCCAGGATTGCTGTGGGACGCTTATCTCCCAGACTCGCAAAATAGGCTCCAGCCTTAGTCCCTTCAATGGTGCAGCAATCTTCTTCAGGCTCAATGGATCGCCCCATTTTCTTGCTGTCGAAAATCAACGCTTCATCGTCATCAAGTCCCATCGCTTTGACGGAATCAAAGAATGCAAGCTTGCGTTCAAAGGTGTCCTGATGGATATGCTTCTTACAGGAACTGATAAAACCAATACGTTGATGACCCAGTGACTGGAGATGTTCAAGCCCAAGTCGTACGGCAGCGGCATTGTCAAAAAGCATCGCATTGAGGTGATCGACTTTACCCGAATAGTCCACTGCCACAACGTTGGAACTGATCTCCAAAAGCTTGGGAACCCAGTCATGCTGATCGTCGACATTCATAAGTACAAGACCGTCGATGCGACTTTCAGCAAACTTGTCCATGCATGACTGAGCGTCGTTGTCCCCTGCCATGTTCACCAGCAGTAAGTCATAATTAAACTCACGACATGCCTTTTCCACGCCACGGATCATCGCACCTTCATAACCATAACCAGCACCTGCCCAAGGAAGCGGAGGAAAATAAACACCCAAAGTCCGACTGCATTTTTCCTTCAGGGTCCGAGATGCAAAGTGAGCTCGATATCCCAACTCACGAGCAGCTTCACTGACACGTTGACGCATCTCATCGCTGACCAGTGTGTTGCCTTTAGCATTGTTCACGACCGTAGAAACCACCGCGATTGAGCAGTTGCTCAACTTGGCGACATCCTTGAGTGTGGGTCTGTTGCGAGTTCTAACCATCGTTGTCCAGGTCTTTCAAAATGAAACCTTTAGTTTGCCTTCATGAAAGGATTAGTTTTCTAATGAAAGCTTTAATCAAGCATAGGCGCCGCCCTAAGCGACTGTCAACTTTAATGAACAAAATTTAGTCGATTAATGCCAATGAATAATTGCTTTGGGACGTAAAAAAGTCTAAATAACAAAGACTTACGCATCCAATATTCGGATTTGAGTGAGCTATCGGTTCCCAAAAAAGTTCATCCAATCAAACTTAAACGCCATGATGGCTCAGGAACCAAAGGCCGTTTGAACTTTTTGTTTCAAATACAAATCGTCTCGCTCTTGGCAGAGTGCGATCAATTTTTCTCTCAAACGACTGTCATAGCTATAGATAGACAAGGAATCAATCGCTTGTTCTGCTGCTCGGACACTGCCGTCTTCGACGAGATCAACCAAAAATCCCAGTGACTCATCCGTCCTAAGCATGGCCAAGGCTAATAGTGTCGCCTTTTGAATATCTGCTTCAAGTGTCTGCTCATAAAAGTCTTGCAGAATTTTTGATAAACCAGTATGCCTCGACTGCCCCATCGCCAAAAGGGTCTGTTCAATCACTGCGTCATCGGAGTGATCCATCAAGGGTTTAATCCAATCCAGACCTTGCCCATCAGTCAGATGCAGTATGGCTGTGACACATTGGCCGATGACTTGTGGGTCATCGTCACCTTCAGTGATCTTGAAATTCAGCAGCGGGAGTCCGACATCCGCCCTGCCACTGATTTCCACAGCCTGGACTGCTGCCTTTCGCGTGGTCGGGCATGGGTCAGCCAACAGTCGGCCGATATGTGTCAGTGCATCAGCCCCACTGCTTTGAGCCAACCCTTGGGCACACCAGCCTCGCATATGGTCTGCGACATCCACTTTACCGCCATAGACCGGTTCCATCTGAACATGGAAACTACCTTTGGCAAACAAGTCCGCATCCTGGTATCCAAGCAAGGTTAGCGTCTTGACCAACTCGGTGAGTCCGTTGCCACCTTTGTCTCGCTTGGCAGGTTGGGTCATCAAACGATTAAACGCAGTAACCAATTCATCGGTGAGTTCATGGAGTCGATGTTCGCCAACGAGTTGAGCTGCTTTGGCGACCACATGATTACTCGCTGCCTTAAGCGCTTTGGCGAGTGGCTGGCAGTTGGCCTTATTCAATGCCGTGTCCGTTGAATTCTCAAACTGCAATTGACTGAGCTTCGCAAGTTGGTCTTCGAGTTTTGCCATAGGGTTTCCTAAGTGTTGAACCACTTATAAAGGTTAAATGGCGTCAACTCAAATCTATGGCTTAAGCCAATGCATAGCCGTCCAAAGATGAGCATCAGGACAGGCGCACTATACATCATTGCGACGTGTTAAAATTCTTCGTCGGATAAAATTGGCACTACCCCAACACCGGTTGATCGAAGACAACAAACGCATTGCTATTGGCGGGCATATTCAGTGTTTGCTCCACCGGCTGACCAGTCAATAAATCGCAACCTGTTGTTGGCAATTGGATCGTCTGATCCGTGGTGAGATTATTCACCAAGGCCCATGCGTGTTTGCCATCGCCACTGACCTGCGGGATGCGCTGGATACCTTCGGGCATGATATATCCGTTGATACCTTCACGTGCCATGACAGTTTTGTATAACTGCTCACGGGCAACGTCATCCAATTCACTACCCAAGATGTACAGCGTCCCCTTGCCGACTTTACGGCATAATCCCCAAGCTTGGCCAGCAAGTCCAGCTCCGTTGTAGCTGCCCAAGACTTCATCTTCGTTGGACGGTTCAAAGCTATGGGCATGCATACTCGAGGTTGCTTGCGTGCCATCGGCCAAGGTGACGGGTAAGGTGTTGATTTTGACCCAATGCCGGGTTTGGAATCCGAAGATGCGTTCAAACTCACCGAGCAATGCGTTGGTGGGATTGGTGTGATACTCGGTGAGATAGCCGGTGTACGGGCCGGCGATCCAGATGCCACCGTTTTGTAAATGAGCCTGCATCTGCCGAAGAAAGTCAGCGGATGTGTAAGGCAAGTATGGCGAGACAATCACGCGATAATCCGAAAGATCCGCTTGATCAAAGACCACGTCCCGCCAAGTGCCGATGGCTTGTAGTGTTGTATGATGGGCTTCGAGCTTACCGCGAAAATCGAAGTTGGCTTCAAGGCCTGCGATGCGATCCATGTAGTAAGCGTTGCCGTTGCGTTCGGATCGGACAAATGCGATAGATGCCGGCGCCGGTTCAAATGTGCTGAGGATCGGTTCGAGTTGTTTACGTAATGCTGAGACTTTTGCCACGCCGTCCCATGCGGTAGCTTTGTCTCCGGTGGCGTAGACCATAAACGAATGTCCGACGATTTCGCTGCCACTGATGTTCTGTCGCCAGGGCCAATAGCTTAGCCCCGTTGCGCCGCTGCAATAGGAGGCCATCGCAAAGTTGGCGAGTTTGCCCTCTGGATACAGGTCATCATCAAGGCATCCGGCGGACTCTGTTTCCATCACCCAAAAGCCCTTACCCGGCAGCAAGGATCGGAAACAATCATGTCGATAAAGGATGTTCCCAAGCGGACGTTCGCGGGTATATAAATCCTGCGATGCAAAATCCAAATCACGTGTCAGATCCCATTCGTCCACACTGTCTTCACTGTTGTGCGTGATCGGTGCATCACTATGCTCCCGAATAATCTGCACCTGCTGGCGTTGAAAGCTCAATACGTTGTCCAACATGTATCGGCGATACTCAGTATGCAGCGAATGATTGTGCGCCCAATTGGCCAAGGGGTACGGCGGCGGAACCTGATCAAAACTGTTGTACGCCTGACTCCAGACCTGCGTGCCCCATGCGGCGTTGAGCTTGTCGATGTTGACATAACGTTGCTTGAGCCATTCATGCCAACCGGCAACGGCATGCTCGGAGACGTTGAGTTTTTGATGGCCGCACAATTCATTATCCGTCTGCCAGGCGATGACGGATGGATGTTTGCCCAGCGCTTTGGCGATGACGGTGGTGATGCTTTGACAATGCGCGCGAAAGTCCGGGTGTGCGTAGTCAGCAGCTTGACGGCCCCCATGGCCATAGCGATAGCCGTCAGGTCTGACGAAGCCCAGATCAGGATACTTGGCAAAGAGCCATGCCGGCGCCGCTGCGGTCGGTGTACAAAGCACCACGCCGATCCCAGCAGCATGTGCTAGGTCCATTGACTCCTCAAGCCACTGCGTGTTGAATTGACCTTGGACGGGTTCGAATTTCGACCATGCAAACTCGCCCACGCGAACGGAGTTAATGCCCAACTCCTGCATCAAATCGATGTCACGTTTGATGTCATCTGCGTGCCAGTGTTCGGGATACCAAGCTGCACCAAGACGTAATGACAGGGTCGATGTACTCATCTGCAAGTCTCCATTGCCAAGATCATGTGACATGATAGGCTCAATCACCACAAGAGCAACTGTTGCCCGTTTAAAAATTCATCATCACTTTCAAACGCAGTTAGCGTATCATGGATAGCCTCGATTCAACACATTCCCCCTCATGAGGTTCAACATGTCCAACACATTTTCTCGTTTGTCACTGTCATTGGTGATGGTCTTCTCGTTGCTGACACTTACCGGTTGTGAAACGCTCAACTCGCTGCTTGATGTGGTGCCCAAGCCCACTGCGTCTTTACAGTCGGTCTCATTGGCTGATTTATCATTGTCCGATGCGACGGTGGACCTGGCGGTACAGGTGAACAATCCGTACAAGGTGTCGATTCCCAATGTGAATCTGGACTATGCGTTGGCGACACAGAACATCGACTTTGTCTCCGGCAACATCAAGTCCGACAAGTCGATCCCAGCAGGCAGTTCATCGGTCATCCATGTACCGGTGAAGGTGAGCTATGCGTCGCTGCTGAGTCTTGCTCAGACGGTCAGGCCCGGGCAGGTGGTTGCCTATGATGCGAACGTGAAGTTTTCGACCAACGTGCCGGGTATTGGTGCGGTGAGTCTGCCACTAAATCGCAAAGGTGAACTACCAGTCCCGATGGTGCCCAAGGTGTCGGTGGAAAGTGTCGAATGGGGTGATGTTTCACTGTCCAAAGCCACTGCGACGATTAATTTGAACGTGACGAATCTCAACGACTTTGCTGTGAAGATGAAACAACTCAAGTATGACTTTGGCATCGGCGGTAAAAATGTCGTCAGTTCAAAAGTCACCAAGCCCCTGAACTTCACCGAGGGTCAACAGCAGACCTTGCAGATTCCAATCTCGTTTAATGCAATGAGCCTGGGACTGGGCGCGTTGAACATCATCCGCAGTGGTCAAGCCAGCTACACCATGTCCGGTACGCTTGATGCTGACACGCCGTTTGGCGCATTGACCTTCCCGATACTCAGTGAGTAAGACGGTATCGGCTGATTTTAATGCAAAACCGAATATCCATTTGACATCCTTTTCATATGAATCAAATGGCAACTGCTGCCCTGTGGTGTACAATGATGTGTTAAACCATCTCCAAAGGATTGCGATTCCCCATGCGTCACCACCGATTAACATTGTGTCTGATTCTTCTGCTCCAATGTGCCTGGCTATGCGTGGGTACGATCCATACGACTTACGCACAACAGCGCGCCAAGTATGTGTTCTACTTCATCGGTGATGGGATGGGGCCACTGCAACGTGAAGTCGGCGAGCAATATCTCAAAGGAATCACCAACGATCCTGATGCAACGTTATTGATGAACCAACTGCCTGTTCAGGGATACATACACACACGATCAGCGAACAACGAAGTCACCGACTCGGCAGCAGCGGGCACGGCATTGGCTTGTGGACATAAAACCAACAATGGTGCCATCGGTTTGCTGCCTGACTTAAAAACTTCCATTCCCACTATTGCGGAACTGGCTCACCAATTCGGCCTAAAAGTCGGCATTCTGTCCACGGTCACACTCGATCATGCGACACCTGCTTGCTTTTATGCTCATCAAGCCAATCGCTCTGAGTATTTCCCAATTGCCGAGCAACTTGCAAAGTCGAAATTTGAATACTTTGCTGGGGGCGGACTGGCGGGTCTTAAAAACGATCAACAAAACAATCTGGATTTAGCTACGACCAACGGCTTTATCATCACCCAAACGCTCGGCGCATTGGCAGAACAAAAACCCGGCATGCGTGTCATCGCGCTAAACGACAGTCCCAATGCTCAACGTTCACCCCTGCCCTATGACTTGGAACGCAATGAGAAGGACATCACATTGGCAGAATTTGTCAGCCATGCCGTTCGACTGCTGGACAACGACAAAGGCTTTTTCATGATGGTCGAAGGTGGCAAGATCGACTGGGCAGGTCACGGCAATGCCATCGGCACAATGGCCCGGGAAGTCACCGCACTGGATGATGCCGTCAAAGTCGCCATGAAATTTTACAATGACCATCCCGACGACACCCTCATCATCGTCACCGCAGATCATGAAACCGGGGGCATGCAAAAAATCGGCAAACCCAATGCCGCCTATCTGGCAGGATTCAACCAAAGCTATGACCAGTTCAAATCAAAACTCAAACAACTCGTCAAAGACAAGGCCACATATGAACAAGCCATCCAAATGGCCACGGAACATTTCCGACTCGATCCGTTTACTGATGAACACAACCAAGTGATGAAAATAACCTGGACCGCACTTCTCAGTGGCGAACCCATTAAACACAATCATGGCAAGAACAATCAATTCACCGAAAACTGCCTGAAACTCGCTGCCCATAAAGCCGGTTACAAATTCACCACCCATGGACACAGTAAAGCAGATGTCCCCATCTCCGCCATCGGAGTCGGTGCCACATGGTTCAAAGAGACACAGGACAACACCAGCGTTCCCAAACACCTCTACCAACTCATCACCGGCATGCCGATGTCCGTACTCGACCCTCCACCGTCCCCAACACCCACAGCAACGACTACAGATGAAGCTCAGACTGACTGACCACGATGCGCATAAAAACACCGCAGAACAAGGCATATTATTCTGCGGTGCAATAGCGTGGTGTTTGTCAGATCATTCGTAACCCATGAAATACCATGAGAGAATTTCCTGTGTCTGGTATCGCCAACCCGTACCTGCGGTAAAGCCGATCCATGCTTTACCCGCATCGAGTCCAAGATTTTCAAGGTCATAATCGACTTCAATCACTGGCGTGTTCATATCATCGATAAAGACATACAGCGTGCCATCCTCATAGAGCACATCGACTAGATGTACCTGGCCGTCGGAGAGATTCACCGAAGGTGTTGCTGATGCAATCGAGCAGGATTCGTCAGGTGAATTGAGTAACGCACCACGTGTGTGAATACTCACATGGTTGTCATTCGGGTCACTGACGGACGTGTCGAGCCAAGTATCAAACTCGATGGCAAGACTGTTGTAAATATCATGTCCATAACCCAATCGGTAACTGCCTGCCCCCAGGACGGTATTGCTGTCGTTCTGGATCACCAGTGCAAAGCCGTCCGCCCCGCCGTTGTGTTGATCGGTGATGCAGAATTCGAACATGGTTTCAAAGCCGTTGGCCACGGGTTGTTTTTCGTTTTGCCAAGCCGAAGCGCCTTGGCGATCACCCCATGTAAGTACCAACGTATCATCAATGGATTGCATGCTGCTGCCTTGGAGATTCAATCCTGTGATGGAATTAAAATCGTCATACGCAAACGCGGATGTGCCTTGGTATCCAGGGGACACGTAGTTGATACCGACGTTGGTGGTGACAAAGTCTCCGGTGGGCGGGACACCTTGTTGGACATCCCCCCATACCGGATCGTTTTTGGGCCAAAGCACACCGGTTGGCCAAGGCGAATCGGCATCCGGACTTGCCCAGCAGTTCTGTGTCACCAGTGGATAGTCGGTTGCCTGCCAATAGAGATAAGCCGCACCGGGCAGACCGATGATGTTGATATTCCGCATGTCAAAAAGGATTGGCGTGGTGTCCGCAAACTGCTCTGGATGCAGGAAAAAACCTTGATACGTCGTGCGGCCGGTCATTCGATCAATGCGCAGTTCCGATGGGCCACCCCACGTCTGCACGCAGTCTGCATGGTTGCCATCATATGAACCGGTAACGGTGTCAATACGAATATTCTGCAATTGCAAAACAGCATTGGGATCGCGCATGTCGATGTTGATGCCTTCGAGCAGATAATCACCGGTGATGAGTAAACCTTCAATGTGAACTGTCCCCGTGGACTGCTTGACGAACAGACCGCGACGCGCCGTCGGATGAAAACCATCGGGCAATGGCGTGTCAAAACGAATCTCCCCGCCGATGAGGACGACATTGTGACCACCAATAATATTCAGTCCACCATTAGCCGTCAGCGGTGTAGTCGGCATTTGAATGATGTAATCCTGATTGGTATCAAGATTCAAGCTGCGATAGGAACTGGTGACGTTGACTGTAATGGGATTAACCAACTCCGGCGGTGCCCATGAAAGCGTTTGCGCTTGCGACTCAACGGTCAGTCCCAAGACCCACAATAGCATTGCGAGCATGGGGCATATGCCAAGCATTTTCATGCCACGTTTTGAACCAAGACTTCGTGTAATCCATATCATTGTGTGCGCTCCTTGATGGACAAATAGATAGCAACGCCGCCACGCATCAGACATGGCAGGCCAACGGTGGATGAAATGCATGCGCTTCAATGTTGGTAAGTGTAGAAGGCCAAGTAGACCGATCCATCCCCTATTGCGGAAAAGTATTCGGCGTAAGCGACAGGTTTCTGTAATTGATCAGATGCCAAATGTCAGGTGTATCAAAATCGTTAAAAGCACCAACGCTGACAAGCCGTAGGAAACCAACAAACAGACAAGTAAAGATATCCAGAAAAGTGGATTGCCAAGCAAAGCTAACATCACAAAACTTCGGGGCAGATCACGGCCGTCTTTGAATAGTTTGATCCCATCGCGCAAGACTCTGCCTAAAAACCAGTACAACTTCACCCGGCCAATAATTCCTTTTCGCAGTTCGTAAACCTTGGGTAGCTTTTGCCGATAGACGGACTTCATTTCAAGTACATGTTGAACAACATCATTCACCTGATCGGGCAAGCTGATCATCATCCGAAGAATCTTCCAGTAGACGAGCAACAATAGCGTGGCTGGGATGAGTACTGCCAGAATAAATGTGGTTCGGTAATGGTAACCTTGCAAATTAAAATAGACTGTCGCCGAAGCTGCAACGCCCAGTATCATCGCCAGTGAATAGTACACAAAATGAATACTGGCTTGAGCAGAGTTGACACATTTATGGGTGAAGTTCTGAACTGTCTGTTTAAGTTCAAGAAGCTGTTTTTCATCAAGTCCCGAAACCGACTCCGCCACATTGAGTAATGGGTCCTGTGATTCGATGGATTCTGAAGTGAGTTGTGACATGCACCCTCCGGAAGAAACAATGCTGTATAGAAGCAGCTATCGCATTCATAGCTGGGATCAAATTGATATTCACTATCCAATAAACTTGAAATTTATGATACAAAAATACTCACCTTAATCCTGCGTCTGCATATCTAAAATAAATTTAAGTTATCACCAAAGCTTGTTTTTCTTTGTTGATAGAGAGCATGGATGTAAAATTAACATCAGTCCTTTCGCCCACATCCATCTCGCACAGGAATCGCACATGGTTATTATCTCCTTTGTCTTTTTCACAGCGTTGGTTGGTATCCTCACTTGGTTGCTGACTCACAAAGATGATCACAGTACTTCCGCGGGATACTTTCTGGGGGGACGCTCTTTGGGGGGCATTGTCATTGCCGGCTCATTGCTGCTAACCAACCTTTCCACCGAACAGATGGTCGGACTCAACGGCTCGGCGTACAAAGATGGTTTTAGCGTCATGGCATGGGAAGTCGTCGCTGTCATCGCGCTGGTAGCGATGGCATTATTCTTCCTGCCACGTTACCTAAAGAGTGGCATCACCACCGTTCCTCAACTCCTCGAAGAACGCTTTGATCATGGTACGCAAACCATCACCACGGTCATTTTTCTCTTTGCTTATGCGGGGATTTTGCTGCCCATCATTCTCTATACCGGGGCTAGAGGTCTAAGCGAAATGGTCGATATGCGAGCCCTGACCGGCATCGACAATGACTTCGTGATCATCGCGTTGACGGCTGCTCTGGTCGGACTTATTGGTTCTGTCTATGCACTATGGGGTGGGCTGCGATCGGTCGCGGTTTCCGATACGCTCAACGGTATCGGCCTGCTCACCGGCGGCTTGCTCATCGTCTACTTCGGCTTAACCAAAGTCGCTGATGGGGGTGGTATGATCGAAGGTATCCAAACACTGATCAAAACCAACCCGGATCGCTTCAACTCCATCGGCGGGCCAACTCAGGAAGTCCCCTTCCCAACTTTGTTCACCGGCGTGTTTCTGTTGAACATGTTCTACTGGACAACCAACCAGCAAATCATCCAACGGACGTTTGGTGCTAAAAATCTGCGTGAAGGGCAAAAAGGTGTGATCCTCTGTGGCGGCTTGAAACTGCTTGGCCCGTTGTATCTCGTCCTGCCAGGTATCATCGCCTATCACCTGTATTCAGCGGACCCTCAGATGCGAAGCGACATGGCTTATGGCAGACTCGTGCGTGATGTCTTGCCCGCTCCATTGACTGGCTTTTCATCGCAGTGATGGTGGGTGCGATTCTCAGCTCGTTTAACTCCGCACTCAATAGTGCATGCACGCTCTTTAGCATCGGCTTGTACAAAAATATTTTCAAACGTGATGCCAGCGAAATGCAGGTCGTACGCTCCGGTCGGTACTTCGGCATTGTCACTGCAATCGTCGCGGTGATCGTCGCTCCCATCCTCATCGGCCAATCAAGTATCTTCGCCTACCTTCAAAAAATGAACGGCCTGTATTTCATCCCAATTTTTGCAGTGGTCATCGTCGGTTTACTCACCAAGCATGTCCCGCCCATCGCTGCGAAGCTGGGTTTGATCCTCGGCCTCATTGCCATTGCATTTGGCTACTTCGTTCCCATTGGTGACGGGCCAATCGCTGGCACAGTCATCAACGACTATCACTTCCTGGGCATCGTCTTTGTCTCGCTGATCCTGATGATGCTCATCATCGGCAAACTCGCCCCCACAAAGGAAGCATGGGTTCACAAACACTCCGGCGACGTCGACATCACCCCCTGGCGATTCGCCTTACCCGGCGGCATCGCCCTACTCATCGCAGTCGCCACAATCTATGTGTTGTTCGCGGACTTTTCGGTGTTGAATGGGTAATAAATCAATCTTGAAGTGAATCAAGACCCACTATCCTCCAAGGATTCTGCAGCAACTGATTCTTCAGGATGTTCCTCTTCCCATTTTTGGATTGCTTGAATTTTGGCCTGCACAGCCACTTTAGACTCTTGGTACTTGGGATGCATTGGGCCGGTGAGTAAGCCTGAATTGACATTATAAAATGCTACATGATTTGCGTATCTTGACACTTGCGTTTCATAGTCAACCGCAGTGCTGGCAATCGCCCGAATCGTTGCCGCAACGACCATAGCGGCCAAGTTACTTTGACCCTGACTAGAACTGTAAGCATATGTTGACATCTGCTTCCAGATCGATGTACCGGTTTGCGTATCAACCAGATCAAACGATAGCGTTACCTTGGTCGTAGAATCAAGCACAACATAGGTTGTCGTCCATTCCTTGATATGAATGAGCATCACGGCGTCAGCACCGTAAACATCCTTAAACTTCGCAGGATTAACCTTGTGCATTTCACCAGGCACCGTCACGCCGTTTTCTTTCATATGCTGATCAACCAAAGCAACTGGAAAAACGTAATAACCTTTTTCCGCAAGTAACTGGGTGATTGTAGAAAGAAATGCTTCAGAAGCAGCAACCTCAGCGGACTCATTGACCGGTGGCAACACCACAATCGACCGTGGCATGTGCTTGACATAAGAACGATAATCCATCGGACGCTGGGCAACACAACCAGTAAAACTGACCAACAACCCAAATAGTAATATTAAGATCAATTGCTTCATGGCATATTCCTCAAAAGGCGTTCGATCATGACTTTACTTTCGGGAAATGCTTGAATTTCAGCATTAAACGCCTCAGTAGCTGCAACCGTATCACCTTCAAGTGTAAACAGGTACCCCAAATGCGCTTGAACGCCTGGCCCCATTAACTTGTTCTTCTTTCTGGCCTGTTCAATATCCTTTTTCAGAATCATAATTTCTTGAGATGGACTAAAATCTTTGCTGTGATACATCCGATAGACAGACTTTTCGTAATGCCCCCAATGGTACATTGGCTGATCTGCGCAGCCGAATATTGCTGTCGCCAAAAACGCAACAGTGAATAGTTTGATAAATGGTCTCATTGAGATTTTCCCGGAAGTATGATTTTCCCTGACTCCAACCCTTCGACGAGTCGGTTAACAACTTCGATCATTGCCAGATTCAAAACCTTGTCGGTCAACGTTGCATCGTATCCGGCTTTTGAACCAAAACCCAACACCTGCTCATTGGTCAAGCTGGTCTGACCTGCTCCCTGAGCAGAGAATATAATCTGCGAGGTATTCACATCAATAATCGAGACAGACACCTTGGCATAAGCTGATTGTGTACGTGATCCACCCAGGACACCACCTAAAGCTTCGCCACCTGTTTCACGACGTCCAAATTCGGTCACTGCCCCTGAGATCACCAGCTTGCCCGCGGTCACATTCAATGGCTGGCCTGCAAACTCCGCCTCTTTTTTAAGTTCTTTAAGGTTCCATCGATCCATCATGACAAAACGGTTGGTCGAAACCAGATGTGTTTTGAGAATCTGCTTGGCTTGGTGGCCGATCTGATCATCTTTGCCATCGTAAAAAATGCCCTTGTGATATTGGGTTTTGTTTTCAAATTTGCCGACTACCATGGGATATCTCGGCCCCTGGTATGCTGTGTTGAAGGACTTGACCTGATCAACTGCAATCGCCTGCTTGGTCTCCACGGGTGCTGAGCATGCAGTTAACAATAAGCAGAACATAAACATGAAAAGAATTTGTTTCAATGGAACCTCCGGAAAAGATGTTTTGATGAAATCTATTATTCGACTAAGGGACCCTTTGTCAAGACATGGATATTAAAAAACGCTCAACGTGCATGTCACACGTTGAGCGTTTTTGTATTCGTGCCAAGCCTTAGGGCTCGGTTTTATTCTTCGGTTTTTTCGGGAGCTTCTGTATCTGGAGCTTCCGGGGCTTCGGCCACTGCGGTTGCAGCTTCTGCTTTGGCACCCTTGCGGAGTTTGGCTGCGAATTCCATGCGCTTATTGGCTTTGTCGCGACGACGGCTGTATTGGCCGGACACCTGTGGGCCGGACTCATCGCCGACGAGCTGGATCACGCAGAGGTCGCTGGCGTCACCGATGCGGTGCTTGCCAAGACGGACGATGCGGGTGTAACCACCGTTACGGTCAGCAAACTGCGGGCCGAGGACGTCAAACATACGCTTGACGAGCTTGGGACCATCGACGAGTTCGCCGTACTTGTTGCGGCTCACATCGGGGTCTTCGTCAAACTTGACCATGATGGGGTTACCGATCTGCTGGAGGACGCGACGGCGTGATGCCAGGTCGCCCTTCTTAGCCAGGGAGATCAATTTTTCGACGAAGGGCTTAAGGCTCTTGGCCTTGGGAACCGTGGTCGTGATCTGGCCGTGGGTCAACAGTGCAATGGCCATGTTACGCCACATCGCTTTACGATGTTCCGTGTCACGTCCAAGTTTGAATCCGCCTACTTTATGTCGCATGGTTTTTAACCTCCCCGTCAGGCATCAAGCCTGTCGGTGTAATTACTAATCATTAATCTCAGATGACTGCATCGGCCTTGATGCGCTGACGCAGTTCCTCGGGCAATTCCATGCCCAGATGTAAGTCCAGTTCGGTGAGCTTGCGGCGGACTTCGCGAAGCGAGGTCTTACCGAAGGAACGAACCTTCAACAAATCACTTTCCGTCTGCTGAACCATATCAGCGACAGTATTCATTTTGGCTGATTCGAGACAGTTGCTGGCACGAACGGACATTTCCAATTCGCTGATGGGCATCTGCAATTTACGAATCAGGTCTTCGTCGACGCGGGCAGCTGCAGCAGCGGCTTCGCTGGCAGTTTCCTTGCCGATTTCAAAGTATTGGACGAACGGGTTGAGATGCTTACGGAGGATCTTGCCAGCTTCGACAAGTGCCATTTCCGGGTTGATCGTGCCGTTGGTCCAGATTTCCAGAGTCAGCTTATCGTAGTTGGTCTTCTGACCGACGCGGGTGTCTTCGACCTTATAGCGGACGCGGACAACCGGGCTGTAGATTGCATCAACGGGGATGATGCCAACTTCCTGGTCTTCGTTGGATTGATACTGTTCGGAAGCAGGGACGTAACCACGGCCCTTTTCAACCTTGAGCTCCATATCGAAGTCGATCTGCTTGGTGAGTGAACACAGGATCAGATCTTTATTGACAATGGTGACGGAGGTGTCAGCTTCGATGAGTTCCGCGGTGACTTCACCGGGGCCTTCAGCGGAGAGACGCAGCGTCTTGGGTTCATCTGATTCGCTGGAGACGATCAGGTTTTTGATGTTCAGGACAATGTCGGTGACATCTTCCATGACACCTTCGAGGCTCGAAAATTCGTGGCTGGCACCGGCGATTTTGACGCTGGTGACGGCAGCACCTTCGAGGCTTGAAAGCAGGATGCGACGCAGGCTGTTGCCAATGGTCGTACCCATACCACGTTCGAAGGGCTCAACGGTGAATTTACCGTAGGTTTCCGAAGTGAACTTTTCGTCTGCCACAACACGGCTGGGCAGTTCAAGATTGCGCCATCTAATACGCATAAAAAGTCTCCATTGCCAACAATCCCTTGAAGGATATCCGCCGACTTAACGCTTGAATTTCAGGCTGTTGGCAATCCTGAATCAAGCTTCTGTGTCAGCGGGTGTAAATTTCGATAATACGTCATTCGTCGTTGCACTCATTCAGCGATACTGGAATCAGATCACGTATTGGAGCGCTAAACCGCAAGCGGTTTGGGTGACTAGACGCGGCGACGCTTGCGGGGGCGACAACCATTGTGTGGGATCGGGGTGTGATCTTCCACAGCAGTGATCTTCAAACCAGCGGCCTGCAAAGCAGTCACAGCAGATTCACGACCGGCACCGGCGCCTTTAACGCGGACTTCGACGGACTGCATGCCGTACTTCTTGGCCTTGGTGGCACAAGATTCAGCGGCACGTGTCGCAGCGAACGGGGTGCTCTTGCGTGAACCCTTCTGACCGGTTGAACCGGCTGAGTCCTGACAGAGCGTTTCGCCGTTCATGTCGGTGATGGTGACGATGGTGTTGTTGAATGTCGACTTGACGTGAGCGATGCCACGCGAGACATTCTTGCGAACTTTTTTGGTTTTCTTTGCCATGTGTTCCTTCTACTTTCTTGCTCCCTGGCCAGTCGGGTAGTCGTCTGGCCAGATCCATGCTTGAGGTGGGCGTTAAACAAACTGCCCATCCCAAAGGGTCAGATTACTTCTGACCCTTAACGCCCTTCTTACCGGCAACGGTCTTCTTACGACCCTTACGTGTACGAGCGTTGGTTTGTGTACGTTGACCATGGACAGGCAGTCCACGGCGATGACGATCACCCTTGTAACAACGGATGTCACGCAGACGACCGATGTTCTGCTGAACCTGACGACGCAGGGCACCTTCGACAAGGTACTTATCACCAATGAGATTGGAGATTTGAGCACATTGTTCTTCGGTGAGTTCATGAGCGCGAACGTGGCCTTCGATGCCAATTTCAGCAAGGATGTCTTCGGCGATCTTGGGACCGACGCCATAGACATAGCGCATGGCAATACGAATGGGCTTGTTATCCGGGATGTCTGTGCCTGCAATACGGGGCATGTTTGCGTTCCTTTACTTGGATCAGCCTTGACGCTGTTTGTGCTTGGGGTTGGTGCAGATCACGCGGACGACGCCTTTACGGCGGATGACCTTGCAGTGTTCACAGATTCGTTTGACGCTGGAGCGAACTTTCATGGTTCTTCCTCTACTCTGTCTTGATCACGTTCAAGTGATTATTGACGGTAAATAATTCGGCCGCGGGTCAAGTCATAAGGACTGATATCCACGGTCACTTTGTCACCAGGCAGGATACGGATGTAGTGCATTCTCATCTTGCCGGAAATCTGGGCAAGAATTTCGTGCCCATTATCCAGCTTGACTTTGAACATTGCGTTGGGCAATGCATCAAGCACTTCGCCATCTACCTGAATTTTGTCTTCCTTCGCCATTACTGGCTACTCTCTTTCCGCCTTATCAAGGCATATTTCAGTTTCCATCGGTCAAGACTTCGGCGCCATCAGCGGTTACGGCGACGGTGTGCTCGTAGTGAGCAGCTGGCTTGTTGTCGATGGTTTTCACCGTCCAACCGTCAGCCAGTGTCCTGACTTTTTCCGTCCCGAGATTGCACATCGGCTCAATGGCCAGCACAATGCCTTCGCGGAGTTCTATGTCGTTCATCAGCAGATCTCTGCTAACGAAGTTGGGGACTTTCGGGTCTTCGTGCATCGTTTGACCGATGCCGTGTCCCACAAAGTCCCGCACCACGCCGTAGCCTTCACGCTCGGCGATATTCTGCATGATCCGAGCAACCTGGCTCCACTTACGGCCGGGTTTGATGTTCTCAATGGCGGCCATCAAAATGGCTTCGGTTGTTTCGCAGAGTTTACGAACTTCCGGGGCGACGTTGCCAACCATCACGGTCGTTGCTGAGTCACCACACCAGCCATTGAGCTTCACACCGCAGTCAAAACCGACGATGTCGCCATCCTGAATTTTGTAGTCATCCGCGATCCCGTGTACGACCACCTCGTTAACCGAGATGCACAGGTTCGCTGGAAAACCTTCACCGGGCTTGTAACTGGGATAGTTTTTAAACAATCCCTGTGCGCCCTCAGCGGTGAATACTTCGTACGCCGACTCGTCAATCTCACGGGTTGTGACACCCGGCTTGCAAGCTTCCCTGCAATGCTTAAGGACCTTGTGAACCACCCTTCCGGCGGCTCGCATTTTGTCCAATTCCTGACGCGTCTTGCGTTTAATAGCCATTTCTCTGGGCCTGACTTCCTTTTGCACCAAGCCTGCAAAAATGCAGAGCCCAGAATCATATCAAAAAACACTACCAATGCCAAGTGCAATGAGCCGGATTCACCTATAAATATCAGGTGGGACGGCTTCCGCGAATCTTGGGCCCCTTGCCGCCATCTCCTGCCAGGAAGCCGGGATAGTTGCGCATCATCAGTCCGGCTTCGATTCGTTGGACGAAATCGAGCATGACACTCACGACGATGAGCAAACCCGTGCCACCGAGGAAACTGGTGACCGCAAAGGGAATATCAAAGTAACCAGCAACCACAGTCGGGATCACCGCAATCACTGCCAGGAAACCGGCACCGACATAGGTAATGCGTTCCATGACAGTTTCAAGGTATTCAGCAGTACGCGGGCCAGGACGCAATCCGGGGATAAAGCTGCCATGGTCACGAAGCTGGGTTGCCATCTCCTTGGGCTGGAACTGGACGGTGGTCCAGAAGTAAGCAAAGAAGAAGATCATGCCGATGTAGGTTCCCAAGTATGGGAAGCTATTCATATCGCTGAAGTTTCGTTGCAGGAAGACAAAGAAGCTGTTGCCTTCAAAGACGCCGCCGAGCCAGCCAAAGAGCAGGTTAGGGAACATCATCAGTGACGATGCAAAAATGATAGGCATCACACCACCGTGGTTCACACGAAGTGGCAGGTAGCTTTTCTGTCCGCCGTAGACTTTGCGGCCACGGGTATGCTTGGCTTGCTGAATGGGGATGCGTCGCTGGCCTTGGGTGATTAGGATTGAACCTGCAACCACAATCACAAAGGCGGCGAGCAGAAGCATCACAGTCCATGGACTGTAGGGCTTATCAGCTTCTTCACCGGTGAGACTAAAGCCTTGAGCAATGATGCCAATGGCGCCAGGCATGCCAGCGATGATACCGGCGGTGATGATCAGTGAAGCACCGTTACCGATGCCGTACTTGTCGATCTGTTCACCAAGCCACATCAGGAACACGGCACCGGCGGTTAACGCCAACAGGCCGCAGGACCAAAATGCAAAAGTACCGGCATAGTCGGCATAGACAAGCTGCTGGCTTTGTACGAATCGCATCCAGAAAGCACCCTGGACAACAGCCAAGGCCACCGTACCGTAGCGAGTGTATTCTGTAATCTTCTGACGCCCCGCCGGACCCTCTTTCTGCAACTGCTGAAAGCTCGGTACCACCGTGCCCAGCAATTGGAAGATAATCGACGACGAGATGTAAGGCATGATGCCTAAACCAAAGATCGTGGACTGACTGAAGTTACCGCCGGTGAAAATCCCGACGAAACTGATGAGATTACCCATGGCAGAACCCTGGGCTTTTTCCGCGTAGTCTGACAAAGCGCTTTGATCAATCCCCATCAATGGGATGAAGAAACCAATGCGGTAGATGCAGAGCATCCCCAACGTGAACATGAGCTTGTTTCGAAGCTCAGCGATTCGCCAGATATTCAGGAAGGCTTGGAGCATCTTATTCCCCCGGAGATTCACCGGGATCATTCGGACCCAATGGGTCGATAATCTCTAGTCCATCAGGCTTCGATGACGGAGCCACCAGCAGCGGTAATCTTGGCCTTGGCCGATTCGCTGAATTTGGCGGCAGTCACGTTGAGCTTAATGCTCAGTTCACCTTGGCCCAAAACCTTGACCGGATCTTTGCTGTTGCGGATCAGGCCGGCCTTGACGAGCATGTCAGGATTGACTTCGCCACCGTCTTCAAAACGCATGGCCAAGTCCTGAATGTTCACAATCGCATAGTCCGTACGGAACATGGAGTTGGTAAAACCACGCTTGGGGATACGACGGAAGAAAGCCATCTGTCCACCTTCGTGGGCTGCCTTCTTGGAGTAGCCGGCACGACTGCCAGCACCCTTGTGACCACGGCCACATGTCTTACCCAAACCTGAGCCTGGTCCACGACCGACGCGCTTGCGTTTTTTGTGACGACCGACTTTTTCTGTAATCTCATGAATCATCATGGCTGTTTAAGCTCCTGACCGGATCAGTAAAACTACCCGGAATGATGTATCTTATCAAATCCTCAACATTTAGCTGAGGTAATCATATCCAAAAACAATATGCTGATGTTACTCAGCGGACTTGGCTTCGCCTTCAGCTGGTTTTGCTTCTGCTGCTGGGGCCTCGGTTGCTGGTGCTTCACCTGCTGCGGGAGCCGCTGCTTGAGCTTCATCACGACCGCCACGACCACGTCCTCCACGGCCACGGTTACCGCCGCCCTTACCATTTTTCTGACCAACCTTGTTGACCGGAGCCTTGGCCTTTTCGCTACCACTGTTTTGTGGCATGTAGCGGATACCAGAAGCGATCATTTCTTCAACATGGGTGTCGCCCACTTCAACGCCACGTAGTGAAGCGATGGTTTCTTTGGACTGCAATTGAAGGAGGCTAAGCATGGTGGCTTTAACCAGGTTCTTCTGATTGGCTGATCCAAGGGACTTGGTGAGGCAATCTTTGACGCCTGCCATTTCCAACACTGCACGCACGGACGCACCGGCTTTAACACCAGTACCCGGAGCAGCGGGGATGAGTTTGATTTTTGATGCACAGAACTTGCCGGTCACTTCGTGGGGGATGGTACCATCCTTGAGAACGACCTTGCTAAGATTCTTGCGAGCATTCTTCTGAGCCTTTTCGATGGCAGCAGGAGCACCGGCAGCTTTGCCGTAACCTACACCCACACTGCCCTGGCGGTCACCGACCACAACAAGAGCACTCAGAGAGAAGCGACGACCACCCTTGACAACCTTAGCATTACGCCAAAGGTAAACAGTGGTGGATTCAAGCGTTTTTGACGCATCTTCGAGAAATTCAGCCATTTGAATTACTTTCTATTGCCTGGGCATCTCAAGTCCAGGTCTTGATAAGTCGGATGCTCCATCAGTAATCAAATTCACTGAGGAACATTCCGGGGGTTAAAACTTGAGTCCGCCTTCGCGTGCACCATCAGCCAATGCCTTGACACGTCCATGGTATTTAAAACCATTGCGGTCAAACTGAACTTTGGTGATGCCTGCTGCAACAGCTTTTTCAGCCAGTTGCTTGCCAACTTCAGTAGCGGCTGCAATGTTGCCACCTGCTGCTGCTTTAGCTTGCTGTGAAGACCAGGAGACAAGAGTTTTGCCTTCCATGTCATCAATAATCTGTGCGTAGATTTGTTTGAGTGAACGGTAGACGGTCAGACGTGGCCGTTGGGCATCACCGAAGACTTTCTTGCGGGTGCCGGACTTACGACGATTGCGACTAAGCGTTTTTATTTTATGTGGTTTCATCTTTTTAACCTTCCTTTGCCTGCTCGCAATTTGTAAAGCAGGACCAGGTTGTTTATGCGGCTTTAGCCTTAACCGGCCAAGGCCTTACCTTCCTTACGGAGGATGACTTCGTCGGAGTACTTGATCCCCTTGCCGTTGTACGGTTCAGGTTTCTTGTGTGAACGAATTTGTGCAGCACACTGACCGACCAACTGCTTGTGGGCACCGGTGATCTTGATTTTGTTGCCATCAAAGACGACGGTGACACCTTCAGGAATACCCACAACGCGGGTGTCAGCATAACCGACGTTCAGGTGAACTTCACGTCCCTTGACTTGACCGTTCCAACCCACACCATTGATTTCAAGGTTCTTTTCATAACCATCGGTCACACCGACGATCATGTTGTAAACCAGTGAACGGCTCAAACCATGAAGCGCCTTGGCTTCACGGGAGTCGTCACAACGGGTGACATTGATGGTATCGCCATCGACGGCAACGGTGATCTGTGGCTTGTGGGTGAAGCTGAGCTTACCGCCCTTGCCTTCCACTGTAACCTCACAACCGTTGACAGCGACTTTCACACCGCTGGGGATCGTGATGGGTTGTTTTCCAATACGTGACATTTCATTTTCCTTCCGAACAGGCTTATTTTAAGCAGCCCTCGGGTGTGATCCGTTACCCCAGCAACCCAACAACATCGTTGGCATTAACAGGGACGGGGAATACCAGTTTTACTCGACGGTGCACAGAAGTTCGCCGCCAACCTTTTGGCTCCGAGCATTGCGATCCGAAAGCACGCCCGAAGGAGTACTCACGATGCAGATACCAAGACCACCCAGGGGACGGGGCAATTCAGTGACCTTCTTGTACACGCGGCAACCAGGCTTGGACTCACGGCGAATGGTGTTAATCACCAGTTCCCCATGAGGACCGTACTTGAGTTCAATACGAAGGATACCTTGACGTCCATCTTCGATGACGGCGTAGTCGTTGATGTAACCCTCTTGCTTGAGCACGGAGGCAATACCTGTACAGACTTTGCTGTTAAGGCAGTCCACGCGCTCTGAGCGGTTGCGTACCGCGTTGCGAATTCGGGTCAGCATGTCGGCGATCGGGTCGCTCAATGCCATTTGGCTTCTCCAGTCAGCTAGTCACTCAACGTGAGTGGTTGCGTTAGATACTATTGTTTAGTTACGACATCCAAGGGTAATCTTGCTTACCACGAGGCTTTACGCATCCCGGGGATCTTGCCCTGCAACGCGAGTTCGCGAAGCATGATGCGGGAAATCTTGAACTTACGGTAGACACTGCGTGATCGGCCGGTTAAGGCACAAAGGTTACGCACACGTGTCGGCGAAGAGTCGCGAGGAAGCTTTTGAAGCTCAAGGTAGTTACCTGCCTCTTTGAGTTCGCGACGCTTGGCTGCGTATTTATCGACGCATGCCTTAACTTTGTCATTCCGGGTAATTGTTGATTTGGACGCCATATCAGTCGTTCCTATCCGTTATGCCTCGTCGCGCTTCACAAACGGCATACCGATTGTTTTAAGCGCTTCCTTGGTGATTTCGTTGGTCGAGTTCTTGAAAACGAAGGTGATGTTCATCCCGTGAAGGAACTTGGCGTTAGCCATGTCAATTTCAGGGAAAATGCCTTGTTCAGTGATGCCGAAGGAGTAATTGCCACGACCGTCGAAGCTATTGTCCTTCAGACCACGAAAGTCCTTGATACGTGGGATGGCCACAGCGATCAGACGATCAAAGAACGTCCACATCTTTTGGCCGCGAAGTGTCACCATCACGCCGGTTTCATAACCAGCACGTACTTTGAAGTTCGAGACCGACTTCTTGGCTTTGACCATCACAGCTTTTTGGCCGGAGACGGTTGCCAGGTCAGAAAGAACTTGTTCCTTGGCGGTCGCATTGACCTTGGTGCCTTCGAGCTGCTTACCCAGACCGACGTTGAGAACGATCTTTTGCAGACGAGGCAGTGCCATCGGGTTGGTGATGCCAAATTGCTCTTGGAGCTTTGGGCAAACCTCGTTGTTGAATTTTTCTTTGAGTCGTGGAGTTGCCATTTTAGGACTTCCCTGTTGAGACCTGCTTGTATACAGATCAACTCTGTTGTTTACTTACTTCTTGGCCTTCTTGAGTTCCGGGCCGAGCTGTTCACCTGTGCGAACTGCGAGTCGAACCTTGGAACCGTCGGCACGGGTTTCAAACTTAACACGTGTGGGCTTGCCGTCGTTAGCCAGTGGGCTGACTTTGGAAATGTGAATAGGCATTTCCTTTTCGACAATTCCGCCCTGTGGGTTGGTCTGCGAAGGCTTGATGTGCTTCTTGCGGACATTGACGCCTTCGACAACCACACGGTTATCGTCAACGATGACCTTCATCACCTTGCCTGTTGCACCCTTGTCCGAGCCGGAACGGACAAACACCGTGTCACCTTTTCGTATGTGTCGTGGCATTTTCTAATCTCCGTTTCTCAGACCACCTCGGAAGCGAGGGATACGATCTTCATGTAGTTCTTTTCACGCAACTCGCGGGCGACTGCACCAAAGATGCGGGTGCCACGGGGGTTGCCGTTATCGTCAATGAGGACAATAGCATTACGATCGAATCGAACGTAGCTTCCGTCTGCACGACGCACGGGGTAGTTAGTGCGAACGACAACACCTTTGACAATGGTGCCGGTCTTCATGTCGCTACCTGGCAGTGACTTCTTGATGGAACACACCACTTTGTCACCAATGGTCGCGGTGGGACGCGAGTGACGCATCCGGCCGGTTGACCGTCCAAGTACACGGATGACATAGGCGATTTTGGCGCCGGTGTTATCCGCTACATCAATTCTTGATTCCTGCTGAATCATGGTTCGTCATCCTCATACAACGCACATTCAGGTGCGGCTGATTACAATCACTTGGCGTTAACGACTTTGACCAGACGGAAGGTCTTGGTCTTGCTCATTGGGCGACAAGCAGCGATTTCAACGGTATCACCAAGCTTGGCGATATTGTTTTCATCGTGAACCTGGTATCGTGTTGAACGACGCAGGTACTTACCATACTTGGCGTGCTTGTCTGAGTAGTTCACATCAACGCTGCGAGTCTTGTCTCGCTTGTCAGATGTCACCACACCGACCAGGGTTCCGACCAACGGGCCGCGTCCAGTTTGTGTTTCAGTAGTCTGGGCCATTGTTATGCGCCTTTCGCAGCAATATCACGCTGACGTTTTTCGGTCAACAGACGCGCTACGTCACGACGCAGCACACTCTTTTGGCCAGGGTTTTCCAACTTCTCAGTCACAGCCTGGCTACGCAGGTCGAAAATCTGACGACGGGTGGTCTTGATTTCCGCAGCGATCTGATCGTCACTGAGCTTTTTGATTTCACTTGCCTTCATGGTTCTGTCCTCTAACTGTCAGAGCCTCAAACGTGGCGACGTTCAACAAAACGGACTTTAAACGGCATCTTGTGTGCCACGCGGAGCAGTGCCGAACGGGCGACGTCCTTGGGGACACCTGCCAGTTCAAAGAGGACGGTGCCTTCTTTGATTTTGGCTGCCCAGAATTCCGGCTCGGCCTTACCCTTACCCATACGTTGTTCCAAGGGCTTCTTGGTGATGGGCTTGTCGGGGAACACGCGGACGAAAAGTTTGCCTTCGCGACTGACATACTGACGAGCGGCGATACGGCCGGCTTCAATCTGTCGTGCGGTGAGCAGTCCGTTTTCCATCGACTGCAAACCGTAATCACCAAAAGCGACATAGTTACCACGGGTGGCGACACCCTTGTATACGTTGCCAGCCTTGCGGTGCTGTTTGCGATATCGAACTCGTTTTGGCATCAACGGCATCGTTGACTTCCTTTACACTTGAATACTACGAATCGGCTTAGCGACGACCACGTGCACGCGGGCGGGCACCAGCAGCGCGGGATTCGATTTCACCTTCGATAATTTCCTGATACAAGCCTTTGAAGACCCAAACCTTGACACCGATGATGCCGTAGGTTGTGCGACTCAAAGCCAGGCCGTAATCAATGTTGGCCTGAATCGTTGACAAGGGAATGGCACCCAGACGGATGTTTTCCTTGCGGCTCATTTCATGACCACCCAGGCGGCCTGAAAGCTGAATCTTGATTCCCTTGGCACCACCGGAGATGGCAGCGTCAGCTTTCATCTTCACGATGCGGCGGAAACTCGCACGCTTGGCCAACTGTTCGGCAATGCTTTCACCGATGAGTTGTGCATCCACGTCCGGGTTGCCCACTTCAATGCAGGAGACCGAGACGTTACGTCCAGTCAAGCGTTGAAGCTCAATGGTCAGGTCTTCAATATTCTGACCCTTGGGGCCGATGACCAGACCGGGGCGAGCGGTGCGAATGATAACCTTCATTTCTTCACGTGTACGCTCGATATGAATGTCACTCACTGCTGCAAACGGAGGCTTGCGATTGAGCTTTTTATCGATGTACTGGCGGATTCTCTCGTCTTCAACGAGGAGTTCGCCGTAAAGAGCTTTAGGGGCATACCAGCGGCTGCGATGAGCTTCTGTGATGCCAACTCGAAATCCAAATGGATGAACCTTTTGTCCCATGATTAGTCTCTTGGTTGAGGTTGTCTCTGGCTTACTTCACATCAACTGCGATAGTGATGTGACTGGTTCGCTTCTTGATCGCATGTGCACGACCGCGATCCTTAGGCTGAAAACGCTTCATGGTCGGGCCGGAATCCACACGAGCGTCGGAGACAACCAGGCGACGCATTTGGTCACTGGTCAGATCGCCGGCACTACGGGCGTTTTCCCGGGCTGCATCAAGAGCGCGGAGAATATAAACAGCAGCGCGTCGCTTGCACATCCGCAGAATTGAATCTGCTTGATCGATGGGCTTGCTACGAATCAGATCCATGACCGGACGAACCTTGGTCGGGCTGATGCGGGCACCGCGATGAACATTGGTATATGGCATTTGAAACACTCCAATGCGAAGTTACTTGCTTTATGCACGACCCGTGGCACGCATGGCCTTGGAACCAGTCGTATGTGAACGGAAGAGGCGGGTGAGTGAAAATTCACCGAGCTTGTGGCCCACCATGTCTTCTGTCACGAACACCTGATTGAAAACTTTGCCGTTATGCACCAGGAACGTATGTCCGACAAACTCAGGAACGATGGTGCAGTTACGAGCCCATGTCTTGATCGGCTCGCGCTTGTTCTGTTGTGAAAGTTTCTCAACCTTGCGGTAGAGTTTGAAATCCACAAAAGGACCTTTTTTAAGTGAACGGGGCATATGCCCTCCTTCAATCTAATCAGTTACAGGGTCAACTGTCCGTAACGTTTGCTGACACGCCGACGCAGAATACGCTTGTTAGATGGTTTGACACTTTTACGTGTTTTACCACCCTTTGACAGCACGCCGGTCTTGGATGCTGGAGCACGACCGCCCTTACTCTTACCGTCACCACCACCCAGGGGGTGATCTTGATGGTTCTTGGCCACACCGCGGGTGTGGGGGCGTTTACCTTTATGTCTGTTGCGACCGGCTTTACCGATGCGAACATTCATATGGTCAGTGTTGCCGATTTGACCAATGGTCACGCGGCAGTTCACTGAGATTTGACGAATTTCGCCACTGGGCAACACTATTGTGGCCCACTCGCCTTCACGGTTAGTGAGACGGGCGTATGAACCAGCACTGCGGCAGATTGCCCCGCCTTTGCCTGGCGTCAGTTCGATATTGTGAATATTCAAACCGGTCGGCACGTACTTGGCGAGCATGGAGTTGCCAGGCTTGGGTTCGGCACGCTCTGTGGCGTTGACAATCACGTCACCGTCGGTCAAGCCGATTGGGGAGACGATGTAACGCTTGTCGCCATCTTCATACTCAAGAAGAGCGATGTTGGCTGTGCGATTGGGATCGTATTCAATACCAACGACCGTTGCAGCCATATCCAATTTGGTGTTACGACGGAAGTCGACCAAACGGTAACGCTGCTTATGGCCACCGCCGCGACTTTGCACAGTAATTTTACCGTGGTGGTTGCGACCGCCATTTTTGGACTTTGGCTTAAGCAGGCTTTTTTCCGGCTTACTCTTGGTTACCTCGGAGTAGAGGTTAACCGACGAGTTGCGTCGTCCTGCACTTGTTCTGTTGTATACGCGAACGGCCATGGGGCCTCTCCTTACTTACTGAGTGCTATAGCTCAGGGCAGTACTCAAAACAGTTCGATTTTGTCATCTTGATGCAGTTGAACAGTGGCTTTCTTAAAGTCACTTTTCTTCGACACACCAAAACGAGTACGCGTGGCTTCACCTTTACGGATCTGAGTGGCAACACTGTCAACACGGACACCGTAAAGCTCTTCAATGGCTTTACGAATCTGTGGCTTGGTTGCCTTCATGTGAACCACAAAGCTGTAACGATTGCGGGAGTCGGTTTCCCAGGTGGACTTTTCAGTCACCATGGGACGCTTGATCACGTAAGTTGCATCCATGATTATTCACCCTCCACATTGGTGGACACGGGATTAACTTTACCCTGAGCCTTGTCAATGACAGACTGCATGGTCGCTTTGTCAATAAGCAGGAAGCGATGATTCAAAACGTCGAATGCATTGAGCAGTTCGGCGTTGGTCACACTTACGTGCTCAACATTGCGGGCTGATTTTGCTTCTGTGCTGGTGGTGCTCGAAAGAGCGACAAGACAGGTACGATTAATGTTCAACGCTGAAAGCAGCTGGCTGAACACCTTGGTGCTGGGCTTCTCAAAGCTCAGCGAGTCGACGATCTTGATTTCACCATCAACGGCCTTGGCGAGCAAAGCATTGCGGTTCGCCAGGCGACGCATTTTCTTTGGCATGTCCTGGCGGAAAGATCGGACTGACTTGGCAAATGTATGGCCACCGTGATACATGATGTTCGTGCCGGCGGTACCCCGACGAGCTGAACCTGTACCCTTCTGCTTATACATTTTGCGAGTTGAATAAGACGTGTCGGCGCGACTGCGAGTACTGGCTGTACCCTGGCGGCGATTGGCGTGAAAGCGGACATATGCCTGCTTAAGCAATGCATGGCGAACTTCACCGCCGAGTAGTGCTTCATCAACTTGCAGCGTATCAATCTGCTTGCCTTGAATGTCGTGGACTGGAATTTCAATCATAATATTCACCTACGGCCCCATATGGGGATACGTGTTGCTTGTCTCACAATGCCGGCCAAACTTAACGTCGCCGACGATGACACACGACCCGGTCGTTCGCCATACTGTTGCGACCTCGCAGTATCCTTTGGCAAGATTAAAACATCATGCCGGACTTGCGAAGTTCAGTGACCTTACTTGGCCACCTTTCGCTTAAACAAGCGAATAGCTTCCCGTACATAAACCATCCCCTGATTCGCCCCGGGAACCGATCCCTTGACCAACAGGAGATTTTTTTCTTTATCAATACCCACAACCTCAAGGCTGCGGACTGTGATTTGCTTGTTACCCATCTGGCCGGCTTTCTTGCCACCCTTCTTGGGCTTACCTGTACCCAGGTTACTTGAGCGACCACCCACCGAACCGGGCGAGCGATGCTTACGTTCAACACCGTGAGTTGCCTGCTGACCTTTGAATCCCCAACGCTTCATTGGGCCGGCTGTGCCTTTACCCTTTGAGGTTGCGATCACGTCCACATATGCGACGCCTTCAAAGATTTCAACATTCAACGCTTTGCCAAGTTCAGCTTCACCCAGTTCATCTGAGCTCACGCGAACTTCGCGATGCACACGCTTGGGCGTTACACCAGCCTTGGCATCATGGCCGATGAGTTGCATGGTCGAGTTACGACCTTTGATATCACCGAAAGCTAACTGCAGGGCGTTGTAGCCATCAACTTCTTCAGTCTTGATCTGACTCACGAAGCAGGGACCCACTTCAAGAACCGTCACAGGATCATTGACGAGCATGTTGACTTTGTCGCCAGCACCCACATAACGATCCTTTTCACCGAAAAGGCGCGTCATGCCGATCTTCTTACCAATTAATGCCTTAGGCATTTTCAAACCTCCCAGAGCTGCCGATTTTCGGTTTGGACCACCAAGATTTGACACTTGGGCGGGTCACTGCTCTGTTTGATAAAATTTCTATAACCATCTGCCGGAAAATCTTCCGACTAAAAAATCGCGGCCAACACGGTCGCGATTTTCGTTTACTACTATCAGGCCTTGATTTTCACAAAGACACCAGCGGGAACCACGAGGCGGTTGAGTGCTTCGACGGTGCGTGCTGTTGGGTCTTTGATATCGATAATCCGTTTATGGGTACGGATTTCGAACTGTTCACGGGACTTCTTGTCCACGTGCGGGCCACGAAGAACGGTGTAACGTTCAATACGGGTAGGCAATGGAACGGGACCTGAGACCCGGGCATTGGTGCGTTTAGCGTGATCGACAATTTCTTTTGCCGATGAGTCCAAAGCCTGGTGATCATAGGCTTCCATACGAATTCTAATTCTGCCTGCGGACATTGAAGTTCCTAACGTTCAATTCTCTGTTCATAACTACAGTTGCCCAGACCAAAATCCGGGCAGGAGGGAAAGTTTAACGAATCCAAAACGCTTGTCAACCGCAAAAGACTGATTCGGCTGGGGAAAGATACTTTAAAGTGAAGTTTTCCCCAATTCGTGCACATAATCTTACGTCTAAACGCTTGTGTATCCTCAGCACACACAGCTAACGACCATTCTGAGTGTACTTGGGTTGCTTCGGAAATAATTTAGCAATTTCCTCGTGCGTACCTACTTGACCACTGACGATACACAACGATTCAGTTTCGAGATAAATTTCCGGCTTTTTTCAACAATCAATTGTAAATCATCCAGAGTTACTCCCAGCCCTGCCGCTGACATGTATCTGACGGATGATAAACCCGCCAACTTGATCACATATTCAGGCGAAATTGATGTATTGTCGATTATGACTGCACTCATGGGTTCATTTAACAACGCCTCGGCATCCTGATCAGTCACATTGCTCCCTGACAACTTCACCAATCGAAGCTCTAATGCATCCGCCAACACCTTTAGCTGATCTTTTTTCAGAATGCTGTCGACTATCTCCAAACTTGTCACTGTCGGAGACTGTGCGATGACATCAACCAGTTCATCAGGCACAATGAATTGAAACAAAGATATTTCACGAGGAGTACCACTGCCCGAAGGCGAAATTTTGTTTTGATTGATATAGCGATCGAGCACTTTCTGAACATCGGACTTGGAAGACATCTGGACCTTAGCCTTAACGGGCCCATATCCATATTGTGATTGCTGAAGCTTGATGCCCAGCGTAAACATCATGCCAAACACAAACACGAAAAGATAAGACAATAGCAATTTGCCCCAAGTGATATTCAATGAACAACCAACCATTATATCTCCCCCCCCGCTATCACATCCGCATGACACTGCACTCTGGGCGTCTGCTGAATGTCCCGACTCTTGATAATCTCGCTTAGCTTCAAAATAGATATAGACCGGTACGGCAATCGCGTTGAACACATACAACAATGCCAGCTTCAAAAGCTTGTCCTGGCCCGGGCGTCGACTGACAACAACGGCGAGCATGCACAAAGCCGTCTGGAGCATGATGGTGTACTTCGTAATTTCCAACGCTGAATTCAATTGCCCCCAATTCACTTTTCCCGTCACCGTGAAGATCGCAAGAAATATTGGCAAAATGAAAGCAAGCATCGGCAAGACAGAAATTAATGTCAACACATACACCTTTAACGGCGGACGTGGTGATTTGGAGTTTATTGGCTGCATCTCTGTACCCCAGACGTGTGCATGACAGGGCTTCAATTGTATCTGGAGATTTACTTAAGCCAACCGCCCATGGGTTCGACTTTTCGGCGGGATGCGAAGATCACCATGCCAATACCAAACACAAAAAGGACGAAGCTCAGCCATTGACCACGTGATAAGCCAAGAGTCAATCCGATACCGTAGTCCGGCTCGCGGAAGAACTCAGCGATGACTCGGAAAATCGCATATAACGTGCAGAACCAACCGGAGATCACCAGCGGTTTACGCGGTTTATACCAGAGAACCACGAGGATCACCCATAGCAACAGACCTTCAAGCAAGGCTTGGTACAACTGCGAAGGATGGCGAGGGGTCACCCAATCACGGGCGATTTCAATTGCCTTGGGATTGTGTGCCTGCACTTGCTTGATGAACCAATGGACGTAGTGGTACATCCCCTGATTGACGACTGCATCGGGTGCGTGGAGCTGGCGGGAGACTTCAGTGAGAAGCCCGTTATCCCAGGTTTCCATCTCCTGTGGGAATTTGACGGCCAGGGCAAAATCCGGATCACAGGGCCTGCCATAGAGTTCGCCATTTATGAAGTTGGCGATGCGACCAAAGAACACGCCAATTGGTCCTGACACAGCGCAAAGGTCAATTAAATGCGAGAGGCTGTGTTTGCGTTTAAAGCTGTAATACCAGCAGGCAACGATCAGACCGATTATCCCGCCATGCGATGCCATGCCACCCTTGTTGATCGCCAACACATCCCAAAACGGCATGGTGTCGGTGAATTTCAAGAACATTGCCGGATTGTAAAACAGCACATAGCCAAGCCGCCCCCCCACCACCATCCCAATCGCCGGGACGATCACGAAGTCCGCCGGCTCCTTGGGTTGCAACGTGGAGTGTCCGACTTTGACGATGCGTTTGATTTGCAGATAGGCAAGAAAAAATCCCAGCAGGTACGACAAGCCATACCAACGGATCGGGCCATCTTCCCAGAGCATAATTGCGTAGGGATCAATATCGTGAACATAGGCAGCAAGCGTGTGAAACATAGTCGGAGAATATCATAAAAGTTGTGTGTTGTTTATCGACCATGAGCAGGGAGCAGGGCAAACGTGTACGTCATAAACATTCAGGCGAGCTGTCGCGTGTCGCGACGGGGTTGACCGAAGGTCAATTTGCAAGTGGGAAAATACATTAACAACCGTCATTTTGAGCTACGTTCAAGCCCACGTGGACACCTCACGGCTTGCCTGACTTAAAAAGGTTACATGTGTTTTGCCCTGGTGTTGGGAGTACGATCATAGATCACATAGGTGTTAACTCACCGACTGCCGCGACCTTTGCGATGGACTTTTTTCTTGCTCCCACCGGACTTGCCTTTTTGCTTGAGTCGCTTGATATTCATCGACTGCTGATGCGCTTCACGCGCCCCCTTGGGCTGTTTGCGTTTATCAGGTGTTGGAGCGTGCTTGGGTTTATTGCCACCTCTGTTTTCGACGATGACCAGATCGAGCATCCGTGCAGCAGGTTCAACACGCGCGATACGGACGATGAATTGATCGCCGATGGCGATGACTCGGCCAGATCGCTGGGCGACGAGTTGACCGGTATTGCGATTAAGACGCCACAGTTCACCATGACGGGACTTACCACCACCGGGCAGGTCAATCGTGCGGATGAATCCGTCGACAAGGTATTTGTTGATCTGCATGAACACGCCGGAGTTGGTCACGCCGGTGACGGTACCTTCGAAGTCTTCACCAAGATGTTCTGCAAGGAGTTGGAGAACCAGGAAGTACCGCAGCTGTCGCTCAGCAGCTTCGGAGTTTCGCTCGGTAGTTGAGCAGTGCTTGCCGATCTCACCGAGTTTGACTTCATCGGGTACACGCTTGTCATCGAGCATGCCCTTGATGGTTTTCTTTTTGTTCTTCCCCCCTTTGTCATCGCCCTTGGCTTGAAGGTACGCATCAATCGCGCGATGGACAACCAGGTCAGGATACCGTCGTATGGGACTGGTAAAATGCGTGTAATGTTCAGATGCCAGTGCGAAGTGTCCGACGGGCATAGGGGCATATTCAGCTTTGGAAAGTGTCTTGAGCACGGCAAAGTGAACCGCCTGTGCCGTGGGCTTACCACGTACGGAGTTAAGCAGTTCCTGCA
Organism: Phycisphaerales bacterium UBA7800; assembly: GCA_002480565.1. Lineage (GTDB taxonomy): Bacteria > Planctomycetota > Phycisphaerae > Phycisphaerales > Phycisphaeraceae > UBA7800. Next base: position 62,400 of record DLCK01000087.1, on the reverse strand, counting down.
ATTCCTTGCGCGTCGGTTTTGAGGGGATGTTGTATCCTGCGACGCGTGCAAATTGTCGGAGTTCATCAATATCAAACGAGCTTGGGTCAGGATGCACACGTCGGATCATCGGGATATCCAGGTTATCAAACAACTCGGCGGTCACCTCGTTGGCTTCGACCATGAACATCTCAATAATGCGATGGGTAAAGGCATCATCTTCCTTTTGTGCATCGATCACACGACCTGACTCATCAAACACCAGATCAACATCAGGAAGGCCCAACTCAATCATGCCCGAGTCACGTCGACGTGTGAGAATCAAACGTGCCAACTCATCAAACAGCTTCAATGTCGGCATCGTTAACGTCGGATACTTCGGCTCGGTCTTGGCGTGCTTGATTGCTTCTTTGAGATCACTTTCAATCAATGCCTGAGCTTCGAGATAAGTCAGACGCTTGTCTGACTGGATCACAGCATTGCAGACACGGAAGCTGATGCGTTTACCATCTTCGTCATACCGGATGATTGCCGTCTTGGTAAAACGGGGTACGCCTTCCTGCAACGAACAGACGCCATTGGACAACATCTCCGGCAACATCGGGATGACCTTGCGTGGCAAATAGGTGCTGTTACCCCGCAAATAAGCCTCTTTATCCAATTCGCTGCCCATAGGCACAAAGTGACTCACGTCTGCGATATGCACACATAGTTCGTAAACCGCATCATCCGATTGTGAACCTTCGAGCTTGGTCAAGCTGATCGCGTCATCATAATCCTTGGCGTCCGGCGGGTCGATGGTCAACGTGAAAACGTCTCGCAAATCCTCACGTGTCGGGGGAAGATTATCCGGATCAAAGGACTTGGCCGCATTGCGAGCCTGATCCATCACGGCAGAATTGAACTTTTCTTCCAATCCAAAAGCGCGCATTACCGCGATGGTTTCAACATCAGGTTCACCGGATTCACCAAGCACATCGACGATAACACCTTCAGCTAAATGCTTTGCGGTGGGGTACTGGGTCAGTTCGATGACGACCTTATCATTGGCTTTGGCATTCTTGGCTTGCGGGTCACGGATGACGACCGGTTCGGAAAGGGTTTTGCCATCGACTTTCACGAGCCATTGAGTGCCTTGCTTAAAGAGCATCCCAACATATTGGCGTTCGGCACGTTGGGTGATTTCGACGATATTGCCGATGTACGGCGACTTGCCATCCCCTCGACTGCGACGTGGGATCACCTTGGCACGGCAACGATCACCAGTCATGGCATCGAGTGTGTTACCTTGAGGGACGAACAGATCGCCGTGTCCTGTACGCTTATCCGGATCGGGAATCAGGAAACCAAAACCACGCTCATTACGCCGAAAGGTTCCGACGACTTCGCGGCCAAGGGGTGGCAGGACGATATTGTTCGCTGCCCCATGAACCACCTGCCCTGCTTCCATCAGGTTGACAACAGCCTGGCGAAACTCATCGGAGTCCTGTTGTTCGACCCCCAGTGTTTTAGCCAACTGGTGGACCTGCATGGGTTGGTAGCGTTGATCGGAGACATGTTCGAGAATACGTTTTTCAAGCCGTTGCGACATCTTGATTCGGCCCTTCTTTGGGTTCTATATAAGTGGATCATATTACCGCAAAGCGTCGCGCGGTGTACCAGAAAATGGGCATTACAGACATTTAACGCTATGCTGTGATCTTCGAGGGGCAATACAGAGGCAAGAGTCCGTCGGACTTGAACTGCATCTGATCGAAAGCAACATTAATATCAATCACGAGGAATACACATGGCTACTAAGCAGGAAATCATGGACGCCGCCACCAAACTGGGCAAACTCATCGCAGACAACCCCGTTGGCCAAAAGCTTGAGGATGCCATCAAGAAACTCGAAAGCGACCTCGACGCACAGCGTGCGATGAATGACTATCAGCGTGTGATTCAGGCTCTAAGTGAAAAAGAAGCCGCCGGCCAACCCATTGAAGTCGAAGAAAAGCAGAAGCTTCAAACCCTGCAAAACGCCGTGATGCACAATCTGACTTTACAGCAATTCCAGATTGCACAGATGGATTACCTGGACCTGATGCGTGAAGTCGATCAAGTGGTCAGCGCTCAATCCACCGGCCAACAAGCCGTCAGTGACGCTGCTCAACCGGCGCCAGCAGCATCACCACTGATCAATCCGAATATGATGTAAGTTAACCATCAGCTATTAAAAGTTGATCGTCATGCACATTGGATCAACACGATCCAATGCATCAATACCTGTCATGATACGGTGTTAGTTACTGGGGACAGCCAGATCGCGTTGGAAGGTGTTATACGGCGGTAGCTGCAAGGTCTTACGCCAGTCTTCAGCACGAAGTCGAACAACCGTCCATTGTTTGCCACGAATGTTTGGAGCAACATCCTCAGCAGGCAAGTCCTTGACGTCCATCTTCATCGCACGGGTACTGATCCAAATCAGAATTCTTTCGCAATCCTGAACCATCGTGGTGTACTGAGGAACAAGTGTCGGGTAGACGCGTTGTTCATCCAACGCCGCACTGCAATGAACCATAAATCGACAGGCTGCAATGGCAAATTTCTTGGAGACCTGAAAACGGACATCTTTGCCACCGGTTTGCTCGGTAACCAACTCTTTAAGTAGTTGCTGCATTGCATCACGGTCAGCTTTAAGCGTGAGATTGGGATTGCCATGATGCACGTTGATATGTCGATTCAGTGCATCAAGCAAAGCTTCACGTGCCTGGGAAATTGTCAGACTGCCCATGCTTCCAAGGAGTTGTTCAACGACCACCTGATCGGGCTCATTGAAAAAACTCAGATTAAGCAGAGATAAAATCGTCATCTGGTCAACCGGCTCAAGTTTTTGACCTAACTTGCCAGCCGCCTGCGCCGCCAGGTAGCGGATGGCGGGATTGGTATCCAAAAGCCCCTGCTGAACCATGGGGATTGCGGCCTTGTCCACCAGATATGGAACACAAAGCATCGCGTTAAAGCGAACAAGCATCTGGTTACTCTCAAGAAGCAACGGCAAATGCTGATTCTGAAGCAATGTCGCAGAGTATGCGGTTTTAAACACACTGCCAGCAGATGGATTGCGTAATGGTGTAACCAGTTGATCCCGTGCTTCAGAAACCTTGGCATTGGGATCCTTGGTATTGAGCATCGCCTGAACCCAAAAACCCGCAAAGTCCTCAAGCTCGCGTTGCTGAGCACCATCTAAAGCGACATTGGTACTGATCAATGCACTGGACAGTTTAGGCTGGGCATAAACATCAACGCCAAAACCAGACAGAACCATCACAATAAGCAGGACAGACGACGTTCTGAAGCTCATGGGAATGCACCTCCGTGCAAGGTAGGATCAATACAGGGGAAATCTAATCAAACCATATCACTCACAGAATGAACTGTCAAACTTCCAAAGACGCTCGTTTGAGCCATAAACCCTTAAAAAACATGTGTTAGAACAGCCATGCACATGACAATTTCACAGGGTCCCGCCTTGCAGAAACATCTTTTGGTGGTATGCTTGGTGATTCGGCGTGCCGTTGGTGAGTCTTAAAACTTACATAACGTTCATCGTCATGAATTTGATATCCCGCGGAGAGACATATGTCCTGGCTTTTGGCATGGCAGCCATACTTCACACCTCGCATGCGCATGACGGGGCGTGCACATCAAACCAACGAACGTGTCCAGCGTGTTCCCGTGGAAAACGGCACGTTGGCACAGTTTGTAATCACCAATGAAGAGGCGCAAACCTTTGAGGTGGAACTGGCGCCCGGAGGCAGCGGTAATCGCGTTGCCGTCGGTTGTACCTGTGATCAATGCCAGGAAGCAGGAATGTGCGAACACATCTACGCAGGCCTGGTCGAACTCTCAGAACATCCCGAAGGTCGCGACAATGACATGAAGCGTGTTGAAAACATTCGACCCGCTTCACCCAAAGCACGCAAACGTGAACGCTCGAATATCAGTGTCATCACGCGCATTGAACCTTCATGGGCAACGCGGCTAAGCCATCTGCGGGTGACATCCATATCAGGTGATGGAGCAACCCAATCTCACCTGCCCGTGCAACGTCAGGTTTGTTACATCCTTGATCCTGAAGCATCCTTCCGCCACAACAGCGCGGTCATTGAACTGCGATTCCGTCAGCCCACACGTGACGGCTGGTCAAGTCCCAAGCAATTCAAGATCAACGAACAGATTATCCATACGCTTACTGAACCTGAAGACAAACAGCTTTGCTCGTTGCTGATGGGCGGATCACATCCCGTGGAGGATGAATGGTCCAGCCGCTCAAGCAGTCGCGCAATTGCACGGTCACAGTCAGTTTTTGTTCTGCCACAGGGTGGTCGACAACTGCTCCTTGCACGAATGATCAGCACCGGTCGTTGTTTGATGTCCCAAGGTTCTGAGCTTTTGCCATTGTCCTGGGATGCCGATGATCCGGACGTGCTTCAGACTTCAGCACCACGTCCGCCTTGGTCATTGTGGCTCATTGGTGATGTCTCAGAAGACGAGCAGAAAGTCGGCTTTGAGCTTGAACTGCGTCGCCAGGGACACACAATGCCTGCTGACAAACCCGCGTTGATTCTTTCAGGCCACGACGGTCTGGTGGTCTACGACAATCAGGTCGCACCTTTTTACGACCACGGTGCCAGTCAATGGATCAACCACTACCGCGATGAGTTGGCCAGGCATGAAACCGTCGAACCGTTGGAAGTGTCGATGGAAGACCTCCCACGATTCCTCGACCGACTCTACAAATTGCCTCAAATCCCGGAAGTCGATTTACCCGACGATGTCGGTTGGACCGAGCAGCGCATTCGTCCTGAACAGAACATCGAAATTTTCAGCCCGGCATCGACCACTGAAAATTCCAAACAACTCAAAGGCACACTCACCGCACGCCCATGGTTTGCCTATGGCAATGCCCGTGTCAATCCCTCACAACCCGGCCGATTTGTCACCGACTCCCCCGCCCCACCGCCACCAGCAGAAGAAGAGTCCGACGAAAAGTCCGAGACGCAAACGGATACAGATCAGCAGGCGACCGACCAACAAGCATCTGAACAGCCGGTCACTGAAGCACTAGAAGCAAACAAAAACGAATCCAACAGCGAAGCTACTCCTGAAACTGCCACCACCGATGATGTGACAGAAAATGCTGACACTCAGGACGATCAAGACAATCAGGAAAACGCAGAGACACCGCAGACAGCTGAAACAGACGGTCAAACGGATGACTCGACTGAAACACTCAACTCCCAAAACCTTGTCCGCCGTGACATTCAGTTTGAACATGACTGTCTGGCGTGGCTGTTGACTTTGGGCATGAAACAGAATCCGTCGAACCCCGGCGAGTTGTTGAGCTTCTCAGCCAAAAGTCTGCCACACATTGTCTCGGAACTGCTGGCACATAACTGGGGTGTCACCGCCGATCAGCGTGTCGTCCGACAGTCAGGCCCTGCACGTTTATCCGTCTCCTCAGGCATCGACTGGTTTGAACTACGTGGCACGGTCAAATTTGAAACCGACAACGGCAGCGAAGAAATCGCACTGCCCCAACTGCTCGCTGCCGCCCGAACAGGTCGCACGATGATCCAACTCTCAGACGGATCACATGGCTTATTGCCTGACGACTGGCTTAACGAACACGGCCTGCTGACGACCATCGGTGAACTCCAAGAAGATCACCTACGATTTAAAACCAATCAGGCTGCCATCCTCGACGGACTGCTTCGCAAGCAGGAACTGGTCAGTGTGGACGAGAACTTTGCCCAAGCCCGCAAGAAACTCCGCGAGTTTGATGGTATTAAAGCCCTCAAACCCACTGAAAACTTCGACGGTGAACTTCGCCCCTATCAGGCTGAAGCATTGGGTTGGTTCGACTTCCTTAGACAGTTCGGCATGGGGGGTATTCTTGCTGACGATATGGGTCTGGGTAAAACCGTCCAGGTGCTGGCGCTACTGGCTTCACGTGTCTGGCAGAGTAAACAGGAAGCCCAAACCACAGGCAAGCCCAAGCTACCGGTTCTGATCGTCGCCCCTCGGTCGGTGGTCTTTAACTGGATTGATGAAGCTGAACGCTTTACCCCTGAATTACGTGTGCTTGCTTATGCAGGTAATGAACGTGAAAAACTCCGCGAGTCATTTAAGGACTACGACCTGATCGTCACCAGCTTTGGGTTGATGCGTCGGGATGTCACGGACCTGCGGAACAATCCGTTTGACTATGTGGTGCTCGACGAAGCGCAGGCGATCAAGAATCCCTCAAGTCAATCCGCCAAGGCAGCGCGTCTGCTTAACACACATCACCGACTTGCATTAACGGGTACACCTGTTGAAAACCATCTGGGTGATCTGTGGTCGATTTTCGAATTCCTCAATCCCGGATTCCTCGGTTCATCCATGCGATTTGGCCAACTCGTTCGTGGTGATGTGGGTGGTAAAGCTGCTCCCAAGCCCACAATGAACAGTCGCGGTGCCGAGCAACCCAAGGTCAATGTCGCCACGCAGATTGCCGACGCCCTTAAGCCGTTTATTCTCCGGCGAACCAAGAAGGAAGTGCTCAAGGATCTGCCGGACAAGACCGAGCAGACCATCGTCTGCGAAATGGAACCCGCACAGCGCAAGCTCTACGACGAACTGCGTCTGCACTATCGCAACTCGCTTCTGGGATCCAAGGGTGCTTCGCTGCCGAGTGATGGTAGTGAAGGTACAGTCGCACCCGCTGGTGGTGGTTCTGCGATGATGGTACTTGAAGCACTCTTGCGATTGCGTCAAGCATCCTGTCACCCCGGCTTGATTGATTCGAACCGTCGTGGTGAACCTTCAGCCAAGCTTGAAGCACTCATCGAGATGGTCCTTGAGTTGGCTGAAGAAGGACACAAGGCCCTGATTTTCAGCCAGTTTGTCGAGATGCTTTCCATCGTCCGCAGCCGTCTTGAAGAACATGGCATTGTCTATGAATACCTTGACGGCCAGACGCGAGATCGCAAACGTCGCGTCCAGCGGTTCCAGGATGATCCGGATTGTCCCGTCTTCCTGATCAGTCTCAAGGCCGGTGGCCTGGGTCTGAACCTCACCGCTGCTGAGTATGTGTTCATCCTTGACCCCTGGTGGAATCCTGCAGTCGAACAACAGGCGATTGACCGAACCCACCGTATCGGTCAGACGCGGCACGTGTTTGCTTATCGGATGATCTGTCAGGACACCGTCGAACAACGCATCGCTGAACTCCAGGATCGCAAACGACAATTGGCCGACGCCATTGTGGGTGGCGATCAGTCTCCGCTGCGTAACCTCTCACGTGATGATCTTGAACGTCTATTGAGTTAATCACTGCATTTAAACAAGATCGCGAATTGCTGCGGTCTTTAAAGGGGCTTAAAATTGGCGACTATGAAGAACACCTCATTATGCCTGATCGTCAGTGGCTTGATGTTTGCCACCGGTTGCCAGTCCAAACAGAAGTCCGCCCAAATGGATGACGGTTCGACTGCGGTCAAAACCCAGTCCCAGCCGGTTAAGCTTTCCACTTCGGACTTTGTGCTTGGGGAAGGTGAAACAACAACGACTCCATCGCGCATATCCCAGTCGGTCACCACCGAACCAGACACCCCTGCCTCCACTGCGCTGAACAACTCGCCTGCTGAGGTAGCAACTTATCACGTCGCTGGCATGGTCGGCCAAGTCAACGGGCGTGCCATCTATGCCCGAAGTATTTTCAAAGATGTCCATGAACGACTAACTGACCTTGGTCAACGCCTGCCCGCTTCTCAGTTCCGCCAGCAAGCCAGTGCCATGCTTCAAGGACGTCTTAAGCAAATCGTCATGGATGCACTGATTCTTGGTGAAGCTGAAAACCAACTCACCGAACAGAACCAACAGGGCTTACTCGCGTTCCTCAAGGAAGAGCGAAAGAAACTCATCCGTGAGCTTGGGCGTGGCTCTGAAGAACTGGCCAACGAACGCAGCCGCACGACATCCGGCCTGACGTTGGATCAACGAATCAATGAGCGTCGTAACCAGATGGTTGTCCAGAACTATCTCAAAGCCAAGCTCTGGCCGAAGATCAATGTCAGCCGCAAGGACATTGAACGCTACTACCACGATCACTTTGAAGAATTCAATCCACCTGAAGGTCGCACCATTCACTTGTTGCGTACCAACGATGACAATGTTGCCAATCAAATTGATAAGGAATTGGAAAAAGGTCGCAGCTTCCTGGACATTGCTGGGGACAACGTTCTTAACCCGCGTGACTGGGAAAAGAAAGGTCTTTTCGGATCAGGTATCAAAGGCAAGCCCTTTGGGAATGATGCGCTCAACGATGTGACTCTCAAGCTCAATAGCGGTGAACATTCTGACCGAATGAAAGTCGGCTCCATGCACACATGGGTCTACGTCGCACAGGTCAGTCAAGGCGAAACCCGAAGCCTTCGTGAAGTGCAACTTGAGATTGAACGGACGCTCAAGCAGCAGCAATACAACCGCTACACCGAAGACTATCAAATGCGTCTGCTTAATGAAGGCAGCTACAACGATATGTCAGAAATGCACACACGTCTGCTGAACATCTGCATGAGTGTGTACGCAGCCAAGTCATGATTCGCAAACTTTGGCATCGACTCTTTGGCAATCGCAAAGCCCCACCCGGTCAACGCGGCGAGAAAATCGCAGCAGACTTTCTAAAGGCACAAGGCTATCGCATCCTCGAACGCAATCTTAAAACGCCCCAAGGCGAATTGGATATTGTTGCGCTCACTGCGGATCAGAAAACAGTGGTATTCGTGGAAGTCAAAACCTCCGTGGAGATTCATCACTATCACCTGCCGGAATTCAGGGTCGATCATCGCAAGCAACGACAGATCGTGAATCTTGCAGCGCATTGGTGTCGCCGAGCCAAACTCGATGATCTGACAATTCGCTTTGATGTAATAGGCGTGAACCTGCCCCCAGAAATTGAGCCGATTGTCCGACACATTCCCGGGGCATTTGATTCACATGTTTAAGTGCTTATCAATTATTTCTTGCGATACATTGATGCACCGATGCGGACAAACTCTTTGAGTTGCGGGCCCTGAAGACTTTCAGCATGACCGATCATGAATAAGCCACCGGGCTTGAGAAGTCGCAGAACCTGATCACAGATATTACTGCGCACATGATTGTCAAAATAGATCATCACGTTGCGACAGAATACAGCATCCAATGGCCCCTTCATGATGTAAGGGGGTTCAGCAAGATTAAGCCTCGCAAACGTGATCATCTGCCGAAGTGTCGGGCTGACCTGGTAGTTGCCAGTAGACCGGTCCAATTGAAAATAGCGATTACGTTCATCATTGGGGATCGGCTTAAGTGCTTCAGCAGGATACTGACCGGCTTTACACATTGATAACATTTTCGTTGAAATATCAGTTGCCAGAATCTTGGCATCCGTATCCTGTCGCCCTGCTGCTTGAAGCGCGCGACGAATGACGATGGACATGGTATAGGGTTCCTGTCCAGAGGAACTTGCAGCAGACCAGAATCGCATGCGACGCTGCCCACCTGACGCCCATTGCTTGACAGCTTTAAAGAGTTCATCAAAGTGATGCGGCTCACGGAAAAAAGCGGTCACATTTGTGGAAACCACATTGATAAGCTGAACCCATTCCTCTTCGTCTGCTTCGTTGACGAGATATTCAAGGTACCTCGGGAAGCCGTCGAGTTGCAATGAACGCAGGCGTTTGCGAATACGAGCACTGAGCATCGTTCGTTTGGTATCACGTAACGTAATACCACAGCGATCATAGATCATGCTGCGCAATTTGTTGAAAGTTGCACCGTCCATGGCCTGGGCGTCTTCCTGCTCGATTTTCGCAAATGCCATCGTATAAACTCCAGGGCATGGTATCTGGCTGTGACACGCGGTGGTGCCACAGCCATAGGTTTTAATCATGACTCATTGTGTCATGTCTGTTTACTTAAAAATCAGATAAATCGTCATCATCATCCAAGGGGATAATTTGCTGTGGGGTCTTACTGGCTACAGCAGTTGAAGCACGGGTTGGCGAAGATGATGCTTTACGTTTAACTGGTTTGCTAAATGACTGATTAGCATTGTTTCGCATACGGCGTTTCTTTTCGACTGCACCAAACACGGTGCCCACCAATTCGTCAACCATGTTATTCAGATCATCCGCCTGAGCGCTGAGTTCTTCACTGGCTGCGGCAGACTCTTCGGAATTGGCTGCGTTGGCTTGTGTGACCTGATCCATCTGCCCCACGGCCTTGGATATCTGATCTATGCCATCGGCCTGCTCATTACTGGCTGACGAAACCTGATTAATCAATTGCGTGACACGCGTGACTGCATCATCGATCTGTGACAACGATGCTTCGGCTTCACTGGCCACGTCCACACCTTGATCCGCATTGCGGCAGGCGTCTTCAATCAACTGTGCAGTCGACTTGGAGGCCTCGGCACTACGCTGAGCAAGACTGCGAACCTCTTCAGCAACAACCGCAAAACCCTTACCTGCTTCACCGGCACGAGCAGCTTCAACAGCAGCATTCAGAGCCAACAAGTTGGTTTGGAAAGCGATCTCATCAATCGTCTTGAGAATGCTGGCCGTCTGGTCGGAAGAGTTCTTGATCTTACCGATCGTCTGGGTCAGACGTGTCATTGCTTCGTTACCCGTAACTGACATCTGACGGGCTTCTTCAGCCATATTGTTAGCTTGCTGGGCATTCTCAGCATTCTGACGAACCGTAGCATTCATCTGTTCAAGTGACGCACTGGTTTGCTCCAGACTTGAGGCTTGTTCGCTGGCACCTTCAGCCATCGACTGGCTGGAACTGGAGACCTGCTCGGATGACTGAGAAACCTGACTGGCACCGGATTCCATGCGGCCAATGATTCGACGTAAAGGCACGCCGAGTACTTTATGAGTTAAACCAATCAAACTCAATACGGCAATGACCAGCAGTCCAACGACCCACATTGCACTGGACTTCTCAAAACTGGCAACCTGTGCATCAACCAATGACATCGGCATAGCCACTTCATAGGCACCATGCATATCTCCCACATGCCAACCTTCCATGGGGAAACCCAATACATCCAAACCATCTTTGTCCGGATCATGCTGGCCACGTGGTTCACCGTGACAGGTCATACAATCTGCGGTCAGGCGAATGGCACGATAGTAATGCAGCGTATTGGTATCTTTATCAATGCGGTGAAGTGATTCTTCACCACCCTTGGTCACCTGTGATTCAAGGTCTTCAAGAAGCTTGGCGCGAAAGGATCCGGCCTGAGGTTCATTGGCTTTATTGCGTGCTTCAAATGCCACAACTTTAAAATCAAGACCTTCACGCTTGGCTGCTTTTTCCGCTGCCAACCAACCGGCAACAACCGGGATGGACTGAAATGCATTGGTGGTTTTATAGTCGCCTTTACTTTCACGGACACGAACCATCTCGTCTGTGATAGTCTTGGTATCAAACAGATTCAGGCTGCTCATCTTGGCAACATGATTTTTGGTTTCATCAGCCACGGCAGTAAAGGATGCAGCACGCTCGGCCATGGCCTGAGTGATGTTTTGACGGTACTTGCGGATGAATACAACATTGATAACCGAAGCAACCAAGATCATCAATACGATGACCGTCATCACAATTTTCGTGGTTACTCCCATTGACTTAACATACTGAATCATGGCGGAATCCTATTCTGTCAGTAACAATTCATGAGGTGTTTGACCGAACCCAACACAGGCCGGAAAATCGATAGCACGTTTTTCTTCTTAGCGTCAACAACATCTATAAATGTCATTGACGAAATATTGTTTAAAAGTCATTGATCCCCTCGTCATCATTTAACGAGATAGTCTGTCTTCTGAAATTGCCGGATGTGGAGTGCATGGCAAGTTGCGGTCGAACCGATTTAACACGCCCCCTGGGTGCTCGACCATGAATCCCAGAGGAAGGATTGACCTGACGTTTCCCCATCACCATGCCCACCAACTCATCCACCATGCTGTTAAGTTCAACGGCTTGGGCGCTGAGCTCTTCACTGGCTGCGGCGGACTCTTCGGAATTGGCTGCGTTAGCTTGAGTGACCTGATCCATCTGGCCCACGGCCTTGGTAACCTGATCAATGCCATCAGCCTGTTCACTACTGGCGGATGAAACTTCATTGATCAACTCGGTCACAGTCGTGACTGCAATATCAATTTGACTCAACGACGACTCGGCTTCACCAGCGACATCCACACCTTGTTCCGCATTGCGACAGGCGTCTTCAATCAACTGTGCAGTCGACTTGGAGGCCTCGGCACTACGCTGAGCAAGACTGCGAACCTCTTCAGCAACAACCGCAAAACCCTTACCCGCTTCACCGGCACGAGCAGCTTCAACAGCAGCATTCAGAGCCAACAAATTCGTCTGGAAAGCGATCTCATCAATCGTCTTGAGAATGCCAGATGTCTGATCCGATGATTTTTTAATTTTGTTGATTGTCTCGGTGAGTCGCGTCATTGCTTCGTTACCCTTGACCGACATCTGACGGGCTTCTTCAGCCATTTTGTTGGCCTGGCGTGCACTTTCGGCATTTTGACAGACCATGGCATTCATCTGTTCAAGTGACGCACTGGATTGCTCAAGGCTTGATGCCTGTTCGCTGGCACCTTCAGCCATCGACTGACTGGAACTGGAGACCTGATCTGAGGATTGGGAAACCTGATTGGCACCGGATGACATACCATCAATGATCCGGCGTAAAGGTTTGATGATGCTACGCGAAATCAAATAGGCCAGGACAATACCGACAATCATGCCAAACAGCCCCAACCAACCGACACTCCGTTCGGTGTTCTTTGCTGCTGCCAACATCGCTTGCTCAGTCATAATATTTTCAGAGACTTTGGAACGCGCACTGGCCAAGAGTTCTTGAACTTTCTGAAGATTGGGGACCGTCTGTTGTGCATACACCAGATTCGCCTGTTTCATGCCAGCGAGTTCTTTGGACGCAATGGCTTTCATCGCATCCAATTGCTTGATCGTGTGATTGAGTAAAGGCAGCGAAACATTATTAAATTGTTCGAGACATTTATTCTGGCTCTCAACCAACTGTGTTTCTGCTTCAATGGCTTGGTGAAAGCAATGACTGATTTGATCCAACGAAGCAATCGTTTGAGTGCGGTAAATTTCCAAAGCCTGGCTATGACCTTCAGGTCCTTTTGCCAAAGCAGTGTTGATTGCCACAGCTGACTCATGGAGTTTTTCATGCGGTTTGATGCTCTGCTCGATAGCCTGATTAAATGCAGGGAAACCAGCCATCCAATCCTTGCATTGCTGTGATTGGATAAAGCGTCCATATTGACATAGAAGCGGATTCGTCTGCACATCGCACTGTGATTTTCCAGTCAACAAGGCATTACTTACCGACTGTACCCAGTTTTTGTGATCCACCAATCTGGCGAGTAGTAGTTCCTGTAAACCTGGATGTTTTTGCTGATAGCTTTGATTAATCACTTGGGCACTTTGGTGCAAGGCTTTGTGATGCTCTGTCATCAATCCCCATGCCTTACGCATCTGAGGACTCGCCTTTGCATAGATCGCTTGAGCTTCCGAAGAACTAAGCCAACCACCTAATGCACATTGATTGGAATCAACCTGCACCTTGATTGAATCACAGTTGGTTAACATGCAATCACGAATCACATTGGACCACTTGAGATGATCGTTGATTCGTTCGGACAAAATTTGGGGCAGTTGGACATTTGCCTGGTAAAAGGATGCTTTGATTAAAACCGCAGATTCATGCAGATGCTGATGAGGAGTTTCTAATTCATCAAGAATATCACCAAGCCCCTTGACGCGTTGTTGCGCCTGCTTACGGTCTTGGCCATGGAGCCATTTGCCAAATGCACATTGGGTATGATCAAGCTCGGCATTTAATTCCGTTACACAGTCATCAGTCAATAATTTGTTGACTTTGTTGACCCAGTTAAGGTGATCAATTTCACGCTGGCCCATCTCCGCATCCAGAGCATTGCCATAAATCACTTCACCTGCGTTATCGACAATTTGCCCAACACCGGTAAAGCAAAGTACCACTAACACCAACAGTGTCAGAATAATTGAACCGAACCCGAAAGCTATTTTTTTACCAATCGTAAGTTGTGAAAACATTTCAGTTTCCTCTGTATTTGAAATTTCTCAAAAAGCTTTCAAATCGTCTTCTTCAGTTCAAAATCAAAAAGCCCATAACACCTTTCGATGTCATGGGCCGTATTCACCATTTAAAAGTCATTGATATCGTCATCATCATCCAAAGGGATAATTTGCTGAGCGGATTTTGCAGATGCACTCTGCATGGCAAATTGTGGCTTAGCCTGCTTACGGGCTACAGACTTTCCCTTTGAGGGCTTGGCCGAGGCACCAATGGCAGCTCGCATCTTTCGTTGCCCCATCACCATGCCCACCAATTCATCCACCATGCTGTTAAGTTCAACGGCTTGGGCGCTGAGCTCTTCACTGGCTGCGGCGGACTCTTCGGAATTGGCTGCGTTGGCTTGAGTGACCTGATCCATCTGCCCCACGGCCTTAGTAACCTGATCGATACCATCAGCTTGTTCATTACTGGCGGACGAAACTTCATTGATCAATTCAGTGACCTTCGTCACTGCTGCATCAATCTGAGTCAACGACGACTCGGCTTCACCGGCGACATCCACACCTTGTTCCGCATTGCGGCAGGCGTCTTCAATCAACTGTGCAGTCGATTTGGAGGCCTCGGCACTACGCTGAGCAAGACTGCGAACCTCTTCAGCGACAACCGCAAAACCCTTACCCGCTTCACCGGCACGAGCAGCTTCGACAGCGGCATTCAGAGCCAACAAGTTGGTTTGGAAAGCGATCTCATCAATCGTCTTGAGAATGCTGGCCGTCTGATCGGAAGAGTTCTTGATCTTACCGATCGTCTGGGTCAGACGTGTCATTGCTTCGTTACCCTTGACCGACATCTGACGGGCTTCTTCAGCCATCTTGTTGGCCTGCTGGGCATTCTCAGCATTCTGACGAACCGTAGCATTCATTTCTTCAAGTGATGCACTGGTTTCTTCCAGGCTTGATGCTTGTTCGCTAGCACCTTCAGCCATTGACTGGCTGGAACTGGAGACCTGATCCGATGCCTGGGATACCTGAGCGGAACCGGATTCCATGCCATCGATGATGCGACGCAAGGGACGGATGATGCCAGAGGCAATGAAGAAAGCCAGGACACTCCCGATAATCACGGTGAAGATAGCACCTGAGGAAGTCATCACGGAAGATGAATCAATCTGAGCATGCATCTTTGTCGATTGGCCATCACCAAGCTTGACACATTCTTCAATGAAGCTGTTACTGGCAGCAACAAGTTCAACTTCCTGTCCTTGCTGCTTGGTGTACAACTCATCCCATTGATCAAGTGATTCGTGATAATCCAAAGTCAGTTGCTTAAGTTCACGAACCATTTTCTGATCCTGCGGTTCCTTGAGTTTGGTCACAAGTTCGTCACAAATTCCAGCAATCTGGAGGACAAAATCATGATTCTTTTCAAGATCAGCCGGATCATGACGTGCCATGAAATTCTTTTCTGTAATCCGTGCCAGACCTGAGAGAATAATCATCTGGTTTGCAGCATCGGCCGTCCAACTCTTGGCTTTTTGAGACTCGACGGCAGTGTGTTGCAATTCCTCAAGTTCTTTCTTCTGCATATCTGCCAGTTGTTCGCAATCACCAAAAAAATGCGTGGCATGTTTAACCATCTTGGTAATCGTGTCGTTTTTGGCAACAAACAAATTAGCCCACTGATTGAAAGTCTTGGCATAGCCATCCACATTGGTGAGCATTTGCGACACCATTTGCCGATCATGTTCTTCCTGAAGGCTGTTGAGCAATTCATTGCAGGCTTGTTTTAAAGACTTGATATTGTTGGCCATCTGATCTAGATATTTCTGATCCTGGCGCAGCATAAAGTTCTTTTCAGTGATCCGACAATCCTTGGCAATACTGATCATTCTTCCAGCTAACCCTGATTGATCGATTTTACGCTTGATGACCTGCTGATCAGCGTTACCAGATTTGACTAATTCAAGCATTTCATCACGTTGCTCGGCAGCCAGTTTTGTGCAGCTTTCCTGAAACTCACGTGCGATCTGAACAAGCTTGCCAGCCAATTGATCCTGCTGTGCATGCATCTGAAGCCAGTCATTAAAACCCTTTTTGTAGGCCAGGCCATTTGCCTTGATACTCTTGACCTGATCCTGGTCAGCTTTTTCTTTCAAACGTTCAATGAGTTGATCGCAAGTCATCGAAATCTGGGCGACAGTATTGTCATTGGCAATGATGTACTTGTCATCATGTGTTTCCATGTACTTGAGTACTTCAACCCGACAGGACTTGGACAGCGTCAGAAGGTCAGCTGATGCTTCCACCGTCCAAATTTTATTGGCTTGATCCACCCGGTTTTTGTCCATCAGCTCAATAAGCTCAGCTTTTTGACTACTTGCCAGATCCTTACATTCCTTAACGAATGTACGGGCTTTCCCAACCATGAGATCATTGGCCTGAGCCTGCTGCTCTTCCAGACGAACCCAGCCAGCGAGCGCCTCTTCATAGATTTTGGCCTGACTATTGGCCTTCATGATGCCGTCACGATCATTTTGATCTTTGAACTTGGCATGTGTCACAGCGACCTGATCATAAATTTTCTTGACGGTTTGTGCGTTTTCTTCAAGTGCCTTTTTGTCACCTGAACGCATGTAGACCAAATGCTGAATGCGAGCTAACCGGGCATCAATGGCCAAGGTCGACGCGTCATTGGCTTTATCCACGATCGTTTCGATCTGATTAACCGATGAATATCCGACATACCCAAGGACACTTGTCAGAATCAGAACCAGTGCAAATCCAGTTGCAATTTTTTTCCCAACAGTCATTTTCCCAAACATTTTTAATACTCCACATAGGCAGGTAATCGATGTTTAATAATTTCCCCGGACCGTTTACGCTGCGGCTGAGGTATTGTTTTCTTTTTGTATTCCAGTTGTCTTCACCAGTTGGTTGAGGTCCATAGCTGACAAGACACGTTGAATATCTAAAAGCATGACGACGCGTTGACTGATCTTGGCGACACCGCAGATATAGTTCATGCTCATATCCGCACCAATACTTGGCAGGTTATCAATCTGACCTTCCTGAATATCAAGGACTTCGTCGACCTCGTCGACGAGGATGCCGATCTGGATCACCTGGTCTTCATAGGTCATTTCCACAACAATGATGCAAGTCACTTCTGTGTCATCAATGGCTTGCATACCAAATTTCAGACGCAGATCCACCACGGGAATGATCCGACCTCGAAGGTTGATCACACCACGGACATACTCAGGTGTGCGAGGGACATGTGTAATATCCATGAGTCCAATGATTTCGCGTACAGCGAGTAAGGACACGCCATACTGTTCCTGACTTAAATGGAACGTGAGGTACTTCCCCACTAATTCGCGGATATTGGTTTGATTCAAGGCCAATTCCTGTTCCGACATAATTTGATCTCCCAATGAGGTGGCCTCGAACGAGTGAGGCATTAACTTCAAAAGTGTTTTGCCCAAGACACGTTTCGTCGTGCTTGTGCCCCAAATGCGCAAAGAAAAACATCAACCACGCAATTGCATTGGTCTGCAGGTCGGGGTTGAATCGGATTTACGAATAACCATTGCCACAGCAGATGCTGTTCAATAGAGAAGTTAAATTTCAAAGGCACCATGTCGTCCATCGGACAACTCCCGCAGGTATCCATGCCCGGAAATCCCGCCGGTTTGTTCATCGGCTGATAAGTGGAGTTACTTAATATTGTCGATCTTTAAATTCGTTATTCAGATATCAGACATAAGACATGCAAAAAAAAGTTTGGTTACAATATCTCTTGGTAGCGCTCGTAGCTCAGTTGGATAGAGCAACGCTTTCCTAAAGCGTAGGTCGCAGGTTCGAACCCCGCCGGGCGTATTGCACACGACCCATATCCCCTAATGGAGATGTGGGTTTTTTAACGCGCACATATCAGTAGGAACAAGACGGTTTATATCGGCGGTTTATGGCAAAAACACTAATCACAGGTTATCTGGATCAAGTGAATCCAGTATAAAGCCGAAGATTCTTGGGCAAGGACACCAGGAGTATTGACCATGAATCAAAGACCAATTGTTCTCATCGCGGATGATGATCCAGATATGATCGATCAAATGGAATTGGTTTTTAAACCGGTAAAAGATCAAATCGAGTTGATTATCGCACGTGACGGCATGCAAACCGTGAACCTTTGTCGTGTTCATCAACCGAATTTATTGTTATTGGATCATGGGATGCCAGGTCTTGATGGCTTTACGGCTTGCCAGATGATCCGCAATATGAATCCAGATCACGAAATAGATATCTGGTTTATTACCGGACTGGTTTCCGAGGATGATATGCCTCTGGCCATGGAAGCTGGTGCCGACTGCTTGATTCACAAGCCGATCAATATTGTGGAACTTCGCCATCAACTACTTCGACATCTGCACTTGGATGAAGTTTCTGATCAGGAAGACATCATTGATATGACAGATTTCGAGGAACCGGAAAAAGATCAGGACGCAGCATAATCAGTTAACACGTCTCAAAGTGTTGTTCGTTTTGCTCATACACCTGATCCAACGTTAGCATATGCATTCCCACGGTCACCTAAGTCGGTGGCCGTTTTTTTTATTGGAACGGATGCGTATTTAAAATGACCGGTGTTCGCCCCACTTCCCGCTGGCAGGATGTCTGCTTTCTTGCCATGCTCGCAGCATGTCCTCCTTTATCCATCGACATGTATTTGCCTGCCATCCAAACCATCGCACGGGAAATGGATCATCCATTGAGTACGGTGAATTTGTCACTCGTCCTTTGGTTCGTAGGCTTCTCCATCGCCCTGCTAGTCAGTGGACCGTTATCGGATCGATATGGACGCAAGCCGGTCCTCTATGGTGGTTTGGGATTGTTTACAATTGCATCATTAGGATGTGCAGCGAGTACCAACATCGTAATGCTCATCAGTACACGCATCCTCCAAGGCATTGGTGCTGGGGGCCCATCAGCGATGTGTCTGGCAATCTGTCGTGATCGCTATGAAGGTGACCGGCGCAAGAAAGTCCTGGCTACAGTCAGCATTTTGCTCACCCTTGCCCCTATGCTTTCGCCAGCCATCGGGACGCAATTGCTCATCTACTTTCAATGGCAAGCCATCTTCATCCTTCAGGCGTTCTTTGGAATCGGCCTGCTGATACTCACCGTCGGGCAAACTGAATCCGCAATCCAACTCAGCGATACCCCGCTGTACAAAACATTCGGACGCTATGGCAATCTCCTGAAAAATCGAAACTATGTCCGCAGCACAATCGCATTGGGAACACTCATCGGGCCATACCTTGGGTATGTCGCATTTGCGCCGATTGTCTATACCAGAATATTCGACCAGAATAATCAAACCTTCAGCCTACTCTTTGCACTCAACGCCCTGCTATACATGACGGGCGCACTTATGAGTACACGTATCAGTAAACGCATGGGTGATCACGCCCTGTTGACTCTTTGCATCATCAGTACCCTCGCAGGCGGATTAGGCATCACGCTCATCGGCCACCTGCATCCAGCCACATTTGCTTTGACCATGGGATTGATCACCTTGAGCTTTGGCATGACCCGCCCGATCAGTCAACACATCATTCTCGAACAAGTCCAGATCGATGTCGGTGCAGCTTCATCCATGTTGGTGTTCTATCAATTCATGATCGGAGCAGCATGCATGACAATCGCAGGGCAACCCTGGCTTGCTCCCATCGTTGTCTTTGGCTGTATGGCAATGGCGATCTCAATCATCGTGCTGATGATGTGGCTGATGCTGCACAAAAAGTTAGCGTCAACTGACAACGAACCCCCAACGCTTCAGGAAGTCATCCAGGAATAGTAGTCGGATATAGAGAGCAAATTAAAACGGGGAATGTGTCAATGATGTCTATTTAAAAGACTATCAATCATCCTGCTCTTGATCATCCATCTGGGGCAATTGGTCAGACAACCGATCCAGAACAATCGCAATCGCAGGCGGCTTGCCGTTACTGAGTACGGGGATGGTGCGAAGCAAGCTACGGTGATTGGCTTGAAGGATGACTTCGTCGGACAAACCTTCAAGATGTGCTGACTCCATGGATACACAGCCGTCACCAATACCAGTGGAAAGCTTTTGAACCGCATCACTGAACTGGTGAATTTCCGAATCGTTATTGTTAAAAAAGTCTGCACATTTCTTTTCAAAGTCGCGAATCTTATCAGTCTCAATTGGACTTGCGTTACCGATGATGCAGGTCATGGTGACATCTTCAGGTAACGGTCTTGCGTTGAGCGTAGTGAGAAAATCACTGCCCGGTAGTAAGTCAATCTTGGCTTCACCGGCACCATCAAAGACCGCGCCAAACAACACACCATTACCAGAAAACAACCGGACGGCCTGATCACGCATTTCGCCAACGAATTGAAAATGCGCCAGATCCGAACCGTGATGCGGTGTGCCAACAGTGATAAGCCGCTGCACTTTCGGATACCCAGTCATCTTTGGATCACTGAGCATTTCACGACTCACCAATCCCCCCATGCTATGAGCAACAATACTGATGGATGTCATGCCAGTAGCAGATAGTTTGACAAGGTGCTGTGTGAAAAGTTTGGCGCTATCGGTAATGGGTTGATCATTGGGATAAACAAAAACCAATGGCGTATGGCCGGCTTGCTGCAATTCAACGATCAACTCATCCCAAATATCTCCCGGCTCATCCAAGCCATGTACAAGCACAACCACACGATCCATTTGAAAGGACTTGGGCAGTGGCGCCAAAACACCTTGCGGTCGCAATGACCATAAACCGTATTGATCATATGCCTGGCTGGCAAGGTCGGGGAACCATTGTGCCATCTTTTCGCGGAAGCTACTGCGAATGGTTTTATCCTGGCGTCGAAGTTCTGCATTGTTTACGCGCAAGACCAGTTGATCGTCATCGACTTTAAACGTCACCACACCGCGGGTGAGCTCGCCCAGGGTTTCGAGTTTAAGTTCACCAATCGCACCAGTGACGGGAATTTTCATATCCGCACAACGTCTTCGCACCATCTGACTTTGAATGCCAAGCCAATCCAGAAGTTGACCCAGGAGTTGGCCCAAATCCACATTGCCGGACGTCAAGGCCAAACGGGCTTCACTGATTAATGGATCATCGGTTGATGGCGCGGTATCAATCGTCGGCTGCGCGATAGCGGTAAGTCCAACAAGTAAAACCAGGACGATGGCAAGCCATCCTGAACGATTAGGAATTTGTCGCATATTTTCACCTGGAGGTCTGTCCCCAAAAACGTCGCCACCCCAAATATCAGCACTCTATGATACCGTATTCAACGGCTAATAGATGCAGCAGACATATCAATGATGGGTAACGCCTGAGGCTTGATCGACAATATCAAAGGTGTATTGCCCAGCAGATCACCATCTAACTGCACAGGTGTCGGCTGCGATGAGATTACGTTCATACTTCTTGCATGACCAACCGCCACATGAGGATGGCCGATGTGTTTGCCGGTCTTGACAAGGTATAGAAATCGCAGAAGACTCAATCGTCCGGGCTTCTTCCACATGACCCAATGCAAATGCCCATCATCGAGCTTGGCATCAGGTACGAAACTCAATCCCGTTGCATAACGATTCACATTAAAGACCAATAGCTCAAATCCGTCGACCTGTTTGCCATCGACTATCAAGCTGATGCGAGGGAAGTTGTAATGCAAAACCGACTCCATCGCTGGCTTGGCATAACTGTGATGCTTTACACGTCGTTGGCCATCAGGCGTGCGTCGCCATTCTGTCACGCGTTGGACCACATCCGCATCAAAGCCACATGAAACCATAATTGTAAAAGGTTGATCGTTCACCATTCCCAAATCAATATGTCGAACTTTTGCAGCATGAATCGCTGATGCGATTTCCTGAACTGAACGATGAAAGCCCAACTCCTTGGCCAGCAGGTTTTCATTGCCTAGTGGGAGAATCGCGGTCGGCAATTCGTGACACAAACCTGTCACTCCTGCCACCGTTCCATCACCGCCGGCAATCACCAGACAACGACACTGAGATTTAAATCCCGGGTCTGCCAAGCATAGTTCTCTTGCTTTAAGGTCCCAGATCATTTGTGTTGGGATTTGCAGATCGTGTAACGCAGTAACCAATCCTTCGACGCGTGCACGGTTATCCTTAGCCCCGCTGTAGGGATTACCCATGATGGCTACAAACCGATCCGACCTGCTGTGCAATTCAGACATGTGAAGAATTGTACATAGCCCATGTGATGATGGTTGCGATCGAACTTTGATCGAACATGTAAAATCGATGTGGAACACTTTTAAAATACTATGTCGACGAATAATGGCATGGACAACATACACGATAATGATTTTCACGATTCACACATCACCAACTTGCAAGTCCTGTGAAAGGATGTATACTGCGTAGCTCACATATGGATTGCGGGGTAGAGCAGCCTGGTAGCTCGTCGGGCTCATAACCCGGAGGTCGTTGGTTCGAATCCAGCCCCCGCTATTACTTGATTAAACAGGACTTGCAGCAATTGCGAGTCCTGTTTTTTTATGCCAAAAACGGCCAACTGTACCCTAAACTGTACCCTAAGAATTGGCCAACATGAAAAAACCGGACACGCCGAAGCACTAACTTAGCAGTGATGTGAGGTGTTCGGATGGCAAGTCTCAAAAAGCGCGGCAACCGCTACCAGATTCAGTATTACGTTGGCAAACAACAAAGGCGTATCAGCCTTGGTGATATTCCTTACCAGGTCGCCAAGGAAAAGCTCCGCCAGTTCGAGTCAGCCCAGTTCCGTGGCGATGACATCGTAACCGTCACACAGACACCGATTGCTGAAGTCGTCGGTGCCTACGTCGATCACATCCGTGCCCACAAAACGGCCAAGAGTGCTCAGACTGACGTGTACTACTTGCGAGACGCGTTCGGCCCCATCTGCGATCAACTCAAACGCAATCCCCGCACACCATCGAGCGGATCGCGCAAGAAGCCGGTCATCATTCCCGTGGACAAACGCAAGCGGCGCGTGGTGATCGAAGCCAACACATTCGAGCAGATCACCACCGCTGATGTCGCCATGTTCATTGCTACCCAGGTGCAGCAGCGTGGCCTTGCCCCCAAGACAGCCAATCGCTATCGGGAAATTCTCTGCCGCCTGTTCAACTGGGCCATGACCCAGAAAGGCATCAACATGCCCGGTGACAAGAATCCGGTCGCCAAGGTTGAGCGCTACCGTGAACGCCCGGGAGCCATTCGTTATCTCACCTTGCCGCAGGTTGAGGAACAGCTTCACTCCCTGCGGTTCAAGCCCCAATTGCAAACAATGGTGGCCATGCTGATCTATGCGGGGTTGAGACGTGCGGAACTGCTATGGCTGACAACCGACGATGTGGATTTGAGGGCAGGGCGTTTTGGCATCATCCGCATCCGTGCCAAGGCGTATCAGGGCGAGACATGGCATGGCAAAACCCGTGGGAGCGTCCGGGCCATCCCCATCAGTTCCCAGTTACGCCAATACCTTGACCGCTACACCCCACGCCCCGCCGATGGCCCGGATGATTCGGATGCATGCTGGTATTTCCCATCCCCACAGGGAACCCGTTGGGATGAAGATAATTTCTCGGCGGATTTGAGAGCCGCCAACCGTGATGCAGGCCTGTCCTGGTCATCCCTGGACTTCCGCCACACCTTTGGCTCACAACTGGCTCAGAATGGCGTCAGCCTTTACAAAATCAGCCAATTGATGGGAAATTCCCCTGAAATCTGCCGCCGCCACTACGCCGCCCTGGTGCCTGAGGCAATGGCGGATGAGGTGGAGTTTGAAAAAATAAATATTTCTCAAAGCATGTGATCTGGTATCAATTTATTTCCTTGGACAAATTCCTCAACCAAATGCACATTAGGGTTTCTCTCAAATATATCCTTTGGAACATGCTCAAATACGATCATCTGAAAAGTGCCACCATT
Organism: Phycisphaerales bacterium UBA7800; assembly: GCA_002480565.1. Classification (GTDB taxonomy): domain Bacteria; phylum Planctomycetota; class Phycisphaerae; order Phycisphaerales; family Phycisphaeraceae; genus UBA7800. The sequence goes on along the minus strand of DLCK01000087.1, from coordinate 38,243 downwards.
TCCAACTCTATTCTGAACATAAGTGTCTAAAAGCTTAAAAGCATGTTCAATTTTATATCTATCTGAATCATGCTTAAACGTTTCTTTGCCATCACTATTTTTACTTTGACCATAATATGGCCTACTAGGCTGGTCAATTATTAAAAAAGGCGCAACAAATGGCGAATGATTAATAAAAGCAACCTCATGCATTGATAATGAAAAGAATAGATGCAAAAACATATGATTTGAGCTACTCCCTATATGCTCTATTACAGCGCTTTTTGGTTTTCGAAGTGACAAAATTTTATTTTTATAGTCAAATACCGGCAAATGCTTAGAATAATTTTCCAAAACATTAGAGACTTGTTTTATATATCCTCTCACCTCCTCTTCGATTAATCCAATGACTACCTGACGCTGATCCTTATAGTCAGCAACCATAACTCCTTCCCGTTTTACCTTTAGACGGTCAATTTCTTCATGCATCTGCTCAAGCATTTCATTACCATCTTTGCGATACAAATCCATTTTAGCCTTAATTTCACCAAGAAAAATATACTTCTCTTTCATGCTTCCGAAGCTTTTTATTTTACTAGGAGTAGACAAAAGTTCATTTTCCAATACTTTTCTCTTATCATCCAACTTCTTAATTTCTCCTTTGACTTGCACTACTATTGGATTTTGGGACGTAATATCCTTTTTTATTGATTCCAATTGCAATTTCAAAGAATTTAATAAAGAAGATAATGATTTTGTCTTGACTATTTCCGAAAAATTATCTTGCAAATATTTTATAGGTAATAAACTATCAAGAATCTGAGTCATATTTTTCCTGTACGTTTCGGACTCTCCTAAAAATCGTTTTAGATTCTGGATTTTCCTCTGTACAGAAAAGTATTCTCTTTCATCGTTGCTCTGCCATCCACCTTCTGGCGCGTTCACATGATCATCATCTACCAAAGACCTTATTACATCCATAGAATCTGTTAGATTTAGTCCAGGATCAACAAGTGATAATTCTTTTGCTTTTTTAATAAGTCCAGATTGCTCCTTTTGGAACAAATCAGATTTCGTAGAAACCGCCTTCAGTTTCTTCTCAAGTCTTGCTATTTTTGCATCTAACTCAGACGCAATCTCTTTCTTCAATACGTTTTCAACATTTTCAATACCTATTGCCAAATCAAAAATACGTGGCAGTGCTTCACGGTACCGTTTTATCTGCTGTTTATCAAAAAAGACTCCTTGATCACTCTCTATAATATTGCCTGATATTGTGTTGAACATTAAAAAATATCTTAAAGATATTTTTGACTTTGCAGACAAATTGCTCCCTCCAAAAGGCATAACAACATCGCTGTCTATTCCAAATTCTGGCTCAATCAGTGATTTTGCTGCGTTTTCAGAAATATTTGCATGTGGATGCTGGGGAATCTCGCCTTGCGATGAAAAATAATATTGATCAGAGCACTTGGCTCGAAACAATGATTTTCTAGCAATTGTGTATTTTTTTGAATTAAAAAACACTACAATTCCATACCAATCAACATTTTCATTCAAAACATCCTCAGATATCTTGACGGAACTTGAAAACAAGCAATAATCTATAATATGCATTATTTCAGTTTTGCCTGTACTGCTGCGACCAGTGATGACATTCACCTTATTGGGTAAGAATTCAACTTCTCTTCTCATCCCGTTATTCAGCCACAGAACCAATTTTTCTATATGCATATTCACAGCTTAACCCTCAAATTCAAGTACAGACTACTAGAGTCTGCTTCCAATATTTTTAAAATATTCTCAGAAGCATCAAATATTTTCTTCGCCCGTTTCCCCATTGATATATCATATGTCATTTTAGTATTAGAGCTAACAAGACCATCAACAATAGTTAAATATCCCATATCAGACAAAAGCTGGAGAGAATTAACAGTCAAAAGAAGAGAATCCTCATAACGTTGGTTAAAATTAGATAAAAATGGCATTTTAAGAGCAATCAACTCTTCAACTGACCGTATATAAATATTTTTTCTAGAAAGGTATGACAACAAGCCACTATGAGATATTAACGGGTAAATTAAAAAAATTTTTGACAACTCAATTTTCACATCGCGCCCAACAACAGAACCTATAGAAACGGCGCACATGCCTAAATTATTGAACAAGCCAGATGTAGTTAAGCACACACTCACTGTTTATATTTCTCCCAATCTGCACGCCAGCCAATTTCTGGCACATCCGACAATAGGTAAAACATTCCATTGCTCATTCCTATGCCTAATTCCTGCCCTTGTATCACTAGATCTATTTCTCTAATAGCATCCAAAACGTTTTGCCCAGATTTATTGCAATCATTATCCGCACCTATATTCCTAAATTCACTTCTATGTTTATTTTGCCACCTAACGAACGCATCCTCCCTGAGTTGCTTAACCTCTTCATTTGTAGCATCCCCGTCTTGAATCCATTTCGAAATATTGTTTTCAAGTTTCAATTTATGCCTAGTGTAATCGGCAATAATTTCAATATCAGTTTCAGAAAAATTGACATCCCCGATTTCGATTAGCTGTTTGACAAATACCTGAGACTCCAAACAATCAGGCATGTCGCCAGGCAGAATATGAATTGGTAACACTTGCGACCTTGACAACTCATAATATCTCCTAAAATTTTTGTAAAACTCGTCAAAAGATATTTGAATTTTATCACCCGTATTTATTCTTATAAAATTATCCAGTCTTATTGCAGAATCTATACTGGAAAAAACTTCATCGACCCGTCTCTTTTCAACCTTGTCAGAGATAATAGCACTTTTACATTTGTCAATAATATCAGTTTCTGACAAATCAAAAGATACATTCTTAAAAAAACAAGAAAGCACCTCATCATCTAAATCAAGAATATCATTTATATAACCTTGCAATATAGTATCCGTAATTCCCTCAATTGTTGTTTTCAGGCATTCTTTAATTTTGTCGCAAAAATCAGGAGAAAGTCGATGCTGATTAATACAATTCAGTATTTCAACTGTGTCACTTTTCGACTTGTTTGAGAATATAACGAAGCAGGTTTTTGTTAAAAATTTAAGTTGAGAATCTACACACATTCTCCCATCATTCTGATCGGATATGATTTTGCTCCAATTTGAAAGTGTCTTCCACAAATCAACATCTGAGTTTCTTAGGTTTATTGGACTTCCGTCGGCATTTTTCTGTGTAGTATGCTTAACTTGGTAATATATGTGAAAATCATTATCCAACTCAGTATGCACATCATCTTTAACTTCAAGCCCTACTGACTCACCTTCTTTTAAGGACAATAACTTCCACAAAAAAAAATAATATTGAAAGTCAAAACCAATAGATTTTTTTTCGCTTGAAATTTTTTCGCTTTGTGTTTTTTTTGAGACCATTTTGAACTCTTGCTATTTATCTACAAATAATCAACTTGCAATTGAATGATTACAACGTTTTGGTGTAATTTGCAAAGCCTAATCCCCCAGTCGATAAATCAGGTAAATAAAATCAATGGTTCTTATAAACAAGGACGACTTCGACTCACACTACAATACCAAATGCTAGTTCACATAAAAGAGCTAGATATTGCAAAAATGAACATATCGCCTATTTGATAAAACCCTATTGTATAACGCACCATATCTTTTTTCAACACAGAAACTTACAGTTTTTCTCCAAAAAATCATCTTCAACGAATAGATCAATTAGAAAACCCGCTTTTGCTCAAACTCCTCCACTTCCTTTCGGATGTAGCGGACGATGCCGTTGCGGCCTTTGCCCAGGCAGACGCGGCTGAGACCGGCACGACGGGCGATGCGGTCAACACTGGTGCGCGAACACTGCCAGCGGTGTTGGAGTTCGTTGGGGGAAATGTACGGAGATTGGTCTTGCAAGGCTGACTGTTGATTGCTGGGCATGGCGTTGCTCCCTTATTTACACGATGGTGAAGCTGCATGATTACGACTGATTGACACACTCCATTGTTCTAAGTGTTCGAAGTGAACCAGATTTTGCAGGGTAAAATTATTACATCAAAACGGCGGAATAAGTCAGATCAGTTCATCTGTGCCAGACACCTGTATGGACGTGGTGACAGATATATAAACGTAAGCGTGCATGTTCCATAAACGCTTACATGAAGTTAGCAACATATCTCATGATTTCAGGTGTTTCACCGGCGATGTTTGCCCGTCGCGTGAAGACCTCACGCACCACCATTCACCGATATATTCAAGGCACACGCAGGCCATGTCGGATCATCATGCAACGGATTGCTGATGCCACGGATGGTCAGGTTACGGAATCTGATTTCAGGCCTGCCAATGACGAAGAGGATGATGCAGGAGAACGCATTTTCCCCTGGACAAGAATGAATGAAGAGCAAAAAGCCTCGCAAGACCGGGCGTTTGACGCGATGATGCAAGAGCCGCTGGAAGGTCATGGGCCGTCCCATGTGATTAAGACCATCCACGCGATCCTGGGCAATCGTGTTACCAAACGCCACGGTCTGTACTACCTGGATGGACGGCGGGTTTCACTGGTCATGCTGATCCGTAAAACCAACCGTCACCTGATAGCGCGAGGCTTAAAGCCACTGGCATATCCGGGTATTCTTCGCCCGGATGATCTTGAGGCCTAATCGTCAATGACCTTGAGCAAGGCCTTCTTGCGGAACTCCTGTAAGAGGGCCTTGCGGTCATTGATGAAGCGATACATGGGTTTGCCGTTAGGGCCTGTTGAGGCGATAAGCTTCATGAGCCGTTCATCCACGTCCTGCGGTGTGCCACCGATACCAAGACATTCGATGACGATGCCACTGCTTTTAAGCATGCTGACGGCAGAAAGTGGAGTCCCCCTGCCGTTGTGGTGTCCATCAGACAAAAAGATGATGCGCCGGTTATGCTTTGGCTGCTGTCGCCTGAGAAAATTACTTCGGGGTTGTGCACTATTAGGTTGGGCAGCAAAGACCTGTGAAGCCAATTCCAGGGCATTGGCAAAATCGGTGGTGTAGCCCGGTTGCAGCGGCTGGATGCCTGCGTGAAACGCGTGGGTGTTCGTGACAGGTGTCAAGGGAACAACCAAATCTGCGTCACTGTCAAAGCCGATGATGCCGACCAGATCGTTCGGGCGCTGTTTTGCAGTGACCTGCACGAGTTCCAGACAGGCGGATTTGGCAGCCTCCAGCCTTGTGGGGGGATAGTCATTTTCGATCATAGAGCCAGAGCAGTCTATCACACAGAGGCTCAAAACTGCATTGGGGGTATCGGAGGTTTTCATTCGTTTTCTCCTTCCAGAGAGGGTTGACCAGACTTGTTGTAGTGAAGTTGAAGATCAGCGGACTGCCCGCCGATGGGATCAAAGGCAGTAGCGGTCAGAAGGCCGTTGGTGTCGATATTGAATTCGACCATGATGCGGTGGGGTTCGCCGTAGCGTGGCTCAAGACCCGTCAGTTCAAAGCTGCCAAGAGACAGGCAGGTGTCCACATCCTGGCCTTTTTCGCCCTGGAGGATTTCAACCACGGCATCGGTTACACCTTCCTCGCTGAGCATGAACTCCTTGGTGATCTTGGAGGGCATAGGAACCGACTTGGCCAGAACCGTGGTAAAAACCTCTTTGCCTTGAGCATTCAAAGCGCGAAGACCAAGGGCATGGGCTGTTACATCTCTTAGCAGCAACCCACGCGACGGCAGAATGGTTCCTTCATCCACCTGCACATGGCCCTTGGATTCCCAGCCTTTCAGGGCAGCGCCCAGTGAGACGCAGTGCAGGGCATCCCCCTTGGCCAAGGGCTTGCCGTAAAATTTTTCCAAAGCTTCGAGGACACAGAAAAGCTGTGAGCCGCCACCAATGGGAATCAGCTCGATTACGTCATCCAGGGAGATTTGTGCGTCATCGAGCGTCTTTTTGAGGCATGCGATGATCTGCTCAAGCAATGTCGCACATACGTGACGCATATCATCCTGCGAGAAGGCCACCAGCTCCTTATGGTCATCCGTGACCACTGGGATTTTGACCGACTCAGAGCGGTTTAGCCGAAACTTGCTTTCCTCCGCGCGTCGCCAAAGATCGGCATACACTTCTGGATGACTTTCATGTGAGATTTTTTGCCCCGTCTTTGACTCAAACCGGGTAATGACCTCATCAACGATCACTTTCGTAAAATCCATGCCGCCAAGCTTGGACACACCGTTGGTTGCGATAACTTCAAAGCGATTACCACTTTTTGTTACCTGCGAAACGTCGGTTGTGCCCCCGCCCACGTCACAGACCAGGCGAATACCATCAGGCACAGTGCGTTCGGTGTTTGCACAATATGCAAACATGGCAGCGGTTGGTTCATGGATTAAATCCACTTCTTCAAAACCAGCCTGCTTGGCAGCTTTGATAGTGTCTTCTTTCTGCTTGTCTGTATAGTTTGCAGGCACTGACACGACAGCATAACGATGGATCAGGCCTGTCTCTTTCTCTGTTGCGGCTTTGGCAAGTTCCATACAAATCTGGGCGATTTCATGGGCATGCCATTCCTTGCCATTATTGTCAGCATAAAGAATCTTATCACTACCCATTAATCTCTTGGCGTTTTGGATGAGGTTCTGAGGGTCAAGCACCCCCATGTTCAAAGCTTCAGCACCAACATAGTATTTACCTTTCGAATCAAAATAGATTGCCGTGGGGATGCTGGTTCGACCGTCATCATGGGTGACGGGTTGTGCTCTGCCAGACTTGCCAATAAAAGCAATTTTGGTTGCATGCGTGCCATAGTCAATACTCATAAGTGACTGACTACGTACTTGTTCTCCAGTTAGCATTTTGGATGCTCCTACAACGGAATTAAAGAAATGGAATTACCCCAGCATTTCACAATTTAAATTCTGGGGTTTAGACGTTTTTGATTCTTCAGTGGGTTGCATCAGGTCAACTTCAGCAAAGCACAAGACTGTGCCTTTGTAGATCGCACCACAGAGCACGAGACGTTTGACCTGAAGGTTTGCACCATGCGTCGTGCGTACGCTGGTCTTGGGTTTCATGGTTGTTGGATTGAAGGGATCACCAGGTGCAGGCTGAATGAGATCGATTTGAAACGCTGCCAGCAATTCAAGCAGCAGGTTTTCAAGTAACTCAATCGCGCTGCTGTCTTCCAGCCAATCGTGAAGTGCTTTGATGATATGAACGATATCACGGGCAATCGGTCTTAAGAATGTGCCTTGAAGGTAGCTTTCTGAGAACTTCTCCAGCCTGTCATCATTCTTCTGAATATACTTTTGCTGAGCGTCAACATTTTGCTCCTGCCGATCCTGACGCGCAGATAGGTTTGCAAAATGCGCCATGAGTTTGGTATCTAACCTGCTGAGGTTGGTTGCAAGATCAGTCACCTGCATACCAAGCTGGTCAATACACTCCTGCTGTTCTTGATAGCCGTGTTTGAAGTTTGACAAATATCCGCTCATCCCATCAGCCCAATCACATAGACCAGATATATCTAATTTGACCAAGGGAGATGAGTGACTTTTCCTCTTGCCGTTTGCGACTCTCGACAAAAAATCCTGTGACTTTGACATTGCGTCTGTCCTCTCGAAAAAAGGGTTGGTGAGATCCGCAATATCAGTGCATTGATATGAAGTGAATTTTCAGAAGAACCATCTATTTCATGAATATTATGGCTTTGGCTTCTGTTTGATATGTGGCGATTGTGCTTGATGGAAAATGGTGGGTGGGGTGCGAAGCTTGGCAGACTTGCGGGCGTTCTCCTCAGCCTGAATCTGCTGGTCGTTCTGGTCAATGGTGGTGCGCAGCTTGCGGAGTGACGCAAAGAGCTGACCCAGAAACAGACACGTTGCCTGCATCTGCAAGATGATGCCTGCGCCCCAGCAATACTCAATCACCTGTCCTGCAAGAAGCAGGAACAGCGATTCAATGGTGATGACGATCATAGGCCGATTGATGGCTGGATGAAGATGTGCGATCCAGGGAATGCCTGTCATCAGGCTGTGAATATCATGGCGTGTGATGGCTTTGAAATACTGAATCAACCCAACAACAAACACCACCGCGACCAAGACAACACACCAATCCTCCTTAAGCCAAAGGCAGAGCATCATTAGCACACCGCCAGCACAGCTTAAATTCAGAGGGCTGACAATGCGCCGTCCCACACGGTAATGCAGGATGACTAACCAGGGCAGGGAAATCAGCACCACCACCCATTCGAACTTGGGGAACAACTCGCTCAAAAGCTGCTGGGTTTGGCGACTTTTCCTGTATCCCTGTTCAAAGCACTGCAAGATTTCAGACAGTGGACCGGGGGAATCAGACATTGGCAACCTCCATATCAGATTGCACGTTGATCGAAACTGACAAACATCCACGGCTGACCGGTCATGTGGAACTGACGGCCCGTCTGAAAGACAAGTGCCTGTACCTGGTATTGGTTTTCAGGGCCACCGCGTTTGAGTTGTGTCATCTGCGACGCCAGGATTTGCGATTCCAGTGATGGGTTTACTCCACTGGATTGACTCGAATGATTGCCATCGTGTTTGTTGTCGTGACTGACTGATGTGTGGGCACGATATGTCCATTCCCGATTAATCAGTTTTTCCAACCACTCGTTGGTTTTAGTGCAGGAATTGGCGGCCATGATCTTGGTGCCAAGGTTTCCCAGCAGGGACTCGGTCTGCGCTTCGGCTGACGCCCCACCGCCAAGCCGATCATGATAGGCACTTAACGATTGGGTGAGATAAACGGTCGCAACCCTTGCGCTGCGTGCCGTTGCCTGAAACAGCGCATCGGTTGAGACGATCATTTCCTGAGCTTCATCACACCAAAGGAACACCGGCCTGGGATTGATATTGATATCCCGGCGCTCACAGGCAGCCTGCCAAATGTATTTAAACAGTATCTGACAGATGCGCCCTGTAAATCCATACTCCTTGGATGGCATTGCCAGAATGATGATTCTGCCTTGAAAACTGTCTTCGGGCGTGAAGTTTAAATCTGTGCCAAAGAGTTCACGCAAATGCCCCCGGCAGAATGCGTCTGCCATCGTGGTAAAGGTCTGGGTCACATTGGCACGGGTGCGTGGGTCTTGGTTGGGGTAATCTGCAAGCCAGAAGTTTTCGACCATCACATAATCCGCATGTTGTCCTGCCGATTGATGGGCCTTAGTCAGGCATTCAAAACAGTATGACTGTCTTTGCCAGCCTGCTTCTGAAATCTGATCAGCATCAATGGGCGCAGATGTAATCACCTGAAAGATGGCACGCATCGTCAACTGCTGGCCTGCCATCTTTAATAGATCAATCGTATTGCGCAGCAGAGTTGATGCTCCGCGTTCAAAGAACTTGTCATTGCTGCCACCACCTTTGCTGGGATCGGTTGCCTCCAGCAGTGTCAGGAACAAGCGCACCAGGTTTTCCGTGTCACCCGCACCGGGGCCGGATCGTGTGCATTCATAATCCAGAAAGTTAAAACGCCACGGCTGGTCGGGGGCCACAATCAGTAAATCAGATTCCCGCCCTGTTAGCTGGCAGTAGCGCTGCCAAAGATGCAGTTCATCAATCTTGGTTGTCAGCACCAGACCGCCATAGCCGTGCCGTAAGTAGGAACGCGCCAGCATCGCACCTGGGCCGCTGGTTTTACCTGATCCTGACCCGCCAAAAATCTGCACGCCTTCAAAGCTGTCCCGCATTCGCCATTCATCTTTTGCGGACAGCTGCAAGATCACATCGACTCGCGCCACTTTGGGTTTACGGAACAGCTTTAAAAACACCTGACACCTCCTGCCAATCATTAAGTGCTGCAAGTCAGGGATTTTTTGCTGGTAACAAGGCAGGACAGAAAAAATTGATCGCGCTACGCACTAAAGAAGAAAGACAACCAACCGGGGAGGGTGCGATGCGCGATATTTATCAGGAAGTCACAGACAAGATCATTCAAACAATGGAAGAAGGCACCGTGCCCTGGCGAAATCCCGTCATGGGCATGGACAGAATCACCAATCCCCGCAGTCTTGCAACGGGTAAACCCTATCGCGGGATCAACGTGTTCCTGCTTGCGATGCAGGCCATGCAGTCCGGCTATCGATCCGGTTACTGGCTGACATTCCGGCAAGCTGCACAGATGGGCGGTCATGTCAAAAAAGGTGAGGGCAGCAGCCTTGTCATCTTCTGGAAACTACTGGAAAAGAAAGACCCGGAAACTGGCGAGAAGAAAAAACTGCCGGTTCTGCGACACTTCAACGTCTTTAACCTTGATCAGATTAAGGGTATTGATTTGAAGGCTGAAGACGATATCCCCGATCGCCAATTCAATCCCATTGAAACAGCAGAGCAGGTGATTGAAGGCTACAAGAACGGGCCGGTGACAATGCATGATGGTGGCAACCGGGCATTTTATCGCCCCGCAACAGATACGATTCACCTGCCAGAACAAGAGCGTTTTGAGAGTGATGAAGAATATTACTGCACCCGGTTCCATGAAATGATCCACTCCACCGGCCACAGCAAACGCCTGGATCGCAAAATGGACACCGCCCCCAAACCATTTGGCAGCCCCGATTACAGCAAGGAAGAACTGCTTGCCGAAATGGGCGCCGCTTTCTTAAGCGCCCATGCGGGTATTGCCCCGGTAACATTGAAAAATTCCACCGCCTACATCCGCGGCTGGCTCAAAGTCTTGAGGAACGATAAGCGACTACTAATCCACGCCGCAGGCGGCGGACAACGGGCTGCGGATTTTTTACTTGGTATAAAACAAAAACAGATGTAGAATGCGCCAATCAATTCATTTACTTGTAATGATCATGAACGACGGTTCGATGATGTTGAGGGACTTACATGCAAAACAAAACGACTACAAATCAAGAAGAAGAATTAATGCTGGCTGAAGTCCAGAGACGAGAAGAGGAAGCTCAAAAGCTTTACGATGCATTGTCTTCAGTTGAGAAAGAGCAAATTCAAAAAGTTATTGACTTAGGGCGAGAATACCTTCAAAGAGGGCAAAGCAAGCCTAATGAAAATCGCAGCGAACAGTTGGTTGAAAAAATCTTTGAATCATATGGCTCCCAACTTGGTAACCATATCGTTAAAATGATGTTTGATCAGGAAGTCGCAAAACAAGCCGGTTAATACCCGGCATCACCAAGCTTCCTTCTAATTTCTTTTACGATGCGGCATATTGTAGAGGCAGATACTCTAGTATCCTTAGCAATTTCTACCTGTTTTTTTCCGTCACGTAAAAGTGAAAATATTTCATACTCTCTGGGAGTAAGAATATTGTTCGCATCCAACAACAGATCACGAACCTTCTCTGCAAGCAACCAGTCTGCGCAACTTGGCTTATCTAACGCGTCTTTCGGTGCCTGTCTAAATTTTTTTCTTTTTCGCTCAAAAGTTCTTGCGTACTCAGGAACCTTATAATTTCTTGAATATGTATTTAGATCGTCTATACGATCAAGGTGTTCAAGCAGATATGCTAAAACATTACTTTGAACAAATTCCAATTTGCCATTGCACTTTGATTGTTTGCCACAATGCTTCAAAATGGTCGAATGAAGTCTTTTTAAGAACTTTTCAGATTCGATCATCTTTCGGTTTCTTCTTTCCTTCTTCTTTTTCTCAGAACCAGACATAACAAAACCTCATTTCTAAAGAAAACAGCGCACGTAAAAACGACAGCAATCAAAAATGAATGCCTATACTCTCTATTCACCTAATACCAACCGATTTATTTCTGAATTTTTACATACGACAAAGCGCAGCAAAAAGGTTCTTTTCGATATAAAAAAGAACAGAGCTACGCTTAATCTAGTTAGGAAACGTGCTTCCGACTCAATAGTTGTTAATTATCATGATCAACCCCTTGATGATTGATTAACAATTCTTGAGCGAAATCTGATTCATCGACACGGGGAATTCCCACAGATGTAATGGGATATGTTCGACTACCAGCTACCCAAAATACACACACAGCAATTCAACTCTACAAAATTAAAGAAAAATTACCAGACCATTTTCCGTATTTATAAAATAAATTTTTAGATTATTTTTACATCTATATATATGGATATTTGGCTGATTACATTCAGACCCTTTCTGGCAATTGCCATCCCCAAGAGACCACCAATCCACAGAGATGGCATCTCTTGAAGTGATTCGAATTCTCCTTTGTTCGAGCAAACTTTTTGAGCCATAGACCAATATCCTATAGCTCATTTTTCCTTTCATTTTGGGCCATAGAATGTTATTCTATAGCCCATGATATGGAACTGGGAACAACCTGACTGGCCGAATTTCACCTTTGATGCATCTGCATTGGAAGGATTTGAGGCTGAATTTCTGCACCGAGCGGGTGTCCTGCTGGGGGCACTAAAGCACATTGATGATGATGACCGCCAGCAACTGGCAGTGGACATTCTGAGCGAGGAAGCGATCAAGACCTCCGAGATCGAGGGCGAAATCCTTGACCGGGACAGCGTGCAGTCTTCTATCCGTCGCCAGTTTGGTTTGGCTGCTGATGACCTGAAAGTCAGACCGGCTGAGCGTGGCGTGGCTGAGATGATGGTCGAGTTGTACAACCACATTGATGGCCCCTTAAAAACCAAGCGTCTGTTTACCTGGCATCGCATGCTGATGCAGGGCCATCGCTGGATTGACAGTGTTGGCGGCTATCGCAAGCATGCTGAACCCATGCAGGTCGTCTCCGGCAGAGTCGATCAACCCAACGTGCATTTTGAAGCCCCGCCATCTGCTGATGTGCCAAAGGAAATGGACGGATTCCTCAAATGGTTCAATGACACTGCACCTGTCCCCGGCAAGTCTCAGGCGTTGCACCCGGTCATTCGCGCGGGGATTGCTCATCTGTATTTTGTCTCAATCCATCCGTTTGAGGATGGCAATGGACGCATCGCACGGGCCATCTCTGAGTTGGCATTGTCCCAGGCCTTGAAGCGGCCAACGCTGATTGCCCTGTCGCGCACCATCGAGCAGAACAAGAACGCTTACTACGATCAACTGGAACACAGCAACAAGGCCAACGAGATCACAGGCTGGTTGACTTACTTCGGTCAGACCATCCTGAATGCCCAGGCTGAAACCCATCGGTTCATTGTGTTCCTGATTGAAAAGGCCAAGCTGTTCGACCGCGTACGCGATCAGATCAACGAGCGCCAGAGTAAATGCCTGCTGCGTTTGTTCAAGGCTGGGCCGGATGGTTTTGTGGGCGGCTTGAGTGCGCAAAACTACATCAGCATCACACGGGCATCCAAGTCCACTGCCACCCGTGATCTGACGGAACTGGTTGAGATGGGCGTGTTGGATAAGTCCGGCGAGCGTCGTCACACACGCTATCGTCTGAACATCAAGCTTCCGGCGGACTTCACGTAACGCTGATTTCCAATTATCTTTTTTGCTTCCATGACACTTCCTGTGGGTCTCCACGATCCGCGTCTGGCAACGCCTTTTCTGCCTTAGCTGACCGCTAAGGGGTGACGTCTGCTGTTTATCTGCTCTTCTTTTCTCTGGTCACATTTGTTTTAAGGTTGCTGCAAATCTGGCATGACTTGATGCACTAAGAGAGAGGAAAGGAATGGTGTCATGCTGCGGATTGCTCCAGCTAAAACGTCTGCCGGTGATGTGAAGAAGTATTATCTTCACGCGGAGAGGGAACACGCGCTGGCGGACTATTACACGAAGAGTGAAGCCATCGGACAGTGGCATGGCAAGGCGGCGGCGCGCCTTGGGCTAAACGGTCAAATCTTCAAAGAACACTTTGACCTGCTCTGTGATAACCAACATCCAGCGACAGGTCAACAACTCACGCCACGCAACGCACCGGGGCGGCGGGTTGGGTTCGATGTGTCATTCAACGTGCCCAAAAGTTTGAGCCTGCTGTGGGCGGTCAACCATGATTATGAAATCATCGAGGCCATTGAGAAAGCTGCCAACCAGACCATGAAGCAGATGGAGCAGGACGCCCAAACCCGCGTGCGTGCGGCAGGTCAATATAAGGATCGCAAGACTGGCGAGCTTGCCTGGGCCAGCTTTGTCCATCACACCAGTCGCCCCACTAAAAGCAATCCCGTGCCAGATCCCCAACTGCATCTGCATGCGTTTGTATTCAACTGCACGTGGGATCAGGTTGAGGATCGCTGGAAGGCTGTCCAGCCGGGCCGGATGCACCAGTCTGCGTATTACTTTGAGAGCATCTTTCACACCAAGCTGGCTGCTGAAGTCCAAAGGCTTGGCTATCCCATCATGCGATCAGGTCGCAAAGGCTGGGAGATTGCGGGCGTGGATCGCAACATGATTACCGCTTTTTCCAACCGCACCCGTGAGATTGAATCCAGAGCACAAACACTTGGCATTTTAGATGGTGATGCCAAGGGCAAGCTGGGTGCCATGACACGACTCAAAAAAGCTGATCACTACACGCTGACGCAGTTGCGTTCCCATTGGCTAAGTCGCATGACGCCCCAGCAAAAAGACATCCTGCATTCGGCACGACAGCGAACAACCGCCCCAACCATCAAACCAGATCAGGCCTTGGATCACGCGGTCAAACATTGCTTTGAGCGTTCGGCGGTGATTGAAGATCGCCGTTTGATGGCAGCGGCCCTATGGCATGGGGTTGGCAGTGTGGATGTCGATGACGTGCAACGCGTCATGAGCAAACGTGACTGGCTCAACAAAACCGATGAAGCGGATCGCACCTGGCTGTCCACGCAGGGTGTTCTGGATGAAGAATTGGCCATGTGCAAGTTTGCCCGTGAAGGTCGCGGCCAATACGCCCCGCTGGGTGATGTGGATCGTGTGATTCACCGTCGTCCCGGCTTTACGTTAAATGCCCAACAACAGGCTGCCTGCCGACACGTCTGGTCAAGCCATGATCGTGTGATCGCCATCCGTGGCGCGGCAGGCACTGGCAAAACCGCCATGATTCAGGAAGCCATCACTGGGATTCAGGCAACGAACACACCTATTGTTGCATTGGCCCCGTCAGCCTCCGCATCGCGTGGTGTGCTGCGCGATGCTGGAATTGAGGATGCGGACACAGTGGCGCTGTTCCTGCAAAATGATCAGCTTCAGGAAAAAGCCCGTGATGGTGTAATCTGGGTGGATGAAGCCTCCCTTGTGGGTACGCGATCACTGGGTGAGATATTCAAGAAAGCTCAAACGCTCAACGCCCGGATTGTGTTGTCGGGTGATCCGATGCAGCACAAGTCCGTCGAGGCAGGCGAACCCCTTCGCGTACTGGAAAAATACGCAGGTATTCGGCCTGCGGAAATCACGCAGATTCTCCGCCAGAAAAATGCGTATCGTGACGCGGTGCAGGCCTTCAGTCAGGGTAAAGCTGTCCAAGGCTTAAAGCGTCTGGAAAAAATGGGTGCCATTCACGAGATCGCAGGCGAACTGCGTTTTGCGACGATGGCAGAAGACTATGTGAATCTGATTGCCAAAGGCAAAGATGTGCTGGTTGTCTCCCCAACGCATGGGGAAGGTGATCAGGTCACACGAGCCATCCGCTTGCAAATGAAACAACAAGGCCGTTTGAGCAATGATGAACATCAGCGAACCTGCGATACCGATATGCAATGGACTGAAGCAGAAAAATCAGATTCGGCCAGCTATGAAACAGGTCAGCGGCTTTACTTCCACAAAGCCTGCAAAGGCATTGCGGCTGGAAGCTGGTGGCAGATCAGCGATGTGAATCACGACCACATTCAAATCCAGTCCGACAAAGGCAAAACATGCGCATTGCCGCTGGACAAAGCCAAGCGATTTAGCGTCTATCGCCCCGGCAATATCAACCTTGCTAAAGGCGATCTGATCCGCTGCACACAAAACACCTGGGACGCGGGACGTAAGCGGCGCATCAATAATGGGACGGTCTATAAGGTCGCAGGCTTTAACCCACAAAATGGCAACATGCGCGTCAAACCCATCAACGGGGCAGGGCACAGCACCGAGATTGCAGCCGACAACGGCCTGTTCACCTATGGCTATTGCACCACCAGTCACGCAAGCCAGGGTAAAACTGTTGATGTGGTCTTGATCAGCCAGGGCCAGGAATCATTGGGCGCGTCTTCGGCCCGTCAGCTTTATGTCAGTGTCAGCCGGGGCAAGGATGCGGTTCACATTTACACCGATGATCAATCCACCTTGCACAAGGCTGCGATGGAACAGGAATCGCTGCAAAGTGCCCTTGATCTGAATGACGCTCAGAAGAAAGCCAAGCTGAACTTTTACCAGGAACACGCCAGCCGTCAGTCATACTCCCACTGGCAGCAACTCCAGCACTGGTTGCATAACAAATGGCAGCAGCAAAAACAGCGTGTCCAAACTCGCAAACGTCATGCACTGGCCATGACAAGGAGCTATACCTATGAGCGGTAAACCACCCAGCCTGATGGATAAATACGTGAAGTCGCCGCCGTCTTCACCATCATCGCCGCCATCAGCTCCAACTCAGTCACCACCGTCAACGTCTTCGGATCAAGACGACAAGCCTGTGGAAACCCAAAGCCACACGATTTATCCCGTTCCCGTTGCGATGATCGATGTCCAATGGCCGGACGGCGGGCGAATTGCCTGGCCTTACCAATACCTTCGTAAACTCCAGTTCGTTCCTGACAGTGGCATTGTGTTGACATTCTCTGAAGAATCAGTGCTGGTGCGCGGCTATCGCCTGCTGCCCATCTATCATGGATTGCTCAGTCACCGCATCGGACGCATCGCCATCTGCTCCAGATCAGACATACAGCAGACATCAAGCAGCCCCATGATCACCGATATTGATGTGGTTAATGAAGAATAGGGTAAAAAAACAAGACCGGCGGATGAAGGCCGGTCTTGCATGGATTCAAGGGAGAATCTGATTACTGCTTTTTGGCAGTTGGTGTCTTGTCATTGCCCTTTTCGCTTGCTGCGGGCTTTGTTGCCTGCATGGCGGGTTTGGTTTTGGGCTTGGGATCGTTTTGATCCGGGTGATGGAGACCGTTGGTCATGGTAAAACTCCGTAAGGGTAAGAATTCCGTGGTGGTATTTTTTTAAGGTGTCTCTCTGACAAATCCAGAGGACAACACATATTCCAAGTAAAACAAGCTCAGTGGTGATCGTCATATCAGTGTTTATCGCAAAGCATCGGAGGACCGCGTCCCCAATGATCAAAGAAACGATGCAATTCGAATAAAACTGGTAATAACGGTAGAACCCATCTTTGATGGTGTCTAAATGTTCTTCTCGGCCAATGAGTGCAGCATGATTTACGGCAGGTCTCTTGATACCGGTCAGTGCGTTGATTTGATCGATGGTCATCCATCGCAGGCCGCTGATCATCACACCCAGGCCGATCATGGCAATCAGACCATAAAAGAAATACAGCAGGCCTGCGATCTCGGTTTTGCCATCGGGCTGCATCATATACCCAATATCCGGGTGAATTTGCCCCAAGGCCAGTAATACAATGAATCCTGGCACGATGTAGGCAATGATGATTCCAAACAGTTCGCTGATGCTTTCTGACATTCTCGATTCTCCCCTGGTTGTGCAGCTTCAAGCTGAATAACGGGAGAATGCCACAACCTGGGAAGAATACCAAGTCCCATCTTGAAAGATCAGGGGTGCTTTTTAATGGCTCAAGTTGTACCATATATGGGTACATGACGTGGTCAATATACCTTGTACCTAATATGGGTTCAAGTCGACCATCACGTGTAGGGCCTCTCCACGATCCAGTCTATCGGTTACTGTGTCAGCAACTGCGGCAGTGGCGGGAAGATGCAGGACTGACACAGCGTGATTTAGGCCGGAAACTGAAGAAAGTCCACACGTTCGTGGCTAAAAGCGAGCAAGGCGAACGCAGACTTGACCCGATTGAATTCATCCGCTGGTGCGAAGCCTGCGGCGTGGATCGTTCTGAAGCCATTCGCCAGATCAAAACGTAAAAAAACCGGACGGTGTTTGCCGCCCGGTTATCATCAACGTTGATCAGTTAAATTAATACTCGTGTGGTCTAAGCAGTGTGGTAGATGATCTATCCGCTTCGGTGATAATCCAGATGCGACTACCATTGGGCATGTTGTAGGCACTAAATACCCGCGACATTTGTTCAAGATCACCTTCGTGTTCGATGGCAAGATTGTTTAGATGCTGATCGCTCTCACACAGATCACCCCAGTCACCTGTCACGTGCCGATGGATTAATTCCAGTGCGGTCATGTCGTTGGCTTCGAGGGCTTCGCGTGCACCCGGCGTGGCGTACATGTTGCCCAGATTGAACAGCGGCTTTCTCATGATGCACTCCCTTCTTCACGTAATTTAAGAATGCGGTCTTGTGCAAGATCAGCCAGCTTGGCAACGTTCATCAGATCGTCCGATCCAAAGCTTGACGTATCCTGCCAATTGCCGTTCTTGTCCTTGTACATCCGCATGATGCATACGCTGTAGCGGGGTTGTCCTGATTTGGCGTTTGCCCAGATGGTGGCTTTGAGCCAGCCAATCCTAATTTCGCCAACGGGTTTGTTTGTATCAGTCATTGTTAATGATTCCTTTCATTGGTTGTTGATGATGTGGGACAAGGCAGGCGGTGGATTGAGGTGTAGCGTCAAGGGGTTGGTGCGGGCCGGAACGCAAGTGACAACACGGCCCCTTGACGATGCACCGCCAGCGACTACGCTCACACATCAGTCTCAACAGCCCAGTGAATGAGGAAGTTCAAGAGACAAGACAAACTTGCCCTGGTGAACATCTTGGCAGGCCAGTTCACAGGCGCCGCAACCGCGCCACAAATCCAGCAAAACCGTACGTTGCATCATCAAAGACAAAGACAGACAACAGCTTGGCGCGTTACGACGAATAGATCGGTGACAGTCCTGATCGCGTTGCCTGGTTGTGCTATGCACAGATAGCCAAACAACATTGCAGGAGGGACAGCCATATGAATGACACTGAGCAATTGCCGGTCAGCTATACACCGGATGAAGCCGCACGCATCCTTCGCGTCAGCCGCAACACCGTGGATGCTTTACGGGCACGTGGGGAACTGGGGTACTGGCGTGTGGGGCGGCGGGTATTCATCACCATCGAACAGCTAAAGGCGTTCATCAAAAACCAAAGCGAGGGAACATGCAGCAACGACACAAGCGATTCTTTGAATACCAGGATCATTGGCTCAGCAAGAGACCGGGCAGTGACAAATTCTACATCACGTTCTATGACGGCAGACGACGTCATATCCGTCGCACGTCATCGGGCACGACAGATATTGAAGAAGCCAAGCAAGTTCTGATCGCCTTCGTCGCGGAAATCAGCCGTGAAGATCGCACAGCCCCGGACATGGTGGCGATTATCGAAGTGATCAACACCTATCTTGAGGAACACATGTCAAACAAGCCTACCTTGGAATGTTCCATGTATTCCGCAAGGCTGCTGATCGACTTTTTTGATCGCCAGCACATCGGGCTTGTGTCTGACATCAAACCTTTTGTCATTGATCGCTTCATAAAGGAAAGAAGGGATAAAGGCGTTTCCGACTCAACAATTGCCCGGAACCTGTCAGTGCTTCGGGCAGCGTTGAACTATGCCAAACGTCAGCAATTGCTGGATTATGTACCCCATATCAAGAGTCTTCCCAAAGCCGCCCCACGTGAACGCTGGCTAACACCCGATGAAGCCCGTCGCCTGATTAATGCCTGCAACGAACAGCATCACAGGGATTACATCATGATTGCTCTGCACACACTGGCCCGGCCCAGTGCAGTCCTGGGACTGACAACCAATCAGGTTGATCTGGAGCAGAACATCATTAACTTTTTGCCGGAGGGAAAACAGCAATCCATGAAACGGCGGCCAGTCGTGCCAATCTCAAACACGCTAAAGCCAATTCTTCAACGGTGTATCACCAGTTCAAAATCCGGGCATATCATCGAATACTATGGCAAACCAATCACAACCAACGTCCGCAAAGCCTTCAAACTCGCAGCAACAAGGGCAGGGCTTGGCAACGATGTCATCCCCTATACTCTACGCCACACAGGTGCCACATGGCTTGCCATGCAAGGCGTCAGCATGCGCCAAATCGCAGGCATGATGGGCCACACCGTCCAAGCCACAACTGAAATGTACGCCAAACACCACCCCGACTTTATGCGTGAAGCCACCGATGCGCTAGACAATATATTTACAATGTAATTTCGTCTGAGCCCCCAATGATGGTTTATTTGCTGCCTTGTCTAGGTTGCCAGCAAAATAACTCAACGGCCATGTCATTCGCGTACTGCCAGATTGTATTGACATGGCTCATTGTTATCACAAACAATATTGTTTTGGCATGGTTGGTCTGGTTTTTATTTTACAAAGCCATATCGAAACACCACGTGTTATTGTTCTAGCTATTCACCGTAAATCACCTTTGTGCATCCTGGTCCGGATAGTGAACTGCGCCCACCTGAGATAGGTATTATATTTATCTGTGTACTAATCCTCTCCTTCAATCTGATCAAAAACCTGCACTACAGATTGAGCCGATTGGACGACGAACTCGGATTGTCGCTCGACGAGGCCAAAGCCTGCAGCGCCTTTCTGAATAAGATGAGACAGGATTAAACCCTGAATCAGGAGATTCACACCAGACTGATTACAGGCAGCAGCCCAGACACCTGAGTTCATCCCATACACAAAACAGCAACGCCTCGAAGAGTCCGCACGCTTCGAGGCGTTTCTTTTTCTCAATAGCCACTAATACACTACGACTTCGGTCGTAATTGGCAGCGGATTGTCTCAGGACGCTGGCATCCATCATAACAGAACGTAATCGGCTTAAATCAGCAAAAAACAATTGACTTTGGGCTTCACCTCAGTATATTTGCAAGGTGGATTAAAGTTGGGGTGTTGTATTTACAACATTCCTTAACTGCCTCTGTTGAGGTCATGGCAAAACGCAATAGCCCCCAAGAGGAGTATGAGACATGGCAGAAATAGATGGTCGCTGGTTGTCAGTGGACGAAATATGCAAATACCTTGGGATCGGTAAGGATACCGTCTACAAGTGGATCGATAAGCACGGAATGCCCGCTCATAGAATGGGCCGCCTGTGGAAATTCAAAAAAGATCAGGTAGATGCATGGGTTGAGGCTGGCGGCGCGGCTTTTCATATCACCGATGAAAAAGAAGATTAATAACTCGGAAAGATGGAAGACCGAATATGATCGATAAGAAAAGCAAGCTATCGCTTAATGACCTTGAGCGTCATTTATGGGAAGCAGCACATATCATTACAGGCCCGATCGATGCGTCTGACTACAAGACGTACATCTTTCCCATTCTCTTCTTTAAGCGGGTTTGTGATGTTTATGATGAAGAATTTGAAAAAGCCATGGAGTTCTATGGCGACGAAGAAATGGCAAAAGCGCCAGAACAGCACCGTATTGAAGTGCCAGAGGGGTGTCATTGGAATGATGTCATTGCCGCAACAAAGGATGTAGGTAAAACACTGAAAGCTGCTTTTCTTGGAATCGAAAAGACAAATGCCCGTCTCTATGGAATTTTTGGAGATGCGCCATGGACCAAT
This sequence comes from Phycisphaerales bacterium UBA7800, assembly GCA_002480565.1. Classification (GTDB taxonomy): domain Bacteria; phylum Planctomycetota; class Phycisphaerae; order Phycisphaerales; family Phycisphaeraceae; genus UBA7800. Next base: position 16,683 of record DLCK01000087.1, on the reverse strand, counting down.
AAAGAACGCCTACCAGACCATCTCCTTCTCCAACTCCTGAATCACTTCAATAAGATAAAGATCGGTGTCGGTCATGTTCGTGATGACGACATGGGTAGAGCCTATGAATATCTGATCAAGCGATTTGCTGACAAGGCCAACAAGAAGGCCGGAGAGTTTTATACGCCACGATCAATCGTCCGCTTGATGGTCAATGTACTGGCCCCTCAGCCCTGTGAAACAGTCTACGACCCTGCCTGTGGCACCGGCGGCATGCTTTTGGAGACCGTTCATCATGTTCGTGAGCATGGTGGCGACCCACGTTTACTGAAGCTCAAAGGGCAGGAAAAAAATCTGACAACTGAAGCGATCGCCCGGATGAACCTCTATCTCCACGGGATGGAAGATTTTGAAATACGCCGCGGAGATACCCTGAGAGATCCGAAGTTTTTGACTTACGACCGCCTGGAACAGTTTGATTGCGTAATCGCAAATCCTCCCTTCAGCCTAAAGGAATGGGGCCATGAGAAGTGGTCTTCTGATCCTTTTAACAGGCATACGTTCGGACTGGCACCCAAGACAAATGGTGACTTTGCATGGGTCATGCACATGTTCACTTCCATGAAAGAAGGTAGCGGCCGCATGGCTGTTGTTTTGCCTCATGGGGTTCTGTTCAGATCCGGTGCAGAAGCGAAGATCCGCAAAAAGCTCTTGGACTTGGGCGCTGTTGAGGCGGTGGTTGGATTAGCAGGCAATTTGTTCTATGGAACAGGAATTCCTGCCTCCATCCTTGTTTTGAGAAAATCAGTCAAAGCAAAATCGCCGGTGTTGTTTATCAATGCAGAGGAAATCTATACCAAAGGCCGAGCCCAAAACACAATGACCACAGGACAGGCCGACGAGATTTATCAACTCTACAAGAAACAAAAGCAGAGCTCCTTTGAAGAAGAAGGTGTTACCCGTTGGGTCGAGTATGCGGAGCTCAAAGAAAATGATTTCAATTTAAATATAGCAAGGTACGTCCAAAAGCCGCTCGAAGAAGAAAAGATAACCGTAGAAGAAGCCCTCCTGGATTTCAAAGCCAAGTTGGCTGAACTTGAAACTGTGGAAAATGAACTGGAACTGTTGCTTGAACGGGAGGGTTTTGAACTATGAGTCTTTCGCAACAACAACTGGAAAGCATGCTCTGGGGAGCCGCAGAATTTCTGCGGGGTCAAATCGATGCTTCCGATTATAAACAGTACATATTCCCGCTACTCTTCTACAAAAGACTATCGGACGTCTACAAGGATGAGTATGAGGAAGCCCTTGCATTTTCTGATGGAGATGAGGGATTTGCCGCGTTACCGGAGCAGCATCGATTTATCATTCCTAACTCTGCACGCTGGGACACACTGCGTGAAACTTCGACCAACATCGGTGCTTTCATACAAAAAGCCCTTCGGGCAATCGAAAAAAGCAACCAGCGTCTTTACGGTGTATTCGGAGATGCTCAGTGGACAAATAAAGAACGACTCCCTGATCATCTGCTTGCTTCCCTCGTAGAGCACTTCAGTAAAATTCCACTGGGAATAAAGGCTGTCGCTCAGGATGATCTGGGGGAGGCTTATGAATACCTCATTAAAAAATTTGCCGATGATTCCGGACATACAGCCGCTGAGTTTTATACCAATAGGACGGTCGTCCACCTCATGACACGAGTCA
>DLCK01000087.1:0-10000 GCA_002480565.1 Phycisphaerales bacterium UBA7800 | reverse complement strand
GATAAATCTCTTAGTGCTGGCGTGAAGATGGTTACTTTGCCTTGTGTAAATCAGTATTGTGAATTCTCAATCAGCAGTGAAAACATAGCTTTTATCGACCCGGTAAAAGTTAAAGATAGCGATTACCTAAAAGGAGATGACATTCTTTTTAATTGGAGGAATGGGAGTCAAGATCATATAGGAAAGACTGCATTGATTCAGAAAGACCTTGATTATGTTCATGTCGGCTTTTTTTTAAGGATAAAAACCGACAAGTCAAAGGTGTCACCTCACTACCTTTATTGGTACCTCAGATATCTGAAGCATTCCGGTTTTTTCTCTGGAGCAAAGCAGCAAGTAAATAGGACCTTTAATAAAGGCGAGTTGTTATTGCTTGACATAGCTAGGTACTCTCCAGAGGAAGAAGACCGCATTGCTTCAATGCTGAATTCTATATCTGCGGAGAAAAAGGCTGTTGCTAAGTCAGTCAAAAACTACAAATCATTCCGCCGCAGTTTAGCTACTCAAATCCTCCAAGGAGGTGTCCAATGAGCTTCAATGAGATGAACACCATCGAGAATGCTCTGCGTGACCACCTCGTTGGCAAGCCGGTCACCGCTCAAACCGGCATGGTGGCTGAAGAGACAGCGGAATACATTGCGGGCAACAGAGACCTGAAGTGGAAATATGTCCATGGTGAGAATCTGGTGCTTTATGGCAAGCAGCCGCAGGATGTCTTTGTCGATACCTGGCTCAAGGATGCGTTGTGCAGATTGAATAAACCACTGGCTGCCAATCCGGATCTGGCCGATGAAGTGATTCACCGCCTGCGTGGCGTGCTGCTAGAAGCGGGTTACAGCGGACTTATCCGCGCCAATGAGATTTTTCAGGATTGGCTGCTGGGTCGAATATCCATGCCGCTTGGCAAAGATGGTGAACACATCACGATCCATCTAATCGATTTTGATACCCCGCAGAACAATCACTTTGTGGTCAGCCAGCAGGTTCAGTTTACCGGCACGAGAGACTGCTATTTTGACTTGGTGCTCTATATCAACGGGCTGCCGCTGGTGGTTGGTGAGGTGAAAACGCCGGTGCGCGATGCTATCAGTTGGCAGGATGGCGCGGCGGATTTTCTGGGCGGTCAAAAACATTACTGGGAAAACCAGAAAGCCTTTTTTGTTCCGAACCTGCTCTGCTTCGCCTCGGAAGGAAAGACCTTCTATTACGGCGCGATCGGTGCCCGTTTCAAGAATTGGGCTCCGTGGCATAGTACCGAAGACCGGGAAGAAATTCCGCAGGACATGCGCACCGTACTAAAGAGTGCCGAGCGTCTGCTGCACCCGAAGACCCTGTTGGAAATCCTGCAATCCTTTGTAGTGTTCTCGACGGTCAAACAGGGTGAAGGCAAGCCGAGTTTCAAAATCAAGATTCTGCCTCGCTACCCGCAATATGAAGCCGCCAAGGCTATTGTGGAGCGTGTAAAGACGCAGGATGCCCGACAGGGACTGATCTGGCATTTTCAGGGTTCCGGTAAATCACTCTTGATGCTGTTTGCAGCGCAGATGCTTAAGGCAGACCCAGACCTGAAAAACCCCACTGTTGTGGTGGTCGTTGACCGGGTGGACCTGGATAGTCAGATTAATTCCGTGTTCAACAATGCCGCTGTCAAAAACGTTACGCCGGTGAAGTCCTGCAAGGCACTGGCTCAGGAACTCAAACAAGACTCCCGACAGATACTGATCACCACCGTCTTCAAATTTGATGAGGTGGAAATTGATGAACACCAGACCGATGGCCTGAATCCCCGGGATAATATCATTGTGCTGGTGGACGAGGCGCACCGCACGCAGGAAGGTAGCCTGGGTGAAAAGATGCGCTGGGCGCTGCCGAACGCTTTTTTCTTCGGGTTGACCGGTACGCCGATTTCAGGTCTTGAAAGAAACACCTTTAAGCTGTTCGGCGCACCCAATGACCCGGGCAGATACCTCAATCGCTATTCCTATAAGCAGTCCATCCGTGATGAGGCGACGCTGCCTGTCAAATTTGAGCCTCGTCTGGTTGAGTTGCGCATTGACCGGAAAACCATCGATGAGGGATTTGAGGAGCTGGCGGAACAAAACAACCTCAATGATGAAGAGAGAGCGTTTATCTCTCAAAAAGCTGGAAAGCTAGCGCATCTGCTGAAAGCACCCAAGCGAATAACGGCCATTGCTGATGATATTTCAAATCACTATCAAAGCCACGTCGCCCCCAAACAGTTCAAAGGGATGGTCGTCGTGTATGACCGCGAGGCTGTGGTTCGAATGTATTACCTCCTTTGCGAGCAACTCGGAAAAGAGGCTGTTGAAGTGGTCATGAACATTTCACAGGGCACCATTGAAAAAGAAACCGATGAAAATGGGAAACCTAAAAAAATAGCGCCGGATTGGCTTAAATGGCAGAAATTAGATCTTCCGGTTGAAAAAGCTGATTTTAAACGCTGGCAGGGTATTGATGCCAGTCCGGAAGCTCAAGAGCAACTCCTTGATTGCTACCGTGATGCCACCGATCCGCTGAAGGTCATTATTGTAACCGCCAAGCTGCTTACGGGCTTCGATGCACCAATCTGCTACTGCATGTATCTGGATAAACCGCTAAAGGATCACACCCTGCTTCAGGCCATGTGCCGTACCAACCGTCTCTACAGTGACACCAAAAAACACGGCTTGATTATTGATTATCTCGGGGTGTTTGAAAATGTCGCCAAGGCACTGGATTACGATCCCAAGGAAATCGAAGGCGTGGTGGAAAGCGTTGAGGCATTCAAAAAGCTGTTTCCTGAAGCCATTGGAAAATGCCTGGAGTATTTCCCGGGCGTCGATCGGATCGTTGAAGGCTATGAAGGCTTGATTGCCGCGCAGGATTGTCTGATCGGTAATGAAAAGAAAGATGCCTTTGCGGCGCAGTTCAATGTGTTGAAACGCTTCTGGGAAGCCATTACACCAGATCCTTACCTGAATGCCTTCCGCAAAGATTACCGCTGGCTGGCGCAGGTTTATGAGTCCATTAAACCAGTTGGCGGATTGGGCTCTCTGCTCTGGGAATCACTTGGGCCGGAAACAATCAAGCTGATCCATGAAAATACCGAAATTGACCGGATCAGAGATGATATCGATGAGTTGGTCATGGATGCTGAGTCTGTTTTTGAACTGACAGAGGAAGAGCGAAAGAAAAAAGCCAAGAAACTGAACCTGTCGCTTATGGCAAAGGTCCGCTCCAAGAATGATCCCCGTTTTGAAGAGCTGGGGCAGCGCCTAGAGCGTCTCAAAGATAAGTATGAAGCCGGTGTTCTGAGCAGCCTTGAATGGTTGAAAGAGCTTCTTGATGCGGCCCGAGATATGGTCCGCCTCGAAAACCAGACCCATGAAGAGGTTATTCCGGATGATAAGCAGGCACTGACCGAAATATTCCTGGAACTAAGAAACGGCACCACACCTCAGATCATCGCCAATGTTGTTGAGGACATTGATAAGATTGTCCGGGCCACCCGATTTGACGGCTGGCAAAGCACGCACGCCGGGCAAAAGGAAATCCAGAAAGTGCTTCGGCAAACGCTTTTCAAATACAAGCTCCATAAAGAGCAGGAACTATTCGAGAAGGCATATGGGTATATACGGGAACATTATTAAAGAGCTGGAACAAGGTAAAACCCATCAGCTATACAGCCGCCATGCAGTCACTTTTGTCGAAGAAAACAGAGAACTCAGGTTCTCGATCGAAGGCTGGGTGTTGTTGATAAACTATAGGGTTTAAAAACATAAGAATATTTAACAGGGGAGTGTGACGAAATACAATTATTCACGGTGCTCGGGTGTAATTAAGCATGTAAGTATTGCTCTAAAGAAGACGGTGGAGTTCGCGGTTCCAAGTGGAAGTGAAAATTGAGTATTCACTTGATGAGTTCAACGCCTTTACTGAAAAGCACAGGATGTAACAAATATAATCAATCCCAAGAATAAGTGTTTCATAAATATCCTTTAAAACAAATGACACAATTCTCTTCACCATTTCATAAAAAATCATTCTGCGCGCCAATTGCGCGCCAGTTACACAGTTTGGATACTCAAGTTAGATGTCAGAACAGACAGTCAAAGCATTGAAATGATTGAGGAATGCGATGGTCGGGGCAGCAGGATTTGAACCTGCGACCTCGTCGTCCCGAACATCGCAAAAAGCCCGGATTTCCGCCCCTTTCAGCCCCATTGGTTCACATTTTGTCACACGATTTTCTGCCGCTTTCAAGCCCCCGCGCGCCACTTGCGCGCCAGTTTTCTAAAACCAACCACTCCAACGAAAAATCTGGTAACAAATGCCTGTAACCCACCGGAAGAATTGGCTTTGCTCTCCTGCTAGGCGTTTGAGTAAAGCATATCACGTAATTTAACGTATATTTAAATATTCCTTATGTCAGTTAACGTCCATTAATGTTGACTTTAAACGCTCATATGAAAGGTTTTGGCCATCAGAACAAATGGGGTGGCATTGTTTTCGTCAAGCTTGGAAAGATTCAGCCAAACGCACCCATTAGAATCTTGCCCATCCCCTTCAGTCATTGGATCTCCCGATATCTCAACCTGGAATAACACGCCAATGTGTCGAAGCTCACATGACGCATCGCCATCTTGATACGGGTAAAGAGCACTCACAGCCTTAATCTGTTCCAGTTTCTCAACTGTACAGCCAGTTTCTTCCAATATCTCACGCGTTACCGTTTGCTCAAGCAGTTCTCCATCCTCTGAGCTGCCACCAGGTAAATCATACAGGCCAGTGTACGGGCCACGTGCTTTCTTGATAACAAGCATTTTCGTTCCGCTGGAGATAACGCCATATACGCCAAAATGTGAATGTTTGTTCATTTCTTTTCCTTTCTTATCTACTCATAGCATTTTCAAATGATTTTTTCAGTCTATTTAGTGTGCTTGTAGCGTGTTCCCTAGACCATTCTGGTGATAGTTTGGGAATGATGTATGTGTAGTAGTCAGTGGGCAGCATAAACATTGCCGCTTAAAGCCTTTACATGACATGAAATATTTGTTACTGAAACAGAATATTTGAATGTATCTCCTTTAAGGACTTAATCGAGCAAAGAGTTGAAACAATGTCTGTTAACGCACATGCTCCCGGAAAACATCTTCTTCTAGATCTTTATGGAGCAGAAAATTTATCTGATATCAACCATGTTAAAAGCACCTTGGAAAAGGTAGCTAAAGACATAGGTGCAACAATTTTGGACAGCACGTTTCATTCATTCGGGGAGGGATCAGGTGTTACTGGTGTAGTTGTTCTTGGGGAGTCACACATCAGTGCACATACATGGCCAGAAACGAATTTCGCAGCTTTGGATGTCTTTGTATGTGGGGCTACTGATGCAGAAAAAGCGATTAAACCGATTCAAGAAGGATTTAAGCCCAAACGAACCTATCTCAGAACAGAAATACGTGGTGAAGAAGAAGGAATCTCTCATGTTGTGGTTACTTGTGACTCACATGAGACCAAAGGGTTTTCTGTTCGACATACACTGAAATCTTTGGTTGAACAAGATTATCCCAAAGATAAAACAGAAATTATTCTTGTTGAAAACAGCAGAGATAAGTCCAGAGCTTTGGAATTGCGCGAAACTGTTGATCGATATAACCAACAGCACCCAGGGCTAATAAAGATCATTGACAACCCTCAATCTTTACCTGTTGCTGAAGCACGAAATCAAGCTGTTCAACAGGCACGGTATCCTACTATAAGTTTCTCAGACGATGATATTTTATTAGTAGACAAGGAGTCTTTATCCAAAATTGCTAAATATGCGTGTGTATATAAACATGGCTATGGAGCTATTCGACACTGGACAAATGACAATACCTTCCAACAACGTAGCTCGGCACTTTTGAGCGGTGATGAAATAATTGAATTAGGAAAAGATACAAATATCCCGACAGAAGGTCATTTATCCAAAACATTTATTGCAAATTTTGGGTTTTGTCGAAAAGAAGATTTTCTACGTACAGGAGGGTTTGAGGATTTTGGCAGTTATGGCTATGAAGATGATGCTTTAATGTTCAAGCTTTACAGAGATAGCCCTCATGTCAAAATATTAGACGATATAAATGTTGTTCATGTAAATCATCCAAGTGAACGGGATGATACGCAGTCACGAAAGCGTTATCAAGAATTTTTAATGCGTGATAATGTTTTCGATTTTGATGTTATAGCTTTATTCAATGGGCAAGGATATGATCCTATAGAGCCTTTAAAAGCAGATCATCATTCAGAAAAAATAGTACAGGCTTATCAGACTTACAAAAAGCTTATTCCCCTCGATATCCAATGTGCCGAAGACGCAGAACAAAAAGCTGATTATTGGAAAGGTAACTACCAATATGGTTTTACAGAGTACTCCCGCCGTGTAAGTGGGTTGTTCCTGGCAAAAGATCTTGATACTTTCGTGAAAGAATCGGAATCTGATTTTGATAACTTAGGACTCGTGTTTCAAAGTGCTGCGGATGCTGGTTTGGTTTCTGTTTCACCCGAAGGTCAATTGAAAACTACTTTCCAATATCAACACGCAGTATCTGAACAACACTATCCAATAACGCAAGTACATGCAAATGCAGCATATAACCAATTTCCGTGCGACGCAGAATCCGCACAAAGACGAATTAATCTTTTAAAAGAAAAATACCCTTTTGCGGAATATATGCGCGTTGGATTTGTAGGAGATGATGATCAGGTCAGTGTACATGCTGCAACTCAACCATGGATACAGCCTGTTGTCATTGAGAGAGATCCTGCCGTTGTTGACCTCCTGCGCAAAGGAAATGAACGCTCTGAAATATACACAGGTGATATTCGTGAGATTGATCAAAGCGGAATAGGTAAGTTCGCGACATTCTTTGTTGATCCACCCTATACAGTCGATGGTGCTTTAGCTTTTATTGCAGGTGCTTTGAAAGCAACAGATTTTGATCATGAAAATGAAAGAGAGTTTTACGCCATCCTTAACCCTACCATCATGGGGAAAGGAATGTATGATCTATTTTCCACCTTGGGACGTAATGGTATCAATGTTGTAGAGGCAAGAAAAAACTTTAGCGCTTATAAACTGCCTGAACATTTTGATGAGAAAGCGCGTGCCCAAAAACTTTTAGCACAATACGGGGTCAAAACTGATGCCCTATCTTACAGCTCATCGTCCAATTTGTATGTGTTTAAAGCTCGCAATCCTGATATCAAGGGTATAGAAAGGGCCATAAGAGCAGAGAAAATATATGAACACTATGGAAGATAAGAAGAACCAGATCGTCTATAAAGAAATGAAAGCAAGTGATATTGCCGAACTTTCTGACGCTCGTACGCTATATACCGTTGATTTTAGAGCTATAAGCGAAAACATGACCTATGACATCCCGGCGATGTTTAAATACGAAAACCTGATGCCGTGGGTTTTACAAGGACAACATGTATGTGTCAATAATCAGACTTTGCCGGCATACAAGAATAAAAATAATCTTTTATACGTGCCAATGTCTTCCGATAGCCGTCATTCAATATATAAACGGCTTCATGATGTTGTCACGCCCGATCACATTCAAAACCTGCATGTGTGCATTCCTCATCCTGACGCAGAAATTCTAGCAAAGGAAAAAGGATGGACATTTAACGCCACATATTCGGATTATTTGGCCTGGAATGACAAAATTTTACAGAAAAAATATTTTGGTGAGCAAACCCCTGCGTGGGAACTTCTAACGGAAAATACGCCAGCAAGGAAAGATATTTATATCAAACGCAGGCAAGGATCGGGCGGGTTTACATTATATACACCTTCCGATTTATCAGACGAAAATGTCTGGTCAAAAATTGATCATAATCATGATTGGTATATAGAACAATGTAAGGAGGGACTTTCTTGTAGTGTGCAGGTTTATAAATGCAATGAAAGCACCTTTACTGTTTTTGGCTTTTCTCATCAGTTGATTGAAGATCACAAATTCTTTTCAGGGGCCATTCTACAGCCATTAAACAGGATTTTACCAAAACACAGGGAACAAATTGATGCGTTGATCCATAAAGTTTCAAATCATATACAACACTATGTAGGCTTTTTGGGGTTAGACTTTATATTATCTGATGATGGGAAGATTTGGGCACTCGAGCTGAACATAAGAATGACAGCCATGACCATTCCAACACTTTTGTTTAATGAAATGCCCAAAGGAAGAACAGCCGCCTTTATGGAAGACGTTATGACCCGTCACACAGATGATTTGGTTTTGACAGGCCTTCCGACAGGAGAAATGGATGTTTTAAGGTTTTTAAATGCGTAATATTGTTGTCGTACCTGCTCATTATAAAGGAACGTCTTTTGAAGAAATATCTCGTGCATTCAAAATAGCCGCTGAAAGGCAGAATCTTGACGTGTCTTTTGTTGGAGGAAAAGTTTTTCCAAACAATCTCCCGCATGGACAGTTGGATGATTTAGATTATACACGAGAACAGCTAAAAATATTACAGCAATTAATAGAAATTGAACCTAAACAAAAAGGTGAACCTCTACGTATACTTTTCTTGGATGCATTCAATCCAGGATTGGATATACTGAGATACGCGCATACACAACGTGGAGTGAACGCAACATATTCTGCACTTGTGCATGGAGGTAGTTACCTAGAAAATGATTTGTACAGTGAAACATGGGTTTCTCCTTATGAAGCTGCATGGCTTCAATCGTATAACCGCCTGTATGTTTCTAGCCCTTACTCAAAATCAAAACTTTCAGAAGATTTTCAAGGAAAAACTGTTATTTCCCCTTGGGGGATGGATGCATTTCAACCTGCGGATCCTACAGACAAAGATATTGATGTGATTTTTCCGCATCGTTTGGATTCTGATAAAGGGGTGAAATTTTTTATAGATGTTGCAGAAAGCATGCCACATGTACGGTTTCTTGTTACGCAAGCGACTACCGATCCAATAAAAATGGAAGAGTCCCCTTATTATAAGATAATCCAGGATTTACTAAATGTTTCTTTCGCCGTTGGTGAAAACGATGAAGATCATCACAAAACATTAAGGCGATCAAAGATTGTTTTCAGTCATGCACGACAAGAGCTTTTTGGTTACTCGGTTATGAAAGCCGTTTTGTCAGATTGCATACCTGTTGTTCCGAATGATCAATGTTATCCGAACTTCTTCCCGCAGCCCTTCAGGTATGCAACAAAGCACGAGGCTTGCACCCTGATTGATAGTGTGTTAACCCAACACAAGCAAATGATATCGTCTCCTGATTTTGAGCAACTCAAGAAACAGATTTCTTCATTTTCTTTTGGTAATATTTTATCAGATTTCATTCGTACAGCTCCATCTCCAGAACTTGTGAAGTGGCAGATGCAACGGTGATCATCACTTCCTATCATCAAAGCAAAACAATTAACGAAAGTTTTGGTAATTTTGTCTATCATGCTACCTGTTTAGCATAGAGCAAAAATGACTTACATCTGTTTTTGCTTATTGAGTTTTTGATGTGTGAAAGGTGTCGCTACTCACCTTCGCATGGATCAGCAAAGAGTGGGTGAAGAGACAAATGAACCTCGACAGGCTGTTCCAGTCTTAGGACGATGTAGTTATCGTGCTGTTGGATTTGATAGGATTTATCAGACAGCTCAGGAATTTTGCCTTGGAACCTATGTTTTGCGGTTACTGGCAAAAGCTCTTCAAGCGTACATCCAATAGCCTTGGCCAGGCGTTGCATCCACTCTAAAGTGAGTTGACGTTCCCCAGCTTCCAGTTTGTAAATTTGACTGCGTGACGTGCCGGCACGTTCAGCCAGCTCTGTCATGGTAAGTTTCGCACGTTTACGGCACGTACGGATACCGTTAGGAAAATCTCTCATCTTCCCTGACTCCCAGTTATTTTTCGTTTTTATGGTTTTAGATATTTCTGCCTGGGATGGTCGTTATCGTTGAACGCTTCTTTGGTCTGTTTG
>DLCK01000034.1:70116-76767 GCA_002480565.1 Phycisphaerales bacterium UBA7800 | reverse complement strand
TTATCCAAGTCCCATGCATAGGTCAGCGAATCACTGCCAGCATCTGTGGAGCCTGTGGCATCGAGTGTGAGTGATGTACCTTCGGCGATTACATACGCATCACCGGCATCAGCTACAGGAAGCACGTTATCAATCGTCAAACTGATTGTCTGCTGATCCTGCTCATTGTGTAGATCTGTTGCAGTTACCGTAATGTCATATTCACCATCATCAGCATATGTATGCGTACTGCTGAAACTCAATGCACCAGCTGCAAGGTTCACGATATCACTTTCACCGTCGCCCCATTGAATCACCACGGAGTGCGATTGGTTAGCCGCATCCAAATGAGAAAGGCTGCCAGCCAATCCAACACTTGAACCTTCCAATCCAGGATCAGGTGTGATGGTGATTTGGCCAAGTTCAGGCATCCCGATCAGACCTGCATTGACATCCAGAATCCGCCCGTTTTCAGAGAGACTCAATATCGCTGTCCGACCGGTGTTTGAATTGGCATCACTGTCAATCGTGTCATCCGCCCCGGTGTTCTGTGTAGTGAGGTAGGTTCCATCGGGCGTCACAAATTCGATGATGTAATCACCTTCGACCACGTGATCAAACAGGTAATCACCATTTTCATCTGTCACAGTTGTCTGACAGAAATCGCCATCGTCATAGAGAAGATTGACAGTCACATTGGCCAAGCCATGCTCATCGACATCTTCAATGCCGTTGGCATTTTGATCCAGCCAGACGTGATTGCCAATCCGTCCTGTGCCGAGGATACCAATCCCAATATAAGGATCGAATTGACCCTCGACTATCGTGAAAACACTTGTCAAAGTAACTGGATCAATATCACTGTCATAATATTCGTCTGAACCTTGGTATGGTGCAACCAGTTCATATCCATCATTGAGTAATAAGTGAACCTGATAGTCCCCCGAATTCATGACTGCAAAAGTGTAGTGGTTATTGGGATAAATTCTTTTCTTACTGTAATATGTTCCATCAACTTCTGAAATTTCAATTTCGACTATGCCAGCAGCGTCTTTTTCGCCAATCTCATATGTACCATTGGCATTCTCATCAAGCCAAACATAAAATCGCATAATACCATTCGGATTATATCCAGCATCACAATTGACAACCTGTTCTGCCACACCAACAGTAATTGTATCCGTCCAACCTGTTCCACTATTAGGATCACTGTTGATACCATCCCAATAGCCACCACCAATTTTTTGAATAACAAAATAGTGAAATTCATTACTAAGTTTTTCAAATTTGACCTTATAGTCTCCAGGCAACAGACCAGAAAATGTATAAGATCCATTAATGTCTGTTAACGTACTCTGCAACAGATTTTCTTGACTATCGTAAAGTTCCACCACGACATCAGCAATAAAAGTATCGCCATCAGATTGTAAATGGGTAAAATCCCGATCTATCCATGTGACCCCTGAAATCGATGCATTCGCTGGCACAGGTTGAATCGAAAATGTCGTGGAAGCAACATATGAACCGGCATCATCTGTGACTTGCAAACCAATATGATAATCCACCTGTTGTGAAATCAAGCCAAGCGACACTAAATTTTCCCAGTTGACTGTTGGTGATACGCCTAGCGCATCGTCAAAAATGCCGTCATTGTCCAAATCCCAGGCATAGGTCAGTATGTCGCCATCCGCATCGGTTGTATTCGATGCATCCAACGCAAGATCCGTGCCTTCATAGATCACATATGTACCACCAGTGCTGATCACGGGTAGCTGGTTGTAGATCGTCAACGTGCTACTTGCTGCACTGCTGCTGTTGGTGATATCGGTGACCTGCACACTGATGATTTGTGCACTGCCCTCACTGGCTAATCCCAAAGCATAGAGTGTGGCCCATGTGACCGTGGGGGACATACCAGTTGCATCGTCATACACACCATCGTTGTCCAAGTCCCAGGCATAGGTCATCGGGCTACCATCGAAACTTGAACTGCCTGAAGCGTTCAATGTCACGGGTGAACCTTCATTAATCACGTACACTCCACCGGCGTCGGCAACGGGAGGTACATCACTGATTGTTAATGACGTAATCCTGTTACTTCTGGCATTTTCAGTGTCTTTAACTTGCAGACCAATGGTGTGAGCTGTGCCAACACCGGATATTCCCAAGGCATTGAGCGTAGACCAGGTCACCGTCGGCGAGACTCCGGTGGCATCGTCATACACACCATCATTGTCCAAATCCCATGCATAGGTCAGTGAATCACCGCCGGCATCGGAACTGCCTGATGCATCTAAAATCAGTGACTCACCTTCATTGATTGCATAGGGACCACCGGCATTGGCAACCGGTGACACATTGTGAATGGCCAATGTCGTGGTTTGGCTATCAGTGAAATTTTCGGCATCCGTGACTTGCAAGTGGATCGAATTGTAAAGGCCAAGCATATGAAGTGCTTCCCAACTGACCGTTGGTGACATGCCACTGGCATCGTCGTACACACCATCATTGTCAAGATCCCATGCATAGGTCAAAACGCCGCTGCCATTATACGTACTTGCGGATGCATCTAATGTCAGTGATGAACCTTCAAGGATTACATAGGGACCGCCGGCATCGGCAACGGGGACTTCATGCACAATAGTCAGTGTGGTGGAAGCATAACTGGAACCGTCATCATCGCTAACGCGGAGCCGGATCGTATAATCCACACCGAGATTGGTTAGGCCCAGAGCGGTTAATGCCTCCCATGAAAATGTTGGCGAGACACCCGTTGCATCATCATAAAAACCGTCGTTGTCCAAATCCCATTCATAAGCCAATGTGTCACTGCCTGGATCACTCGTACCTGTTGCATCAAGTGTTAGATTTGCCCCATAAGCAATCTCATAGGGACCATTGATCGACACCGTAGGCAGTACATTGTTAACATTAATAGTAATCGATTCTTGATCCGACAAATTCGACGAATCGGTTAGAGTTGCTATCACGTCATACACACCATCATTAGCATATGTGTGATACTGCGTAAAATACATCATATTATTCGACAAATACGTATCTTCGGTTCCATCGCCCCAATCCACATGAACGGTATAAGACTGTGAGTCCTCGTCATTGTCAGTGAATTTTGCACTTAAACCGACAGGATTTCCTTCAGTGCGAGTATATGGATATACATATAATACTCCCAGAATCGGTGGCGAAATCAGGCCCGCGTCGATATCAAGATGGGTCTGATTCAAGTCAAGTGACACGATTGACGACTGGCCTGTAACCGTATCGGCATCACTATCAAGGGTGTCCCCTGCTGCATTACTAATTGTGAATTCGTATCCGTAGGGCAAAACAAATTCAATGATATAGTCGCCAATTGAAAGACCTGAAAACTGATACGCGCCATTGGCATCACTGACCGTGGTCTGCAATTCAGTGCCATATTGATCAAGCAGATTGACGGTGACATCCGCGACACCTAACTCGCCATCATCCTGAATCCCGTTGTGATTCTCATCCAACCAGACTCGATCACCGATGCTCGAATTCTGTTGGACCAATCCCGCATCAAATTGATCCACTCGGGTACCTGAAGTAAAAAAGAATGAGTTGGTTCTGCCAGTGGTTACATTCGCATCACTATCAACCGTGTCATCGCTGCCTGTATTTTGAGATGTAAACTCGTATGTCACTGGCAGGACATACTCAACCACATAGGTTCCTGACGACCGATCATCAAACCAATAGTTGCCTTGCGTATCGGTTATGGTACTGGCAAGTTGCGTTCCGCCTGATGAGAGCAAATGAACTGTAACACCAGCAATGCCCTGCTCTGAGCTATCCTGAATCCCGTTTTCATTTTCATCCCACCAAACCCGATCCCCAATACCTGCTGGCGGTTGTACAAGGATTTGAGTAACGCCAACACCCCATACATTTGTGGACTTGACATACTCCTGGAAAGTCCAGAATTCATAGGAATTGGATGGATCAATCACGGTTGCACTATAGTCGCCCCAGCGGTTACGTCCCTGGCTGTCTATGATTTGATAATCGCCTTGTCCGGCTACAAGGAGTTGAGGATCTGAGAAAGTTGTCGTACCGTTGTCCGTGGTCCCCAATGC
The DNA here is from genome assembly GCA_002480565.1 of Phycisphaerales bacterium UBA7800. Lineage (GTDB taxonomy): Bacteria > Planctomycetota > Phycisphaerae > Phycisphaerales > Phycisphaeraceae > UBA7800. The sequence continues at coordinate 72,667 of DLCK01000034.1, read as the reverse complement.
ATAGTAGGAACTGATGTATTGGGACGGACTGCCACCGCTAAAGCCGATGACCACATCGCCATCGTCGTTAAGTGCGATCGAAGGCATGTTATACGCCATCACCGAATCTGAGATGGTTCCACTTTGAATCACCTCACTGGTCGTTGCGGATAATTCGTACCATTCCAGTGCAGCCCGGTTATTGATATTCACGCCATGCACTGCCCAAATGCTGTTCCCGGTCATCATGACGTTACTGACAAAGCGTGTTTCACCAAAGGAATTGATATCGACTTTGGAGCCTGGCTGATCGATATTGGGTGGATACCCGCGGTAGGTTGTGTAGTAGGCGTCCCCGAATTCAATCGAATCCAGATCTACGGTGGTTCGACGCATATAGCCGTTGTACGACTTGTCATATTGTGAAAGGATGGTCAATGGCCCACTACGACCATCCAGATCAATCACCGGCTGAGGTGAGAAGCCTGTTGTGCTTGTGCCTGCTTTGGAATGAAATGTAAAGGTCGGCGACTGGCTCTGATCCAGCAAATCGGCTTTGTCCATCACCAGAAAGCTGACATTGCTCGAACCTGAATAAATGGCAAACATATTGGCGGAGACCACGACAAGATCACCATTAAAACCAAGCATCGGGAAATCGGCCCAATGTGTGTTATCGGGATCGCCATCAAAGGCGTAACCTTTCCAACCGTCGGTCGGATCGCTGGTATTGGACACGGCAACCAGAATACGATTCGCTGCCTTTTTGTTATCCACCGATGTGGCAAACCAACGCTCAGTCGAAGCATCGTAAACGATACGCGGATCAAAACTGTAGACCTGAGGTGACACGCCGGCATTGATCCAAAATCGATCTAATGAACTAGAGTAAATATGACTGCCGTCGGATTTGTCGTATATGGAATATTGGCCATTGACCAACACAACAACATGATCCTCTCCTACGGCACCCATCGTATCAGGCGGGTAGAAGTAACTGACATCGCCGTAATAAGCACCTTCAAAATTCAAACCAATACTGCTGGCACTCTCAACAGACACTGCATCACCAGCAGCAGGTTCAACGAGGAACAAATCACTTTCACCTGATGACATCACTGTCATGGCTGGCTCGGTTAACGGCATCTCAACGGGCAACGGCGACAGACTCAGTAAGACACGAGGTTCCAATGCCTCAACCGCACATCGATGTTCTTGATATGGACGACGTAAACTGGTTTTAAACATGCGGGCGTTAAGCTCGCCCATGCGAATGAGCACCCCTCGGTACAAGTTGATCAATCGCTTATGTGCACGTGATGCCAAGGTCATATAATCCCCCCAGTATTTCACGTAAACAAAGATGCTGAAAAATAATACGTTTACGCAAACAAGTACTCAAGAAACAAAGCGCTCGTCCAACTTTTATAGAGACACCAGAGCGATATTAAGACAGATTAAGCCTTAAATAAATAGCCGTCAATGTTAAATAAATCAAAAAATGGGTAATAGACCATGAGCTTGCCCCCTGTAGGGTTTACTTGAATATCACAGCCATGATTCCCAGTCAGTGAGCAGGATTAATATTGACGATGAAATGATACCGGGTCGTACATTTGAAGCTCAAAGCCTAAAACCTTGAAGCCCAATGCTGAAGATGTTTGTTGTGTGTCTGGTAGACCAGCAATGGCGTGATGGTGATATGTCGATCAAAGAGCAGATGGACGTCGGAATTTTCGTGATGTTCACGGAACTGCATGCCATAGTCGACGCAGTATTGGGTTGCACCATTGTCGCCAGGTGTCTGAGCGTAACGATCCGCCATCGCGGAATCAGACAGTTTACAGACACGTGTACCTGCGACTGTTTTTGCATCATCGAAGATTGGCAGATTGATATTCAGCAAATGCCCCGGTTGCACACCATGCTCGATGACCTGCTTAAGGACAGTTGCAGCATGCTCGGTGGCAATATCCCAATGAGTACGTTCACGATCACCGATATGCAGACTCATTGCAATCGCGGGGATGCCTTGGATAACTGCCTCGCGAGCCGCCCCTACGGTGCCGGAGTAAAGGACATTGATGCCGATATTTGCACCTGCATTGATGCCGCTGATCACCAGATCAATGGGGCCGTCGATTAATCCATTACAACCAATTTTCACGCAGTCCGCCGGCATGCCCGACACCGCATGTCCGGTGAAGTCCTTATTGGTGTGCGTTGTGACTTGAATGTGTTCAAAGAGCGTAATGCTGTGACTCTTGGCAGAACAGACTCCTGAAGGCGCGACCACGTAAACATCACCGAGCGATTTGGCAGCGCGGTAAAGTGCAAGCATACCTGGCGCGGTGATCCCATCATCGTTTGTCAGAAGAATTCGCATACATGGATTATACCGGGATTCATAACATGGGCTCATTGAGTACGTGCCACGGACAGGGTGAACGCATGTAGACGTTTGTGCCTTAACGAGCCATCGGCTGTCGCGACGAAATCCGTAGCTGGAGAAAATTTCGGTATCAAACATTTGTTTGTGTCTTGATTTTGAGCTTCGCTCAATCCCGGCTCG
>DLCK01000034.1:0-69808 GCA_002480565.1 Phycisphaerales bacterium UBA7800 | reverse complement strand
TCAATCCCGGCTCGACACGAGCCGGCTCGCCAAGGCAAAAAACGTACATGCGTTTGCCCTGGTGCCACGGACACCCAGATCACGACGATCATTTGTAATGATTATGACGATTACATTTTATTTGGACTTAAGTGCTAAGCCGATACGGACGATTCAATACTTGAGCCATATAAAGATTTAATTGTGGTAAAATAGAGCCGCCGGGGACGGGAGTATTGCTACCATGCCTGTTTATGTTTACCGTCGCCAGGACAGCGATCAGGATATTCTGGTTCGCCACTGTCGCAAGAACACTGTAAAAAACTGGGGTCAGTTGTGTCGTCGTGCACGCCAGCCTGTGGGATTGGTTGATGCCCAGACGCCTGTGGTGTTGGTCGAACAACTCCAATGCGCTTGCGGTGAGTCCTATGGTGAAGGTGAATGCTGTGGATGCAAGCACAGCAAGCTCTGTGCGTCACTTGAATGTGAAATGACGTGTACCAAGTCATGTTGATGCAGGGATGTTGATCGCACCCGCGTCATTGAATGTGATGAAGAATTACAAGACAGCCTGATACCCGGGGACTTAAGTCCCGCGGGCTTTAATGTGCATTGCGTTTGACACTGGTTGTTTGAAGCTATGTTTGTTTAGACGTTGGCGAGTTTGTTGGAGCCGTTGAGTGCTGCGATTTTGTATGCTTCTGCCAGTGTCGGGTAATTGAAGACATTGTGAACAAAGTAGTCCACGGTGCCTCCCAATGCCATGACGGCCTGGCCGATGTGGACTAGTTCCGTGGCACCGGTACCGATGCAGTGAACACCGACGATCTTGCGTGTCTCCTGATGGATGAGCAGCTTGAGCATCCCGATTTCGTCGCCGAGGAGTTGGCCGCGCGCCACTTCCGAGTAGTGTGCGATACCTGCTTCGTAGGGGATGCCTTCTTTGGTGAGTTGCTGTTCGGTCTTACCAACCATTGACAACTCCGGCACGGCATAGACTCCGTAGGGGAACAATTCAGGAATTGAATGAATCGGCTGGCCATAGGCATGACAGACTGCGATGCGCCCCTGTTCCATGGAAGTCGAAGCTAATGCCGGGAAACCAATCACGTCTCCGACTGCGTAAATGTGATCGACATTGGTCTGGTAGTTTTCGTTGACTTTCAAACGTTCACGGTCATCAAATGACACACCGACGTTGTCGAGCCCCAACTCGCCACAGACACCTTGTCGCCCCACGGCATAGAGCAGACATTCGGCATTGATGTGCTTGCCGGATTCGAGTGTGGCCTGAACCAGCGTGTGGCCGTCACGTTCGCTGGTGATCTTTTCAATCTTGTCGACTTTTTCATTCATCCGCAGCGTCACGCCGGTCTTGCGCATGTGGTACTGCAATGACTCAGCGATTTCTGAATCAAGGAATCCCAAGAGTTGATTGCGACCTTCCACAAGGGTTACCCGGACGCCCAACGTTGCCATGATGCAGGCATATTCGGTTCCGATGACACCGCCGCCGACAACGATCATCGACTTGGGGATGCCGTCGAGTTTGAGCAACCCGTCGGAGCACATGACAAATTCATCGTCAAAAGGAATACTTGCAGGCTTGGCCGGTTTGGTGCCCACGCCGAGAATGAAGGTGTCAGCCGTGATCATCTCGTTACCATTTTCATTTTCGATCACCACGAGATTGGGACCTTCAAAACGTGCGCGCCCCCAGATCAAGTCCACATCATTGCGGTCGAAGGCATCTTGAATGACATTCCATTCATTGCGGATGACGTTGGAACTCATGGAGGCCAGGTCGTTAATGGTGATGTCACGTTTAACGCGGTGATTTCTGCCGTAGAGTCCCTGCTTGTGATGACCGGTGAGGTGCATGACTGCTTCACGGAGCGCTTTGGAGGGGATGGTGCCGGTGTTGACCATGACGCCGCCGACGAATTTTGATTTTTCAATCACGCAAACGCTTTTACCGAGTTTCGCGGCCTGGATAGCTGCTCGCTGCCCTGCTGGTCCGGAGCCGACCACTGCACAATCGTAATGCCTCATGAGGTTTCCTTTAGGTTTTGTTCTTGCGAATCCATCATCGGATGTCGAGAAAATCATCGGCATAAAGACGTTGGCGGGATTCGTCTATTCTTGTTATACCCGAAATCCAATGGCTATCGGTCGCAAGCCCAGAATAAAAAATGGTTAAGCAAATGTGAGACCAATATTGTTACACGACCGCAACTGCATGGTTATTGGGCATTGGATTGGATTTTGTCTGCATTTTGCATTGCCAACACGCAATTCATTTATGCCGAGATTGCTTCGTCGATCCAACCGCCCCCGACACATTGCTCACCGAGATAGCACACGACGGCTTGTCCTGCGGTGACCGCTTCGACGGGCTGGTCAAAAGTCACCGCCAGTTGATCTTCACCGGTCGCCTGAACCGTGCCGGGGACCGCAGGTGAGTTGTAGCGAATCTTTACATCGCATCGTAATTTTTCACTTGGCGGGTCAATGAGCCAATTGGTCTGCGAAGCAGTGAGTCCGACGGACATTAAATCTTCTTTGCTCCCCACTGTGATGGTGTTGGCTTGGGGGTCGCGATGGGTGACATAAATTGGATAGCCCAGGGCAACTCCGATCCCACGACGCTGACCAATGGTGAAATGCTGATGACCGGGATGGTCGCCGACTTCTTTGCCATCGTGATCCAATACCTTGCCCGGCGAAACGGTGTCGGGCGACTTCTGCGTGACCAATCGCGCATAGTCATTGTCAGGGACGAAGCAGATTTCCTGACTGTCAGGCTTATTAAAGACCGGCAATTGATGCTCCTGAGCATACGCACGGACATCGGGCTTGACCATTTCGCCGATGGGCAAGAGCATTTTTCGAAGTCGATCCAACTTCGAACCAAAGAGCACGTAGCTTTGATCCTTGGAGTTATCCAAGCCTTTGAGCAATTTGGGCATCGGCCCGGTATTGTCCACACGAGCGTAATGTCCAGTCGCTACATAGTCGGCATCAATGGTGTCGGCATAATTGAGCAGCTTGCCAAACTTGAGCCAATCATTGCAGCGGACACATGGATTGGGTGTGCGGCCAGCATTGTACTCATCAACAAAGTAATTGATGATCCGCCCGAAGTCCTGCCTAAAGTTGAGCACATAAAACGGGATATCAAGCATCGCGGAGACCACACGGGCATCGTCGGCATCATTGACTGAGCAGCAGCCCTGCTTACCTTCGCGGACTTTGGTGGGATCGCAGGTATAACCGTCCTCGACCGAATCCTCACTGCCTAAGCGCATAAAACAACCGACAACTTCGTGACCGGCTTGCTTGAGCATTGACGCAGCAACGGAACTGTCCACGCCACCACTCATGGCAACGAGAATTTTACTGGGCTTAGCGGGTAACATGAGGGATATGATACAGGAGGGATTAGGGATTAGGGAATAGGGATTGGGGATTAGCCCAAAAGTCAGAAAAAACCACAGTGAGATGACCTGAATTTCCCTAATCCCTAATCCCTAATCACAAATCCCTTGCAAAATTTGAAACGTAAATCAATGAATCGTGTATAGTAATTGGACTCACCCGCAGACCCCGCAAACCATGGTGGCCTAAATGCCGCATCTGTCGGGAGTACGATTCCGAATTCTTGGTTCGTTCATGCAGGAGCAGAATATGTTTCGACGTTGTTTCTCCACCCGCAATTTGACTTCCTTGGCTTTGCTGATGCTAAGCATCGTTGTCTGCTTGCCGACCCCAAAGGTCATGGCACAGGATGACGCTGCTGGCAAGAAATTGCAGTTGGTTGAGTCATTTGACCTGCTACCGGGCGAGTTTGAAATGATCCTTGCCGTGCCTGAAATGGGGACACTAAGTGACCGTGCCGCCATGGTCAACGATGCGTTGGACCTGCAAATGACCGGACTCACCGATCTGCTCACCGAGTTCAAACGCGCGATGGGCATGGATCGTGGTGTCAACGGCAATGGGTCGCTGTTCCTGGTGGTTCAAAATGTTCAAAGTCTACTCACGGCTCCGGCGGGAAGCGGCACACAACCCCAGTCCGGCCCCAAGCCGCAATTCATTGTGATGATTCCTGTGTCGGACTACGCAGAGTTTGCAGCCAATTTCGGCGGGACAGCCGACGACTTGATCGCGACCTTGAGACTTCCCAACGGGCAAGGCGCCTATTCCAAGGTACACAACGGTTACGCGATCATCAGTGCCAATAAAAAGATGGTCGAAGACTATAAACCAGGCATGACCCGCGGTGCGTTGACACAACTGCTTGGTCCCACCGGATCACAGACGTTGATGCAAAACAGTATCAGTGTCATTCTCCAACCCAAGAACATTTCTGAACAAGGCTACCAACAACTTATTGATATCTTCAAAAAGGCACCGGCCCCCGATGCTGCGCCCAAACCTTTGGAAGATGAAATGAGTAACAGCAAGTATTTTTCAGGACTGTACAACGCTGCAATGCTCCGCCTGGTTAAGGATGCCAAGACAATCGTCATGGGACTGGGCACACATGAACAGAGCCTGAATATCGACCTTGCTTTTCAATTCAAACCCGGCTCCACCATGGCATCGCGAATCACTGGCCAAACTCAAGCTAGCCAATTACTCAGCCGCTTGCCACGCCGTGCGTATCTTTACGGTTTTGACAGTAATCTCAAACAGCTGAAAATCAAAGGGATCGTCGATGATGCTGCCGACCAGCTCGGAGCGGATGGTGCCTGGTTTGTGTCCCTCGTCAAACAGGCTTCACCTTTACTTGCTCAAATTCAGGATGTCTCGCAAGCCTTCTATGCACCACAAGGTTCAATCGGCTTGGGGACTCGGGTGATGAACTCGGCATTCGTACTCAAGGTGGACGACGCTCAGCAATTTGTCAGTGGTTTTGAGAAGTTCCTCAACGATGCCAACGGCAAAAGCCACCCCATGGGCAAGATGCTCAAGGGCGAAACCCTCGAAACCGACTCACGTCCTCGCGTGGTGGTGATGAGCACTTTTGCCGCCAACGCTCTTTCGGATGATCGCGCCAAAGTCGCACAGTTCCAATTGCAATACAACATGCCCATGCAGATGTTGGCAAAGATGAATGACGTCTCTCGACGCATGATGGTGCTAGGACTCAACAATCAGGAAGGCTATATCGCCGCAGTGGATGCCAATACGGTAATCCTCACCACAGTGACCGACGCCCAACTTATCAAAGACATTCTCACGGGACTCAACACCCCCGAAGGAAACGGCCTGGGTATGTCTGCCATGATTGTCAAGGCTCGTGAGAACGGTATTGACAACGCGTCAGGCCAACTGCATCTGAACATGCTCTCTGGCATGCGTGCGACGCATATGCTCATTGAACTGTTGATGGGCAAGCAAGAACACGATCCGGTTTTCCCCAGTCTTCTGACTCCCTTTAGCCTGAGTTTCAAGACATATGACGCTGCTGTGCAGACACGGCTTAACTTACCGCTGGAGACGATCGCTTACATGCGAGGCGATGCGCAGCTGATTCTCGAGCCTCTGTTTCCCAAGCCGGTCGAAACCACCGATCCCAACACACCCCGCCCTGATGGTCAACAGCGCAACGATCCGCGAAGAATGCGCGATCCAGGCATGGGTGGTCCGGGCATGGATGATCCGGGGATGAACGCCCCGCCGGAAGGCTTCTGATCCAGATGCTCCGCCCCACTCATCTGGGTTTATTTGCAGTGGCCTTGCAACTGCTGGCCATCCTTGGCGCGTTGATCGCTCCGTTGGATACGCCTCCACAGACACCTGCTGCATGGGTTCCCCCGGTAAACAAACACCAATCGCTGGATCACCGACAAGTGGTGGGCTTTAGCTTAAACGTTCATTACACTGAGCAACTGCCCAAGTACCTTCGCGCGATCGACATGGTCGCGGACATGGGATGCAACAGTCTGCAAGTCCTCACCCCGGCATTTCAAGTCGACGGCTCATCAACGCACATCACCATGCCCAATCGCCCCGGTCGATGTCCGGAAACGCCGCAGCTTCTTAAAATTCTCAAATACGCGCAGAGTCGCCAACTCAAGACACTGCTGATGCCCACGATCCTGTTCACCAAGCCACGTGGTAATGAATGGCGGGGCAAGATCTCACCGGACAACTGGGATGCATGGTGGGACAGCTACAGTGTCACGATGCGTCACTTTGCCAACCTCGCTCAACGCGCGAAAGTCGATGTCCTGTGTGTTGGTTCGGAGTTGCTATCCACGGAGATGCAAACCCATCGCTGGGTCAAACTCATTGCCGAAATCCGCAACGTCTATCATGGCCAATTGCTCTATGCCACCAACTGGGATCACTATCATGTCCCCGGCTTTTGGGATCGCCTCGACTACGTGGGCATCAGTGGCTATTGGAATTTGACCAGTGATACAATCGATCCTGATACGCACTACAAATCCGATGAGCAATTGCAACAACAACTCGGCAAACGCTGGCAAACCATTCAGACATCGCTCAGTGATTTTGCGCGTGATATCCACAAGCCCATCCTCATCACCGAACTTGGTTACCCATGTCTTCCCTGGGGACTCAAAGACCCGTGGAACTATGTACCTGATGGCAAAGCTCCGGTGACCCCGCAGATTCAGGCCATTGGATACCAGTCATTCTGTGACAGTTGGGGGCAACTCATCCGCCCCTACGCACCGACGCCTGCCAACGGATTTGCGGGTGTGATTTTCTATACATGGGATCCCTACAACGGTGGCCCAACCGATCCAGGCTACGGCGTCTGGGGCAAACCCGCCCAGCCGATCATCCGCAAATGGCTGCACCGTAATCCTGTGAATTAAACCACAGTTCCAAACATTCAAAGCCATGCACAACAACACATGGTGGAAAACTCGATCCATACAAAATATAAATTTGACTTTTGTTTAACCCCTCGTCATTCTGGTGGACTGTCCGTATTTTCACGAAACGAGGTAAATGTGAAACGTCTATCCCAATTTGTTACAGCACTGGTCTTTACGTGTGTCTTGACCAGCAGTCTGTTTGCCCAGACCACCGAACAATCCATGGCTCAAATGCGTCAAGAGATGCAACAGATGCAACGGCAACTCCAGGCACAAAATGCTCAGATCGCCAAGCTCCAACAAGCCAACGGCCAAAACTGGCTCAATGAACAGCGAGCTGCCGAAGTCAAAAGCCTGGTTCAAGAAGTCCTCGCTGATGCCGACACCCGCGCCAGTCTCCTTGAAAGTGGCTTGTCCGCAGGTCACAACGGCAAGAGCTTCTTCCTGGCATCCGAAGATGGAAGCTTCGCCCTGAACCTTGCTGGACACTTCCAGTTCCGACACATCTGGAACAGCCAGGACAACGCCGCTGACGAAGATGACACCGGCTTTCAATTCCGACGCATGAAGGTCAAATTCAAAGGCCACGTCGGCAACCCTAAAATCACCTACGGTATCACTCTCATCGGCTCAGGTTCCTCAGGCTCAGTCTCCGCTGAAGGTCCCTTCATGGGCTACAACTTCGGCAACGGTTGGGATGTGAAATTCGGCCTCATCAAAATCCCATTCCTCCGTCAGGAACTCATCAGCTCCTCGAAGCAAATGGCAGTTGACCGCGGCCTGGTCACCGAGTTCTTCACCATGGACTACTCGGAAATGGTCCAACTCAACTACAAAGGTGAAAACCTGCGTGCAAGCTTCTCCATCAACGACGGTGTCGATGAAGAATTCTCAACCATCGGCGCAGACTACGTGGAAGTCGCCTTCTCAGCACGTGTGGATCTGAAACTCGCTGGCGACTGGAAGCAGTGGTCCGACACCAGCACATGGTCCAAGGATGAGCTTGGTCTGTTTGTCGGTGGTGCCGTCCACTATCAAACCGGTGATGCCCACAACGTGGATGCCGCCGAAGCCAAACATGCAGCCGACTATCTGGCGTGGACGGTTGACGGTTCATTGGAATCCAACGGCCTGGGTCTGTTCATCGCTTACATGGGTGGCAACATTGCCTATGACGAAGCCACCACTCCCGACCAGACCATGCAGGGCCTGCTCGTCGAAGCCGGTTACATGATCATCCCCGACAAGCTCGAACCGTTTGTCCGCTGGGAATATCTCGACTACGACTCAGTGACGCTCAACGAACTGCAGGCAGTGACCGTTGGCTTTAACTGGTACATCCGTGGCCACAACGCCAAGTTCTCCACCGACCTGATCTGGGTCTATGACGGTGACGTCGTGGCAAACAACTTCGGCAACGATCCGGGCACCAGCAATCTGGGTATGACCGGCAGTGGCAGCTCAGCGAACAATGACGACATCTTCGTCCTTCGCAGCCAATTCCAACTGCTCTTCTAAATCTGAACAGTTGATATCATGATTAAAATAACAACCCCCATGCGCCCTCCCGGTGCATGGGGGTTGTTTTATGGACATAGATAACATCATGATTGATTACTTGAATATCAAGTACAACGGATCTGAACCATAAGGTGCCATCTTGATTGTTAACTGGTCATTTTCAACCGTGGTTTTGAGTTGAAGCTTTTCTCCGGTAACCAAGCGACCGGTCTCAACGAGCGACCCTTTGACATCGCTTATAGTCAGATGAGTCAGTTCTTCCTGGCGATCACCGTACACACGCCCCGGACGCCAGACAAAGACAATGCTGCTGCCATCTTTGCGCGTAAAGCTGTGGACCTGTGGCGTGTTGAGGTAGGCAAAGTTTGTTTCATCGTGATAGACCTCGCCATCTGACGGCCATGGCGCCAGACGCTCCACATCAACTTTGATCTTGGTTGGTGTGACTTTGTCGTAAAGCAATTCATTGAGTCGCTGTGCGGCAATAAAAGCCTGCTTGGGTGAATAGTCACGTTTAAGGAGTCCGAAATTATGGGCTGGATTATGGATATCATTACCATCATCATAGTAATCATAGTAATAGAACTTCTCGACGCCATTGCTTAGACAGATTATGGCTTTGCGAGTGTTATAAGCAGCTTGTGTCAATTCGTTGTAGCTGGCAAAGTTGCCTCTGGGTTTGAGCATCAAAGACGTTTGATTGCCCGCTTCGGTGACCCATATTTTCACATGCTCCAAACCCATGGCATCGAGTTTTTCACGGTTTAAACGAATCATCGATTCGACACTGTGATCATCGTCTGCTGTCTTGACACCATCACGTTTGGTGATTCCTTCTCCGCCATAGAGTCGCTGCTCGGGTGGCAGGCGTTTGGAATACGGATGAATCGCAATGGCATCCAGATTCTTCCAGGCATCAGGGAAATTAAAGGCATGGTGACGTGCAGGCGGATTCATCGAGTAACCTACCAGAAACGCGTCGGGATGTTTATCCTTGATCCGTTGCGTAACAATGCTGGCAAACTCGACAAACTTGATCAACCATACGGCATACTTTTCGCCTTCCTCGCCGATACCATTCCACATCCCGCCATGGTGACTGCGAAACGCAAAGTTGTTCGGTTCGTTAAAGACTTCAAAGTACTTGACGCGACCTTTAAAGTGTTCGATCACATGATTGGCGTAATTGGCAAACCCCTCGGGGTCCATTGGATTTTCATAGAGTTTATTGCCATAGAGAAAAATGATTAAGGGCTCCATGCCCATTTCGATTGCACGGTTCACATGTCTATCTGAATACGCAGGTACTTTGTACACGCCCTTGGTCTTCTCGACTTCTTTCCACTGTACCGCTTCCCGATACGTACTCATGCCCATATTGCGAATCATGGGGAGCATCTCATCGGACCAGCCGTGTTTTTCTCGATGCAGATGCGTACAGACACCAAAGTGCGTAGAGATGGGACGCTGCTTGAGTTGTTTGACCGTGAAGTCGGTATGTTCCTTGGGAAGCTTGGGTTTGGCTGATGCAATATCAACCTGAATCCATAGCAAGGCAAGGCATAACAAAGTATTGATACAAACTCTCATTTCAAAAAACTCCATTTATAGAATCAATTAGTTGACATATGACAACTGTCGTTTTAATAGCAGTGCTATATTTTCAATTTACTTAAACCAATCAGGATCAATAAGACAGATGTCTTAATCAACCAGATACGTTGATGCAAAGGTAAAGCCGGTCCGACTTTCATCTGCCTTGATCAGACACCCGTAGGCTCGATTGGCAGAAGCCATTTCTCCATGGCCATCCATAAAGAGGATGTTGTTGGCACCGTTGTGTCGAGCGAGCGTTTTATCGTTGTAGGCCAATCCATCGTTTTCCGCATACACACCTTCATAGTTAGCATGTGTGATTCGCTTCATGATGTCGTTATTGCCATTGCGATTAAATGTGAATGCGGTGCAGTCAGCTAAATATGCGGTATCTGCCAGATTGTAGTAATCGTTGGGACTGGGACTGGAGGTTGATGCAGGTGAGGTCGTTGCCGGGCGTGTGGTGTATTCATTGATCCCGTAGCTGAATCGTACGCGGCTTGGCAATTGGTCTGAAGAATAGACTTTGTCGAGTCGATATTTACCCCATCGTGGATCACCCCATCGTGTCTGCCCTTGCCAGTTGTCACTGGGACAGTCCAGGATTTGAATGGCATTCTTGGAACTTTGCAGCAGACGTCGCATCGGTTCTAGCCAACGATCCTGTCCAGTGTCAGCAATGCGTGCGGGAAAATGCTGATTGTTGGACTCATTCTGATAGACAGCAAGCACCACGCCGAACTGCTTGACATTGGTTAGACAGGCCACGCCACGTGCCGACTCACGCGCCTTAGCCAATGCTGGCAGGAGGATGGCAATGAGCAGGCTGATAATTGAAATCACAACCAATAACTCGATGAGTGTAAACCCGTTTATTATGGTTCTTCGTGTCATACAGATGACCTTTCTACTAATACTTACAATTGATATTGATGTATACCGATCGCGCACACATGGTCTATAGCCGTGTGTTTAAAAAATAACTCATTCAATTGGTATTACCGACACCTATCAGTCGGATTATTACATTACTGGACGGTAATAAATATGTGACTTGATCAATCCGTAACAAAGGGCCCTATTGACGTTCCTTCAAAGAACAACGGCTCAGGTGGTTGCATCAGCAATGGTCCATTCCATTGCTGACTACGATCCTTTTGAGCCATCCAGTTGTAGGCATATCGGACATAAGGTTTGGGGTCGGGTGCTTGAAGACTATAAAGCGATGGACGCAGGAATTGTCCTCCAGCACCTTCACCAATGGACATCAACGACACATCTTCCCCCACCTTCAAACCGTGATCATACAAAGCTGCATAGGCTCCTAAAGCTGCATGCTCGGTTAAGCAGATCATCGCCTTGGGTTTGTAACCAGATGCCAGTCGCTTGGACATCACTTCATAAGCGTGATCCGCGGCATTCTGATAGGCCTCAACCGGTTCGTTGATCAATTCACCTGTTGTCTGGTGGGTTGAATGCCACAACTCCCATTGCCAAATGCGCTTTTGGATCATATTCGTTTGGGGCTGAGTATTAAAGCAATCAATTTGCGTATGTCCCAACTCAGCAAGTTTATCGAGCATGCGTTGGATAAAGACATACGGGAAACAACATATAGAAGGCACACCAAATTCAGACATATCCGAATCAAGCACCACGACACGATGCGACTGCCCTGCAAGAGACTTCATGACTCTGTCAGGAATTTTGTCTGCCTGAGGCACCAGAAAGACACCGTCAAAGGCTTCGAAGACATCAAGCACGACCGGATCGTCCCAATGCACATAGTCGATAGGTCTGAGCATCCCGCCGCATTCATCTACAGCCCGTGAGGTCGCAACGCGAAGATTATTAATCAATGTCGAATCATATGCCGGAGCCAGAAAAGCGACACGCACCATACTCTGCGGACCAAGGCGATCCCAATTAACTGTCCGCCTGCCGTTGGTCTGCTGATTAAGAATGCCTTCACCTTCAAGATGATCCAATGCCCGGCGTACCGTCATCCGCGAGACACCTGCTTCGGATGCCAATCGCTCTTCACCGGGTAAGCCGCCGAGTGTGTAGTCACCATGCTTGAGTCGACGTTCGATGAGTCGCACTACTTTTGTATATTTGACGTTAGCCACAAGAGTCTCCGTTTCAACTTATACATTTATGTTACGCCTTGAAATAAAAAAGACAATCATCAGTCTATAACAATATTCTCAATTACACACCAATAAAAACTACAAAGTCATTTTATAATTATATTTACGTTTCAAATTGTATTTCCCAAAAAAAAGACTTGTCATGGCTTATCTCCTATCTCATGATTTAACTTACTGATCAATCTGTTATAATACAGAAATACAACTCAAATCCGTTTTTAAAGCCAAAAAACACTGTTTTTGAAATATTAATTCTCGTTTTGTTGACATAACGCCCATCTGTTATAGAATAGAATGTGATTAACAACCCCCTGAACATTCAATCAGCCAGCGATGAACCTCTCATTGAGCAAATTCGCAATGACCTGCGTCAAAAGGTTCGCAGTGGTCAACTTAAACCTGGCTATCGCCTGCCATCAATGCGGAAGCTCAGTGATGATCTGGGGGTGAGTCTGGGGATTGTGCATCAGGCGATCAACACCTTGACGGCTGAAGGCGTGCTGGACTCTCAGCCGCGACGGGGTGTATTTGTCATTGACCCGAAAATCAAAAAACGCGATGTCGCGTTGATCCTCGGCAGCCTGCAATTACCGAGTATGTCCGCTGCCATTCGCGGTATCCGTGCAGGCTTGCGAATGGCATCGCAGACCCCGCCCTACCGACTGATGATCCACGCTGCTGATACGGATTTCGACCAGCAGATGGACCTGCTCTTGAAACTGGACACGCAATCCCTTGCAGGCGCAATTATTCTCCCGCCAGGATCAAGCCAGTACATTGATGCCTTTCGCGCTTTTGCTGACAAGGGGATTCCCTGCATTCAAGCCAGCATCGCACTCGAAGGCCTGAACATGAACGCGGTCGTCGTTGACGGCTTGGAAACCGGTCGCATGCTTTTTGGACACTTGCTCGAAGCAGGTCACCGCAAGATCGGCATTGTCAGTAACACTGCTGACACGCAAACGCGCATGGATATCCACAGCGGCGCGGCCATGGTTCTCGACGAGTACGGTATCAACTTCGATGACCTGCCCAGCGTCCAAACCAATGTCACGCATTTGAATCCCGACGAACCTTGGCGCGACGGCCAGGAAGCGGCCACACGCCTGCTCACCGAGCATCCGGACATAACCGCCTGCGTGGGCATGGACAACAGCCTGACCCTGGGCATTTACAAAGCCGCCAAAGCCATGGGACGCAAACTCCCCGATGAGCTATCCATCATCGGCATGGGGGCCGACCAAACCGTTTTCTCAATGACCGACCCCGCAATCACCATGGTGGACATGGGGCTGGAAAAAATATGCCAACATGCTGCTGTCCGTTTGAGACAGATGATTGATCCCAAAGGCAGCACCCCCCAGCGTGTCTCGCAGGTTATGCCGAGACTGCTTCAAAGAGAGTCTGTCGCAAAGATCACAAATTCTGCCTAAGTCTTGTAAGGCAGATCAACACACACATATACCAATGACCAGGAGATGTCACATGACATGTCACGCAATCTATATGTCTACCAATCCCGCAAAACCAAAGCATGCCTTCACACTCATCGAACTGCTGGTGGTCATCAGCATCATTTCAATATTGATCTCCATCCTGCTGCCGGCATTGTCATCGGCGCGCGATGCAGCCTACTCCGCCAAGTGTCTGAACAACACCCGTCAACTGGGCATCGCACTGACCAGCTACGCACAGGATTTCCGATACATGTGGCCTTACTGCTATCAGGCCACCGGCAACAAGTATTGGAACAAACACAACCTTTTCAAATACACCAATCCCAATGTCTCCACCGGCAATTCCAACAACACCTATCTCTATGGCACGATGTATGAGTGCCCATCCTGGAGTAAAGCCAGCAGCACCGAAAACGGCCTGTGGCGCGGCTATGCTTTAAACGGCACACTCAACGGAACCAACTGGGACGAATGGAAAAAACCTGAAGACGTCAAAGTCCCCAGCCAAACCGCAGCCCTCATGGATAACCACGGTTCCAAGACCACCTATTACACCGCCCAACGCAACGACCTGCTCACCGCATCCAGGCGACATCAGGAAAATCTCAACACCCTCTATGTCGACATTCATGCTGCTCCCAAAGCCGTCGACGAAATCGCAACATGGGGTGATGCAAACTGGCCAAGTCTCTTGGGATTTTGGCGCGGTGAACAATAAGTTCTAACTCTAAGTCTTCATTTACACTCACAAATCATCATCAAGGTTCAACATGACTTTCAACAAACACATCCTGTTATCACTCTGTCTGCTCATGTCGATTTCGGCATGTGCTCAAAACCAATTGCAACCCGGCCCAGCCAGCCCGGCCAATCCCATGATCACGGGCATCAATAACAACTTCATCCGTGGCGATTTTGCGTTCGATGATCCGAAGTTCAATCAAATCACTAAAACCACCAACGCCACTTCACTGCGCTATCCGGGCGGGACATCCGGTTCACTCTTTGACTGGGAAACCAGTCAATATGTCGCTGACGAATTACTGTATTCCTACGGCCCCAAGAGTTGGCATCGCCGACACGGCCAGATGAAAAAGCGACTCACCAATTGGCCCAAGCACACCTTTGGCGCGGTGAACTTCGCGGACATGTGCAAGCGACTGGATATCAAACCGGTGTGGATTCCCAACCCGGTGACGTTAACGCCACAATCAAACATCCGCTTTTTTGAGATGCTCAAAGACAAGCAAATCCCCTGTGATTTTGTGGAGATGGGCAACGAATGCAGCGGCGGCGCGTTCTGGCGTCCGTTCCCCACCGGCAAGGAATACGCCAACGCGATTCGTCCCGTGATGCAGCGGATCAAAGAGCTTTACCCCAACGTCAAAATCGCCGTCGTCGCCAATGGACACAGCCTCACCAAAATGAAAGCTGCCCATCAGGAGTCCGGCTCTGCCAATGTCCGTGGTGATACGTGGAACGAACTGCTGATGCCCGATCGACAATATTTTGATGCCATCGTGCTCCACAGCTACGGCATCAGTCCCGATCGACTTCGCCAATACCAACCTGATCAATGGAAAGACCTGACGCTGGCCTTCCCCGGCCAATACATGAAAGCAGCAGCGAAGATGTCACGTGAAAAACTCGGCGGCGTGCCCATCTGGCTCACCGAGTACAACGCGGCATTTCATCACCTGATGGAAGCTCGCCCCCGCCAGTATGACGATGCCGAAGACTACTTCGGTAAAGTCAGCGATTCACCCATGCACGGATTGATGATCGCCTCCTACATCATCGGCGCAATCAACGACCCGGACATCTGGCCGGTGATGCATTACCACAGCATGGCAGGCCCCGCAGGATTTCGCATGGTTCGCCGGATGAATGATGTCTGGCACGTCGGTCCCAAGGTGCAGATTTTCAGTTACCTTTCGGAATTGCTCCAACAGGCTGACACCATGTACCCGGTCACCATCCACCAACCAACGCATCTTGATTTCACAGCAATCAGTGATGAGCCGATTGCCGCGTTGGCTGCCGCCCTGTTGGAAAACAAAACGCAGCGTCATTGGATCATCATCAACCGATCCGCCAAAGCCCAACCGGTGCAGTTGCCATGGGATCAATCACAAACCGTGACGATTCGTCAGATCACAGGGACACTGGCACCTGAAAATCCCGAGAACATGTGGCAAAAGGCCCAGTCCATCGACACCACGCAATCCCCATGGCCTGGTCCGATTGACATCCCATCCCAGACAATCACACGTGAGGGCAAACAGAAAACACTCTGGCAAACTTTGCCACCTCACAGCATGACCGTCCTGAGTCTGCAGCGATAAAGTCTGTGCTGATCAGCAACATGCAGTGTCGCAACTGGAACAAGACCTAATCGCTACAGTCGGTTTGACACTGATCCAGTGCCATTGATATGCGGGCCATCCCCTTTCCCAAACGTTTGTAATCTGATAAACTTCCCGACTCCCTGCCTTATATGAAACACCAAAAACTCGTGGAGTGAAGGAACTCAGATATGCAACGCTCTGAAATCGCCCAGGCCGCATCGCAAGGCCTCAAAGAATTTTCCAAGACCATTGATTCGGTCAAGACCACCATTGGCTTTGACGGCTTTGTCGATTCGATCATTGATGTCGTCAAGACCCGTCAGGATGCTGACAACTATCAGCCGATCCCAACGATCAAAGAGTATGGCGAGCGCATCGTCGCTGCTGCTGGCGAATCAGCCAATATCGAGTTGGTGACCAAGCTTCGCAAGCTCGGTGGTAACGGTCCGATCATGGCCAACGCGATGGCATCGTTCGGCCTGCCGGTGACCTACATCGGGAACCTCGGCCATCCGAGTCTTGATGAAGTATTCCTGCCCTTTGCAGAGATTGCAACCATCCACTCCATCGCCGACCCGGGTTATACCGATGCGTTGGAATTTGAAGATGGCAAATTGATGATGGGCAAACACTCATCGCTTAAGGACGTCAATGCCGACGTCCTCAACGAAGTGCTGGGCAAAGGCAAGTTCCAACAGATCATCGGCGACACCAGTTTTCTGGGGATGGTCAACTGGACGATGCTCACCAAACTCAACAGCATCTGGGACATGCTCATCAACGACATCCTGCCTGCGGTGGCAAGTGACGTCAATGGCAAGAAGCGCATGATCTTTGTCGACCTGGCGGACCCGGCCAAGCGTACGATTGATGATATTGCCGATGCCCTTAAACGTCTGACTGCGATGAGCAAGCTTGCGGACGTGGTGTTGGGTTTGAACCTTGCCGAGTCCACGCAGATCGCCAAGGTGTTGGCTATCGAAGTCCAGGATGATGCAGAAGCTCAAATTGAATACACTGCTCAGCGGATTCGTGAAAAACTGGACATCAAGGCGGTGGTGATCCACCCGCGCAGTTGTGCCGCGGCCGCCGTGAAGACCGAGCATGGCGTGGAGCAGGCCCGTTTCCAGGGCCCGTTCGTCAAGAAGCCCAAGCTCTCGACGGGTGCCGGCGACAACTTCAACGCTGGCTTCTGCCTTGGACTTTTAGCTGGTCTGCCAGTTGCTCAAGCGCTGTGTACCGGTACTGCCGCCAGTGGTTTTTATGTCCGCAATGCCGGCAGTGCGACGTTGCAGCAAATGATCGAATTCTGCGGCGATCTGCCCCCTGCTGAGTAAACAGGAACAAGACATCAGCATCACGCAGTGATGCAGCTATTTGAAGACAAAATACAAACGCAGACATCATCACGGTGTCTGCGTTTTTTTTTATGCCAATGCACAAAGAAAGTGGTTGACATCTATTTGCAATCTGGTATTTTATTGAGATGGAGTCTCAATTGCTTTTATTTAACAAAGGTGAACAGACATGAATGACAGTCAATCCGTACAAAATAACGGCACTGGACAATGGGCCGCTCATTACCTTGGACTCACATGCACGGGGATAACCATTTTGTGCATACTCACACTTACGGCGTACGTCATCGCCAAGACCCCAGCAGCATAACAAGTTGCAAAATTTGATTTTACCGAGGGGAGTCAGTCTCGAACCGCACATGGGCTCCGGGTTGGATTCAACATTGACGACTTGCTTTTAAGCGGGAAACTTGGAGGCAATACGCATGTTAAATGGCCCATGTGACGGTTCGGGTTTTAAACCTGATGATTGGATAAACAGCTGACAGCCTGCATCATCACACACAACTGCTCATTTCCTCATCGGAAAAAGTCCGGCTCACACTCCCGGGCTTTTTCTTTGCGCACTTGTGGTTTGATGGAGAACACCAGCAACTGCGAGCAACATGAACAATTACAGCTTGAACTGTCCGACGAGTCGGTTGAGTTCTTCGGCTTGATTGTTGAGATTGACTGCGGCTTGAGCGGCCTGTTCGGCGCCGACGGCAGACTGACTGCTCACTGCGTTGATCTTTTCGACACCCTCTGCCACCTGTTGCGATGCGCTGGTCTGCTGCTCGGTGGCTGCTGCAATGTTACGGATCAACTCGGAGACCTGACGTGAACCGTTTAGAATTTCCTCCAGGGATTGGCCGGCTTTTTCGGCCATGTCGACACCTTCACGGACACTGGTTTCGCCTTGATCCATTCGTTTAACCGCTTCGCCTGTTTCGCGCTGAATGGCTTTGATGGTGTCACCGACTTCTTCAGTCGCCTTGGTGGTTCGTTCTGCAAGTTTACGGACTTCATCGGCAACGACTGCAAAACCGCGTCCATGTTCACCGGCACGTGCTGCTTCAATGGCTGCGTTAAGTGCAAGTAGATTCGTCTGGTCAGCAATGTCATTAATCACGTCGATGATCTGTCCGATTTTCTCACTGCGCTTACCCAACTCACCAACGGCCTGGGAAGAAAGGTTGACCACCTGAGCAAGCGACTTGATGCCGTTGACGGTTTGCTCGACGACTTGGCTACCTTGCATGGCCTGCTCACCGGCGCGATCCGCCGTCTGGGCGGCATTCATACTTTGCTGAGAAACCTCCACGATGCTGGCGGACATCTCTTCCATGGCAGCAGAAATCTGTGCGTTCTGGGATTGCTGCTGGGTCAAGCCAGTGGACATCTCTTCGGATGTGGCTGCAATCTGGGCTGACGCACTGGCAACTTGATTGGTCGAAGCAGTCACGTCACTGATGACACGGTGAATCTTGCGGATGAAGGTATTAATCCATTTACCCATTTCGCCAAATTCATCCTGACGCGCCTCATCGACATATTTCGTCAGATCACCTTCACCTTGAGCGATGTCTTTGATCCGTTCAGTCACATCCCGTATCGCTCGGAGAATACTGCGCCCAAGCCATAGTCCGACAATGATGGAAACGGCAATGCCAAGGAAAGTCGTTGACATACTCACCCATTGCATACTGGCGATGGCATCGTCTTGAATTTGGACTTTCTGTTTTTCAAGCACGCCCAGCCGATCCCGCAATAGCCCCATGGTTTGGCGGACTTCTTTGAGAATCGGATCCACATCCGTTTTGAGCATTGCTACGGCTTTGGATTCACCGCCAGCTTGTTGATCCTTTTGCCACTGTTGGCCAATGGCAATCGCACTGGTATGTAATTGATGATGCTTGTCGACCAGCACTTTGAGGATATCAGCTGACGGTTTATCTTCCGATGCCAGTTCCGCTGCCTGCTCTCCAAAGAGCCATTTGCCCATGCCACATTTGTGGTCATCGGTTTGCACGGTGACCTTGGGCTGGTTTTGCAGGAAGGTGTGATTTAGAGCATTGACCCATGCCAGGTGGTCGACTTCTTTTTCAACAAGCAGTCGGCCCCATCCCTGGAATTCTGCTGCATGGTGTTCTTCATGCTTAACCGTACTCACAGAATTCAACACCGAAACAGCTGTGATGATCATGAGTGTGACAATGAGTAGAAATGAGAGACCGATACGCCGCGCAATGGTGAGTTTCATAGTGGACCTTTGTGTATGAAACCAGTTTTTAAGAACCGATGGCGGAGGTCGGCTGTACAAGCACTAACTGGTCATTCATTCGGTCCGATACTTCACAAAGTTAAGAGAAGCTACACTTTTGTATCTATTTTACCCATAACAATACACCCAGGCAGTCACCTGAGTGTTTGTAAAGCGCATTATGGAACAAACTCTAATCGTTACCGGACGATGCGGACAACGTCAGCTTGTTTTTATTTTACAGTTTAAACTGTGCAACAAGTCCGTTGAGTCCTTCGGCTTGCTGACTTAGACTTCCAGCGGCCTGGGCACCTTGTTCGGCACCAACGGCAGCTTGGCCACTGACAGCATTAATGGTTTCGATACTCATTGCCACCTGCTGGGCGACGGATGATTGCTCTTCGGTTGCCGCAGCGATGCCTCGGATCATTTCGGTGACATTTCGCGAACCTTCAAGAATTTGCTTCAACGATTCGCCGGCATTCTCTGCTAAAGACACGCCTGCGGTGACACTGTTTTCACCTTCATCCATCTGTCGCACAGCTTCGGATGTTTCACGCTGAATCGCCTCAATGGTCTGACCAACTTCTTCGGTCGCCTGGGTGGTGCGCTCGGCAAGTTTACGAACTTCATCGGCAACGACCGCAAACCCGCGCCCATGTTCACCGGCTCTGGCTGCTTCAATGGCAGCGTTGAGTGCAAGCAGGTTGGTTTGATCTGCAATTTCGTTGATCACGCCGATGATCTGGCCAACCTTTTCACTGCGTTGGCCCAACTCATCAACAGCTTTAGACGAGCGATTGACGACTTGCGCCAAATTTTTGATCCCGGCAATGGTTTCATTCACAACTTCACTGCCGCGTGAAGCCTGCTCGCCGGCTTCTTTGGCGCTTTGTGCAGCTAGGGTACTTTGACGAGCGACTTCAACAATACTCGAAGACATCTGTTCTATGGCTGCCGAGATTTGGGAATTTTGCGACTGTTGTTCATGCATCCCACGAGCCAACTCCTCGGAGCTGCTGGCAATCTGGGCAGAGGCACTTGATACCGAATGCGTTGACTTGGAGACATCAGAAACCAACCCGTGAATCTTGCGGATAAAGACATTGACCCACTTGCCCATTTCACCAAATTCATCGCTGCGTGATTCATCGACTGTGACCGTTAAATCACCCTTGGCAATTTCCTGCAATCGCATGGGCACATCACGGATACCTTGCATAATCGAGCGACGCAGCCAAAGTCCAACCATGATGGCAAAGCCAATTCCGATCAAGGTTGCCACCAGACTCACCATCACCATTTGCGTAATAGCTGCATGCTGTTGAGCCAGTTTCTCATCTTTGAGCGTGTTAAGTCGTTCTTTGAATTGGCCCATCACCTGACGGACATTTTCGAGAATGGGATAGGTCTTGGTTTTGAGCAAGGCGACGGCCTGACCTTGCGCAGTATGTTTATGATCCTGCTGCTCCAAGGCCGTGTCGAACGATTCGATGATCGTATCCATTGCAGTAAGTGATTGGGATTTGAAAACGTTCATTGCGTCGTCATATGCACCGTCTTTGAGTTTGCTATCAATTTGCACTGCCGATGCATGTAATGCTTCATGGGGCTTGACCACTTTTTGAACGATCTGTTCGAGCAACGGATTTTGATTTTGCCATTGCTTGAGTTCATCGGACTGCAAAAATTTCCCCATGATGCAGCCTGTAGGATCGGTTGCGACTTTGAGTTGATCCTGTTGTGTCATGATGGCATTGCTGACGGATTGGACCCAATTCATATGTGCCAGGACAATTTGGTGGAGTTTCTTTTCCAACCCAAGTTGAACCTGTTCCCATGATTCGTCAATAGCAATCGCACTTTGATGCAGTTGGTGATGGTGTTCAATAAGTTGATTGAGAATTTTCTGACTCTCAGCATCTTCCTGAGCAAGTTGCTTGGACTCTTCGCCAAAGAGCCATTTGCCCATCGCGCACTTGTGGTCATCGGTCTGCACGGTGACTGAATCAAGGTTGTTGACCACGGTCTGGTTGAGCTTATTGACCCATGCCAGATGATCGACTTCTTTTTCGGTCACCAATGAACTCCAGCCCTGATAGCGCTGAGCCATTGCTGTATTCTTTTCGACAGAAACTGCTGAGCGATAAATAAAGATGGCAGTAAAGGCCATTAACAAAACGATGGATAGAAACGAAAGGCAGATGCGGCGGGACATCGTCATTCTCATCGGGTATCTCCTTGATACATCAATCAGAGATCATTTAGTTTTTAAATATGGACTTGTTAAATCCACCATGTGTAGTTTCTATTCGGCTTGTCGAACACAAGACTTAACTAAAGTTATATCTGCCTGTATTCATTAACGACTAAATAAAAACCGCTCCGAGTGATTATCAACTCGGAGCGGCATTTTGATTACAAAACTGTCAGTCTAGATGACTTACCGGACGATGCGAGCACCGCCGCCACCGACGACGTGTTGCAGTTCCTTGAGGGTGATCTCGGAAGTGTCGCCGCGGGTGGTCATGAGCATCGCGCCATGACAGGTCCCCCAGTTGACTGCTTCTTCGGCGGACTTACCCGCGAGGAAGGCATATGAGAAACCGGATGCAAAACCGTCACCGCCACCCACGCGATCTTCGAGGATCAGGCGTTCGAAGTTCGGACCGTGATAGAAGACGTCTTTTTCAGCGTCATACAAAATGGCAGACCAGTTGTTTTCGGTCGCATTGATGACTTCGCGGAGCGTGGTGCCCACGATCTTGATGTTGGGATAATCCTTGGCAACCTGGCGAACCATGTCCTTGTAACGTTCGATGGGCAGTTCGCCACCACTTTCGACGTCGGCACCTTCGACTTCATAGCCCAGGACCTGTTGGAAGTCTTCTTCGTTACCAATCAAGCAGTCGATATATTGCATCAAGGGCTTGGTGGTTTTGATAGCTGTTTCGGAAGACCAGAGCTTCGAGCGGAAGTTCAGGTCATAAGAGACAATGGTGCCAGCTTCGTGAGCAGCTTTGAGGGCTTCGGCTGCGACGAGTTGGGTGGACTCGCTTAAGCAGGTGAAAATACCGCCGGTGTGCAGCCAGCGAACACCGCGATCAGCAAAGAGTTTTTTCCAGTCCACATCGCCAGGCTTCATGTTGGCGGTGGCTGAATGACCACGGTCGTACAAGGTGACCGCCGAACGGGGACCGACGCCGACTTCGGTGAAGTTCAGGCCCATGCGTGCTTTGCGACCCACGCCGTCGTAAGGCATATGCACGACATGTTCGACATCCATGCCCACGCCACGGGCATGGTTCAAAGCAATCGCGGAGACCGGGTTATCCACCAGGCCCCCCACCCAACCGGTACGCAATCCAAGTCGCGCCAAAGCGTAGGCAACGTTGAATTCGCCACCACCGACATAGACTTCCAACTTTTTGGCAAACTCGATACGCCCGTGGCCTTCAGGGCTCAGACGGATCATACATTCACCCAAGGACACCAGGTCCAGTTCACATTCATCTTTACTGCGGATGTTCAGTCCCATCGTAGACACTCTCCAAAGAGGGTTAAAAGGTGCAAAAGCTGCGGATTCGTAGCGGGTCGAATCATTTTGCCCGCTAAGAGGGAAACTGTCAAAAGCGCGGCTTGGCTTTTGTGAGAACAATAGGATATCACCGGCTGCGGAGATTACGAATTGCGACCCCCTAAAAGCATGTTTCATTGTCAAGAGAGCATGAACACCTGGCAAAGATCGCACCTTGCCAATCATGACGTTGATTTCACATGCAGACGAATGCTTGAAATGACATCCATTTAACACGTGACATCAGCCTCAATGTCTTTTCAGCCTTGCCCAATCCTTTTAATCATTACGATCACTACAAGCCGCCACACTTAACCATCTTTTCATCTTATCTATATTCACATTGCCCCTTTTCACATCGTTCTATTGAACAGTCACGCGGACCTATCCAGGATTTCCGCAAGGAGAAATGGGCCATGCAAGTAAATCTGTACCACATCCAATCAAACCAACGCAACCACGCCAACGCTTACAGCAAAGCTGATCGAGGGTTTACGCTCATCGACATGTTGGTGTCTTTAGCGATTATGGTGATGCTTATCGCCACGCTGCTGCCTGCTTTGGTGGAAGTCCGTCGCGCTTCCAAACGTGCAGTCTGCATGACACATGAATATGACATGGGCAAGCTCCTTGAACGCCATGCTCAAGATCACCAGGGCTACTTCCCCACTTTCCAATACAGCTTCACACACGATGCCCAATCGCTGGTCGTCTCCACGGAAACGCGAAGCTCCCGTGATTCAGGTTTGGACTATCTCATTGATGCCCAGTCCTTCTGCCCTGAAGTGATTCAAGCCAACAAGGTTGCTTATCTTGATGCAAACAATCAAATCCAGACCAAGAAGATGGACTACGGCATGAACGTCGATCTGCTGGTTCGCAACAAGCGAATCTACGACCTTTCCGATGCCAGCCGTACCGTCACCATGTATGACGGTTCAATGAGCGGTGCCGGCCAAGGCGACAAAAGCATCGTCGGTTCCTATCCCGGCACGTTCGACATGATCGACTATGCCCGTGAAAACCGACACTACCGTGAAATGAACGTCCTCTATGCAGACGGCCATGTTGAACGCAAGCTCCGCATGGATCCTGCATCACTGGCAGCAGAAGGTACCAGTACCTACGTTGCAGCGGCCTATGCAGCTAACGATATCCCCAACAACGGCGGTGGAGACGGAACCTTCGGCGATAGCGACGATGACAACAATAACAACAACGGCACCGACGATAGCACTGATGCCCCAGAACCTGAAAACAACGGAAACGATAACGGCAACAACGGCCACGGCAATAACGACGACGGCGTCGACTCCTCAAACCCAGGCAACGGTAACGGCGGACCCAACGGAAGCGATGACCCATCTGACGGTGTAGACGACGAATCCAATGGCAACAACGGGAACAACGGCAACAACGGCAACAACGGCAACAACGGGAATGGTAATGGCAACAATGGCCATGGCAATAACGATGACGGCGTTGACTCATCAAACCCAGGTAACGGTAACGGCGGACCCAACGGAAGCGACGACCCTTCGGATGGCGTAGACGACGAATCCAACGGGAATAATGGCAACAACGGGAATGGCAACAACGGCCAAGGCAACAATGACGACAGCGTTGACGACGAATCCAATGCAAACAATGACAACACAAACCAAGACAACCAGGAAGAATCCACAGACAACGGAAACAACGGAAACAACGGAAACAACGGAAATGGTAATGGCAAAGGCAACAACGGCCACGGCAATAACGATGACGGCGTCGACTCATCAAACCCAGGTAACGGAAACGGTGGACCCAACGGAAGCGATGACCCATCGGATGGCGTAGACGACGAATCCAACGGGAATAATGGCAAAGGTAACAACGGCAAGTCAGACGACTGTGACGACGACAAAAACAACGGCAGCAACAAAGGCAACAACGGCAAGTCAGACGACTGCGACGACGACAAGAACAACGGCAGCAACAAAGGCAACAAAGGCAACAACGGCAAGTCAGACGACTGCGACGACGATAAAAACAACGGCAGCAACAAAGGTAACAACGGCAAGTCAGATGACTGCGACGACGACAAGAACAACGGCAGCAACAAAGGTAACAACGGCAAGTCAGACGATTGCGACGACGACAAGAACAACGGCAGCAACAAAGGTAACAACGGCAAGTCAGACGACTGCGACGACGACAGCAAAGGCAAAAACAATAACGGGCACGGCAACAACCAAGACGGCGTCGACTCATCCAATCCCGGTAAAGGTAACGGTGGCCCCAACGGCAAAGATGATCCTTCAGGTGATGTAGACGACGAATCCAAAGGTGGATCATCCAACAACGGTAAAGGCAACAACGACAAATCCGACGACTGTGATGACAACAAAAACAACAAAGGCAATAACAACAACGGCGGCAAGAACAAAAACGGTAAAGGTAACTGCTAAAACCCAAAGCCTTGACCGATGTAAAAAACGCTTCGAGGCATCAGACTAAATTCCAACGCACACATGATTCCATTCCGTGCAAAAAACCTGCCCATCGGTGGCAGGTTTTTTAATGCGCTATCCAAACCTGCATCCTCTGCCCTCCAACCTTCACCTTGTTCTTAGCCTTCCTGCTTTAATGTCCTTTCTTGTTACAGATCAAAATAATCAACAATCGCGTTAGACCTATAACGCTACACAAAGCAAAGACAACACCTTGGGGAACAGTGGGCAAATCAAAATACCTCACCCAATTCCATCATTTTTCAAGATTCTTGCCAGGTAACACTTAAGACACTCAAGCAATTAGCCAATGTTGCTACAGATGCCATATAAAGACATCTAAAACCTATTATTAATCGACTTGCCATCGCAAAGCCGGCATGATATTTTGATATGACTAAATTATAATTTTGAGTATCCAAAATGTAACAACGACTCTTTAATGTTTTTTTGACGCTGATTCTGCTAACCGTCACCATTCCCATTGGTGCTCAGCAGGTTCAAACCGACAACGCATCTTCGGACTGGCGAAGTCAACTCGAAGACAACCACGGATTGGCTTTTGAACTGGGGTACACCCTCATCTTCCAATCTGCCAGCAAAACACTTGACGACTCACATTCACTGCTCTCGGGCAGCTATGACTTTGGCATTGAATGGTCACCTATTGAAAACGGTGTCCTGGCAATCGGCATCGAAGGCGGGCAGATCATCAGCAACAGTCGTGATGAAGACCTTGGTGCCAACGTTGGCTCAATCATGGGCATCAACGACGACCTGGACAACGAAGACCTCGTTCTCTCAGGCTTCTCATGGACCCAGTCGTTTAACGACGAGTCATGGATCATCACCCTTGGCAAGATTTCACTGTCTGACTTCTTTGATGCCAACGAAATCGCCAACGACGAGACCGCACAATTTCTCTCCACCGCATTGGTCAACAACATGACCATCCCCTTCCCCGATGACGGCCTTGGGATCAATCTCTGGGCTAACCTTTCAGAGCATTTCTACGCGACCTTTGGCGTCGCTGACAGCAATGCCGTTACGACCCATACGCCGTTTCGCACGGTAGTCGATGGCGACTTCTTCTATTCCGCAGAGTTGGGATTCATCAACACCGCAGACCTCACCGGTAACTATCGCGTGATGCTCTGGCATGCCCAAACCCCCGGTGTCGATGGCAGTGGTGTGGCAATCAGCATCGACCAACACATCGCCTCCAACCTCGTCGTCTTTGCACGATGGGGCATGGCAGATGAACAGCTTGGTGACTTCGAACAATTCGCATCGGCAGGCCTTGGCATCGAATCACCCTTCGGCCGCGAAGACGACCTTGCTGCCATCGGTGTGGCATGGGCTGACCCCAGCGATCCAACCGTCGATCAGGAGACGATTCTCGAAGCCTTTTACCGTTACCAACTCAACGACATGATGCACATCACCCCAAGCATCCAGGCCATCTTCAATCCTGCGGACTCCCCCCAGTCCGACACGGTCTACGTCGCCGGCCTGCGTCTGCAAACCACGTGGTAACAGTGTCCCCAGAAGTTTCAAACGGGGTCTGTCACTCCCAATCGCAAAGCTAATCAACATGGTAGATCACTATCATCAAGTGGTCTGATTAAGTATTGAGCCATGGTTAATTCAGCACGAGTAACCTGGGGCATATCGATCTGACCGCTGTCCTTGAGAAAATCGACGATGCAGTCAATCAATAGATCCAGTTCGTACTCTGCATGTTCTGGGTCACCAAAAACGATCTTGATTTTTCCATCTAGGCTAATCAATCCAATATTTTCCGCCAGAGTCACCGGCTCATTGGTATCCGATGCGTGAAAGATCACTTCATCCGGTTCATACTTGATGTGCGCCAGCTGATCACGTGGCATGGTCTTTCGCCAAGTGTAGAAACCAATGGTTTTATAAAAACGGATTTCATTACGATCAATGCTAAGGGATTCAAAACCAAACATCTTGAAAATGATAAAACCAATCACTGCTACAAAAACACAGATCATCAAGAATCCGACAAACACACGAACCCATGGCCACTCATACGCATCCCATTGCGAAAAGACCGGCCAGATTTCCTTGTAAAACACGAATCCCAATCCACAGTTCCAACCGAGCAAAAATAATGCAACACCCCTTTGCTTGTGAGATTGTGCAACAGTCAACAGCCCATCGGTTTGCTGAATGTCGAAACTAGTGATTTCACCAGAAGATTCAGATATCGATTTGTCAGTCATTTTCCAGTTTTACCTGTCTGCCATATTAACATGTGATGACATCCCAATTGTGTAAAAATCAGCATGGATCATCGCCATTTCGCAAATTCCGCTAGATCATTTACCATACTCCCTGATCACTTGGCGAAAGGAATCGATGACGGATCACATGCCTGATAAATCATCTGCGGATGCACCGGATTGGGAAGCGTTACTCAAAGGGCGCTTCATTGTCTTTGATGGTCCTGACGGCAGTGGTAAAACCACGCAGTTTCGGCGTTTGATTAATCTTGCCCATAGCCATGGCATCAAGACCACCGAAGTCCGCGAACCTGGCGGGACGCCCATTGGTGAACAAATCCGCAATATCCTGCTGGACCCGACCAACGAAGAAATGGTCACCAAGTGTGAGATGCTGTTGTATATGGCAAGTCGTGCCCAACTCATCGAACAGAAAATCGCGCCCGCACTCTCCGAAGGACAATTGGTCATCGCTGACCGCTTCATCAGCTCAACGTTGGCCTACCAAGGCACAGCAGGTGGCATCAGCGTCGCGGACATCCTGCGAGTTGGACAGATCGCTTTGGGAGACTACTGGCCGGACCTGGTGGTGGTGTTTGATGTCGATGAACAGACCGCACAGACGCGTCTAAACCCCCTGCTCGATCGTATGGAGCAGAAAGGCAAGGAGTATCACCGGCGCGTCCGTAAAGGCTACCTGGATCAAGCAGAAGCCGACCCCAATCGCTATCTGGTTCTCGATGCCCGTCCCAGTGCCGATAATGTGACCGCAGATTTACTGTCAAATTTATCTCAGCGGTTAGCCGCTAAGTTGTAACGATTGTGCCGGTCATACTATTTAGTCATCTGACAAAGTTGTCAGTTGTCCACACCTTCGATTGACGGGACAGGGGGCAGTATTGTTCACTTACATGTCGCACGAGTATGTGTGACCTCATGCAAGGAACCGCCCCATGACCGCGACGACATCTGATACCCGCCAACTGCCCCGCCCGATGATCGACTGGTTTGCATCCAATCCTGCTCTGAGCAAGGTGTCTCATGAGCAACTCCGCAACCAGGTCTTCCATGTCAAGCCCTGCCAACCTGCCCCGGACCAGCCTGTAATCGACGCAATTCTTGTCGCTGATCTGCATAAAGAAGGTTAATTCAACACCACTATTATCAGACTGTTACATCTTTTCAGCTAATCTATGTGGATAACCTGTTGATTGAATTCACATTGACAGAACATCACCAGGTGATATATCCCCTGCCTGCGCACAAATATGTCTCAGACAACATGTTTGGCACACCCTCTCCAAAAACACAAGTGTATTAAAAATAAAATCTTACACACTAACCCATTGCTAATACAGGTTAAGGGTCTACTTTTGACTTAGCCATCAACCTATCAGTATGTAACCGCATTTTGATACGTGCAAGATGTGGATAAGGCGTTTGAAACCATCACCATAACCGGTTGCGCCGGTTCGTGTTATTCCATCCGTAACGATTAAATCGTATTACACCAAAGTCTATCGTATACCTTGGCAACTATACCCCAATGCTATTGATAACAATCTCGTAATGGCACATGCTGTCCAAGCCAATGTCCGACGGACATCGACCGTGCTTTGCATGATTGATCAATACCGGTCAATCGAATCGCAAACATCAGCCTGAGCACTTTGCGTGATGAGTTTGTCCTCATCCTCCTGCTCGGAGACCTTGTTGACTGCAACTGTGATTTTCGGAGCCCCGTGAAGCTCACAGCAATCAGGTGTTCGCATGACTGTGTTGACCCGCTGTGGCAAGTCCGGATCGACCCCGATACGGACGCCGTTGGCGCGGAGTCGTACGCGTTGGCCTTGATCGCAGACTTCAAAGTAAACCTGTGCAGACGGATTGCCGTTGGCAGCACGGGATTGGTGGAGCAAGGCTTTGAGCTGGTTGAACTCACCGTTGTAGCCGGTCAGCGGATTGCCCCCATTATTGCCGTCCGCCATTTCAGGTCTGGGGCGCAGCCGGATGTTCACCGCCTGGGTTAACTGACTCACCGCATCACGGACAGGGATCACCTGATTGACGATGATGTTCGGTTCCTCGCGGCGGCGGTCGACCTTGCCTTTAAGCAGCACAATGGCATCGGACTCAAGCAGCGGCGCGGCAATGGCGTAGGCGTCAGAAAAAATCACGCCATCAATCGAACCGGTCTTATCCTCGATGGTGATCATCGCCATCTTCTGTCCTGCTGAGCGTCCGTTTTTCACCAACGTCGGACGCACGCGCGTGAGCATGCCACCGATGGTCACTTCCAGGTCGGACTTGATCTGCTTCAGGTCGATCACATTGATGGTGCTGTAGCGTTCGAGTTCATCCTTGAACTGATCCATCGGATGACTGGAGACGTAGAAACCCAACACCGATTTTTCATGGGTCAATGTTTCCTGCGTTGTCCAGGGTTCGCAACTTGGCAGGTTGTTGGCCTGCTGCTGCTGTTCAACCGGGGCACTCTCAGCAAAGCTCTCAAAGAAACTCATCTGACCGGCACTGCGATCCGAAGCTGCGCGTTGGCCACTGCTGATCGCATCATCCAAAGCAGCGGACATCGCAGCCCGTTCATCCGTGCTGTGTAACGTGTCAAACGCACCGCATTTGATCAGCGCATCAATCGTCGAACGGTTACAGACATTCGAAGGCACACGTTCACAGAAGTCATACAGATTCTTAAACGGCCCTTCCTTGTCCCGTGCTTCCATGATCGCAAGGATGGCTTTTTCGCCGACACCTTTGACGGCATTGAGTCCAAAGCGGATATGCCCGTTGTTGGGATCGTGCGGTTCGCCCTTTTCGTAGACAACCGTAAAGCCGACTTCCGAATGGTTGATACACGGTGGGCGGACTTCAATGCCACGGTTACCATTGGGGCGCAGGACACGTTTACATTCGTCGATGTACTCGACGACCTTGTCGGTGCTGACAGCTTCGTAGGTGAGCACCGCAGCCATGTAATGCACGGGGAAATAGGTCTTGAGGTATGCCGTCTGGTAGGCAATAATCGAGTAACCTGTCGAGTGCGATTTGTTAAAACCGTAGCCTGCGAACTTGAGGATATTGTCGAAAATATCCGTCGCCTGTTTTTCGGTAACACCTTTTTCCTGGGCACCAATGAGGAACTGTGCCTTGGAGGCGTTGATCGTCTTTTCTTTTTTCTTACTAATGGCTTTAATCAGCGAATAAGCTTCACGCAGGGCAATATCACCAAGCTTATGGACAATGAGCATGACCTGTTCCTGGTAGATCATGATGCCATAGGTTTCAGCGGTGATTTCATCGACAATGGGATGAATCTTGGGGACTTCGGCTCGGCCGTGTTTACGGTCGTTGTAGTCGGGGATCAATGCCATCGGCCCCGGACGATACAGTGCGTTTGCAGCAATGAGGTCTTCGAGTCGGTCAGGTTTCATCCCCAAGAGCGTGTTGCGGAAACCGCCGGATTCAAACTGGAAAACTGCAGCCGTTTCACCTCGACGGAATGCATCAAGCACGTTCTGATCCAGGAAGGTCAGACGTTCAAGTTCCAGGGGATCGTAGTCATCACCCTGATCGGAAAACTCACGTGGCGAATCGGGGACAAGGCCTTTACCAAACTCACCCATGATGCAGCCGCGCTGGGTTTTGATATCCATTGTGTCACGGATCAAATCCTTGGCACGTTCAATGATGGAAAGGTTGCGCAACCCCAAGAAGTCCATCTTGAGCAAGCCGACACTTTCACAGGTCGGCCCGTCCCATTGCGTGACAATCTGGTCGGTTCCCGGCGGCTTGTACAACGGGACGATATTGTCTAACG
Source organism: Phycisphaerales bacterium UBA7800 (assembly GCA_002480565.1). Classification (GTDB taxonomy): domain Bacteria; phylum Planctomycetota; class Phycisphaerae; order Phycisphaerales; family Phycisphaeraceae; genus UBA7800. Next base: position 38,144 of record DLCK01000034.1, on the reverse strand, counting down.
GCTGGGTTGCCACAATCACACCCGCAGCATGCACCCCCGCATGTCGCGCCATGTTTTCCAGGCGGATAGCCGTGTCGATCACTTCCTTGTGATGCGATGAAGTGTTGTAAAGCTCTTTAAGATCCGGCTCCTGTCCCAGCGCTTTACTGATGGTCATCTTCAACTCATCGCCGATGAGCTTGCAGAGCTTGTCCACATCAGGCAGTGGCAGGTCATGCACACGTCCCACGTCGCGAATCGCAGCACGGGCTTTGAGTGTTCCAAAGGTGATAATCTGAGCCACATGCCCGTATTTTTGACGGACATACTCGATAATTTCAGGCCGACCGTTCTGACAGAGGTCAATATCAATATCAGGATATTCACTTCGATCCGGGTCGGTGAAACGTTCAAAGAGCAGACCATACTGCACCGGGCAGGCATTGGATAAACCCAGCACAAAACCGACCATCGTACCCACACCTGACCCACGAGCGTTGGCGGGGATACCGCGACTGCGCGCTTCGTTGACAAAGTCCCAGACGATCAGGAAGTAGGCAGAAATAATCTTGTCAGCAAGGACTTTAAGTTCACGTTCAAGTCGAGCGCGAATGTCAGGCGTGATCCCGTCTTGGCCGTACCGCCAAAGCGCCCCTGCTTCGGAGAGCAGAAAGAGTGCTTCATCACATTGGGCTTTAAGTACATCCTCATCAATCTCCGCATCTTTTTCAGAGTCAAACGGAATGAGGGTGATCTGGGCACAGAAGTCTTTAAACCATGCAGTCGAACCAATCCTGTCACCGGTCTTGTATTGGATGACGCGGTCGGCAGCGGTCTTGCCTTTAAGTGATTTGATCTTGTCACTGAGTGCGATTTTCACGACCGGCGCATGGTTGGCAGAGAAGTCGATTTCGACGTTACAACGATCTGCAATCTTGACGGTATTTTCAATCGCTTCAGGACAGTCTGCAAAAAGCTCGCACATCTGCTCCTGAGACTTGACGTACAAATCCTTGGAATAGCGGAGGCGGTTTTCCTCCATCTTTTTCTTGCCCATGGAAATGCAGCAAAGCGTGTCGTGCGCATCCCAATCATCAAGCGTCAGAAAGTGCGCGTCGTTATCGCCAACCAGTGGCATGTCCAACTCTTTGGCCATGCGTTTAACGTGCGGGATAATTTCCTGCTGTTCGCGGACATCGTGGTTTTGCAGTTCCAGATAAAAGCGCGGTTCGCCTTTTTCATTGGGCTTGAAAACCGAGGCATGCCACTTGGCTTCTTCGATGGCTCTTTGGTAATGCTCTTCGTTTTTGGTCAGCTCATATTGGCAAAGATGATAGGCAATGGATGAACCCAGGTGACCATTAATGGCGATGATCCCGTCGGACCACTGCTGCAAGGTGGTCTTATCCATTCGCGGCTTGTAATAAAAGCCGTTGACATAGGCATCGGATGAAAGCTTAAGCAGGTTATGCCAACCCGTCTGATTCTCAGCAAGCAAGACAAGATGGAAACCACCATCCGAGACGCCGGTCGCTTCTTTGCGCATGCGGTCAGAAGTAAAACCTTTGACATCGGGAGCCACGTAGGCTTCGATCCCCATGATGGGCTTGATGCCTTGCTTGTGTGCTGCGTTGTAGAACTGACAGGCTGCGTGCATATTGCCATGGTCGGTGACGGCCACCGCGGTCATGTTCAATTCTTTGATACGTGAAACTAGCTTGTCGATGCGATTGGCACCGTCAAGCAGTGAATACTCGCTATGCAGATGAAGGTGTACAAACGGTTGTGGCATCCTGCTCCCATTCCTCTTGTCGAGGGCGTCCGGTCACCGGACTTGTCTGTGCGTTTTGTCTGTCTTGCTGAATATGGATAGTCTATCAGCTTCGTACAATTTTTTGAATAGAGGATTCCATCCCAATGGATGAACCACAGAGTCACAGAGGCACAGAGAAAAGGCATAAGTCCAAGCCTAATTGTTTTAAACTCTGTGTCTCTGCGACTCTGTGGTAAAAGCCCAATGAGTACCATCATGACAGATAAAAATATCATTCAATTGTGGCCTGACGATTCGCAACATCACAGTGACAGCCAATGGGGGAAACCACGTCTGGACGTTTATCCACCGACGGGCCCCAAGGTTAAAAACCGGGCGGTGATTGTCTGTCCCGGTGGCGGGTATGCGGGTTTGGCTGAACATGAAGGCGCTCCTTTTGCCAAGCTCTTTGCGATGCATGGGTACACGGCATTTGTGCTGACTTATCGCGTGGCCCCCAATCGCTTTCCTGCTGGTCATGCGGATTTGTGTCGAGCCATTCGCCTGATTCGCAGCCAGGCAACGCAACTCAACATTGATCCCAACGACATCGCCATCATGGGCTTTTCGGCTGGTGGTCACCTGGTGAGTACTGTCGCAACGCAACCGGATGTATTCACTGAACCCGATGACGATTTGGCCGATGAATTCAGCGCTCGGCCCAATCGCTTGATCATGGGGTATCCGGTGATCAGCTTCACACAGTTCCCGCACAACGGATCATGTGACAATCTCTTAGGCGAAGGCCACACCGAAGCGCAGCGGATTCAGTTTTCCAATGAGTTGAATGTGGATGAACAGACGCCGCCGACATTTATCTTTTTCACCAGTGACGATCCGGTCGTGCCGCTGGAAAATGGATTGATGTTTGCAACGGCCTGCCGCAAGCACAACGTGCCGGTGGAATTGCACAGCTTTGAGCACGGCCCGCATGGGATGGGCTTGGCGGAGAACGATGAGCATGTGAACCTGTGGGTGAAACTGCTGGTGAACTGGATGCAGAAAACACGTTGACTTTACATGATGTGATGCACCTGTTTGATTCACAATTTTATACTTGACACGAAGGCACGAAGGACACAAAGATCACGAAGGTCAAGACAAATTAAATTCTTTTTCTTCTTCGTGTCCTTCGTGAACTTCGTGAACTTCGTGCCTTCGTGTTAAAAAATAAATAAAGACATACCCAGAAAGCCAAGAGAAACCACAATGCCACAGATCAAGACAACCAGAAACATCATATTGTTTGTCATGGTGACACTTTTCACCGCCCTGCTTTTGCCTCGGATTGCTGGTGCCGATGAAGTCACTGTTGCCAAAGACAAGTTGCACATTTACCTGTGCATTGGTCAGTCGAACATGGCCGGTCGTGCGCCTTACACCGAGGAAGATGCCAAGCCGATTGAGCGTTGTCTGCTGCTTAATGGTGAAGACCAATGGGAAGCTGCTGCGATTCCGCTCAACAAGTATTCGACGGTTCGCAAAGGCATCAAGTGGCAGAAGATGAATCCCAGCTACATGTTTGCCAAGACGATGCTCCAGGACGACAAGGACATCACGCTTGGCCTGGTGGTCAATGCCAAGGGTGGCACGCGGATTGATCAGTGGAAAAAAGGGATGGAAAAGTACAATCCAAAGGAACCGTTTTACGTCGAAGCCGTCCGCCGAACAAAGATTGCCATGAAGACCGGCACGCTCAAAGGCATCATCTGGCATCAAGGTGAAGCCAATCGCAAAGATCCCAAATACATCGAAAAAATCAGCACCTTCATCGCTAACTTGCGTGAAGACTTGGGCACGCCGGATGTGCCGTTTATTGCCGGGCAGATCAACATGGCCCAGGAGCAACCGATCAACACATTGATCCTCACCCTCCCCGAAGCCGTACCCCATACGGGTGTGGTGTTGGCCGACGGTCTGGTTGCCATGGACAATTGGCATTTTGATCGCAAGAGTATGATCGAACTTGGCACGCGCTACGGCAAAGAGATGCTTAAAGTGCAAAACAACGCACGCATCACAACGAACGCAACTCAATAAACGGAATGATCGCAAAACAATACAGGCACGCTTGGATTGAAAAATCCGAACGTGCCTGTTTTTGTTTTGACTTAAAATTTCCGAGGCAGGGGTTAGACAAATATCGTAATTAATCTCTACCTTGCTTCAAAAGCGACTAGTGACTAGCCACTAAGGACTAGTTTTTCAGATGTTTTTTGCCTTTCCCTAGTCCCAAGTCGCTAGTCGCTAGTGGCTTGAGGAAACAGAAAATGGACCTAAATATTTTGAACTGCTTTAGCCGGGCATGTGATAGAAGAACTCTTCCTTGGCGATTTTGCCAGCGTCATTGAGGGTGTAGACGCAGGCTTCTTCCATCTGCATGCGTTGTCCCTGCATGGGGCCAGGCGCATTGCAGGTGCAGTCGAGTTTCATGGTGATGACAAAGCGTTCATCGTGCGGGAACGGGCCAGCGAATTCGCAACTGTGGACTTCATGATTGTCCAGCCACCAGACATTTTTCCCACGCACCGCTTCGATGCCATTCATGATCCGGGGCATGTCCATTTCAGGGCAGTCCATCAACTCCACGCTGACAATGTCATCAGCATAAAGCGTGTCCACAGCTTCGAGATTTTTGCCTTCTTTACAGAGGTTCAAGAGCTTGGCTCCAACTTCCATTGCAGTAGCGGTTGTGGCAGGCATGTGCGATTCCTTTGGTTTGAGTGTTCAATGAGGTGTGTCACAGCGACGGAGGAATGTTAGGTTTTTGATTGGATCAAGTCAAGAGCCATTTTTACGTCAATGCACAATTAACTAAAAATCAAAAATGCGAATACCCACGTCATCCTAAACCACGGAAATCAAACCAAACTGTTTAAGCAAAATCAAACTATCCAACGTCCAAATCGGTCGCCAGTGCGGCAAGGTTGGATAGGGATTTATCATCCCGCCATCCGCTTGAATCGTACTCACCAATCTCAATGCTTCGGACTCTAAAATTTCATCTGTTGCCATGTCTGCAAAGAGATACCAAGCCCGTGAGAACAGCGGAAAATGATCGGCATGCTCAGCAAGTAAATCGGGAATACGCGCCTGGAATGCTTGTAACTTTTGTGACTCTGCCGGGCTGTCACCCAGGTATTTCAAATAGACGTAGTACGGATAGTCATAGTATTGCATCCCTTGGGGCTGGGGCATTTGAACAAAATAATTACGTGCCTTGGCATAAAGCGACTCGTGTTCCACGCCATGCTTTTTGAGATAACCAGCAAGGGTCAAAATGCGTTGACCGTCTGGATTTCCCCACCAAGTCTGATGCGGGTAGTCAGCCATCTGCTTGGGTGGATGTGGGATGTCACCAGCCTGGGTTTGGTTGTCAGCGATCCAACTTACCAATGCTGCAGCAGCTTGCGATTCGTAGCAATCCAGTACATCCATGATCCACAACGCCGTCTCCGCACCAATGCCAGAACTTGCCGGGCAAGTGATGTCCGGTTCGATGCCATGACCAAAACCACCATCGGCATTTTGGTAGGCCATCAGTGCTTTGAGACATGCTTCTTGGGAACCACTGCCAAAGAAATATTCGAATAGCTGTCGTTCAAGCAGACGTCCGTTTTTGAAGACAAACTGCTTGATGGTGTTGAGTTGATCAAGACTTAAATCAGGCATTTACCATCCCCCTGAAATTGACTGCAATTCATCTAACCATACCAGATTTTGGTCAGCACAAAGGCTTATCACCGTTGAGATCAAAAATAGCCCAAGACAGAATTATGATTACATTTCACCAGACCCATTTCTGACAGGGCGGCAAAAACCAAAGTAAGATTGGATTGTAATAAGTCATGCTAATTCACCGGACTATAACTCGTAAAGTTATATACTTTTGTCAATCTGAGTGTATTGGGGCTGCAAGCAAAGCGATTGCCCGTTATATTAATGGGCTCGGTTTGAGTTGCCTGCCTGCAGTGTGACTCGCCCCTGCCCGGCTGACTGTGTGTGGCCGAAAGTGAAAATGAATCAATCAACGGAGACCCTCCCTTGCGCAGAAGTCGTCGGCCCATCAGAATCGCATCCCGTCAGAGTCAACTCGCACGCGCCCAGGCACAAGCCGTTGGACGTGTCCTTGGCAAGCTGCATCCGGATGTGGCAGTCGAATATGTCTGGATTGAGTCAGAAGGCGATCAACGCCTTGACCTGTCACTGGCTAATGTCGGTGGTAAAGGTCTGTTCACCAAAGCGGTCGAACGTGCCCTACTGTCTGACAAAGCAGACGTTGCAGTGCATAGCCTCAAGGACCTGCCCACTCAGCTCACACCTGGATTGTCCATTGCTGCGGTTCCCAAACGCGGGGACGCACGGGACTGCTTAATCAGCGACAAAGCCAATACCATTGAACAGTTACCTCAAGGCGCAACCGTGGGGACAGCTTCACCACGTCGCCGTGCTCAATTGCATCGCCTTCGCCCGGATCTTCAGATCAGCGAAATGCGTGGCAACATTGAAACGCGCATGGCTAAGGTGTTGGATCGTCAGGAGTTCGATGCGACATTGCTTGCCGTTGCCGGACTTCAACGGGCCAAATTAGGGCAATTTGCGGACAAAAAGCTTGATCCTGCGGTGATGGTCCCAGCAGCCAGCCAAGGCGCATTGGGCATTCAGTGTCGCACGGACGATCATGTGTCGATTTCACGATGCTTGCCCTTGAATCACACGCAGACTGCTCTTGCGATCAATGTCGAACGCGACATCATCGAAGGTTTACAAGGTGATTGTCACAGCCCCATTGCTGCCTATTGCTATCCCAGTGATGAAGAAGGTCGCTATTTTGAGGTCGTCGCCCGTGTCTTTAGCCGTGATGGTCAGCAATCCATCGAAGCCACCGGCAAGGCCGAAGGCAAGCTGCTCTCCAAACTCACCACGCAGATTCTCGACGAACTGCTGGAAAAAGGCGCAGCCGACCTGCTCGGCGGCGTGAGTCAGATGATGCAGGGCATGGCATAAACCCGTATCGATCCATTGCTGCGGTGTGATTCATCAGCCATAAATTGATTCTGGCTTGATAGTGCATACACTTCATTGCATGCGAACTGCCGATACTGCTCAAATCGTCAAAGAGAAACTCGTTGCTTTGCTCGCAGCAGGCGAATGGGCCATGGGTGATCGCATTCCCGAAGCACGCGTGGCAAAACGCTTGCAAGTAAGCCGGACACCGGTGCGTGAAGCGATCCGCCAACTGGTATCCATGGGGGTCTTGGAACAGGAGCCCAACCAGGCGCCGCGCATCCGGTCTGTGATGCCCGATGAATTGGCACAACTTTACGATTTACGCATTGAGTTAGAAGGCTATGCCGCCGACCGTGCAGCTGGACATGCGACCGCTCAACAAAAGCAGTCACTGCTTGATGCCGCAGAGGGGTTTGCCGATTTACTCAATGAATCTCTTCCCCATGCCGTATTGGATGATGCAACCCGAAGCCGGTTATTTGGAATTGAGCAACGATTTCACACGGCCTTGAACCATGCTGCCAACAACCTTTGGCTTGAACGTATGCTCTTACACTCGGATTTATTGTCTGCCGTTTTTCTGCGTGTACTGGATCATCACATGGGTAAACCGTTGAAACCCATATTACAAAAATCGTACAAAAGACACCGCCATTTAGCTGAGTTGATCATTGCTGGCAAAGCCAATGAAGCGCGTACCTATCACCAAACCGCGCTGCGTCAAACGCGAGATCGGGAAACTCAGCAGATAATTGCTCAGACAAACATCGTTACTTGACCGGTTGCGCGTTGAGATATGCTGCCAATCGTGGGGTATCCAATGATCGGGTGATGCGAAACACGCCTGCCGGTCCGTTGGGGTGACCACAGTAAATGAAGATATGCTGGACACCACGCACGGCGTCAATGACCGCGCCTGCCGGATGAAAGCCGTCTGCATTTTGATAGAACTTACCGTCACGCTTAAACAATCGGCATTCCCGACGCCACTTGCCGGTCCCCCAATCCTCGGGGGCCAGACTCCATATCCACAGTTCCATTTTGTCACGCTCAGAACGCAGGACTTCAAAACGCCCGGTGATGGGGTTCAAGGATAAATCAACTGTGTCAATCAAACGAGGAGCCACCATATTGGTATCCGACACTTGCGGAGACTGGCCTTGCTGCCAACTCATTTGTTTGTGCATCGGCTTGTTATTGATATTGGATTGATCGCGCGTCACAAACAGATACTCATCGTCATAAAACAAGGCAGCCGGCTCATACTGGGCAACCTTCACAGGATACTCTGTTGCCTTCCAACTCTCCCCGTCATCGGGCGACTGTAATACCACCAACTGCTTGTACAATTTTTTGTCAGCCCATGTGCCTGTCCAGTTGCCGAATGCCACGATCCCCATTTTCGGATCATCAAAAATGCGTGGCCCCAAATTCACAATCATGTGTGGGAACGTGTCATCACGCAACGCTGTTGAAAAATGCTTCCACGTGCGACCTTTATCCTCAGACCGAAAGACACCGTGGTTATTGATGGCCATCACTGCACCATCGCGCATGGTGCCGATAGCATGCAAATGAACCTTGTAACCCAGGGGCGAATGATTATCCAGATCGAATTTACTGCGATGAGACAAGGGTACAATCCCCCCACGATTGCGGTCTTCGGGCTTCATACAGTCCCGCAAATCATATGGCTGCGACCAACTCTTACCGCCATCATCACTACGCAACACATTCCCGTAGGACATCGACTCATCGGGGCCCCCTGCTCCGACACGATTGTGCCCTGGAATCCGACGATGCATCACAACGAGAGTCTGATCCACCATCGTCGCGATCGGCCAGCCGAAATGATTGCAGTCACCCGCCCCATGGCCGGGAAGATTCACGGGCGCCATTTCAATGAGATTGTCACTGTTACCCAAAGTCAGCCTGGCCAACTGCCCCTCATCGGTGGACAACATTCTGCGGGCTTGGGATGTCCAGGCTGTTGGCTTTATCGTGACCTGCTTCATTGAGTCCCCCCCTAATACTGCAGCGCAACGGGCACCGAGTACCAGTTGACTGGCTGCATCATAATGAACGCCATCCTTAAATGTCAGATCATCCGTTGAGACGAATACCGCATACGGATCATTGGCGGTGACGGCCTGTTGGGCATCAAATATTTTTTGATCGGCGGCATCAAAAACATTGATGCTGGTAACGAGAATCGGCAACATCTCACCATAAACCGAACGTACCGCTGTGAAAAATTCCGTCAGATGAGCCTCATAGTCTTGAGCCATCTGAGGATCTTTCGAATCTTTTTCTCCCTGTGCCCAGATCATGCCAACGATGCGCGGTTGATACCCCGCGTCCCCAAGAGACTTAAGCCCCCTGTCAACGGTACGTCTGAACATCTTCCATATCCGCCCCTTGCCCGGCGCCCAGTCGACGGCAAGCGAAGTCCCGCCCTGAGTTGCTTTGAGAATCGCGATTCGCCCAGGTGACTGTCGCTCAAGCAACGCCTGACCCAAACCCACTTCAGGACCAAAGTTTAACTGCCTGGTATCCGGAGTGTGATTGATTTCAAAATTCGTCCCACTACCCGGTTGCAAAGCGATCCACTGATTGGCCGATGCATCGCGGCGAGGTTCAGTCGCCCCGTGGTAAAACAATACATCCGGCTGTTTGCGCAATGATTGCTGCTGAACTTGGGGCAGCATCTTAAAATCCGCCCGGCCGTCCGTGTTGGATTGACCTGTGATGAGATAAACATCTATGGGGGTTCCCGCCTCCACACCCTCGAGCAAAGATTTCGCAATAGCGGTATTAACCATGATCCCTGTGACTCCCAATAAAATCATACGCCGTAAAACAGTCCAAGGTCGCTTTATCATTGATTTGATCGCTTTCTCTGAATAGTCGCTTAGCGTGGGCTTGGTTCCAACGGCTTTTGCAGTGCAAGACTGATGCGTCAGACGCGTAGATGGCCAATCACCTGCATCTTGTATGAATGTTCGAAATCAAAATGTATCTTTCAAAAGTGTATACACTTCAGCCCGTCAGTCAACTTAAATACACAAAATGAATGATTGCCTTGCACTTGAGCCAAAGAACCACCGGTAATTGTTTTACATTTTGTGAATCTGGACTCTATTGCACTTTTACTGTGAAAATCGACTCATCAGAAGCGCCAAACCGCACCCCAATTGCTCAAAATTGGTTTTCAACCCGGCCAAACCAGCAAAAGATAAATAAATCCGTACAATCTGCCTTTTGGACATTTGTTAACGGATTCCCCGGCAGGCATGTTGTCGGTCTGGGTGTCGTTCGACTATACTATTTGGCTCGCAACAATGAGCGAAAGGATATGAATTATGGCAAACCGCAAGCCCTTCGTTGGCGGTAACTGGAAAATGAATCTTCACGCAGACGAGGCAGCCAGCCTCGCCAAGCAGTTGGTGGATTCCCTGCCTTCCAATGAGAAGGTCGATATCGCAGTCTTCCCCGCATTCCCTTACCTTGCATCCGTCGGTGCAATCATCAAGGATTCGGCAGTCAAGCTCGGCGCCCAAGACTTTTACTTTGCTGAAAATGGTGCCTACACCGGCGAAGTCTCACTGAGCATGCTCAAAGACGTCGGCGTGGAAGTCGTCCTTGTCGGTCACAGTGAACGTCGCCACGTGCTTGGCGAATCCAACGCCCTGTGCAACGAAAAGACCCTTGCAGCTCTCAACGCTGGCATGGAAGTCATTCTCTGCATCGGTGAAAAGCTCGAACAACGTGAAGCCGGCCAGACCGATGCTGTGAACTGGGGCCAAATGGCTCTGGGACTTGCAGGTGTCACCGCCGAACAAATGAGCAAAGTCACCATCGCTTACGAACCCGTCTGGGCCATCGGTACCGGCAAGACTGCCACCCCCGAAGATGCTCAAAAGGCTCACGCAGCGATCCGTAATTTCCTGACCTTCGCCTACGGTGAAAAAGTCGCTTCAGGCGTCCGTATCCAGTACGGCGGTTCCATGAAGCCCGGCAATGCCAAAGACCTCGTCGGCCAAACCGACATCGACGGCGGTCTCATCGGTGGCGCTGCACTGAAGTCCGCGGACTTCACCGCCATCTGCGAAGCAGCCATCTGCTAAATTGAATTGGTTACACGGTCCGGCCATCCATGTGGGTGGCCGGACATTTTTCCCAAGCAGCCTCTGCTGTAATGGAGTTGAATCACATGGTGCTCACCACCGGATCTGTACTCGTCACGCTTTTATCCATCGCGTTTGTCTTTGTCTGTGTTCTGCTGGTTCTGCTGATCCTCATCCAACGTCCCAAGGGCGGCGGACTTGCAGGTGCGTTCGGCGGAGCAGGTGGCGGCAGTGACCAGGCCATGTTCGGCGCCAAAGCCGGCGATGCCCTGACATGGATCACCGTGGGTTTGTTTGTCTGCTTCCTGGGTTTGGCCATGGGACTGACATGGACCACACGCCCCGGCGATGAAGTGTCGGATGTTCCCGTGATGACACTGCCAATTGATGGTGAAGAAACCGACGCTGCAACGACAACTGACGAAGCTGCCGATGCGGCTGGTGACAAGGTTGATGCTGCGGTGCAAACCGTCAAGGACGCAGCGGACACAACCACCGAAGCTGTCAAAGAAGGTACTGCCAAGGCAGTCCAAGTCACCGGCGAAGCTGTTGACAAAGCCGTCGAAGTGACCAAAGACGCTGTCGAAGCAGTCAAGACAGAAGTCAAAGAAATCACCACCCCCAGCGAGCAGGAATCCAAATGATCCGATCGATGACGGGTTTTGGTCAGGCCTCCCAACAAGTGGATGGCGTGCATTACGCAGTGGAAATCCGCAGTGTGAACAATCGCTACTTCAAGTCCACCATCCGGATGCCTGAAGAGCTATCCGCTTTAGAGACCGCACTCGAAGCACAGCTGCGCAAGCGTGTGCATCGTGGTTCGATCACCCTCACCGTCAAGTTTCGATTAGCTGACGATGTCTCCCCCTACCAGATCAACGACTCGGCCTTGCAGGAGTATCTCAAACATCTCCAGCAACTCCGCGATCAGGTCGGTAACGCACAAACAGCCAACATTGATCTGACTGCATTGCTCGGACTCCCCGGCGTGCTGACCCAGACCGATGACATGGAAAAGATTGCATCCAAGGCACGCACCGCACTCACCCCACTGGTCGATCAGGCCATTGATGGTTTGCTGAAAATGCGAACCACCGAAGGCCAAGCCTTAGCTGATGATCTGCTGATTCATCGTCAGGCCATCACCTCCCGCTTATCCGAAGTTGCTCAACGTGCCCCGCAAGTGGTGGATGAATACCATCAGCGTTTGAGTAATCGTGTCAACGAATTGCTTGCCAAGGCACAGTTGGAAATCGCTCAACCGGACCTGATCCGTGAAGTCGCCATCTATGCTGAACGCTGCGATATCGCCGAAGAAGTCTCCCGACTCACCGGCCATATGCAGCAATTCGAAGAAATTCTCACCAATGGCAACGAAGACCCCTCCGGCCGGACCCTTGATTTTCTGACCCAGGAAATGCTCCGCGAAGCCAACACCATCGCCAGCAAATCCAACGACGTCAACATTGCTCGACACATCGTTGAAGTCAAAGGTTCCATCGACCGCATCAAAGAACAAGTGCAAAACGTCGAATGATGTAACGCATCGTATCTCAGCAACACGCAGTGTTGCAGCTATGACGAAAAATCGCACAAGACACAAATCAAAACACATAAAAAAAACCGTGATCCAATGATCGCGGTTTTTCTATGTCTTGAAATAGCTGCAACACTGCGTGTTGCTGTTGCATCGCAAGATGCAAAGTCCTTCACGCGAAACTCATTGTCCATCGACGGACCGCGCCTGTTGTCTAAAGTCCGTCGGTGTCATACCAGTGATCTGCTTAAAGCGTTTTGAAAAATGAAACGGGTCATGGAACCCCAATTGATAAGCGATGTCCTGAACCGGCACATCACTTCGCACCAACTGCAAACAGGCTTGGCGGATCACTTCGCCAGCGCGGAATTGGCCTGGTGTTTTGCCGGTAAGTTCAAGGAAGCGTTTGCGAAACAGGGAGTAGGACATGTCCATCTGCTCAGCGATTTGCTCAAGCGTTGGCAAGGTGAGCGTGCCGGACTTGAGATAGCCCATCGCCTGTTCACACCACAGGTCATTGGCGGAAGTAGATTCATCAACACGTCGAGCCAGAATCGCCTGCATCAGCAGTGACTGAAACTGACAAAACCGCAGCAACGGTAACTGCGTGGGTTCATCGGCTTTGGGCGCAACCAAATGGATCATCTCTTTGAGCCAAGACCGCATCGGATCAAGATGTACATGTCCGCTGTCACCAACCAGAACCCCCTTCTCCTGCCACGTCTTAAAGACCGGCCCATCGAACCAGAGAAAGAATTCGCTCCACTTGCTTGCGGTGCGTGGCCCGTAACTTTGCTGGACACCTGGCGTGGCCCAAAGCAAACTGTCCTGGGTGAGGATCGTTTGCAAACCGGTATCGTCCACATAGTCCGCCTCACCTTCGAGCGTGTATACAAGCAGATAATATGGCGTCGGGCGCATGAAGTCCGGTGGCGGCGCGTGGCCGTATGTCGCCTGACTGTTCCATTTGGTGCCGGCATAGACAATATGCCCCAACTCACAGCTTAATGGCTGAGGCGCATGCACCGTGAAGGGACCGCTGGTGCTGAAATATAAATTCGCATCATCGGCAAAGGTAAAGGCGTTGGACTTTTTTATTGCCATATCATTTTATACATGCACCTTGACATCCTGTCTATTGGAATCAACGGCTATTGCGATACTTTAAAACGTATCCACGATTCAACCCGCACATCCGAGCAAAGGCAGATCATGAAACAACAGCGATTTGAAACATTCAACCAACAAGTAGCAGACCGCTTCCATGCAATCGAATTAAATGACGACGCATCACCCTTAGCATTGTCATGGAGCAATTGGGGATTCGGGATCGAACCGTTGGAAGTGTCCGTCAAGCGGCTGGCCGTTGCCAAGATCAAATGGATTGAATTACATGGCAATCACTACGGGGCGAACCTGGGTTATCGACCACAGGAAACATCGCGCATCCTTGCGGATCATGGGGTGGCATGCTCAGGTATCTGTGGCATGTTCTCAGCAGAGAACGATCTATCAAGTCCGAGTGGCGTGGTTCGACAACGCGCGGTGGACTACCTGCATCGGACACTTGATTTTGCTGCGGAAATCAAAGCGCATTACATCCTTGTGGTGCCCGGTGCGGTGGGTCGGCCCAAAGCATATGATGCCAGCGAATTTGAACGATCGGTTGACACAGTCAGGCTGGTTGCGGATCGGTTTTCAGCGTTAAAGATCAAGGCTGCCATCGAGCCGATTCGTTGTGCCGAGACAAGTTTCTGTCACACGATTACCGATGCACAAAACTATCTCAAAGCAGTTAACCATCCGGGGATTGGGCATATCAACGGCGATGTATACCACATGCAAAGCGAGGAGTCGCACATCGGGTTGGCGATCCTTCAAGCTGGCGAGCAGTTGGCAAATTTACATTTGGCTGACAGCAATCGCTGCGCGCTGGGCGATGGCGCAATGGATTTGGATACGCTCATTCGCGCACTCTATACCATCGGATTCAACCGCCCTGGATGCTTCTGCACACCTGAGCCGTTGGGCCCCGGCGGTGATCCTTATCCAGCCATGCATGGCAAGCCGGACACTGCGTTGCTTGATGCGTTGGTTCATACCTCCGCGCAGTATTTTCGTGAACGCGAAGCAGTCGTTCGCGCAGAACATGCTGCGTTATGCCACGATTCGACGATTGCATGATATTGCGATCCAAACCATGCAATCACTGATCGTCGGGCAATGGTGCGAGGTTGGGCACGGTGGAACGCTTGAGCATGCTGGCGACATCGGGCTTGATGTATGCTGCCAGGGGATGATTTTGCCGTTGCAAATCATGGAGAATACACAAGGCCATCGCTTGGGCTCCCTTGGGTGAAAAGTGCGATGCGTCTTTGGGATTGCAACTGAGATATTCACTGTCAATCGGTCCCAGTGATTCCATCAAGACTTCCGAGAGCATGTAGAGATCGACTAACGGTTGTTTGTTTTTTTCAGCCACATCAATCATGGCATTGCGATAGCGAAGCAGCCATGTGACGAGTTTGCCATTGCGGAAAACGCGGCGATGCATTGGCGTGACGAATACAATTTTCACATCCTTGGCAGCAAACGAATCAATGTACTGCTTGAGATAATCTTTGTAATCGGTGTTGGCATCGGTGGACTCGGGGCGGTCGGACTTGTGTGAATCGTTGTGGCCGAATTGGATCATGGCATAGTCGGCATTTTGCGACAGCGCGTTATCAAGACGCCCCTCGGAAATAAAGGTCTTTGTACTGCGACCACCTGCTGCGAGATTGATGATGGTCACCTTGTCGGAGAGATATTCGCCGATGACCTGCCCCCACCCGCGACGCTCGTTGGGCAGTGGATAGTTCTGCACCGTCGAGTCTCCGCAGAGCACAATTTTGATCGCTGGCAATTCTGCTGAAGGGGTTTGTGCAGACAAGTCCGTGGTCATACTTATTCCAATCATCACGACAAGTAACAGTGTAAAACGCATTGAAAACAACTCCTGTAAAAACACTCCCAGCCTGCATGGAAACAGGCCAGGAGTGCGTGTAGATATTAACCGATCGACCTATTTTTTATTATCAGTTGGGCAACAATTCCAGTGTCAAATTATCCAACAGGATTGGATCGGACATGCTCTTGGGGATGCGTACTGCGATGCCTGCAAACTTCTGGATATTCGGCGCTGAGTCTGTCAGGGGCAGACTGTATTTCTGCCAACCGTTGACTGGCTCACCGACTTTATATTGTGACAGACTCACTTCCTTGGACTTCACTGAGTTGTCCAGTGAAAAGGCTTTGATTCGGACACTTGATGCGGGGTTCATGACGAATTGCAGATGCCATTTGCCATCACTGGATGTGGGGACTTCGTATTCGGCACCATCACGTTTGGTACGGAATCCTGTGCCGCCCTGGCCGGGGGTTCCGGTCATGCCCAGGCATTTGCTCCCATCGGGACCTTTGCCGGAGAACTCTTTCATTTTGCCACCGCTCCAGCCGTTGAGATACCAACCTGAAGCGCGTTTGTTTTCAAACACGGTGATGGACTTGAGACTTTCAGTGTCACCCATCTTCACATCAGCAAGTTGGGTTTGAGGCGCACTGCTCACAGCAGCAACCGTACTCTGCGTTGCCGGTGAAGCCGATGCCGTGGACGGGACCGACGCTGCACTGGACGGGCCAGGTGTGAGTTGGACATTATCAATGAGCAGCGGCTTATCCAGTGAACCGTTGCAACGGACATAAAGTCCAGCAAAGGTCTTGAAGGTCGCACCCTTTTCAAAAGCTTTGACAGGGATTGATACTGTCTGCCAATCGCTGCTTGAGGCGTCGAACATGTTGTTGAATGGAATCTCCTTGGTCTTTTGCGATTTATCCATGGAGTAGATCATGATGTTCATGCTGGGGAGTTTGCTATTGCCGTTGGTATTGACCATGAAGCTCAGATGCCAATCGGCTTCAGCTCGGTCGGCAAGGTTGATATCGCAACCGGTTCGTTTGGTACGGAAGGTCGCGCCGCCACCTTTGGTCGTGCCTTCGATTTTGACACCCATACAGGTTGATCCATCGACACCTGCACCTTTGACGCCAATCATTTTGGCACCGCGCCAGCCGGAGTAGTACCAGCCGGACGCATATTTATTGATAAAGACATTGATGGCTTTGGCGTCGAGGAGTTTGCCTTCTTTTTGAATCAATGGCTGGATTTTACGGGCGATGGTCAGGTAGTCTTCATTACGCCAGCTGGAGTGATAGCCTTGTGATGAGTCGGAACCAAGACCATCGAGCATGGTGCCGATGTCGTGGATGACAGGTGTTTTTTCATATGCCAATTCTGGATGCACGTTAGCCGACTCATCGGTGGACATGACTTTGGTGTTACTGAGGATGATGCGTTTGTCCTGCTTGTTACCATCCGAAAGCACCATGACCGAATCATTGAGATAGGCACGCAAGGCTGCGACTTGTTCAGCAGGTTTACGGTACAGCGAGAGTTCCCAACCTGGACGCGGGCCAAAGAAAGTGGAGTTGTGAACCTTGGCAATCCCGCCGGTCCACATGGCTACCGCGCTGGAGTTGCCACCACGTTTGATGGGATAACCACTGGCACAACGGTAGAGTGCGACACCCGGATTGTTGCCCCAGAATCGGAGATTGCGTTTGTTTCGCAAAGTCACACAACCAATGAGTAATGGGTTTTCCGACTTGTCATCCCAACCACCATCGGTGTTGTCGTTGGCGATACATCCGATATAGGTGATGTTGTAGCAGTTGCGTTCGGCGCAAAAGCCGTCGGCATTCCAGTATCCGCTGCCAGCATCGTGGTAGTTGTTACGAGCCACGCAGTCGATGAATGTGATGTCATGGTCATAGACACCTGAATTTTTGGAACCACCCTGACAACTGAATCCCATATGGAACGGCTCGGTGGCCCACTCTTTACCGCCGGCATCAGCCAGGCAGTTTTTGAAGGTTGCGTTGTAGACACCATCACGAATGCGAAAACCACGCTTGGCATAGTTCACGGCTTTGGCATTTTCGACAATGATGTCGTTGGTGCCGATCTCAGGTTGGGATGATGAAGCGCCACCAATAAAGACAAAGGCATCGCGCGTACCTTTGACATCAACGTTCTTGATGCGGATGCCGGTGACGTTACCGGGGGAGTTGGTTTGGAAGAAACCTCGGACATTGCGGGCGACGATGTTTTCGATGCCAACCCAACTTGAACCGCTGGTGACGTTAAAGAGTGTGAATCCCTTGTTGGCATCATGCTTGCCCCACTCACCGGTGAAGGTTGGCATCTTGCCATCTTTGACTTGTCCTTTGATGGTGATGATGTCCTTGATGCTTTTGCCATTGGTCTTGAGGGTGATGGTTCCGCCTTGATACTCGCCTGCTGCAAGGTTGATAGTGTCGCCATGCTGAAGTTTGCCAAAGGCGTCTTCCAGACTCTTGGCATTTTCATAGGTCATGGCATTGTCCCATGAGTTGCCGGACTTGTTGCCGGCACCGGTGGGTGACATGTACAGGTCAGCTGCATTAGCAGAAGCGACACTCATGAGCATCACGGACAGCGTGGCGATGCAGGTGTGAAAATTGATACGAAAGCTTTTCATAACCAGTCTTTCAAAAACGAGAGTAAAAAAATTTCAGGTTCACACCAACGCCTTGACCTGTTTTGTCAAAGGTGTTGATGATTCAATATTGTCGTTGCCGAAGGATCGGCGGCGGGTTGGGCGGGGTTTAGTTGAGTTTTCGGGTTTTAACAAATTTACACTTTTCGTGTGGTGTTGTGAATTTTTTGGCGTGATGTGCGACGGTCACCACGTGCATGTCTCCCATCAGCGCATTGAGGTTGCCTTTGTTTTGCCCATTACGATCCATGTGACGGAAGATGTAATTTTTCTTCCAGCGGTTTGGGAACATGTAGAAGCTATTGCCATCTGCAAGTAATGCCGTCGTCGATGGATTGAGTATTTTCCAGTAGGGTCCGGTGTAGTAATAGTTCATGCCAAAGTGGTACGCACTGCTTACTTTGCGTTCGGAACACTTAACTTCTGGCGGGAAGTTCCATCGTGCAGCACTCCCTTTGTTAGCACTCCACCAACGGTTGTTGACGTATCGGCCGATATACCACATGTATCGTGTGTCGCCATTGCTGCCATGATCACCGTATCCTTTGGGGCCGGGAAAGTACTGCTCATAATCCTCGGCATAGAGGACAAAACCAATACCGATTTGCTTTAGCCCCGATGCGCACCGAGTCTGCAAAGCAGTATGACGTGCCATTGCCAAGGCAGGCAACAGGATCGAAATCAACAGCGCGACGATACTGATGACCACAAGTAATTCGATAAGTGTGAATCCTTTGTTGTTTGTTTTATTGACAATTTTCATTGTCGAATCCCATCTTTTTACGTCAGACAGAACCTCATCCAACTGGTTATCAAATCTGTTTACGCAATCTCGACTTCTAATATGTCTGCGATTATTTGAGCTTCTTAACTTTCAGCAGTTTGCATGAGTCAAAAGGTGTGGTGATCAACTTGGCATGGTGGGGAATGGTCGACACATGCATATCGCCCATGAGCAAATTCAGGTTGCCTTGATTGTTCCCAGCCATGTCCACGTGGCGATACTTGAAGTTGCCATTCCATCTGTTGGAATTAAAAAAGAAACTCGTCGCATCGCCGATGAGGATGGTCGATGAAGGATTAAGCACACGCCAGTAATGTCCGGTGTAACCACTGACCATGCCAAAGCTGTAGGCGGATGTCGGCCGTTCGGGACATTTGACTTCAGGTGGGAAGTTGTATCTTGCTGAACTTGTTCGATTAGCACCCCACCAACGATTGTTCACGTAACGCCCGATGTACCACATGTACCGCGTATCACCGTTTTTCCAAGCATCTTTGTAACCGGCAGGGTGTGGGAAGTATTGATCGTAGTCTTCGCCATAGAGGACAAAACCTATACCAATTTGCTTGAGCCCCACAGCGCATTTGGACTGCCTGGCCGTAAGCCGTGCACTGCGCAAAGCCGGCATCAGGATCGAAATCAACAGTGCAATAATGCTGATGACCACAAGCAGTTCGATAAGCGTGAACCCTTTACGGGGTCCATAGCCATTGGTTTTCATGGTAAAATCCTCTATCTACACGTGGTGGACAATCGCTCCACCAATTGCACTTCCAGCTTGATCTCACGAACCCAGTGATCTGGATTACCTTGCTGTTTATCCAAAAGTGCCTGAACGCAGGCACGCCCCATTTGGGTCAAATTAAAGCGAACCGTAGTCAGAGCAGGCATCATGAACTCAGCGAAAGGCTCATCCCCAAAACCAATGACACTTAATTCGCCTGGCAGGTTCAATCCCATGTCGTTGGCAACCTGCATGACCGAATGAGCCAAACGGTCAGAGGTGCCGAAGACCGCTGTGGGTCGATCCGTACAATCCAATATCTCGTTGGCAATATCCAAAGCATCATTGCCATCACAGGAAGCAACCTGTAACTGAACATTGTCAAACTCTTCAGCAGCGTGACGAAATCCAGCCAAGCGACGGCGAGCGTAAGCCAAAGCTGACTCACGCTGAATAATGCTGACTTTGCGATGCCCCAAGCCAAACAAATGTTTGCCAGCGATGTATCCGCCTTCGAAGTCATCGTTGGCAATGCGTGTCACGGTATCCACATCCGGCCCGTCACCCACTGCCACTACAGGCACATGGCGTCGAACCATCTCTTGGATATAGTTGATCTCCGCACCGCCACACCAGATGATCCCGCGCGGGCGAGCATGGTTGTTGCTGATGGCGATTTCAGGATTGTATTGATTGAACTCGACGGACAGGCCATGCGCCACGGCTGCTTTTTCAACCTCTGGCAAGACACGCAGGAAGTAGTTCATCTTCAAAGGCGTCGCATCCGTGAGCATGAACACCAAAGTCTGAGCCGATACCGCTGCACGATGCTCGGGACGTTTACGGACAAACGATCCCTTGCCATGCAATGTCTCGATTACACCTTCATTGGCCAAGTGTTGGAGTGCCTGGCGAACCACCGGCATACTCACGCCATAACGCTCAGTGAGCTGACGTACAGACGGGATCTTGGATCCGATCTGCCAACGTGACTCAACAATTTCAGCTTGCAACTGCTGAGAGAGTTGGTAGTTGAGGGGAATCGGACTATCGCGGTGGAGTTGTGTCATAATTTGTGTTCAACTGTTAATAAACATGATAACAGGCAAAACACTCAAGGCAAGCATTCGACCTGAAAATTTATCCGAATCCGGTAATAAGCAGCGGTTTAAAACTGTTCACCACCTATGACTCACACTGTTCACGTCATTGTAAACACTGCAAAGACAATATGTATATGACAATTTTGAAGATAGTCAGAAAAGTTCTTAATTGTTCAATGATTGCATGCAACGATACAAAAGCGAAACACTGTTTAATCACTTCCAGTACAGCCAGAGATTGGCGACAGCATTATAGCCGCGAAGTGTTGTATTCATATCGTCGCGTGTGTAATAACCGGCATGCCCATCATAGAAGCAGGTCTGCATATTCTGCCATTCATTATGACGCCATGCGCATGCACGATCGCGTGTTGAGGTAACTTTCTCTTCGGTCTTGTAATTACCTTTTCGATCCAATGTGATCGTTAATGAGACGGCATCGGCTACATGAAATTTCTTGCTCAACCGCTTAATATCCAAGGTTCTAAAGTTGTAAGTCTTGTGGGGTTTATACTGGTCTCGCCGCGTCTGCTCTTTGTTGTAACCGTAGGATGTACCGATGTTTTGCAAATTACTTGTAGCCAATCGCATCCCACGTGTCGCACCTGGGCAGAAGTAATTCAATGGCCAAGAACTGGTCTCTTCCGAAGACAGGCCCATGGATACACGATAGTGCGTGTTCTTAAACCAGTTCCAACCTGGCACGACATACTCATTAAAGTCAGCGTTATAGGCAGCTTGCGCAATGCCATGATGTCTTAGATTAGCCAGACATTTGGTTGATTGAGCCGCAGCTCGAGCTTTGCCCAAAGCAGGTAATAAGATCGAAATCAGCAGCGCAACGATACTGATCACCACCAGTAATTCAATAAGGGTAAAGGCATTACGCGACGTATTGACTAGACTTTTCATACTTTTCCCATCGCGAGTTAAACGACGATCAGTTTGTTAAATTAAAAAATAAGATAGACAGAATGCAAACTAAGATCTGATACGTATGAAAACGCGCCTGACGAGATACCGTCAGAAACCACGGCGTATCTCTGTTAATAAACATAGTAACAGTTGATTTAGCCAAGGCAAGCATTCACTGCATTTTTTTCTACTGTAGTAAATGAATGCTGACAAGCGTTGGATGCTTACTTCTTCAACCGGGCGAACCAGCAGCAATCACAATCCATCCGATAAGGGTGACAATTGCCATAATCGGAATCAAGGCGGTTTATTTTCCAGATTTAGAGGGTCATTCGATCATTCTGTATGAACGACATGTCGATGCAATATCTTGATTGTATGTTTTAATTAAGAATGCGAATCGAGGTTTTCATGCGACTCAAGCAAGAAAATAGTATGCGATCCATCATCGTGACATGCCTGATGGCATTGGTGCTGAACTTAGTGTGTATTCAGATTACAACAGCACAAGTCGTTTGGAGTGATGCTTATTGGAAGGAAAACATCAAGCAACTGCCCCAACTCCCAAGTGGGTGGGAAATGGTGCCTGACTCGATCATTGTCAGCCCCAACCGTCAACGCATGGCATTTAAAATGCAACGCGGCAGAGGTCTCATAGTGGTTCTTGATGGCAAACCCAGTCCGGTTTATCGCAAGATCGGCAAACTTCAGTTCTCGTCCAACTCGCTGTACCTGCACTATATAGCCAGAGAAAACGGCCCATGGTATCTTGTACGCGACACGCATCGTCGTTTTGCCAAGGAATTTGTCGGCGATCCTATCCTGAGTAATCAAGGCAAACGTACAGCTGTAATCTTTAAAACACCAAGAATGCTACAAGTCAGAATTGCTGGCGTAAATGGTCCTGTGTTTGACGAAGTGAATCGTGATAGCATCACCTTCAGCCCCAATGATAAACAGTATTCATACTTTGCCCGACGTGGGAAATATTGGTACGTTCAGATTGACGACCAAACCGCAGGCCCGTTTGAAGATGTGACCGGCAGGCCTGTCTACAGTTCTGATTCAAAATCACATGCGTATATGGCTCAGACAAACGGTCAGTGGCATGTGGTGCAGGACAACAAACCCTGGCAAGTTGCAAATGAAACGGCTCAAATCGCATTCCATCCCAACTCCAAGCAACTCTTTGCATGGCTGCGTGTTGATAGTCCAAACTGGCAACTTCACATCAACAATCAACCCGTTGAAAAAGCCATCTCATCCACACCTGTACCGGTTATATTCGGCACCAAAGCATATGCCTGGGCAGCACGATTAATCGTAGGCAGCCAAACACAAATGATCCGGGAAGGCAAAACCTTACCCATTCATGGCTACATTCTCCCAGATACCGCTCAGTTTGATCCCAAAAGTATCCAACTCGTTTACGTCACCCGAACCGATGACGGTGAACACGTCACAATTGATGATGTACTCCTCGAACCCTACCAAAGCATCCTGGCAGAGGATATCCAAATTTCACGTGACGCCCGCCGCATCGCCTACCCAGCTAAAATCAACAATCAATGGCATGTCATCGAGCAAGGCGAAAAAGGCCCAACTCTAGAAGCGATCATTCCAGGATCACTGGTCTTCTCCCCCAAGAAGCAACAACTAATTTACCGCGCTAAATCCGGCCAACTCGATCGCTTCTATATAGATCAACAGATGGTGGGTGAATTTGACGAGATGTCCAATCCAATCTTTGACAAAGGTCACATCGCCTGGGCCGCAAGACTCGGGAATAACTGGCACCTGTATATCGATGGCATAGCCAATCCAACTGCATTTTCCAATCTGGTTGGCCCCCCCTTGGTCACGACAAAATACGGTCGATTCATGACCATGATCCAACAAAACCACAGCACCGTCCCGGCTTACAGCAGACTGGTCATGGACAAACTCACCACCGAGGAAGCATTGGCGAATGTGAATCCGAATTCGATTAAGTAGTTAACAACTGCTGGAATTTGATAACGGACAGAACACCGGACAGTCCATCTCGACATTTTCACTGCCCAAATCGCACACCATCGGGGCCCAGGATTGCTTTGGTTTGCAGGAGCTTGCCATCGGTACGGTGGAAGGTGATGGCCAGGACCAATTGATCATCAGGTTTGATTTCACGATCCAATCGAAGGACAAAGCGGTAGGTTCGCGTGACGGATTCAAAATACGACTGCTGATCTTCAATACTCACCATCGGGACATCCCAGCTGTAGAGCTTGTCCTGCATGACATCGCGTCGGCTGGTGGACTCCTTGAGTAACTCCAGGTGGAATGAACCAGGTGACTTGACGGAGTCTCCCATTTCGTCCTGCAATTCGACTCTCGCTTCCAGTGCCGGCCTCTTTTGTGTGAGGATAAAACGGGACGACGGATAGATTCGCACCCGCTGAGGAACAGGCTGCCAGGCTTGGTTGCCGATCAAATTTGTATCAACTGCCTGATTGTTTGGCGAAACGGTTTGTCCTTTAAATTCACAACCCGTGACTGCCCCAAAAAACATCACAGCCATACAAACCGATAAAATTAATTTATAAGTATTTTTATTTAAACTATTTAAAAACAATACAACTCTCCATTTCACGCCCTGATTCAACCGTTGTAACTGGTATTGTGAATAATGCCATGCAAGTTTTCCACTTTGTTTAGACTTACAGTCTTGCCAGACAGCCTTATGTCTATAAAATAGGCACACTATGACAAGACCTGAGCAAGAATTAGACATCCTCGAAAAAATCAGCTTAATCCTGGGCGAAGGATTGGAGCTTAACGAAGTATTTCAACACGCCATGAATGTCCTTGTTGATCAAATGGGCATCAAACAGGCCTCCTTGACCCTATGGGATGATGTCACTGAACAGATGCGCATCATTGCCGCCGTGGGGTTGAGTCCCGAGGAGATGGCCAAGGGACGCTACGCATTAGGCGAAGGTATCACCGGCCAAGTCATCAAATCTGGCGAGCCTCGCATCATTGCCGACATCTCCCAAGACCAGGATTTCCTCAACCGGACCGGCCGTGAACACCTGATCGACGAAAACGACAAGCGTCCCATCAGCTACATCTGCGTCCCGGTCAAAGGCGAAACGGCCTACACAGGCACCATCTCCATTGACAAGACATACACCGATGAACTGACTCTGGCTGCAGATGCCCGACTGCTAACCATCATCGCAGGCTCGTTCGCCCAGACCATCCGGCTACACCAGATCGTCAAGGTCGAAAAAGACCAACTCATCGAACAAAATGAACGCCTCCGCGACAACCTGGGCAAGCGATATCACTTTGATAATATCATCGGCTCATCGCCGGCGATGGAAGAAGTTTTAGGCATTGTCAGCCAGGTGGCCACCAGCCGCGCCACCGCCCTGCTCTTGGGGGAAACAGGTGTCGGCAAGGAAATGATCGCCAAGGCCATCCACTACAACTCGCCACGCAAAGACAAACCACTCATCCGCATCAACTGCGGCGCGTTGTCTCCTCAACTGCTTGAGTCTGAACTCTTCGGTCATGTCAAAGGCGCCTTCACCGGCGCAGTCAAAGACAAGACCGGTCGCTTTGAAGCAGCGGACGGCGGGTCGATCTTCCTCGACGAAATCGGCACGATGGATCCACAACTACAAGTCAAACTCCTGCGAGTCCTTCAGGAACGTGAGTTTGAACGTGTGGGCGACCACCACTCCGTGAAGGTTGACGTGCGTGTCATTGCTGCGACGAATCTTGATCTGGAAGAAGCTGTCCATTCAGGGGACTTCCGTGAAGACCTGTACTATCGCCTGAATGTGGTGACGATTAACATCCCGCCATTGCGTAACCGCCGTGAAGACATCCCACGCCTGATCGACTTTTTCCTGGATCGTTTCAACAAGGAAAACAGTCGCAACCTTCGGCGGATGAGTCGGGAAATTCTCAACACCTTGCTGCGATACCCCTGGCCGGGCAACGTCCGTGAATTGGAAAACTGCATCGAGCGTGCCGTGGTGCTCTCCAGCAGTGATGAGTTCACAGATGACTTACTGCCATTGCAAATCCGCATGTTCGCCCAACAAGTCCGTGGCACAGGTTCAAGCGAATCCCTGGAAACCACCGCAGGCCGCTTAGCCGAGCAAGCCATCCGCGAATACGAAATGAACGAAGGCCAGATTTACGAGATCGTCGTCAACCAAGTCGAACGCGCTCTGATTACTGAAGCCCTCGAACACACCGGTGGTGTCAAGACACGAGCCGCAGACTTCCTGGGCATCAACCGCAACACGCTCAACAAGAAAGTCAAAGACCTGGGCATCGAAGCCGACGGGTGATCACTGACAATACACTGTGCTATAATCATGCCATCCCATGATGGCCAACCCGCAAGAACACAATACGGTTTTGACACACTCGCTTGGTAATAACATTTCGACGGATCGCGGTCGCTTTATTGTTATGTGCCTGATGCTGGGCATCATTGTGACAGTGACCTTCATCAGTGGTCGAACCGGCACCTTCCTGATCGACGACTACAGTGCCATCATCAACAACCGGACGATTCATGATTTTTCACTCTGGCGAGTCCTCAAGTGTGAACGCGATATCATTCCTTCAGGCCGGCCTTTGACCAATTTAAGTTATGCGATCAGTTATTATTTCAGCGGTGAAAATCCCAAGCCGTATCTTCTGACCAACCTCGTACAACAGATCATCGTCGCATGGTTGATGCTGTTGATGCTTCGGCGTTTACTCCCAACATTACTGACTCGATACCCACAGTCACAGAAATACCATGACTGGCTTGCCCTGTGTCTGACGCTTTGGTGGATTGTGCATCCACTGCAAACCGAGCCAACCCTCTACATCACCCAACGCTCTGATCAGTATGCCAATATCGCCATGATTCTGGCATGCTACGCACTGTTACGCCATCACCAGGCATCCAATCACGGGCGTGGATGGATGATCATGATGTTTGCCTCAAGCGTTGTGGGGATGCTGTTTAAGCAGAATGTCTGGGCATTACCGATTCTTTTGCTGCTACTGGATCGTGCCACCCTCGCGGGTAACTTCAAAAAGACTTGGCAATACCGTGGGATTGCACATCTGCTAAACAATCTGACATGCGGCGCGATTCTCATTGCCATTTTGATTTATGACCCCTATTCCAAATGCACCGGAACAGGACACGGCTTGTCTTCCTGGGACTACCTGCTGACCCAATCCCAAATTCTGATCTGGTATGCACGGAATTTTTTCTGGCCAACAGGATTGTGCCTGTATTACGAATGGCCGTTTGTCCATGACATCCTTGCCGTCTGGCCAGAATTTTTGACACTGGGGGCGATCTTCTGTTTTGCGTGTTACAGCTTGTATCGATTTCCTCGTATCGGTGCAGCGCTCTTCTCGGCATTCATGATCCTTGCCCCCACATCAAGTATCTTCCCGCATCTGGCATGTGCTGCCAATGACCGACGCTTCGTACAGCCTGCAGCGTTGATCCTCCTGATACTGACCATGGCAGTCGTAAATCTCCTGCTACGCTGCAAACGCACACGACAATTAGCCATCCCGATCACGTGCGCAATACTGCTGCTGGCAACGGCAATGATACTCCCAATTACCGCAAGACTTTCCGTCTGCTTTGGCAACCCCACCGTCCTGTGGGAACACACACGCCATCAGGCCTGCGCCCCCCAGGGATCATGGGAACATCTTGGAAGTCACTATTTCGATATAGGCCAATACGCACCCGCGTGGCAATGCTTTAACAATGTCCTGGACATGGAGCCTGACTACAACATCGCCAAGCTGCATCTGGCAAAAGTCTATCTCCAGTTTGACAACTTGGACCAAGCAATCGAAATTCTCAAGCCGATTCAAAATGTACCCAGCATTGACTATGACGTTCAGATGCTATTGGGTGCTATTTACAAATCCAAAAAGGATTATCCCAACGCGATCACTTATTTCCAGAAAGCCTGTCACACGCAACCCGATCAAATCAACGCCAGTTTAAATCTGGCCCGGATATATGTTCTGACCGAACAATTCACCAAGGCATTGGATGTCCTCAAACCCCTGCTCAACCGTCCATACGTAACATACGACCTGTACCAGGATCTGGGCTACGTCTATTCACAACTCGGCCAACTCAAACCAGCTCAACAGGCCTATCAGCGATACCTCAAACATGTACCCGATGATGCCAAAGTACTCAACAGCATGGGCGTCGTGCAAGCCAAACTCGGCCGACTCAAGCAGGCAGGTGGCTACTTCGCCCGTGCATTGGCACTTGATCCCACATTGACGCAGGCCAGTGACAATCTCAATCGAGTGCGCGCCATGCTCATCCCGTCGATCAGCCAACCGACACCTGATGGCGAATAACTCTCAAACATGCTGTCACTTTTTTGAATCTCCGGCGATCGCGTTACAATCCACGCGGGAATTTCAAACTGATCCGCACCACGGGAAATGCGCGTTGCAGAAGACTTCAATCAATCCATCGCAAGATTCAGATTGCATCCGTACATTGATCCTTCTGGGATTGATGACCGTGGTGATTGTCAGCAGTTTTGCCAACGGCGTGAACGGGCCGTTCATGTTTGATGATTCGCGAGCCATCGTTCATAACCCGACCATTCATCACGCGTCACTGTGGCAAATTCTCACGGTGTATGACGAACGACCGACTTCCGCCAGGCCGCTGAGCAATCTGAGTTTTGCCATTGACCGTAAACTTTTTGGACTTAATCCCAAACCGTATCACTGGGAAAACATCATCATCCAGGTGATCATCGCGGGTCTGCTGTTTGTTCTGATGCGGGCGATTTTGAAAATCTGTTTACCCACCGTTCACCTCAACACCATGCGACGTGATTGGCTAGCCGCAGGCATGTCGTTACTCTGGGCGATCCATCCGGTACAGACCGAATGCGTTCTGTACATCACACAACGCTCCGAGCAATTTGCGATGCTCAGCATGGTGCTGGGGTTTTACAGCCTTGTGAAATGTCAGTATCACCGACGATGGTTGACTGTTGGTTTTCTGTGCTGCTTTTTGGGGATGTTCACCAAACAGACGGTGTTGGTTTTGCCGTTGATGTTACTGCTCTTTGACCGCGCGTTTATTGCTGGAAGCTTCAAAGCATGCTGGTCACAACGGCGTCTGTTTTACATTGCCTGCTTCGCGGTCTGCATCAGCTATGCCAGTTTGTTGATGGCAGTTCCATCCAACCCGTTAAGTGTCGGGACGCATCTGGGTGTGAGTCGCATGGATTATCTACTCACTCAATCGCAGGTCATCACGTGGTATTTGCGCAACCTGTTCTGGCCGACCGGCATCTGTCTTTACTACAACTGGCCAATCGTCACTGACACAGCTGATGCGATGCCAACCTTCATGCTCATCGCGAGTTTGCTGGCAGTGAGTCTGCTGAGTCTTTGGAAATGGCCGAAACTTGGCACCTGGCTTACAGGCATGTTCATCGTGCTTGGCCCGACCTCTAGTATACTGCCGATTGTCAGCGAGGTGGCGTCGGATCGACGGGTTTCACTGATCATCCCATTGATCCTATTCCCCGCAGTGGTGCTACTAATCCGTGGACTCTTACGCGTGACGCGCAGACCACAATTGGCCATGGGCAGCGTGATGATTCTGCTGTTGGCAGCTGGAATGTTTTACGTCAATCAAACCAGTCGACTGTCCGTGTACTACAGCAACCCTATCGCGCTATGGCAACATCAAACGCAACAAAGCCCATGGCCTGCAGGTGCATGGCAAATGCTCGGGGAACACCTTGAAGATGAAAAGCAACTTGCGGGTGCATGGCAATGCTATCAACAGGTTCTCCAATTGGAACCAGGTTGGAACATGGCGCAGATGGGACTTGGGACGGTCTACATTAAACTTGGCAGACATGATCAGGCGATGAAAATCCTTGCAAGCCAGACAGATCATCCTCTACTCGCCGGGGTCCCGTACAATGCAATGGGCAATATCCACAAGCAAAAAGGTGAACTCAAAGAAGCAGCCCTCGCCTATGACAAAGCGTTGGAACATGACCCAGACAATCTGGACTACCGGCTCAATCGCGCCCGCGTTCACAATCAACTTGCCCAATACCAGCAAGCCCTGCAGATGCTCATGCCTTATGCAGACTATCCGGACGCTCCAGCCAATCTCCTTGCTGAAGCCGGCTTCGCCTGTTCACAACGAAATCAACTGGATCAAGCTCAGGCGTATTACCAGCGAGTTCTCAAGCAAACACCTGACGATGCCATCGTGCTTAACAGCATCGGTGTCGTGATGGCCAAGATGGGCAAACTTGCAGAAGCCACAGCATACTTCGCGCGTGCAGTGTCGATAGACCCACAACTTGAAGAAGCAAAAGACAACCTGCAAAAAGCACGGCAACAGATTCAATAAATCATCATGCCCACATGTTGCATGCAATGCGACTCAATGGCAAAGCACTCAACAAACACCCGCGGCTTTGATCGCACTAAACCAGGCCCATGCCATGCGCGGGAAGACATTATGTGCCGGATGCACGCCGTCTTCACCCAAATCCGTTGCACCGTTAGCAATGGGGTAGTGATCCACAAAATGAATCAACTTCCCTTGCGTGCGATACTCAGCAACCAGTTGAGCTTGAAGGATGTTGTACTGCTTGACGCGCGTGTGAATGCTATCATCAATCACAATATTCCAAGGCTTGGGGCCGGGCATGATCGGTAGAATGGACCCTAAAAACAAGTGCATTTGAGGCCTTGCAGCAATCAAGTCATCCACCAGGTCACGCATTGTCTGCATCACCGGTTCGGGCTGGCCCATGTAAATCGGATTGGTCCCGCAAAGCATCAACAGCACATCCGGTTCAAACTTCCGCACATGATCTGCTAAACCGGTGAGTGAGCCCCAATCGGTCTCCGCACCCTTGTGTAACTGCTCCATGGAAAAGCCCGGATACCCATCATGCGCACCATTACGGACACCTGCGCTACGATCGGTTCGCGAACCGACATACTTGTGATCAACACCAAACTCATCAAGCAAATCCTGAAGCGGCCCGCGGTATCCACCACGGAGTTCATCGGAAGATGCAGTAATCGAATCACCAGCAGGGAGAATACGAAGGGGCGTGGACATGAATGGAATACCTTGTTTCACAGATTGACAAACAAACCAAGGTAGCAATCCGAGCCCTATGTTGCCAGTCACAATACATCTGGTTTTATGTCGAATTCAGTGATTGCCTACAAGCTGCCATGCAGCTTCAGCATCATGTAATGATGCAGCTATTATTTTTGTGTCGAATCCAATGATGGGAAAATGATTTCATACGCCTGCTGACATGCCTGCTCACGTTGATTATCTAAACCGTGATACATCGTATGCATAAAAGTACGCAATTGTTTGTCCGTAGCTTTTTCGACAAAGCGTTCAGAGATGTTACCCTGCAAACGACTGAGACGTGGCATGACACTCTGACGTCTATTCTCTGTCGGAATACCCCAAAGGTTTAATGCATTGATCCCAGAGACACCGTCCCAATCGTAACCTTTAAACTGTTCATGTTCTCGTGCCCACGTTTCCAATGCAGACACTTCGATCACAGGATCAGCTTTCCATCGGCTGAACCATTCCATTTGCGTTTTCAACGATGCAGTGTTGGCATCCACCCATCGCAACTGCCTTTTGACAGGAAATGTCATTGATAAGTACAACACAACCATTATCAAGAAACACAAAGTAAACCAGAATGCTTTTCGGCGAAGCATGGCCACCCCTTGCTTTGCAATATTGACTGAGTATACCTCAACACTTGACTATTTAGTCTAAAAAAAAACCACGCTCCAATCAGGTTGAAGCGTGGTGGCGGGATACAAATTGTGTTGGGCGCAACGGGTGTTTGTGCGGGTGTCCCCGGGGGATTAAAACCCTACGGGCTTTCGTGCAGCCATGTTGCGCACCGGTGTTTCAGATTTTGATCAAGCGCTAAAGGAGCTTCCGCAACCGCAGCTTGAGTTGGCGTTGGGGTTGTTGAAGACAAATCCGCGTCCCATGATTTCATCTTTGAAGTCAATGGTGGTGCCATTGAGGTAGAGATAGCTCTTGGGATCGCAGACGATTTTAATGCCATGCAGTTCGAAGAGTTCGTCGGTTTCCTTGTCCTGTTCGGTGAGATCGAGCAGGTATGAGAAACCGGAGCAACCGCCGCCTTTGACGCCAACGCGGAGACGGGTTTTTTCGGCATCGAGTTTCTGTTGTTCCATGATGGTGCCGATTTCACGGGCAGCCGATTCGGTGAGAATAATGGGCATGGTTTGTAACTCCAAATCAAATATTGGTTCGATGACCTGCGGCAAGGATCGCCTGCAAGTAACGGGTTAAAGGGTCGTGTTATGCCGTTGCGGTAGCAGCTTCTGCATGCTTCTTCTTGTAGTCGGCGATGGCGCTGCGGATGGCATCTTCAGCCAGGACCGAGCAGTGAATCTTCACCGGGGGCAGGCTCAGTTCGTTGACGATGTCGGTGTTCTTGATACCGAGTGCTTCGTCGACGGTTTTGCCTTTGACCCATTCGGTAGCCAGGGAAGAGGAGGCGATGGCACTGCCACAGCCGAAGGTCTTGAACTTGGCATCGGTGATCTTGCCGGTGGCCTGATCGACCTGAATCTGCAGCTTCATGACGTCGCCACATTCAGGAGCACCGACGACGCCGGTCCCCACTGCGTCGGAGGCTTTGTCCAGTGAACCGACATTGCGGGGATTTTCGTAGTGATCAACAACTTTTTCGCTATAAGCCATGGTGAGGCTCCTTTGCTTCGATTTCTATTTTTTAACCCGTCAGATTCACTTCGTTCATCTGGCGGCTTGGGTTTTCATATCAGACATTTTAACGAAACGGGGTCTGACCCCATTTTGCTAATACAACTTAGTGATCGGCCCATTCCACGGTGGACAGGTCGATGCCTTCGAGGTGCATTTCGTACAACGGGGAAAGGTCACGCAGTTTCTTGACGCCTTCGACGACCTTCTTGGCGGTGTATTCGATTTCCTCTTCGGTGGTGCGACGGCCAAGACCAAATCGCAGTGAGCTGTGAGCCAGATCATCACCTATGCCCAGGCTCTTAAGGACGTAGCTGGGTTCGAGGGATGCACTGGTGCAGGCTGAACCGGAGGAGACAGCGATTTCTTTGATCGCCATCATCAGGGATTCACCTTCAACCCAGGCGAAGCTGATGTTGGAGGTATGGGGGATACGCTTATCCAAAGCACCGTTGATGGCTACGCCGTCAAGTTGACTGGTGATGGTGGATTCGAGTTTGTTCCGCAGGTTGCCAAGACGGATGGCATCGTCGGACATCTCAGCTTTGCAAAGTGCTGCAGCGGCGCCCATACCCACAACGCCGGTGACATTGATGGTGCCCGATCGCATACCACGTTCGTGGCCACCACCATCAATGATGGCAGTCAGACGCACACGTGGGCGACGACGACGGACATAGAGGCAGCCGACACCTTTGGGGCCATAGAATTTATGGCCTGAGGCGCTAAGCAGGTCCACACCGGCTTCTTCGACATTGATGGGCAGCTTGCCAACCATTTGAGTGGCATCGGTGTGGAAGATGATGTCTTTATCTTTGCAGAGCTTGCCGATTTCGGGGATCTCATTGATCGTGCCGATTTCGTTGTTAGCCCACATCAGTGAGACGAGAACGGTATCTTCACGGATGGCATCTTTAACCATCTCCGCGGTGATCACACCATCCAATGGCGGATCGAGATAAGTCACTTCGTAACCTTCTTTTTCCAACCGCTTGCAGGGGTCGAGCGTGGCTTTGTGCTCATGCTCAGCGGTGATGATGTGCTTGCCTTTGCGGGCACCATACATGTACGCAGCACCTTTGATCGCCAGGTTGTTGGACTCGGTTGACCCGCTGGTCCAGATGATTTCCTTGGCGTCTGCACCGATGAGGTCAGCGACCTGCTCGCGAGCCAGGTCGACAGCCTTTTCAGCTTCCCAACCAAAAGCATGGTTGCGACTGGCTGAGTTACCGAACTTCTCGCAGAAGTAAGGCATCATCGCTTCAAGGACGCGCTCGTCCATCGGCGTGGTTGCGTTGTGATCCAGGTAAATGGGAAACTTGATTGACATTGCCGTTAACTCCTCTTAGGCGGCAGGATTTTTTATCTCGTGCTTGTCTTTACGACACCAATTGTTCTTGCTGTATCTTCAACATCCGCCCCACCGCATTGACCGGCACATCCACACTGCTGTGTACCAAATCCGCAAGCGATACGTCGCGAAGAAAATTCTCAATCCGATTGTGTAACCGACTGATGGCTTGATGCACCGGGCAATAACCCAGTAAACCACATCCATCCTCGCCATGCTCCGGCTCGATCCCTGCATCGGCAAGTTTCTGAGGATCAACCGTGCAAGGCGTTAACTGCATCGGCCCTTCCATCACTTCCAACACCTCCAGCAAAACGATCTGATTCGCATCACGATCCAGAGCATACCCGCCAGTGGCGCCTCGCGTCGAACTGACAAAGCCAGCCCGACGCAATTGCTTGAGGATGTTCATTAACAAAGGTAACGGCAAGTTAAACGCCTCGGCAATCTTCTGTGCACTGACCAACGGTTCACCCGCTTGTCGTTGCTGCTCCAGATAGCAAAGCGACACCAGAGCATATTCAGTTTTGCGGTTTAACGTAAGCATCCGCAAACAGTTACCTTGTTTTCAACAAACATCCATTCATCGGGGCATCACGCTTTCTCCAGCCATCCGCCCCATCTGCTGTTTACATTCATTCTCAATAACACAGCATACGCACACAATATAGTACCAATTCGGTTCGATTTCAATTCCCTAACTTAGAATTTTTCAAAAAAAGATTCATTTGAACCAGCAGATATTTTAATTGTTGTAAGTATCTTTGAAATTTTGGACATTAGCGTATGACGTTGCAACATATAATCCAATGATGACCATGCCGTCCCGGTTTTGCGTCTATGCGATCTGTCACAACATGCGACTCTATGAGCCGTTTTTTGTGCTGTTCCTGTTACTGGGGATGGACCTGCCAATCGCACAAGTCGGATTGCTGTTGGGTTATCAACGTCTGGTCTGGGCGATCCTTGAAATTCCCGGCGGGATCATCACCGATCGCTATGGCCGTCGCAGGTGTTTAATTCTCAGCTTCATCTTCAACCTTTTGTCATATGTGTTACTGGGTTGGTGCGGGCAAATGCACAGTCCTTTGGCATGGATCATTGTCGGGCTGACTCTCTTTGGCATCGGTGAATCGCTTCGCTCGGGGACACACAAAGCCATCATGCTTCACTGGGCACAACTGCATGACCGTCAACATGACATCGATGAAGTCATGGGCGTCGCCAGACTGTTCTCCAAAGTCACCGCAGGTCTCGCAGCAATCTTTGGCGGGTTGATTGTCTGGCTCACCGGGCAATTCCAATGGCTGTTTTACTGCTCAGCAGTCATGTGCATCTTCGGTATCATCCTCATCAGCACCTACCCCCAAGAACTGGATCACAGTTACCAAAAAACGCGCGACACATCATCAAGCAACACGCAAACCGAACATGACAAGATTACTTGGTGGGACAAAATCAAACTCCTAAGCAAGCCCGGACTCTTTGCCATGCTCATCAGTTCGATGCTCTTTGAAAGCCAACTCAAAGTCGGCATCGCGTATTTGCAGCCCTACCTTGCACATGGTTTTGATCGCAGCGATGTCGCAGTCGTCGGCGGGTTAGGCGGACTTGGCATTGGCGTGTATTTTCTGATCCAGGATACACTCGCAGGACTCTGTGCAACGCAGGGCAAACACCTTAAGAAAAAATGCAACGGCGTCCTGGCTGCCAACGCAGTGATCTACATCGCGGCATGTACGATCATGCTCATCGCAGTCACAAGTCTGTGGCTTAATTGGACATGGTTAGGCATCATCGCCATGATCACACTCGCCGGATTACAGAACCTTCGACGCCCGCTGGCAGTGGTGGGTATCGACCAATTCATGCCCAGTCAATGGCGAGCGACAGTACTATCCATCGAGAGTCTGGGACGTTGTATTTTATATGCCATCAGCGCCAGTCTCGGCGGACTCCTCGCTCAATATGATTCCTTGCGCAGCGTCTATGCATTGCTGGCAGGATTGATGCTCCTTGGGATATGGCCGGTATTGGCGACCGTCAGATATCAACAAAAAGCATCGCCGGATGCCTTATTGGCTAAATGAAAAAGACTTCTCATGGCCAAGGCTTGACGTATAAGGCATTCGAAAAGCAAGAATGCATTTTCACCGCAAATGCCAAGGTCGCCAAGTTTCAAGGTGAAGGCAATTATTAACCACAGAGCCACAGAGTCGCAGAGCCCAAAGAAAGGTATGGATAAAATGACTCTGTCTTATTTTTTACTCTGTGTCTCTGTGCCTCTGTGGTTAAAAAAAATCTCTCTTAACTTGGCGCCTTGGCAGTAAAAAAATCATCAAGGTTTTTCAGATATCCCGTATAATGTTTACACCTCAAACCTCCCTCCTTTTGGTCCACAATCAAGGAACCCGCCATGTCCAGATTCATTGCTTTTATTGTTGTATTGGGCGCACTGTGTTTACCAACCTTTGCTGAGGATGATCTATCCAAACTCAGTGACGAGTTTGACACGCCTGCGACACTCAAAGATTGGCAACGTATCTCCAAAGATCATGGCACGCCTGACCAACTGGAAATATTCGACATCAACAAAACCAAGTCCGGCCACATGGTCATGGTCCCTTACAGCAGTGTGTGGTATCAACGCTACCGGGGTGTCTTGGCATACAAAACAGTGTCGGGCGATTTTGTCATCACCACTGCGATTAAGACATCCAACCGTGCCAAGAACGCAGCACCAAGACGCAGCTACTCATTGGCAGGTATCATGATTCACACCCCCGTTGATCCAACTGGCGCG
The DNA here is from genome assembly GCA_002480565.1 of Phycisphaerales bacterium UBA7800. Classification (GTDB taxonomy): domain Bacteria; phylum Planctomycetota; class Phycisphaerae; order Phycisphaerales; family Phycisphaeraceae; genus UBA7800. Next base: position 1,510 of record DLCK01000034.1, on the reverse strand, counting down.
CACAACTACATCTTCCTGTCACATGGCTCAGCTCAACGCCCCGGCACGTATCAATTCGAAGTGAAGACCACTGTCAACAACCGATCCAAATTACAGGTCGATAATGCAGGCACCGATCATGCCATCATCCAAGTCGCCCGCATCGGTGACACTGTCATCACCCTCAAACAAGTCAATGGCGTCTGGTCCGTTCACCAGCGTTATCACCGCCCCGATTTCCCCACCACCATGCAGGCCGGACTCACCTGCTACACCGACTGGGACACCTGCAAGAACATCCAACCCCTGCAACACAATCGAACCGTCATCAAGAACGGCCAGCCGGACTTGTATGCGGAGTTTGACTATGTGCGCTATGCCCGTCCGAAAGTTCCTGCATCATTACAAGGTCGAAGCCTGATGAACACTCAGCAAGTCAGCGACGCCCAGCTGTTGCGGTTCCTGGGTAAAAATGCTCATTGAGTCAGAAAAAAGCAAAAAAGAAGGCGTTCTACTTTATTGTATTAATTCAGAACATCCCTTTTCCGCCTCTTTGCCGCTCGCATTTTTTCGACCCAACACCAACCTTAGTGTTATATAAAAAAGAGTTTGAACAAGGATTAAGGAAATATTAATAGGCGAGCAGTTTAATCGAATCCCTCCATTGGATGCATCAACTTTATAAATATTTGATACTAAAAAACCGTCATCCCAACTAAACAAAAGCACCCGATGAAAACCAGATACGACAAGTATTAATATCGTCTGAAATCCAATACAAAATACCAAGGCAAATAGATAATGAACTTTTAAAGAACAAGAGATTCGTCCGGAAAAATGTGCAATGAGTCCACCACTGGCAATAACTACCAAGATTAACTTATTGAACTCTGCCAAAAAAATGCCCATGCTTCCATATATGAATGAGCAGCGAAAAGGAATAAATAACAGATAAATCCAATCATGAAATTGAATATAGAATAAAAGAGCAAGAAAAATAGTTCCGCCATATCGAATAAAATGAATCATTCTTCCACCCGTTTTTTAGATTACCACTACAGTCGCAAATAGTTGAGGCACGAAACGGAATCATCCAAGTGTAGTGTTTGTACAAACCACTGGACACCTGCCTGCGGAAATGATGCACGTCGTCTTCAGACGTAGGGTGGGTAGAGCGTAGCGTTGTCGAAGGCCTGCGAAGCAAAAACCACCCTATCATCCGTGATATCACTGACCTTCCCCACGTTTGGTGGGTTTCGCTACGCTCTACCCACCCTACGAATGATGTCGAGTAAGTTCAACCTTTAAATCATCCGCAATCTCAATCCATACAAGCACTTGTGAAATGGCGTGCATCATGTCCCTGCGTGGGAGTGATGGAGAGTGGAGATTATATTGTTTGAACGGCTCTAGCGGTCAAAATCATGGTTTTTACGCATTTTGTGTGATGCATCCTTGACTGTGCTCTGCCTGCGGATATTATTTACGTAAATAACTCGTTGTGTTTCGTAACTGAACCACTACCGGCTGA
>DLCK01000093.1 GCA_002480565.1 Phycisphaerales bacterium UBA7800 | reverse complement strand
TTCAGCCGGTAGTGGTTCAGTTGGGATTGCCAAAGTCACAGTCAACACAATCCGTTCTGAATTGGCGCAGACATGTCGCAGTTCGTGGTTATGTCACAACTCAGATTTTGAACACGACCTGCCTTGGACATGGGGGAATACATTTTTTCAGATTAAGGTGCAGGGTAACCAAAAATTTAGTTATGAAAAACGCAACTACTCACAAACAAAATGCTCGATGATTGTCGCTCAACGGTGATCGATTCAGAATTTGTTGACTTGTACAGCATTTAACATGCCTTTGGGAAGGTCGGGAGCCTCAACGATATGACTGAATTTAAACGTGACTGCTTTGACCGGTTGGCAATGGATTTAAAACCAAAAATTTAGTTATGAAAATCGCAACTGACCACATGAAAGATATCTCTTGTCCGAAATTTGCAGACCTGTTTAAATAGCATATTGTGTGGTCACGTAAAGTCCCACCAAGCCAAAACGCTGGCAGCTTTCATTTTCAATATATCGCGTCTTTGGCCATTAAATCGAACACAAGGAGTTCATCGCTATGAGCCGTTATTTCAAACTTAAGTACAAAGCAATCCTTGCAGCGATCTGCCTGTCAATAGTTGCACTTCCGCTCGTGGCTCAGAATATAACGCTTCAAGAAGCACAAGAAGTCCGCAAGAATGCTGACACGGCAACCAAAGCCGTTGAGCAGATCAGCAAGACGGATGACACCCAGGCGATTCGCAAGAATGCAGATGCTGCCCAAAAAGCATTGGATCAAGTTAACGAGCAACTCGACAAATATATCCAGCGTATGAAGAAAGCGGATGTCCTATCGGCGGATATATACGGCGGTGGCAAGAAGTATCCTGCAGCAGCCAAAGTCGAAATCAAGAGCTTCGATGTGCCCGTCGGTGCCACGGTGGTTCACGTGCCTGTCACACTCGACAGAGAAAGCCCCAACACCGTGATCGCCCATGTGCGTGTCTTTGATGGCAAGGGTGGGCGGGCCAATCCTGATACGACCAAGCCGGTCATTTTTCGGCCCGGTGATCCGTTGACCAAGACAGCGAGTTTTAAAGTCCGTGCGCTCAAAGAGGGTGCCGACGTCCGAGCCGTGCAACCCTCGGTGCCTGATGGAGCTTATCGCAAAGGCGGAAGCATTCGCATCACCGCCAAGGCCGGCGCAGTTAACGAACCCATTGAGGGTGGGCGTGAAGCAATCAAGTTCGAACCCATCGGTAAACTGACCTATTCTGCAACAGGTCAAACGATCCAGTTCGATGACAAAGGTGGCTCGATGAGCTTTTCAACCTCACTATCGCACGGCAGAACACAGGTTGGAAACGGTGAGACAGGTTACTACAGCACGGTTGATATGAACGGCTTTGTTCGCACGCCAGATGGATTGGTGCTATCCAGTCGTCGCCTTGATAAACCTGTGAAAGTTGGAACACCGGCAACTGAATATCCGTTTATGGCGACGATGCTTTCAGGTCATCGAACCCCTGAGACTTACTTCAAGCATGGCACTGTTGAATGGGTTGTGAAGATGCCTAATCGGCGCGGTTCCTGGCCGGCGTTGTGGCTTGTCCCCACTGGCGGATGGCCACCTGAAATCGACGTCTATGAAGGCTTCGGCTACAACGGATCATGGAAGTTTAACGCCAGTCTTTCGACGAATCTTCATGGTGGTGATAAAGGTGTGCGTACATTTACCCGTGCAGCAATGTACATGAAAATGAGCGACTTCGGCCTGCCTAATACACTCGACAGTGAGTTTCACACCTTTGCAGTGACCGTTGATTCTGAATTGATCACGATATTTGTCGATGGCGTGGAAACCATGCAATATGCCAACCCGTTTGATGGTGAAAACTGGTATCCGTTGACCAACGTCGCTGTCAAAGCCAAGGTGGATTCGCCTTACAGTGACGGGTCAGGTGACATGACTGTCCAATCCATCAAAGTCTGGCGGGTTGACTGATCACGTTGCGATCCTGCAAGCCGACTGGCATATTCATCATTAATTTTGCGACTCTTTGAGCAAACCCCTTGTCACCAAGGCAGGGGACCATAAACTGGCTGACTTGTATTTTGTTTAATACCACAGCCTGTTTGAATCTCACGGAGAGTTTGTAATGCCATCGATGGACATGCCGCTTGATAAGCTTAAGACGTATATGGGATGTACTCCCAAGCCTGCAGATTTTGATGCCTACTGGGAAACGGCTTTGGCAGAAATGCATGCCATTGACCCGCAGATCGAAATGTCGCCCAGTGCGTTTCAAGCTCCCAACGCCGAGTGTTTTGATCTGACTTTTACAGGTGTTCGCAATACACGTATTTACGCCAAGTACTTGAGGCCACTCAATGTCAAACCCGGTGCGCATCCGGGTATCGTTGAGTTTCACGGTTACTCCGGCAACTCCGGCGCCTGGCATAATAAACTCGCATACGTCAACGCTGGCTTCTGTGTCCTGTCGATGGACTGCCGTGGGCAGGGTGGTAAGAGCAACGATAATGCCACCTTCATGGGTACCACATTTCGTGGCAATATCGTTCGCGGACTGGGTGATCCTGACCCGCAGAACCTTGCTTTTCGACACATCTTTTTGGACACCGCACAGCTTGCCAAGATCGCCATCGAAAACATCGAGGAGATCGACGGTCAGCGCGTCGGTTGTATGGGCGGATCACAGGGCGGCGCGTTGACTTATGCTTGTGCGTCACTTGAACCACGCATCAAACGTTGCGCACCAGCTGTGCCGTTCCTTTCGGATTACAAACGCGTCTGGGATATGGATCTTGACCAGAACGCATACGAAGAGTTGCGATACTTCTTCATGCAGTTTGATCCAGAACATCAACGCGAAGACGAATTTTTCACGACCCTTGGCTACATCGCCGTCAATCACCTGGCACCACGCATCAAAGCCAACATGCTCCAAGGCAGTTCCTTGCTGGATAACATCTGCCCGCCCAGCACGCAGTTTGCTGCATACAACAATGTGCAATCCGAAAAAGCCATGAAGCTTTACCCGGACTTCGGCCATGGCTTGCCATCGGTTTGGGGTGATGCTGCTTACGAACACATGATCCAGTTATAAATGCAGAGAGCTTTTAGAATCGCAACCAGTCATGCTGGAAAGGTATCCCATGTCTACATCCAATCAGCCCAATATCGTTTATGTGATGTGTGATGAACTGCGTTGGTGTGAAACGGCCTGCTATGGTCATCCGCACATCAAGACGCCCAACATGACTCGGCTTGCCAAAGCAGGTGTTCGATTTGAAGTTGGCGTGAGTAACTGTCCGGTATGCATGCCCGCACGTTCACTTGCGGTGTCAGGTCAGTATGCCCGGTCATGTTCGACGGGTGGGAATACCGCGATAAAAACAGTCCAAGGTAAAGGCATCATGCCTCAGTGGCCGTCACCGGGACGCGATCACTTGCCGAATCAGACTCTGCCAGAGACATTGAAAAATGCGGGTTATACCACAGCTGCCATTGGTAAGTGGCATATCGAAAATTGGCCGGATGTCGTGGGTTTTGATCATTGGATCATTCCCGCGGTTCAGCATGCCAACTCCGCGCAGTGGTACTGTGAAAATGGGGGCGAACTCTTCTCGCCGCCCGGCTACGGTTTGGACTTTGAAGCTAAACGCGTTGGCGAATACCTCCAGCAACGCAAAGCCGATGGCACGCCGTTTTATCTCTACTACAACATGTCCCCGCCGCACATGCCGTTGATGGATGCCCCCCGGAAGTATCTTGAAATGTACAGTCGTGACGATGTGGTTGTCCGTGGCAATGTGGATTTGTCCAAGCCGATTGAGAATCAAACCGACAAGTTTTTGACGTATCTTTGGGACTACCGTTTTTACCGTGATCAGTTGCCTTACACGTTGAACTTGCCACATGATGGTTTTGACCTGGTGGATTTAACTGCGCTGTACATGGGCTTGACGACTTGGGTGGATGATGCACTTGGGCAACTCTTGGACAACCTGGAAAATACAGGTCTCGCTGAGAATACCGTTGTCGTCTTTACCGCGGATCATGGGGACAACCTCGGCAGTTGGGGGGATATGGGCAAAGGTCGCTGGAACGATGAGTCGGCTCGCGTTCCGATGATGGTGGCTGGTCCAGGTGTCGTCAGTAATACAGTCAGCAATCAGGTCGCATCACTATTGGATTGGGCGCCGACGTTCCTGAGCATGGCAGGAGCAACCACACCATCTCATATGCCAGGTAAGGATTTGACCGCTGTACTTAACGGCGATGTGGCTGAGCTTGAGCAGAACTATGCCATCATCGAATCCACGCATTTGTCTCAAGGTGTCGCCGTCCGTACACCGCAATATGTGTTGGGGCGATACTATGACAAGCAAGCAGGGCGACCCAATATTCACGATCAAGTCGGTGAATGTTTCGACACGATTGCTGATCCATTCTCACTGAACAATCTGGTTGGAACCGACTTGATGCCATCCAATTGGCAGGAGCTTAGTCAGATCATCACTGACTTTGATAAAGCCACGCCGAGATTGGAACTGCCCGAATACAAATTCGGTCGCAGCCTGGCATGAGTAAGGTGTGATAACTGTTATACACTTGGCTGTGATACGACGTCTTAATGACCGATAAAAACATCGACTCTCGGTGTGATATCGGATGCGTCGATGATCATTGTCATGAACGCCAAAAAGATGGCCCAGTTATTCTCTGCAATCAATGCACTGCCCATGCTCATAGAGTATCGCATTGCCTGCAAACTCATAGGCAAAGACCGAGCGTTATCAGCACTCAGTGAAAAGCTCAGTCTCCGAACCGGCATGTCCGGCTTGTATCTGCGACAAGCTTGCTACCGACGCGTCCTTAAACATGTCGGCCAGGATGTCTACATCGGATTCATGTCGCAGTTGAGCAAGACCACCGCCGTCATCTGCGACCGTGTCTACATCGGCCGGTTCTGCACCATTGGTTCTGTGATCATGGAAGAAGATGTGATGCTTGCGGACCACGTGCAATTACTCAGTGGTTCGCACCAGCATGGTGATAGCCAAAGTGATGGATTGCTGCGCGAAAATCAACACATTTATCAGACCATCACGATTGGCAAAGGTGCTTGGATTGGTGCTGGGTCAGTGGTGATGGCAGATGTCGGAGCAGGCGCGATCGTCGGTGCTGGCGCCGTGGTGACACGTCCCGTAGCTGCAGGTGATCGGGTGGCTGGTGTGCCTGCCAAGTCGATCATTAAACCGACACTTGCCAAGGCGGGTTAATCACACGCTTACAAAACGGATGCGGTTTAGCACTGCATTCGTCGCGAATCTCACCTTCTTCACCCAAGTCCACCCTTGAAATGGTCGATGGTGAAGGTAGATGTTTTATCCGTTACAGACGCTACAGGCAGGTTTGACGCATGCAGATCCAAATTCATGAACAGCTTGATGAGACTTTGATCGCTGAGATTCGTAGTTATCTGCAAGGTCATGCCGACGCGGATGCGGTCAGCAGCGATCATGATCCGCGATGGATGTCCGTCCTGAAAAATGCTTTGGATCATCGCACCTTTGTCATCATTGCAAGAGATGAAAACCAACTCGTCGGCTACCTGCCTTTGGCATTGGTATCCAGCCGACTCTTCGGGCGGTTTTTAGTGAGTCTGCCTTATCTGAATTTGGCGGGGCTTGTTGCTGATGATGAGACAACCAAAGAGGCCTTGCTTGATGAAGCATCCGACCTGGCGCGTGTGCATGATGTGCAGTATATGGAACTGCGACATGGTGAGGGTGTTACGCATGATAATCTCACGCAACAGCGCGATGAGAAAGTCCGCATGGTGCTTGATCTGCCAACGGATAGCGATGCGCTTTGGAGTAATCTCAAAGCCAAAGTCCGCAATCAGATTCGCAAGGGCGACAAGTTCGACCTGAGCATGCATTGGGGCGGGTTGGATATCGTTGATGACTTTTACAATGTCTTTGCGATCAACATGCGAGACCTTGGCACGCCGGTTTATCCCCGGAATTTGTTTACTGAAATTCTTCGCACGTTTCCTGAGACTGCCGAGTTGGGCATTGTTCGACACGAAGGTCAAGCCATTGCCGGGGCGCTTTTGATTCATGATCCGCTGCGGACTTCCGGTGGTATCACACAGGTTCCATCAGCAAGCACACTCCGCCAATTCAACCACACCAATGCCAATATGTGGATGTATCACCATCTGCTTTGTCGTGCCATTGAACGTGGGGCAGGTCGATTCGACTTCGGCAGAAGCAGCGAAGACTCCGGCACGTATCGCTTCAAAAAACAGTGGGGCGCTCTGCCTATCCCAACCGTTTGGCAATACCATGTCCGTCGCGGTGATATCAATGCGGTTCGCCCCGACAGCCCGAAGTACAAACGTCGGATCGAGACTTGGCAGAAGTTACCCGTCTGGGTGACACGACTGGTGGGACCGAGCATTGTTCGCGGGATTCCCTGAGCATAGCTGCCGATTCTCGCTGTTGATCCTTTGCTTCTAACTTATCAATCTGTTTGCGGATGGCTGCTACGGCACATTCGCGTTCTCTTAGTCTCATCGTGGTACTCACGATTTTGTCTCCTTGCCATGTCAGGCGGCCGTGGGTTGCACGCTCAAGTTGCATGCAATGAATCCGGTGAATCTTCTCTTTGATTAACTGTGTTGAAATATCAACCGAGGGTTCGCTGCCAATGGGCAACATCTCGTTGTTGCGACAGTCGCGATAGCTGCAATGTTCATCCATCGAATGATCATCAAAATGATTTTGCATGGGGTGAGTCCTGGAAGGGCGGTGAGTGAGTTCAAAGGCAAACGAAACGAGAGTGCCTGACTTGAACAGGCAATGGGCCGGGCTTGTTGGCAATCGCCGTTTAAGCCGTCCCTCCCCCGACCGCAGTGCATGGTTTCGTGATCTTTTCGCCGGTCCCACGATGTAAGTTGCTGCACTACGTTAATGTTGAATATCAACACTCAATATTCATATGTTAGGTATTTGATCGGATTAAGTCAACCTAAATTTGTGGATTAAAATGTTGAAAATCAACAATTTTGTTGACTTCTTGTCGGAAATGGGTTTAATAGAGATATGGCACATTTTGGTTCTCGAATCCGAGCTTGCCGCGCTGAAAAGGGATTGAGTCAGGAAGACTTCGCTCAGCAATGCGGTCTGCATACCAACACGCTTCGCAAGGTCGAACGCACTTGTGCTGCGCCTGACGAACTCAAGGAGTCCACCAAGGTTTGTTTGGCTCATGGGCTTGGGATCAGCCTTAAGCAACTCGATGAACTCTACAAGCCTGTCGTCCAGCAATACATCGGCGATCCAGATCGGGGCATTCCCGTCATCAATCAAGTTCCAGCTGGGCCACCTGTGGACTATGAACACATGGATCTGGACAACGGTATCGGCAGCGACTACATCCCTCGCATCGGGTCAGGTGTCAATGATCCGACTGCCTTTGCATTCACCGTGGTGGGCGACAGCATGACGCCTGAATTTCATGAAGGTGATACCGTGGTCTGTGCTCCCTCATCAAATATCAATGATGGGGATGCCGTTTTTGTACGCTTTGCTTCTGAGTACGAACACACATGCACCTTCAAACGTGTATATGATCGAGGGCAGGAAATTGAGCTCGTGCCAGACAACCGACGTCACGCGCCGATGATCGTCTCCAAAGAGCATGTCGATCGTATGGCCAAGGTCGTCGCCAAGTGGGTCCGTTATGACTGATGTGAAACGACAAGCTGATACCTCTGCCAAGCGACGCAAACCGAGCATGGTGCGATTGGTAGGCCTGACCGTTTTGAGCATCAGCTTGCTTGGTTTGACTTGGTTGATCGTACACAAGCGATTGCCCAAGCCTGCCCCGCAAGACGTGCAAGACAGTGGCATGGTCATCATTCGTCAGATCACCGCTACAGTCGCCAACTCTACTTGGGGCGGCACGCAACGGGCCCAGGAATTACTTAAAACCATCGACTCTGCCATGCAGGATAATCGCATTGTTTTCACGAATGACATTGATGACTCTGGCTTGACAGTCCGCGGCACTAAAGGCAAAAAGTGCATCTACATCAAAGTCGTTATCAGTGACAGTGGCGATTTTCAACATCATCCACCGGGACTGTTGTGTGATGTTCTGTTTCACGAAGCCCTGCATGCCTGGACCATCGAACCCAATTGCATTGAGCAGGAATGCGACGCGTTTGTTGCAGGAATGGATGCGGTTTGTGTGTTTGAAAATCGTATGCGTCCGAAAATTTTCCATGTTGAAGGACGTCCGATTGGTAATTTCGTCATCGACAAATATCCCGAGCTCAAACGCAACCCCGACTATAAACCAATGGCTTTGGATACGGACTGGTTGGTTGCTCAAACAGGATTACCATCCATTACGCAATAGCTGATACGTTAAGTCGAACGTTTGGCCACCATGTCACCGACACATTCTCCGGCGAAGTCTGCACATAATCCAACCCGTTGGTGAAGGTGATGCTCAGTGGATTGCCGTTAGCCAGATTCAGCGTTGATGCGTTGTGCAATTGGCAATTCGTGATAGTTCGGTTAGACGATTGATGTGAAAAGTCCGCTTCACCACCCGGGCGTAATGTCAGATTGTTGATGTTGCCGATGTGTTGGAAATCGGCTTGACCAGAAACTGTGATATCAGTCAATACCAGATTGCCAATTGTGATTAATGAACCAGCCAACTGCTCAATGCTTGTTACATCACAACCGAGTGTGACGGCTCCGCCAGCTTGATTGAGACTGCTCAACGTGACTTGTTCACCAATCACGACATTGGCATCACTGCCTAAGCTGCCTGATTGCCCGACATATAATTCATTGACTGTTGCTTGTTCACCGGGAAGGTTTGTTGCAATCCCTAATTTCCCACGAAGGATCCGCAGGACATTATCAGCATGTGTTCCTTTCCAACGAACGACCTGCTGGTGGGTGTCGCTGGAAGTCGTCGCGGTGTTGTATACGTGTAATTGTGTCTGAACGGTTCCACTGTCAATTTTGATTCGACCGCTGCCAGCTGGTGTGCTCATACCCGCGTGTTCACCAATGTGTATGCTATCTGCGCCGATGGCAAGATACGATTGGCGATATTCTCTTTGGGTACTTTCAAAGGTGTCTGCATCCACAGCGAAGACTGAATCATCCAAACCGATTTTGCCAGTAAAGGATTGCTTAACATGCAAGGCAGATAGCGTGATCGCCGACTGATCCAGCCCGTATAGGACAGGCACGCTGCTATGTTCAAAAATCACCACGTCCGCATCAATTGGCAGCGTTTGGGTTGACCAGTTTTCTGCTGTGGACCAATCGTTAGGCCCACTGTTGACTGTCGTGGTGTTGGTGGTGAATGTCGCACTGCCGGTAGCCGAGCTGCTGACCGTAAACGGCACGCCCGCAATGTCCGCGGTGAGAGTGATCACGCCGGTATCTTCACTTGCGGTAATTGTCATGTGATACGGATGCGTAGAGTTATTCCACAGATCACGCATCGCCTGGGCGATGTCAGTCGCGGTGTCACTTCCATTTGCGACATACGTCAAATCCACATTGCCAACTGTCAGTGTAAAGGTTTGATTTGCGACACTGCCTGCAACAGTGGCCGTGGTGACTTGGGATACAGCGGGTGCGTGGCCGATCCAATAGAGCGTTGCCATGATTTATTGTCACGGCGATGGGTT
>DLCK01000060.1 GCA_002480565.1 Phycisphaerales bacterium UBA7800 | reverse complement strand
ACCCATCGCCGTGACAATAAAAACAAACACGGTTGTGCATGATCACCATGTGCAACCGTGTTTTTTTGTATCAAAACTTTTCCCAGTTAAAGCAAGGGGGCTTTAAACCCCATGTAATCCCCACGATAATTTCCCCCATCCGAATCAACCCCATTCACCGCTCAAACAAAAACCCATCGTTGATATGCCAAACCGCAGCACCTTCACGGACATGGGCTTTGATATACCGCGCGACCGCGAGTTGATGCTCCCGACTACGTACCGGCTTACAAGTCGGCCGAGATGCCCATACCGCACTGGGTGGTTTGAGATTTTGCTGTGCAAGTGCAAAGCTGGCAACCTGCCTTGCCCGTCCAAGATAAAACCGTGGTGATGGATCACGTTCGTCTGCAAGCAAATGACTTTTGTGTTTGGCAATCAGTTCTGGCGACATCTGAGTAAAACGTGCTAACAAATGGAAATGATTCACTGCAATCGCAAGTACGACGGGCAACGCATTATCATCCTGCAAACTTCCAACTATCGCCCTGCATAAAATGCGTTGCTGATCTTGGGATAACTTCACCGGCGGATATTTGAGATTTTTTTTGTTGTATTCAAACAGCGGCTTGTAGATGTCCGGCGGAGGCTGTTTGTAATCACCATCCACATGTTGCATATGCCGCTGAGTCCGAAAGCCCCGCGGATCACCGCGAAGCCATGTCCCGTAAGTTGATCCAACGCAGTGATAATAATTATGCCATGCGTTGGGGTTGGTGCGTGACAAGGGAGAATCTCCACGCAAAAGAGCAATGATAATGTCAATCACATTCACTCAAAGGCATTGCTCGAGGTCTAAAGCCCCCGAGCTTTAACTGAGCAACACATCAACACAATGATACTCAACCTAAAGCATGGGGGCTTCAGACCCCATGCAATCCCCCAAAACACATTCATCCAATCTCATCCACCAACATCAATCGCAGACGATCTGTTTTTTCATCATCACCCTCAAGCGATGACAACAATGACCGCAGCGAATGACTCGGCTGCATACTGATCGGCGACACGTTCACATCACGCAATTGCACCTGTGCATGCACCCTCACCGGCAGGCGACTTAGCGTTTGCATCGGCAACTGACTTGCTACACTTGCAACATTAAAAACAGGCTCAGCTGCACCGGTCACATTGACAAACACGCGCACCGTGTCGGTATTGCCAAACGGGTCGGACACGGTGTAGGAAAAGTGATCCCGCACCCTCTGGCCTGTTAATAGCGTTGCAAATTGACCCGTGGGATCATAAGCAATCGTGCCATCAGCATTGACCGTTAAGCCAACACCCAAATGACTCACCACATCCACACCCGCTGTGATAAGCAGGTCACCATCGGGATCATAGTCATTACCAAGCACGTTGATGTCGATGGCTGAGTTGGAATCCGTTCGCACCAGATTCGGAGCAGCATTGGGAGCAACCGAATTATATTGCTCATAGGTGTTGATATCCTGCATGTTCATGGTGATCGTTGAACGATTACTCGTCTTACCGTTGCCATAGATGATGCGGTATTTGAAGCTGATTTCGTCAATCGAGAAGTCGAAACGATCTTTGGGGTAGAACACAAATTGGTCATCGACAAAGCTGATCGTGCCTTGATCGGGCTGTGTCAGGATTTGGTAGGTTTGGGAACTGCCTTCAAGTTCATTGGGGCTAAAGGTGTACACCAGGCGACCTTGATCATCGATTGTGGCATTGCCAGTCAGGTTGTGATCGTGAGCACGGACCGAGTAGCCATACAATCCGCCCGAAATTACTGTTAAACCCGAGAAAGTGTACGTACCTCCCAATGTAAGTGAACCACTGCCCGATATCACTCCCCCAAAGCCATCCTGCAAGACCTGTTCATTGAGTTTGAGTTCGCCGGGTTTCATCACGAATTGCCCGATGATGATGCCGCCATATTGTTTGACGAGATCACGAAGTTTGCCGGGGTCTTCATCAACATCATCCCAGACACCACCGGCTTCAATGCCTTGCGAATTGTCACCCGGTTCAGAGGAGACAGTCAGAGTTGCTGTGCCCAATGATGCCACTTCATGTTCGATGGTGATCGTGCCACTTAATCCACCGGTACCAATAAACACATTCTGCCCATCTGCACTGATCAGACCGTCACCTTCAATGTAGACCAGCGGACCGTCCCATGATGGATTGCTGGTTTGGAAGGTGATGTCACCGCCATTGCTGGCATTCAAACCTGTATCCTTAATGTTGGCATAATTAGATGAAATGAGGTCATCGATCGTGAACTCTTGACCATTTGCATTAATGTAGAAGTGGAAGCTCTCACTTGAAAACGTGAGTCTTGATCCACCCTTGGGACCACCTGCATTCGCCGTCACCTTATGTACGGTGATCGGACCGTTGTGGGACGTGAAGGTAATATCCCCAGCATCGCGGTAATCGGAATTGTATGACGGCGTGGTGGTGACTGTGCCGATTGCGGTGATGGAATCACCTTCGATGGTCAGGTCGTTGCCCACGTTGGTAATCGAACCGATCTGGACATGGCCAGTGGCCTGAATCGTCATTTCCATGTCGATGCCGGTCAAGTTGTCGATGGTAATTTTATCAGCTTGGATAGTGGTGCTGCTGGTATTGGGGATGGTCCAATCAAGCTGAAATTCTTCGTCAGTCGAGTCGAAGGATACCGTGCCTAAAATAACAGTGCTGCCTACCCAATAGGATGATGCAACATACGTATCATCATCCGGCTCACCTTCGAGTCGAATCGTCACATCGTTAAGCGTGATTTCGCCAGGATGAGCAAGCACAGCATATTCCGCTTCGCCCTGAAGCGTGATGTCATTGAGCGTGAACGAACCGCCGGGAGTGTCGGTCATGTCGATGTTGAAAAACGCATGAATGCCGTCGGCTGAGAGGAACATATCTTCTTCGCCGTGGCCGGTGATGGTCAGTGTGTCGGTGACCTGTAAATCAGACACGACTTCAAGGGACAATCCTTTAAGGTACTGCCAGAACTCAATCTCGTCAGCCCCCTCGGTGTTGTTGGCTGCCTGGATCGCTTCACGCAGGGAGATTTCGTTGTCCAAACCCGGAGTGGCGACGAGTGCTTCGATAGACGAGGTATCCCCATCCACACGATCCCAAGGCGCGGTCACCGTCACCGCGCTAAGCAACACACGACTTTCCAACGGCTCACAAATCGCCCCACGGCGACGCAGTCGATCAGCCACATGGCAAGATCGGGAGCGTGGCGACAGCTTGTACTTGAGGCGCCGGGCTAAAGCATGGGCTTGGGATCGGATGGACATGAGTGGTTCCCCAGAAACAATCAATTAAAACAACTGTCACCATGATACTTCAAACCCTCAAATGAGCAAGTCTGAAATAAACTTAAATGCTTTACTCAAAAGCGACAAAACCAATATTTCACACAAAATTCGCTTAGTCTTTTTTGCAGAATCACAGTAATTCACTATCATGGCGGTTCTGTTTTTAAGAGAAAACAGTTTTTTGTATCAATAACCGCCTAACTCTCTATTGAAGGAACTCTCAAAATGCCAAAACGCGCAAAAATCTCTGTCATCGGTGCTGGTGGCAACGTCGGTGCCTCCGTCGCTCTCTGGGCTGCCAACAAGGAACTGGGCGATATCGTCGCAGTTGACCTTAAGCGTGACGAAATGCTGCCCGTCGATGGCCGCATGCTTGACCTGGCTCAGGCCGGCCCCATGGAACTGTTCGACAGCAACATCGTTGCCACCGACGATTTCTCCAAAATCGAAGGTTCGGACGTTGTCGTCGTCACCGCAGGTATCCCCCGCAAGCCGGGCATGAGCCGCGATGACCTCATTGGCACCAACGTGAAAATCGTCAAGTCCGTCAGCGAAAACGTCAAAAAGTATGCTCCAGACAGCATTGTGATCCTCGTCTCCAATCCACTGGACGCCATGGTGTACACCGCATGGAAAGCCACCGGCTTCCCGACTAACCGCATCATCGGCCAAGCCGGCTGTCTGGACGTGGCACGCTTCAAGACCTTCATTGCCATGGAAACCGGATTTTCCGTCATGGACATCAATGCCATGCTGCTCGGTGGTCACGGTGACGATATGGTTCCACTGCCCCGCTTTACCAACATCGCTGGCATCCCTGTCACCGAGTTCATCAGCGAAGAACGCCTCGGCGAACTGGTCCAACGTGCCAAGGTCGGCGGCGGCGAAATCGTCAAGAAGATGGGCACCTCCGGCTACATCGCACCGGCATCGGGCACCGTCCAGATGGTCGAAGCCATCATCAAGGACAAGAAGCGCATCCTCCCCTGTGCAGCTTACTGCGACAAGGAATACGGCATCGGCGGATACTTCGTCGGCGTCCCCGCAGTCCTGGGTAAAGAAGGTGTCGAGCAGATCATCGAAGTCAATCTCAACGATGACGAAAAGAAACTGCTCGCAGAATCCGCAAGCCACGTCAAGGATCTTGTCGAAGTCGTCAAGAACCTGGCTCCCGATCTTGCGTAATCTGCACGCTTGATTTGATATCGAAATTCAAGACAGACGTCTGCATCACGCAGGCGTCTGTTTTTTTATGCGCGACGCTGACAGTCAGCATCAAACGAATTACATCTTCGATGCATCAGCAACACGCAGTGTTGCAGCTATTGTCTTGTGCATGTGAAGTGACTTGAAAACAAGTGTTACTGCGACGATGTCATTCGTGAAACGTAATTTAAATATGCATATTGCAGCTATTGCGTCATACACGTTATGCGACTTAAAAATAGCTGCGACACTACGTGTCGCTGACACGCGATAAGCGTGCATGTCTTCGCATGTGTCAAAGAACAACACCCAAGCCGCCAGATGAGTGAAACGAATCTGACGGGTCACACTTCACACACAACACAAGATACCCGTCAGATTCGCTGCGCTCATCTGGCGGCTTGTGATCACGTTCAAGAAACTTCCGGGGGTCTGGGAAACTTCCGGGGGTTACCGATACTTGTTCATCGTCTTGATGATCTGTTGATGTGTTTCAAGTGGATGATTAATCATCACCCAGCTTGCTTCGGGATAGTCCGTCCCTGCGGTGAAGAAGTGGATACTGCCTAACCCGAAGAGTCGCTCGCGGACAAGGAAAGTCATCTGCGTATGTTGGAGTTTTTTGAGTGGCGCTTCGACAATCTGAACCTGAAAGACGCCTTTGACACGGATGATGCGTTGATCGGTGAGGACGTAGATTCGACTTAGCCAATTGAGGAATTGCCAGAACACGCGAAGCCCGAAGAATCCGCCACCAGCGATGAGAATGTCATGCTTGGACAAAGGCAGACTGGTGTAATCACAGAGATAAAACAACGCATAACTCAACAGCACGATCATCAACAACGTCCGCAATGGTGCGAGGATCAAATACCACAGACTCGGCTTAAGCAGCAGAATGATCACCTCCCCAGGCTGGAGCAACTCCGCTGGCAGGATCGCTGCGTTGGGCTGGTCATGCACCTGCTCATGATCCAACTCCGCGTTGCGTGATGTGTCATTGGGTTTGGTTCGCGTCATCGCTGATTAACCCTCTTGCTGCTGCGACACCACATCCGGCTTAAGCACCACGATATCCGGCAGGTTGCGGTAATAGTCATCGTAATCCAAACCATAACCCACCACGAACTCATCAGGGATATCAAAGGCAACATAGTCCACGGGCTGCTGCATGGCTGCCGGACGCTTCTTGCGAAGCAGGACACAACTTTTAAGTGATGCCGGATTTTTGGCTGACAACAATTCGCTGACCAGTCGCAAAGTCTGCCCTGAGTCAAGAATGTCATCCACCAGCAAAACATGCGAACCAGCAAGGGACGCAGGCAGATCGTCAAGGTCACTGCCAATTTTCGCAGGCTTACTTTCCGTGGATGTCCCAGGGTAGGAACTGACGGTGATGAGTCGAATCTGCATTCGCAAAGGCAAGTCGCGCACCAGGTCAGCGACGAACATGAAACTGCCGGTGAGGATCGGCACAATCGTGATCTCCGGCAAACCGGGCGTGCCCTCTTCCTGAAAGTCAGCGGTGATCTGCTCAGCGATTTCGCGCACGCGATTAGCGATGGTATGCCGATCAATGAGGATACGTTCGATGTCCTGTTGCATGGGATTAGTGTAGCAGATCAGGGAGTAGGGAATAGTCAGCAGGTAGTAGAGGCAAGGCAAAAAATAACGCACGGTTCAGTATAAACCGAACCGTGCGTAGCATTGTGTTATTCAATTGTGTTTAGCACCCGATGTAAATCTGGTGCAAGTCTATGCGTGTTGAATCGTCATCCTGCACCGGATTAACATCCGATGCTCAAGCTTACTTGATGAGTAATTCCGCAATCTGCACGGCATTGAGTGCTGCACCCTTGCGGACCTGATCGCCGCAAACGAACAGTTCGATGCCACTGACACCGGTGCCCTTGCGGGAGATGTCATTGCGAATGCGACCTACAAAGATGTCATCCTTGTTGGACGCTTCAAGTGGTGTTGGGAAGTTGTTACCAGCACGATCA
This sequence comes from Phycisphaerales bacterium UBA7800, assembly GCA_002480565.1. GTDB lineage: Bacteria > Planctomycetota > Phycisphaerae > Phycisphaerales > Phycisphaeraceae > UBA7800. The sequence continues at coordinate 54,740 of DLCK01000060.1, read as the reverse complement.
TCAATGATGCTCACGCCTGCGGACTTGGAAAGCAATTCCTTGGCTTCCTTTTCGTCCATGGGATTTTCAAGTTCAAGGTTGATGCTCTCAGCATGAGCCCGCATCACCGGAACACGCACGCACGTAGCAGCAATCTGCACGTTGGGGTTGTTCCAAATCTTGTGGGTTTCCTTGACCATCTTCATTTCTTCTTCGTTGTAACCCGTCTCGGTGATCGGGGCATTGTGAGAGAAGATGTTAAACGCATATTGACGGGGGAAGATGTCGCATGTCGGCTCTTTGCCTTCGAGGACTTCGCGGGTCTGCTGTTCGAGTTCAGCCATGGCAGCGGCGCCAGCGCCGGAGGCTGCCTGATACGTGCTGACCACCATTCGCTTGACACCGACGGCACGGTGGATCGGGGTCACCGGCACGAGCATGATGATCGTCGAGCAGTTGGGATTGGCGATGATGCCACCCTTACCCAATTCGATGCCTTTGACGGCTTCGGGGTTCACTTCAGGAACAACCAGTGGAATCTCAGGCACCATGCGAAACGCCGAGGAGTTATCGACCACGGTCGCACCGGCAGCAGAAGCGATGGGGCCGAACTTCTTGCTGATTGAGCCACCTGCGGAGAACAGGGCAAGGTCCACATCACCAAAGGAATCTTCCGTCAATTCTTCGACGGTATAGGTTTTGCCTTTGAAGTCGACGGTTTTGCCTGCACTGCGTTTAGAGGCGAGCAGTTTGAGGTTACCAATGGGGAAGTTCCGTTGGTCGAGGACCCGGAGAAATTCCTGACCGACAGCGCCAGTGACGCCGACAATCGCGACATTCGGGGCAGAAGACATATTCAGTTTCCTTAACTGAGTGGTTAAATGACCGACACACACTTTGTATGCCGAGCCTTGTATTGTAGCAGAAGTGGAGGGAATTTCGAATCCACCCTTTAGCCGCTGGTTTGAACAGATGTTAGAAACGTTGAGATTAGATCAATTTTAAAATTGCAAGCGGTTTGGATAGCAATTTGAAATACAAAATACATTTGCCTCTTGACTATTCCATTTTTAGAACTATATTCCATATATGGAACACTGGTCCCCTACGCCCATCACCCCCGATCCTGCGCCAGCTTTGACACGTGGATTGGCGATCCTCGCAGCACTCACCAGCAAAGGTGCCTCAACCCTCGAAGCACTGGTCAGTGAAACCGGCTTCCCCAAGACCTCGGTCTTGCGACTGCTCAGCGCGCTGTGTGACTGTGGTGCAGTGGAACGTGATGAACTGACCAAACGATACTCAGCCAAAATATCGCTTACTCAGCGGGTAGAGACAGGCATGACCCTCATTCACCGCGCTCGTGAAGTGATGAGTGGTCTAAGTCAACAGTTTGGACACACCTGTGAACTGTACCGCAAACTCGCTGGCGGCTTGACCATGATCGAGCGCGTTGAGCCGGACACTGTTACCGTCACAGCGACCGCGCGGATCGGCCACTACCGTGACCTGACCGAAATCGAATCACTTGATCTGGTCTACCGCAGCTGGGCAGACGATGCACAACAGGCGCCCCGCAAACAACTCTGGCAATGGGATGAACACTGCAAAGCTCAACCCATCAAAATCAACAAACTCAACCAACTGGTTCGCCAGACCACAAGCCAGGGTTATGCGTTTGATCTGACCATTAACCCCAACGGTGTCCGCCGATACAGCGTGCCGATTTTTGATCAGCACGACAGCCAAACACTCTGGGGCATTCTGACCATGGCACAGGTCGTCCATCCAGCCAACCCACAACCCAATACACAAATCATTAACGCGCTGACTGACGCAGGTGAAATTCTCAGCGGTCAGCCAAACATCACTCACAATTGAAATACGCTTTGTTCACAAAGGAACCCCATCATGCGCATTTTATATCTTGACCTTGATGCACTGAATCCAAACCATCTAAGTTGCTACGGCTATCATCGCAACACCAGCCCGACGATTGATCAGGTCGCCGCTGAAGGTCTGCGTTGCACCAATGTCTACACGCCTGACGCGCCATGCTTACCCTCACGGACCGCGTTTTACTCCGGGCGATTTGGCATCCAGACCGGTGTCGTCGGACACGGTGGCAGTGCAGCGCAACCCAAAGTCCAAGGCAAGGGGCGAGGCTTCCGCGATCACTTTGATGACCACGGGTTCGCCCGACAGCTTCAACGCGCAGGCTATCACACCGCGATGATCTCGCCCTTTGGTCAACGTCACGCAGCATGGCATTTCTATGCAGGCTTCAACGAAATCCACAACACCGGTCAAGGTGGCATGGAGTCCGCTGAGGTCGTTCAGCCGGTCGTTGAAAAATGGTTCAACGACAATGCCTCCAAAGACAATTGGTACATGCACATCAACTTCTGGGACATCCACACGCCTTACCGCGCACCGTTGGATTACCCCAACCCGTTTGAGAATGAACCTGTGGCCGACTGGATGACCGAGGAACTACTCGCCAAGCACATGAAAAAAACCGGGCCTCACTCCTGCTCGGACCTTGGCATGTACAGTGACAACAACACCAAGCAGTGGCCCCGACTACCGCAGCGCATCACCGACATGGACACGCTCAAGACATGGATTGATGGTTATGACATTGCCATCCGTTACGTGGATGACAAGATCAAATGGATGATCGAAAAGCTCAAAGCCGATGGCGTCTACGACGATACCGTCATCATCATCTCCGCGGATCATGGTGAAAACCAGGGTGATCTGGGCATCTACGGCGAACATGGCACCGCAGACCAGGGCACCTGTCATATCCCGATGATCGTCAAGTGGCCCGGCGGCGCTGCTGGCAAAGTCGACGACGGTCTGCATTACAACATCGACTGGGCTCCCACTGTCATGGACATGATCGGCAGTGAAAAGCCTGACATCTGGGATGGCCAAAGCTACGCAGCCACCCTCAAGGATGGCTCGGATGCCGGGCGTGATGACCTGGTGGTCAGTCAATGCTGTCACGTCTGTCAACGTTCATCGCGTTGGGGCAAGTGGCTGTACATCCGCACGTATCATGATGGTTTCCATCTGCTGGATCAGGAAATGCTCTTTGATGTGGAGAATGATCCGCACGAGCTTAATGACCTTTCCGAAGCGCATCCGGAACTCTGCCGAGAAGGTGCGCACCGCTTGATGGGTTGGCATGACACACAGATGCAGAAGATGGCGATCACCTGCAACGATGTCGTCGATCCGATGTGGACAGTTATCCGCGAAGGCGGCCCGCATCACACACATCATGGCCAAGGTGTCAAGGTTCTGAAGAATTACATTGAACGTCTCAAAGAGACCGGCCGGGAAGACGGTGCCAAGGCGTTGAGCGAAAAGTATGCTGACAAATTAGCCAAGTGTCACCACTGAGTCATGATGTGATTTAAGCATCACAAATACAAACAAAAACGCAGGAATGGGTTGATACCTGTTGCTGCGTTTTTATTGCGCCAGTGTCAATTCAATTGTCGTGTCTGTGTCTTGTCATAGCTGCGACACTGCGTGCCGCTGAATGTGTCACAACAATCGCGTGAATCAGCGACACGCAGTGTCGCAGCTAAATTTGAGTCAAAGCATGCTACGAATAGCAGCTAAACTTGAATCAAGACAGCTGAGATTCAAACAATTAAACGCATCCGTCTTCTCGCGTATCACTTGCCTGACATCATTGCTGCGAACATGTTGGCGCTGTCTGCTCTGGGGTCAACTTCGCGGATGGTTTTACTCAGGTAGCATTGATCTTCCAACCCCGGTACTTCGATGTCCGGCAAGATGGCAAACCCCAGACGTGACAGCAGCGCACCGACCCGATGTTTACTGGATGCGATGTTGGTCCAAATCTGGCTGTACCGATCCTTAACCTGCTGGCTAAAGCCGTTGATGAGTTGTTTAAACGCAGCGAAACTCCGTGCATGAGGCAGCATGTAGATATCCACGACATAGGCTACGTGTGCTGGAACCCAGTCTTTGTCGGTGTAATCAATCATGCCGATGAATCCGACAACGGTTTGGTTTTTGAGGATGACCGTGATCTTGCCTTGCTGGATTTGTCGATCCAGTCTAGTGATCCAGTTCTTGAGCGATGTCGTTGACGGCCATTGCGCCAAAGTCATCTCCTGCTCATGTTCTTCCTGCATGAACTGATGCCACAGACTGATCAAGACATCACGGTCATGTTTCTCTGCGGGTTTCACTTTCCAATGAACCTGCATGCGCATGCCTTCCTACGCGTGTGTTCGTGCCAACGTCACAAGCGAGATTGATTTTCACAACTGGCGTCCAACAAAAAAAAGACGCTTGTCAGTATTATACCGACAAGCGTCTGATTTTTAAGTGCGGCCGAGAGGGATCGAACCTCCACGGGGTTTTACCCCCACTAGATCCTTAGTCTAGCGCGTCTGCCAATTCCGCCACGGCCGCGACTGGCATCCATTTGTTTGGAACGACACAGTATACCGACTTTTTTTCGTCTGCCAAGTCTGATCGCCAAGCCCTCATAATGAACGCATATTGACGTTTTTGCCTTAGCGAGCCTCAGTGTCGCGACGAAATCCGCAGCTGGAGAAAATTTCGGTATCAAACATGTTGTTTGTGTGCTGAATTTGAGCTTCGCTCAATCCCGGCTCGACACGAGCCGACTCGCTAAGGCAAAATAATGTCTTTCTCTGACTTAAACCCTGGCATTCTTGGCACCTTGGCGGAGCAATGTCTTGATCAACGCAATACCAAATATTTGATCTGCGATTACAATGCTTTAACTGATGAACGTATCTGAATCTGAGAATCTCAAACTGGCCAAGAAGTCCGATAATGTGACGCCCAGATGGGTGTTCGTGCTGGCGATGGTTTTGCTTGCTGGACACGTCTGGCTGGTGCAACGCCAGGTCTCTGAGCTTTCACCCGTCGGGCCGGAGATTGGCCACATGGTCCGAGGCTCTGAAGCTCTGCTGGGCAATCGTGATGGACTTGGCAGGCATCCGCATCCCTATGACTATGTCGTAGGCATGCAACTGCTCAACGCCCCAGATGGTGCGCATCGCCCGGTGAGTCCTGACAGTCAGATGCCCATCGCTGCTCAGTTGGATCACGTGGTCAAAGCGTGGGTGCATACCGGCTTGTTCAACGCTTCGGACTCGCCGCTCTTTGCAGCACGGTACACGACTTTACTGATGAGTATCGTGCTGGCGATTCTGCTTTTTGCGATGAGTCGAAAAATGTGGGGCGACCATGGCGGCTTGTTGACGTTGGCGATGTACTGCTATTCGCCAGCCATACTCGCCCATGCGCCGCTTGCGACACCTGATCTTGCCAACGCGTTGATCCTCACTGCCCTGGCTGCATGGACATGGCGTAAAGGTATCCGTCTTGGCAAGTCCGGCAGCCCGCCTCCGATCTGGCCGTTAATGCTGCTGGTCCTTGTAGGCGTCATGCAATGGGCGATGGCCAGTAAACCTCAACCCACTGAACTGTGGGCAAGCAGTTGGTATCTCAACGGGCAGGTGTTCGATTCCCATCCGGGGAGTTTTTATCGCTACACGTTTTTGATCAAGACACCGCTTGCGACGCTTGTATTGTTGTTGCTCGCCCAGGTGGTTTGGATACTCAGTAAAGGCCAACGTCAACGTGACATTCAACTGAGTTGGCCGATGCTTTGCATCATTGTCTGCACGATGTATACCGCTTCCCGAGTGACCGAGCCGACGGGTTGGCGGTTGCTGTTGCCAGTGTATCCTGCCCTGTTTGTGTTGACGGGTTCACTGATGCGTCCGCCACGTAAAGAGTCAGCCAAACAGCAGCGATGGATACCCATTGCTCAAAAATTCAGCCTGTTATGTGTCACGGTATTGGTGATGCAAACGGTCCTATTCCCGCAGCAATTTTTGACGTTTACCAATCAGGCAGCCCGACAACACGACGCGATCTTCCCACATCTGGCTGTGGACAATCTGGACTGGGGGCAGGATGTTCACATTGCTGTTAAACAGTCTGATTATGTTGCAGGCTTTGGGGCGGTCGCTGAAGCGGACCCCTCACTTGGTGGCAAGAGTTTGCTTCAGTGGTCAGACAAGACGTTACATGGCGGGAGGTTTGCGATCAGCAGCAACTATCTGTCAGGTGCAACGCCCAAAGTCCTGCCACGCGATTGGACGCCGCAGATGGATCAGGAATATCGTCGGCTCCGAGAGTATTTCAAAAGTGGACTCCTGAAAATGCCCAAGTCCGCTGGCCATCATGCACATGGCATGGAAGCATTATCTCATGAACAATGGATGTGGTTGCGATTACGGCTTGCTCGAATCTGTGCGCATCTGCGTGTACGTCAGCCGGATCAGGTAATCAACAAAACAATGTTGGTATATGACCTGTCCGACGAACAGGTGCAATTCATGCTCGACACCCCCCCGTTTGCAGAAGACTCCGAGCAGCTTGATTGGTGATGTTCAATGACTGGCTGGCAATCCAGAGCTTATTTTGCTTTGCGTAAGGCGAGGATCAGTTCGACTTTGCCGACATGTTCGTTGAGCTGCATGGCTATGGCATGAGCATCCATCCCGCTATCCGCCAACTGATAAACCGACTTCGCAAGGGGGTCTTCCTCAATGGGCGCTGGCGGTGGTGTTCGTTCTTGTTGGACGGAGGCATTGCCTGAAGCTGCATTCTGCTCATCGTCAACTTCACCCTGATGCAGTGAAGGTTGACCTTGCAACTCCCGTAACTGCTCAATGCGGTCATCTGCTTGTGCGAGGAGATTTTCAAGTCGACGTGCCTTGGCATCGAGTTGCACGCCGAAGCGTCGGGTGAGGGCTTCGACTTCGACCATGAGTTCTTCGAGTTGCCCCTGCATACCGCGGACCTGGCGGTTGCGTTCGATGATTTCCTGCGGTCTTGCCAGGGGTTTGCGATTGCGTGTTTTGGATCGTAGTCGCATCAATGCCCAGGAGACCAGCAGCATCACGCCACAGACGAGAAGCATATCCTGCGCTTTGAACGAGTAAGCTAGTCCCGTTGATACAGAACCGACAGTTGAAGCTATCATGGGTAGTATGGCCAGCACGCCCAACATCATCCCCCCTCGGCATCCATTCGTCAAAGCAATTGTCGATGGGTTGGCACATCACTGCCATGTGCTGCCCGGTCAAAAGCTGCTTTTAGCAGTCAGCGGTGGTGCCGACTCGGTGGCCATGCTCTGTGCGATGTCCAATATTGCAACCCGCAGACGCTGGCGATTGAAGCTCGTCGTCGGGCATGTCCAACATCATCTGCGCGATGATGCAGAGTCCGATGCCCAACTCACCGAACAACTTGCCAACCAGCACCAACTGCCCTTTGAGCGAATCGATCTGTCCATCGACACCCAGGCAGGCAATGTCGAGGACATGGCCCGTCAACAGCGCTACGCAGCCCTGATCCAAATGGCAAAGCAACATGACTGTACCGCAGTCCTCACCGCTCAGCATGGTTTGGATCAGTTGGAGACCTTGCTCATGCGACTGCTCCGCGGTGCATCACTTCGCGGACTGGGAGCAATGCCCTGGACGCGCGAGCTGGCTCATGGGATCGCCCTGATGCGTCCAGCTTTGATGACCGATCATGCGATGGCCATTGACCTGCTAAACCAGATCAATCAAACATGGTGCGAAGACCATACCAATACCGACACCACCCGCCTTCGCGCAGCATTACGGCAGTCGGTCATCCCCAGCCTCCTGGAACTTCGCCCGGATTTACCCCAGCAAATCGTCAACACCACCGATCAACTCCAAAGCCTCCAACACTTTTTGGACATACAGTGTCAACAGGCTGTGGATCACTGTTTACTAGTCTCCAAATCGTCTAAACACTGCCAAACCTACAGTCGAGCCAAGCTCAAAGCCCTGCATCCTGCGATGCTGAGTCTGGTGCTAAGACAAGTCTTGGCTCAAGCAGGTGTCCGTCCTGACCGACTTGGCGCCAAACAACTCGCACAATTTGGTAAGATGCTCAGCGATCAGGACGGTTCGGTGAGACAACTGGCATTGGGACGTCGTGTCAGAGGGTCACTTGACCGTCATCATCTGACACTCACCCCAACCTCGGGAGCAAACAAGCCTCCCGCCACCGACCTGTCAGAACACAAAGACGAAGGACAGGGTATTGAAGACTGCTGACGGACCGTTTCGCCTGGCTGAGCCTGTTTTATCATCCGATCGCCCACGTTGGGCATGGGTGCTGATGCTCTGTGCCTGCGCTTTGCCACTGCTCACCTCACTGGGTCTGCGTGACACATGGCATACCATGGAAAATGTCACCCTTGCCAGCAGTACCGAAACCTTTCTCGCCCAACATGGGTGGCATGACATCCCCCAACGCGATGACGCATGGGTCGTCCCCACGTGGCGTGGCAAACCGCGACTTAACAAACCCCCTCTGGCGGTCTGGCTGAACCTCATGGCATGGGGCGACCTGACGCCTGATCAAACCAACCCCAGAGAACTTATGCTCCGCGCCCGATATGTCAGCGTGGCGTTGGGACTGCTGCTCATCGCATCGGTCTACTGGTTAGGTTTATCCGTTGGCAATATCCACACCGGACTGCTTGCAGCCTTTTTTGCAGGTACCACGCTACTGGTTCAACGACAGGCAAGATTGGCTTCCTACGATATCCATCTCACTGCGTTTGTAACCTTTGCTGTGGCAGCTGCCTGGTGGGCCATCGGACCGCATCGCCCGGACCGTCCCTTTAAAGTCTGGCGATATCTTCTGGGGTGGGTGCTTTGTGGTGTCGGACTCGGTGCTGCGATCATGTCCAAAGGACCTTTGGCATACCCGCTGCTGCTGTTACCTGCGATCCTCTGCATTGCGCTTCATCGACATGATTGGCTTCGCAACGCCGGCGGACTGCTCATCGGACTGGCCGTAGCAACTGCACTGGCTTTCCCTTGGTACAACTACATCCTCACGACATTCCCGGATACCGCCAGTGGACTGTCTCATGAGTATGCCGCTGCACGTCCGGAATTTCAGCCGGTCTGGTACTACGTCGGACTGCTGGGATTAATCTGGCCGTGGACAGTACTTTTCTTTGGTGCAATATTTCAACCGTGGGGTTTGGCGACTGGCAGTCGCCGCCGACAAATGCTTTATGCATGGGGTTGGATGGCATTGATCTTTATCTTTTTCTCAATCCCCGCTGCCAAGCAGCAACGATACATCCTCCCGATTATCCCTGCCATTGGTTTGATGTTCGGCGCCTTTTGGGTTGACCATCAACGCATCACCGATGCAGGTGAAAAAGACGAGAAATTGGATTGGCTGCGGATCCCACATTGGGTGATGCTCGCAGGTGCGCCACTGGTCGTCATGGGCATGATTCTCGGCTATGACTGGTTTATACAAAACGGTCACACGGATATGGCAGCCTTTGGTAAAGTCCAACTGCCACTGATCATTTTCTGGGTCCTGCTTTGCTCAGGGATCACCTACCTGGGCGCTAAGGCACACTGGCGAAACGAACATCTCCGCGCCGGATACCTCAATGCAGCCTGGGCAATTGTCTTTACCTCCATGATCCTGCATGCCTATTCCATCGGCCACGACCAACTCCATCCGGTCTATAACGAAGCAGTCCGTTTTAAACAGGTGGTCAACGATTCACCGGTGCGTTTCCTGCATATGACCGACCGACATGATGAGCTTAACGAAGAGTTCGTCTTCTTCTCCATGCGGATTATTGATTCCATTGAGATGGATCAACTCCAGGATTTTATGTCCGACACGAATTATCCGGCCAAAATGCCCCGGTATGTGATGGTCTTGGATAACAACATGGCAGCCGACAAACTCACTGCTGCTGGCCTCACCGAAGTGTTGGTATTCAATCAGGACTACCACGAAAACGAGCCGATGAAGACCCATCTTTGGCAATACAAGCCCTGAGCAACATGATTAAATACTCGCCTAACGGATAATCGACAGCATTGTCGCATGGTGTAAACCACCCCAAAACCGTAGACATAAAGAATCACTGCTTGACGGTGGTATATAAACCAACACTGATGGGATTGGAAGGCACCTGCTGATTCGCTTACCAGGGAGCTTCGCCCCCGGCAAGCGAACACGTTAATCAGCATTGTGTCAACTGATCATACCGTTGCAAAAATGCCTGTTCTGCTTGAGTTGGTGACATCGGCTCAATCTTCAAATCATCCAAAGCATCCACGGGGATCAACCAATCCATAGGTGGGCTTTGCATCAAGTCCCGTGCTTCGGTCATCAACAACTGCTCATCTGCCAACTTCACTTGCGAAGGCATCGGCAAAGACAAATCGTACGCCGCGAGTATCCGCCCAAGGAGCTTGTCTTCCAACTCCGAAAACTGAGGCATCTGACCCTTGACCGGGCGTGGCAAGTCCGACAAATACGCTTCGGCTGCATCATGCATCAAACCCCATAACGCAAACTCGGATGGCACCACTTCCGACACATGCACGCTGTGCTGAGCCACACTGTAAAACACATTGCAATGACCGTTAAACCGACACTGCAAACTCAGCGCGTGGGCAATGTCGCGGATATCAATCTCGCCCGGTTCATCGGCTAAGGGGTAAAAGGCTTTACCCGTAAAAGTTTGAATCCAACTCATGGTTTAATCACTTATGCACTTGGGCCGCCGGCGGTGAGTACGAATTGCAACACGACATATGCCACATACATCACCAATAATGGATAGCCCATCCACCGACTGAAACTGCCCTTGCGGATGGCAATGAAAATGTAAACCAGAAACAATGCCATCATCGCCAACATCGTTGGCAAATGCATATACAGGAAAATCTCAGGAATCCGTGCTGATGGATCCACAATCGGTAATGCCTTGGCAACGGCCGAAGCACCGATCACAAACAGGACGTTGAGGATATCCGCACCAATGACGTTGCCAACAAGTAATTCACGATGACCTTTCACGATGGAAGCAATGCCCACCATCAGTTCCGGCAAGGATGTCCCCAGCGCAACAAGTGTCGCAGCGATGACCACATCCGGAACGCCCCACCGCGTTGCCATCACCGTCGCGGATGCAACCAAAAATCGACTGGCAAAAACCACGACTGCTAAACCGACCACCAGAAGCAACAACAACAGCCACGGTGATTGATGTGACATCTCCTCGGTGTCTTCAGCCAAGGCCGGCATGGTCTCCTCAATCATGCCGGTGGGCATGGGGTGCGCATGGGCAGGGTCCAACGCAGCGTGCTGTCTGGCCCATTTGACACTGATAAACATGTAGGCGACGAGCAGAACCAATAGCAGGATGCCACCGACTCGGGTGATCTGTGCAGCCTCACCGTCCATGAACCATGCGACGTAACACATCACCGCAAGCAGCACACCGCTACCGATCTTCACCCAGCCTTGGCGTTTGAGAACAAACTTGTCAGCGGGCAGAACCACCATCGCACAACCAAGACCAAAAATCAGGCCGGTGTCAGCGACGATTGAACCCACGGCATTACCCAACGCCAAGCCAGCATTACCTGCCCATGCCGCCATCACCGACACGGCAGTCTCCGGGCTGGTGGTCCCCAGCGAGACAATGGTCGCCCCCACGATCACCTTGGGAATCCCCATGCGAAACGCTAATCCTGCTGCCCCATCCACCAACCAGTCCGCGCCGCGGATGAGTGTCCAGACACTGCCAATCGCCACAAGGATCAGCATGAACATGGGCATGGCTTCGAATACTTCAGTTGGGATGAGTTTTTCCATACGGGTTTTTAAAGTCCTTTAAATCGTCATGAGTAGAACCGTTCACACAAAATGAACGTCATCGTTTGGCAAAGGGACTGGCGACTAGCCACTTGGGACAAGGGTCAAGAAAATCCCGCTTGACTGTTATGCTTATCCGTTTTGCCTTTCCCTAGTCCCAAGTCGCTAGTCACTCGCCCCTTTTGAGAACCGACCATCGAGCTTGTTTCTTTCAACGGCATCCACTTTTCATCGTTCACATCAAGGCAGATAAATCGCGGTACAACCGTCCGCCTCGCCAACCGACACACGCACCAGTTGCACATGATCCGGTAAACGCGATGCAATCTGAGTCCCGATCCACCAAGCCACACGCTCAGCAGTCGGATTAACAGCAAGTTTACCATCCTCACCGGCAAAGGGAGCAACCTCATTTAAATGTCGATTATGAACCGTCGCGAGCAAGTCATTGATCCAACCTTCAAGCACGTGAAAGTCCATCACCGTTTCGATGGCATCAAGCTCTTTCGACTCCACGGTCACCACCACAGGCCAGTTATGCCCATGCAGCGGTTCAAGCGATCCGTCGGGCAGATAGATCGCGTGACTGGCTGAAAAAGTTTTCTTGATCTGAATCTGATACATCAATTCACCTCAAAGTGCTGCAAACCATACATTATCCAATGAGATGCGCAACGAATCAAACCCTCGCCAATAACGGTATCAGACACAAAACAAGTTGTATGATCGCAACCATGCCCAATCGCTTCTTGCAATCATGATACGGCTTGCAATACTGATTATCTCACGATGTTTCAAACCGGAGTTATCAAGCCATGTCCACCCAATCGTCAGCCAAGCGTCCAAACATTCTCTGGATCATGTCCGACCAGCATAACGCATCATGCATTGGTGCTGCGGGTCACCCGGATGTGAAGACACCACATCTGGATGCGATTGCGGCTGACGGCGTACTGGCTGATCGTGCCTACTGTAACAATCCGATTTGTGGGCCGTCGCGTTGCTCGATGATTACTGGTTTATACCCGCACACGCTGGGTATCACTGGTAACAATCTCACCGGATGCCCAGTCCCCAATCCTTTGACGCTTCCGACTCATCTGCGCCATCTGGGATACCAGACTGCCATGATTGGCAAGGGACATGAAGTCACCACTTGGGACCGTGAAGCCTACGAACACCTGCGTTATTGTGACCTGACCGATGCAGACCCCGATGATCCACGGACGTGTCATTACTTCAACTATCTGGTGGAGCAAGGTCTTGCTGATGACTTTGATCTGGGCAGCTTGCCAGAAGATCACCCTGGAAGTGGCATGCGGGGGTTTGTCAGTGCGATCCCTGCTGAGCATTGCGTGGAGACCTGGACGGGCAATGAGTCGCTGGCTTTTTTAGAGAATAAAGCGGATGACAAACCGTTCTTTTTGAAGATGAGTTTCCAACGCCCGCATGACCCGTACGCCCCGTCATCGCAGCAGATGGGTCAGTACGATCCTTCGACATTAACCTTGCCGGATAATAGCTGTGACTATCTGGAGAACCGCTTTGCTGGCAAGCCCCAGTTCCAACAAGATTACATCAGCGCCGGCCAACGTGGGTATCCCTACCGACCGGTTGATGCAGACGATTTGAAGGTTCAGCTTGCTTATCATCTGACCTTGATCACGGAAATCGATAAACAGATCGGCAGAGTCGTCGAGCACCTCAAGCAGACCGGCGAGTATGAAAACACGATCATTGTGTATTTGGCTGACCATGGGGACTTTGCAGGCGAGCATGGCTTGATGCTTAAAAATATGGGGATTTACGAGTCGATTCACCGGGTGCCGATGATCTTCCGCTATCCCAAGGGACCGAAAAACCAGACTGTTCACGGACTGATGCAGTTGGTGGATGTGTACCCGACTTTATGTGCATTAGCAGGCTTGCCGATCCCTGAACATTTGGATGGCAGCAATCAGGTGCCACTACTTCAAGGCCAAAGTGATGGATTGGACCACGTGGTTTGCGAGTGGGATTTTGGCAGTCACGATCAAAGCTGTGTTTTTGCAGTCCGTACGGACCGCTATCGCCTTGTCTACTATCTGGATCATCCCGATGACGGCGAGTTGTACGATCACCAGCTTGATCCCGGCGAACTGACCAACCTCTGGGCAAGTGAGCAGCATCAATCACAACGCATGCAACTCACTGCGTTGATCCTCAACCACGTCGGACGCTTCAAACGCGCGTGGTCCATTGCCGACGACCGCAAGGCATTTGAAGCCCAACCCGATGCACTGACGTATCACATTCACAAATGGAAGATGAAATGGAGCGATGCCGTTGCCAAAGGCATGGTCAAGAATTGACGCTCATGGATTGGAACGTATTCTGGTGAAGCAACGTTACTCCGATCAACCGACATTCCATTCAGAACAAGTATCAACCCAACATGAACGACAAAGCAAAAACCAAAGCGTCCGTCCTGCTCATCGGCGATAGCATCAGTGTCCAATACGGTCCCTATCTCCAATCGTCATTAAAGTCCGCAGTCAACTGGGTGGGATTCAGCGAAGAAGCAAGACAAAGTGCGTTGACCGATCTGGATAAACCCCAGGATTTGAATTGCGGCGACTCCTCCCGATCCCTGGGCATTATCACCGACATGATCCAGAAGACCGATGGCAAAATCGACCTGATTCTATGCAACTGCGGTTTGCATGACATCAAGACCGATCCGAAAACCGGCAAGATTCAAACGCCACTTGAAGACTATCAATCAAATCTCAAGAAGATTGTCGACATCGCCAAAGAAGCTCACATCCCGCTGATCTGGATGCGCACCACTTTGGTCAACAGCACCATCCACAACAGTCTCTGCACCGGGTTTCATCGCTTTGAAAAAGACCTTGATGCCTACAACGATGCAGCTGACAGCATCATGCAAGAAGCGGGGAATACCATCATCGACCTTTGGCAATTCACCCGCCAGTTAGGAACCGATGACGAACTGTTCTGCGATCATGTCCATTATGAAATATGGGCCCGGCAGTTCCAAGGTGCTTACCTTGCCGGTTACGTGCAAAGCTACATGGACAACGCAGCGACGAGTTGAGAGACAACCTCGTCCAAGGGCAAAGTCGCATCAACCGTCACCACGGGCCAAGGCTCAGTGGCCGTCGGATCTTCCCAAGTCTGAAGCTGACTCTCAAGCAGTGAAGTGGGCATGAAATGTTCACGCTGTTGCATGCGCTGGATAAGCGTATCGCGGTCTGCTTTGAGATACACCAATCGCACATCCTCAGCCCCTTGGCACAAGCGCATGCGATATGCAGCTTTGAGTGCTGAACAAGCCAGGACACAGCCTGCGGTCTGTTTAAGGTGATGGTTGAGAATATCCAGCCACGGCCAACGGTCTTTATCGGTCAGTGGGATACCTGCCTGCATTTTTTCGACATTCATTGCCGGGTGAAAATCATCAGCATCGTCAAAGCGCAGATGCAGCGCCCGGGCAAGTTGCTGACCCACTGCTGTTTTGCCGACCCCAGAGACGCCCATGACGATGATGTGCATAACCAAAGTATAGCCGAGGCATCGCTTAAAAAAACATCAAACCCTCAATTGGGGTCCCAGATCGCCAAGTCGTTACCTGCCCAGGTCACAGTCCCGTCACTCCCTTCAAGCAGGTCATCACGCGATGGCCGATGGATATGCCCATCGATAAAAATGATGTTAAGACTTGCCCCCAAATGCGGTTGCCCGACTCCTCGCCATGGCCAGCTGCTTGTGGTCACCGGCATCAGGGATGGTGGATAGGAAGTCCCCAGCACACCTTCACCGATCATCAATTGTTTGTTGGCGTGGATGATCTGCTCAACTCTCACCGGGCCGATTGCCGTATTGGGAGCCGAGTCATTGGCCTTACCAAACCAGCCGTTAAACGTGTAAGGCGTCTTGTCGGTGTTGTATTGGCCATGCGTTGTCGGGCAGCGAAGCAGGCTTAACTGCGAGGCTTTGTGATAACGAAAATTCGACACACCACTGATATAACCGAGCCTTGGCAACAACACCCACCACCGGTCATCATTGATATTTCCCGTACCGACATCCGCCTTAACCAATGGCAAAGTATCGTGATTGTCCGCCGCATAGGACATGCAGGCAATACCAATCTGTCGAAGGTTGCTGGCGCAGGAAATCGCCTGGGCACTCTTGCGAGCCGCCCCCAAAGCGGGCAGGAGTATCGCAATGAGCAGACTGATGATACTGATCACCACCAGCAATTCGATGAGCGTAAATGCATGCTCGTGTAATCGGGCTTTCATGCAAAACCTTTCTCAAGGTAACAGTTGAATCTGATCAATCGCCACCACACCATCAGTCGCACCCAGGATCACACTTCGAATCTGACTGTGTGCTTCGGATGGTAACGCCATCTGCACCTGCACCCACTTACCGGCTGTCAGGTTGTCACTGAATTGGGACAATGAAATGGTGCGCGAATCCGAACCTGCTAACAACGCACCGGTATCCGGGTCAATGGACGCTACCTGTTTGGGGAGCTTGATGCGGGTACTTTGAAACCCCAATCCTTGGCCGATGTAATTGCCATCTTCGGTTTGCAGAGCAAACAAGACATTCTCAGGTGTCTGCTGCGGTGACAGACAAAGCCTTGCAGCAAGTGTTTTGTATCCAGCAGTTGAGATCGGCGTCTGCATGAGCAATCCCATCAGCCGCAATGAATCATTCTCCGCAACGAGCTTGGCACACAGCGCACCGCTGGCAGGCTTGGGATCCACTGCAGTCCACAGCCAGAATCGTCGCGGATCAGACGCATGATTCGAACAGTCCAACGACATGACGCCCGCTGGCAACACATCATCAATGAGCATGCCATCGGCCTTGGGAGCAATCGTCACCGGTGCAGCTTTACCATGCGTGTCCGCCGACTCATAGGCACCGATATCCAGTCGCTTAAAGCGCAGGCGCCCTGCACCATCCGGCGAAGCGTCGAACATCGGAGGTGTCCAGGGCTTGCCAAAACCAATACTCGCATCACGCAACGGACTGTTGGAACCAGGCTGATAATCCCCCTGCATCGCATTGATAAACATGGGGTCTGCCGCAAAGCTATGCTCATCCAAACCGGTTTGCTGCTGCCATGTTTTAAGGTCATCAAACGCGGGCAGGAATCCGGTGTACGTCCCGCCGGTGTGCAGTTGCACCGGACCCCCAAAGCGGTAATAGCAGTTGTAATCACTATTGAGTTTGAAGGTCACCTTGTCCGTCCGACCGGTGACAGGAAATTGCAGTGAGACATCATAGGTCGCGTGATTGTTATAAAAAACATTGTTGATGACGTTGATATGATCCAGCGTATTGCCGCCGCCCAGAGCTTTGTTACCACGGGGCACGCCACCGACTTGTACCGCTGCCATCCCCTTGTTGTGGGTAAAGGTGTTGTTGAATATTTCAACTGCTGATGAAGCCATGACAATGATGCCGTTACCGTCATTCCCGCTGATGAGATTGTTATAGATCAGGACATTGCGACTGGTTTCGATTTTGATTCCCGCCACATCAATGTGTCGGATTTTGCCTTGGATCATCTGTGTCGCACGGTTATTGAGAATGCGGTTATTGCGGATGACGATTTGCCCGCCGGTATCCGACCAGTCAAACCAGACACCCGGTCCCCAGTTTTCAGACACCAGGCAGTTTTCAATCGTGCCGTATGCATCGGGGATGAGCTTTAGCCCACCGCAATGCCAACCCAGATAGCGACGGTGTCCATTGTTGGTAATCGTACAGCCGGAGACGCGCCAGGGTGAACGCGGGCTGGCATCGACACCACAGTTGCCCATGTTGGCGATCGTGGAGTTAAGCAATTGCGTGTTGCGTCCCATCATCACGCCTCGAAAATCGCCCCACTGGATATCACAGTTTTCGATCAATCCTTCATTGCCCACGGTGACCATCGTGTAGTTGTAGGGTTTTTCAATCTCCGGCACGGAGGAGTTGGCGTGACGGAATGTGAGATTTTTCACAGCCACATAAGTCACCGGTGAACGATGAGCAGGACGGATGATGTAATCACGGACACCCGCTTCGATCACGTGCTTGTTGGGATCAGAACTGTCAACTAACCAGACGTAAAGCTTTTTGGCTTTCGCATCAAAATAAAATGAACCGGCAGCCATGTCGTTGATATCGTTACCAGTGACAAGACGACGCTTCATACCGTCTTCAATATCACCGATGACGTTTTGGGTACCGATTTGAATCAGGGGTTTGCCATCGACATAGACCTGTTGGCTGGGGATGCTCCAGTTGTCATGCTGCCAGATATTTTTGTTGTAGGCCGTCCAATCGGTGAGTTGATCGGAGCCTTTGAGGATGGGCTTTTCGTCAGCATAGCAAGTGATGGTGGTCAATTGCCCGGGGTTGCCTGAGTGCTTGGGTTTGAGTGTGACACGTTGGCGGTATACACCTTCGCGCAGGATCACGGTCCCGCCGCCACCTGCCATATCCAATGCCTGACTGATGTCGGACACTGGGGCATTGATGCTGCCGTCAGCCGTATTTTGCCCTTGTGGCGAGACGTAAATCGTCGCCGCCTGTGATGGGACAACCATCAACATCATTAACCCAAAGAACCACAAAACCTGTCGTTTATGAAGCATTATTATCTTTCTGTTTTCAGATTTGCGAATGTCTACTGTGAATACTTGCCACAACTTCGGCCGGTATACATCGTCATGGGGACCACCACCGACGGCTGGGGTTTGCGACGTGTTGCGGGGATATTGATTTTTTTCAACAGCATCTCGACCGCTGCATGAGCCATGGCTGGGTAGTCATGTTCCATGTGTGTCAGCAACATGCCGTGATAACTTTCAGGACTTGAACAACTCAGTAAACCCAGTGACAAATCCTTTGCCAGTTGGAGCCCCAGTCGTTCAGCTGCCTGTAAAAATGCGACTGCCGATCCTTCGCCGTAATGCACCACTGCCGTGGGACGATCCGGCGAATCCAATACCTGTAACGCGGTTTGAAGCAATTGGTCACCGGGGATTTTCTGTCCCGTTAACGAACATGGCGAGAGTCCGGCTTGATGCATGGCATGTTCGTACCCCTGTTGCCGAAGTGTTCCGCTGTAGTGGGTATCGGTTGCGTCATAGCTGGCATTGATATGCAGAATACGTCGATGCCCCAAAGACAGAAGATGATTCGTCAGCGCTGATGCCGCCCCAAAATCATCGTGTCGAACACAATCAAAATCCTGCTTCACATTCAACCAGACCGCAGGCAATTTCAACCGCAGCAGTAAGTCCGAAAGCGACTGTGGCACCTGCTTGATGATGTTCACAAGCAAGCCATCGGATTGTGATTCGGTAAGTAACTTGGGTAAATTTGCCGGGTCTGCCAACTGCTGATCGTTTGCTCGACAGAAAGTCAGATGAAGCTTTTGGTCTTCGAGTGCCTGGTAAATGGCATCAAGCATTGGAGCAGGTAAGTAGCTGCGTTTGGCGTGGGCGCTGTGCAATAAACCGACACTGCCGAAGCTTCCTTGACGCATGGTCCGTGCCGAGGCATTGGGACGATAACCATATTTTTCTGCGGCTTTGAGGATTTGACTGCGCGTGTTTTCGTTAAGCCGATTATGCCCGGACTTAAACGCCAGCGAGACGGAAACCTGGCTGATACCAAGTTTTTGAGCCAGTTGCGCCTGGGTGATGGACATGAAAACTCCGTGAAAACAAGTTACGTTTTACGTATAACGCTTTTACATTAAATACCGCAGACAACTGGAAGTCAACGCGCGAGATCATAAAAATTAACCGACTCACTATAAGTTTCGAAAATGATAGTTGACGTATCGTTATTAAAAGTTACAGTCAATCCTATCAATTCATTGATCCATTTAGACGTATTGGAGACACCATGTCCGACACTGCTAAGCAGCCTAACTTCCTGTTTCTGTTTCCTGACCAGTGGCGATGGGATTGGCTCGGATGCAGCGGGTATGACATCCCGGTCAAGACGCCCAATCTCGACAAGCTCGCGGCCAACGGCATGCGGTTTACACAGTGTCGCACCAACTCTCCGGTTTGTGCTCCGGCTCGCGCGGCATTGGCGACGGCAATGCGATACCACCACTGCGGCGTCCCCAACAACGGCCACAACCTCGACACCTCACGTGATACTTATTTCAAACACCTGCGCGATGCTGGTTATCGCGTGGCGGCATCGGGAAAAACCGACCTGCAAAAACATGGCATCTGGAAAGGACTCGACGGCTGGACCACCGCGATGGGGCAATTAGGATTCACCCAAGCCGTCAATCAGGCAGGTAAACATGACGCGGTCAATGCCGGAACCCAAAAACCTGTCGATCCGTACATGGCATTTCTGCACGAGCATCAACTGGCCCAAGTCCATGCCGATGACTACAAACGACGTGGGCAAATCCTCTCATCAGACCGCCAGGGTAATGATATGAAAATCGACCCCACGCCATCACCTTTTAGCAGTGAGCATCACACCGATGACTTCTGCGGGCGCGCTGCGATGGACTACCTAAAGCAATGGGCCGTCGGCGAACCCTGGCATCTATGGGTGAACTTCCCAGGCCCTCATGAACCTTACGATCCAACGGTCGCGCAGCTTGCTGAGTATGACGGGGTGCGCTTTGCTGATCCTGTGAATCCCGGCCCGGTGGCAAACGATCATCAGGCGATCCGGCGCGCCTATGCTGCAATGATCACCGGCATTGATGATTGGGTTGGCAGACTCATTGATCAAATTCAAAAGCGCGGCGAAATGGATAACACCTACATCATCTTTGCATCGGATCATGGTGAAATGCTCGGAGACCACGGGCGATGGAACAAAGCGGTTGCCTACGAACCTTCGGTGCATGTGCCACTGATTGTCAGCGGGCCGGGGATCAAGCCAGGCAAGCAATGCGACGCATTGGTTGAACTCATTGACATCGCAGCAACGATCACGGATTTGGCTTCACTGGCCGTGCCTGAGAGTTGGGATGCACGGAGTCTGCGGCGGTTATTACTCGAAGATGCTACCGCAGCGCATCGTGATATTCAGCTTAGTGGACTGATGAACTGGGCGATGATTTATGATGGGCAATACAAGTATATCCGCACGGATAATCAAGCAGATGAGTTGTATGACTTGCATGCTGATGAGATCGAATGCAACAATCTCGCTACACATTTGCCACAGATTGCAGAGCAACTCCATGAGCGATTAACGCAGGAGTTGGCCAGGTAAATATGTTGGGAAGATCGTGCTTTATCCTGCTGAAGCGCGATTGCACAGATCGACAAGTGCATCGACTTCTTTGCGGATGCTATCAAGCTCTGCTTCATTCTTGAGGAGCATTTCCAACTGCGCAGCCTGTTCGGTAATGGACATAAAGCCGTAGCCGCCAGCGGACCCCTTGACTTGATGAGCTATGGTTCGCAATTCTTCCAACTGCTCAGAAGCAATGGCATTGTTCATTGCATCAACGCGCTGGGGCAGATTCATCACATAGTCTTCCACCAATTCTGCCATATCAGGATCACCCGCGAATTCACTGAGCAATGGATTGGCTTTGAGTGCATCGGGTGCTGGTGTTTCCTGTGGAGTTGGCGAAGGTGTTTCACCGCGTGTAGCGAACTGGACAATGGTATTGATCAACGCTTCACGCTGGATAGGCTTACAGGCAAAGTCATCGCATCCAGCTTCCTTGCAGAGTTTACGATCCGAGTCCATGGCATTGGCTGTGAGTGTGACGATTGGCCGGGTATAACCTGACTCACGAAGCTTGCGTGTTGCAGCTAATCCATCAAGGACGGGCATCTGCATATCCATAAGAATCACGTGATAGGGTTTGCCTTGATCCTGGGCTTCAATCGCCTTGTCAAAAGCGATCTGCCCATTTTCCGCAACGTCTACCTCCATGGAGGACGCTTTGAGTATCAGGCTAATCAGACGCTGATTATCAATGCCATCTTCTGCAAGCAGAACACGAATGGTACCGGTGGACGTATTGAATAAAGACATGGGTTTATTTCCTCGCTGATGCGTTTTGGTTTGCGACATTAATGATGCAGGTGTGGGGATATCCTCTGATTTTGTTGTAATCTGGGACGGGATCTTGTTGGGAATGGTCATACAGAATGTTGAACCGCTGTTGAGTTTACTTTCAACGGTGAGTTCGCCCCCCATGCGTCGAACCAATTGCTTACTGATCGTCAAGCCCAGACCGGTTCCACCAAAACGCCTTGTGGTGGAGACATCTGCCTGGGTAAACGGTGAGAAGATTTTTTCCAATTGCTCAGCAGACATCCCAATGCCGGTGTCAGCGACTTCGATTCGCAGCATTTCGGACTTCTTATCTTGCTTGTGAATCGCCAACCTGAGAGTCACGCCACCTTTTTCAGTGAACTTGATTGCATTGGCAAAAAGGTTCGTGAGAATCTGGCGCATGCGCGTGGGATCGGTGAAAATCACACTGGGCATATCGGTCAAATATTGAATATCAATCGACAGTTCTTTTTCATCGGCTTTGGGTTTGAAGGATTGAACAATGTACTCGATGGTCTCCACCAGCGAGATGGGCATGTTCTCAATCTGCACCTTGCCAGACTCAATTTTGGACAGGTCCAGAATGTCATTGACAATCGAAAGCAGGTGCTCGGAATTGCGTGAGACCACTTTGATCCACTGGCCAACATCACCGTCAGGTTCTGAACTTTCGATGAGTTCCGAATACCCCATGATTGCAGTCAACGGCGTGCGAATTTCGTGACTCATGTTCGCTAAAAACTGACTCTTGGCGTCATTGGCGTGCTCGGCAAAAAGTAAAGCTTCCTTCAAATCTGCAGAACGCTCAGCGACTAGCTTTTCGAGTTTTTCGTTTTGACGTGCGCCTTCAGCCAACGAGTCGATTAGAACCTGATGATAGGTCGACTGCAAGGTTAAACGCTCGGCCTGGAGTTGCCGGACACGTCGATGGGCGACGAGTGTGGTATGACTCATTGTCAGGTACTGGAGCATCAAGTGCGATGCTTCAATCAATGCCTGGAATTTCGGCTGGTTTGAATCACTCGCATCAACGTATTCATCTACAAGCATCAAGACGCGACCTTGCTGATCAGAACAGAGTTGAATCAAAGTACACGAGATATCTGCAAGGCGTATTGATTTGATCCCCTGCTCTGGGGACTGCTTGTCTAACATCTCAGAAAAACGTTTAAGCGAAACCATGTCATATGTTTCACTTTCAAAGTCGACTGAAATAATGGCATCCGACGCATCATGAATCCAGATGGTATTAGGCTTAAGCCATGCCGCCTGCTTGAGGAGCCACTTAAGCGCCCCCGACTCATCGACCGGGCAGGCGTTGCCATTAAAGAGCATGCTCAATGTCTGGTTAATGTCGTTCATGATGACCTTGGCATTCCTGCTCGAATCAATTCACGGTACAACCTGACCTCTGCGTGCAGGTCGTCGTTGATAATCTGGACATCCAACGTTGTGAGTTTCAGTTGATCCAATGACCATTGATTGGCTGCAATGAGTTTGTGCCCGATAGAGGACCATCCTCTTAAGGTGCATATAAGATTAGCCAAGTCCACACAGGCGATCATTCGCGGAGACTTGCCTTCATAACGTGTCACCTGATGATGATGGCGAATGGTATCACCAAGTTCCTCAGACAATCCCCAAAGCATGGCAACACGTTCACCGAGCATGGTGTGGTCATATCCCAGACGTCCCTGTTCGACCAAGGCCAGATTCACCCCAGCATGTTGCGGGAAGTCATGCATCATGTTGGAAAACGCGGTATGTTCGTACTGGTCGATGAGAATGATACCAATGTCGTGAAGCAGGCCAGCAAGGTAGACCTCTTCAAACTCGGGTAGTTCACAGCGCGCGGCGATCATGCGTGAGCAGATGGCTACCGCGACCATATGCCGCCAGAGATTGGCTCGGACATAGCTGCCGCAAGTTTCATTGTGCTTAAAGACACTGGCAACAGATGCCGTCATGGCAAGGTCACGCAACTGGGCATATCCCAACAGGCAGACCGCCCGATGCAGGCTGGTCACCGGATGTGTTAACCCATACGCGGAGGAATTGACACAGCTCATCAC
The DNA here is from genome assembly GCA_002480565.1 of Phycisphaerales bacterium UBA7800. Taxonomy (GTDB): domain Bacteria; phylum Planctomycetota; class Phycisphaerae; order Phycisphaerales; family Phycisphaeraceae; genus UBA7800. The sequence goes on along the minus strand of DLCK01000060.1, from coordinate 30,825 downwards.
CTTACCCGTCATTACCGGATCCGATGAAAGGACATCGCATAGTTCACGTGGATCAGTATTGGGATTCTGACAAATGCGAATAAGCTTTAAGGCGATATGTGGTAACGTGGAAACTTCGGTGATCTTGGCAATCATTTCCTCCAGCGCAGCATTTTCCTTGCCCGCATGGCTGACATGATTCCCGGAAGAATCACTGGTTTTTACTTGCCCCATCTTCATTGTTTTAACTCACCAATTCATTGGTACGAAAAATCCATCTCAAACTATCCGGCCAAGCCAAGACTTTCACTGAGCGTCAAGTGATCAACAATCAAAGCAGCAAGTGCCTGACCGGATTCAACCATGATTTTCTGTTGAAAGGCTTTTTGTGATTCCCATGTCCCAAGGTCGACTTCAAAAACCTTGCCAATCTGACGAAGTTCACTGCGAAGGTTCCCCAGATTATCCTCGATGGTTCGCAAGTTAATCCCAAGGCGTGGCAAGCCATCAGCTAACCATGCACTGGCATCCGAGGCATCGAGTCCGGCAATGCGAGCACCGAGTACTTCCACACTGCGGTATCGCAGGTAGGATTCATCTTGCCGACCCGCAAGCAATGAGTTGATCCCCACCATCATCGAATCGGGACATTCCATAGCCTGTAAGGTCCATTGTGAAACCTGGGTATGAATAACATTCAGATCCATCCGCTCACGTCGATTGAGTGTCATCGGACGCAGGCGTGAACCGAGTATGCGATGGTACTGCTGTCCGAGTCCGGCCCAGAGCACAATCGAACCGATCCCCAGAACCAATCCGCCCACAAGGTGATCAGGATTATCATTGGTCTGTTCGCCGGTTAATCGCGCAAGGTAGTTGTTGGCTACACCACAGGCAATCACCCATCGCCACAAATCTTTACGTCTTGGCAGTTCACCTTCGGCGCTAAGCATCGGGCCGGTGAGCATCACACTGAGCATCAGATTCGTGACTTGTCGCAATCCCAAAACCTGTACGGCACGTTGTAAGGATTGAATCGGAACGCCATCATGACGACGCACGACATTGGCGATACCCACCACCCGCGTGGCAACATAGGGATCACCCTTGAGCATTTCGGCAATGTTTTCAAAGTCCGCGTTGGGAGACTTGAGGGCAGTAAGAACCTTGTTGCAGACATTCGTATTCAGAACACGTGTCAAATTGCGTTCAAGTTGAAGCTTCGTCCATTGTGCATCGATCACTGGTTGTTCAATGGGATTCATCATTCACCCCCTCGAGCGTTGGCAGGAAAATCCAGGTCAAGTGTGTCGAGCAACGAAACAGAATCCGTGCGATGATTCGCGTCTCGTACACGACTTGCGGTCGCTACGGTTTGAAGCAATTCCTCTTCAGAAATATTGACGAACACTTCGGCGAGTTCTTTATCAAACTGCGTGCCGGCACAACGTCGAATTTCTTCGCGGGCCACACTCATCTCCAACCCGCGTCGGTAGGGTCGATCTGAAGTCATCGCATCAAACGTATCTGCAATGGCTGAGACACGGGCCAGCAGTGGAATTTCATCACCACTCAAACCATCGGGATAACCTTTGCCATCAATGCGTTCATGATGCCAACGGACAATGGGAGCTGCTTTGGCCAACTGCGGGATAGGTGAAATGATCTGATGTCCGACCACCGGGTGCGGTTTCATCTCCTCGAATTCTTCTTTGGTCAGCGGCAAGGGCTTTCGGAGAATGGCATCGGGTACGGCAATCTTACCAATGTCATGCAGCAGCCCGCCGATGCGCATGGTCGCCAATTCACTGCGTCCAAGTCCGGCATGACGTGCCAGGAGCATCCCGTAAGCGGTCACCCGTTCAACATGCCCGCCGGTGTATGGATCACGTGATTCAATCGCCAACGCCATGGCCACCACAACATCCACAATTAGATTGCTCAGGGTTTCGAGCAGTCGCACATTTTCGCAGGCCAACGTCGTGTGATGCAACAAGCTTTGAACCAGTCGAATCTGCTGACTGTCCACGGCATTGGTACTGGTTGGCAAGCAATAACAGAGGACCCCCATGACATAGTGATCGCTGCACATACTCATGGCGACAAAATGTTCGTCGCCCTTGGTCGGATCATAATGAGGCATGACCAACGGCGAGTCAGGCAGAACCTCAAGCACACGCTGGGCAAGGTCCTGGACTTCAAGTGGCAATGAATCGTATTTCGATTCATTCTGCTCAAGCGAATAGACATCACGAATTTCGCTTTTGGAATTCGGTTCAATGAGCCAGATATGCTTGGCGCCGGTGAGTTTTTGAACTTCCTGAATCAGATCACTCATCACCTGCTTATAGGACCGATGCTGTGTGAGCATATCGGCCACTCGATTGAGTTGAGCCAATTCACGCAGGTAGTTGATATTGGCGCGCACCACATCATCGCGCTGTACCTCCAGCGCGTTGACCTGACCAATCAACTGTGTCACCTGGTCGCCAAGATCGGCGGCTTGGTGATCCTCATGAGATTGTTTAACAACTCCCAAAGCGAACCTGCTTTCAGAATAACAATAGACGGCTTACCCAAGAATCAATCGGATGTTCCCACTGCTGGCTTTATGTGATCATGGGAGTCATCGATCAGAAACATCCACAATTGCCAGCTATCGGACGATCAACAGGTTATAGAAAGGTGAAAATGTGACACTACATTAAGTTGCTATACGCAAAGGTCGATTTAACAACAGTATATTCCACCGCCACTGACTCATGATTCAGACAGGATATTCAAACCATGGCCCAGAACCGAACCATACTGTTGGCTGACGATGAGCCACACATTCTTCTGGCACTTGAGTACATGACCCGCACGATCAAGGATGTCACCGTCCATACGGCGACTGATGGTCCTACGGCAGTTGACCTGGCTTGCAAGGAGTTGCCAAGTCTGATTCTCATGGATGTCATGATGCCACAGATTGATGGATACACGGCATGCGCGACGATTCGACGTGACTGGAAAGAAAAGAATCACACGGGGCAAATCTGGTTTATCACCGCGCGATCTTCCAACATGGATAACGAACATGCCATGAATGTCGGGGCCGATCACATTGTCCACAAACCATTCGATCCTGACGGTCTGTTAAAAATGATTAACGACCACCTGACCGAGATTTCACAAGCTGCAGCATAAACCTTCGACGGAGCGAAAAAGCATTGACTCAGTCCCAGACGGACAATCCGAAGACCGCACCAGGCATGAACATGACTGGACATATCCTTCTGGCCGATGATGATGCCCAGACATGCAACGCCATGTCCTACGTGCTAAAGCATCTTGGCTTTGAAGTGACCACGGTGACCAACGGTCGGGACCTGATTCAATGCGCGATGCAGGATTCATTTGATCTGGCGATTGTCGATGTTCGGATGCCGATTCTTGATGGGATGACCGCGCTTGCTGCCTTAAAACGAAATCCAAGCACGCAGGCCATGCCGATCATCCTGATGACCAAGTACATGTCCACGGAGGTGATCGCCAAGTGTAAATCTTTGGGCGCTGCCGATTTTCTATCCAAGGGTGATCTGAAACTTGATGCGTTAAAAACAAAAATCGTCAACGCGATGGGCTATGACGATAAAGTCTCCAAGGATATGCCCTCAGAGCTACCTCCCTTGCCAGCCGAGGAAGCTGCTCAATCACCTGCTGCACAAATGGGTCAGACCGATCCATGGACGCAGGCGGTCTCCTCGATTGCTGCTTGTACAAGTGCTGAAACACGTTCTGCGGTGAGTCTTTCTCATCTGTACCTGGTCTTTGAACAGATCAAACAGGAAATCAGAAAACTCAGCGACGACCAGGTCCGCCAGTGCATTCGACTCGTTGAGTTGGATCCAGGTGCAACCTGCTGTGTGCTGCAATATGTCAATGCAGGTTCCGAAGAAACGGATGGCAAAATCGTTGGCGTCCGTCAGGCCGTGGAATCATTGGGGGTTGCCACGGTTCAGGAAATTGTCTTGAACATGCCCACCCGTCCTGATGATCCGGTGATCACCCCCTGGGTCATCCACTGGTGGCGTCATGCCATTGCCACAGCACACTTGGCTTCGGTCATTGGCCCAACCATCGGGATTGATGCGGATGAAGCGCGTGTCATGGGACTGCTGCACGATATCGGTCGCCTGCAACTAATCAACAGTGAAATCGGTCACAGTGTCGTTCGCACATATGACGCAGCGCGCAATGTCGTGTTACCAATGACCACCTGTGAACAGATCATGCTCGGACTTGATCATCTGGAATTGGGCGCTGAATACTGTGAGACGCACGGCATGCCCGAATCGGTGAGTATGGCATGTATCACGCATGAATTAACCAATGCCTTGCGTGACCAGTTGGCAGACGATGATGCCAAGCGCAGCGCCATGCTCTGTGCCTGTGACCAGATTGCCAATGCAACCGGATTCCAATCCCTGCCAGGTATTGATCTGCGTCCCTTGCCTAGTGAAGCGTACGAATTTCTTTCACCGATTCATTCGCAAATTGAAAACGCCATCTCGCAGGCCACCGCCGACATGCACTGGTGGTTAGGCAAAAATGTCCCGCAACTCTGTCATGCCAAAGTTGACATCACCGGCATTCATATCGTGATGATCTCCTCGTACAACAACCATTGGAATCCATACCGACGAACACTGGCACTCGCTGGCGGTAGCGTGCTGAGCTTCCCGCACCTGCAGAATGTCACCGATCACGCAACCAAACCTGACATTGTGATTATCGATCAGACTGCGACAAGTGTGCATAATGACGTTGAACACCTCGAGCTGATCACACAACATTTTACCAACACACCCATTTTGCTACTGGCACAGCGTTCGGATGATCCTGAAGAACTCATTGCCGAAAACAACTGGCCTATTCACGCTTATCCCAATCCAATTCGTGCCAACTCTTTGTTGCAAGCCATCCGACGTCTCGTCTCGCCAGAGCAGGAAGGTGTTCAATTATGACATTGCTTAACCCAGCCCATTCGCGTACCCAATCACCCTGCCTTGACAATCAAAGTCAACGCCAATGGGACACGCACGCACAGTTGGCATACTACTTTGCCAGACACGCTCGCCATGACTTGGCCAATGTGCATTGTGCCCTGGGCATGCTCGAGATGGTCGAACAGATTCAAGCTGATTATCCTGACACTCCGTTACCTGAAGAACTCAATGTCGAAAACATTCGCATCAAGGCCCGAGAGGATGTCAAGAAAGTCATCAGCATCTCCAACGACCTGATCCTGCTTAGCCAGTCAGCCAACAAGTATGCCTATGCCACGTCACAAACCATGTCCTTGGCAGAAATCTTCCAACAACAGATTATGGAACGGCTCGATTCCAAGGAAACACATCCCGAGCAGATGCTTGTGAATGCAACAGACATCCGTGTGGTTGCCATGGGGGACATGCTAGGTGTCGCGTTAAGCGCCTGCTATTGTCAGTGGACGCCCTGGTCCCAACCCCATACCAATGCGGTCAACAGCACCCTGACAATCAACGAAGATTATGTGACGATCAATATCCCAGCTGACAATGTGGAAATGCTCACGCAGTTTGCCCAGCAACTTGCTGCATCACAAACCGATGATCCACTTGCCATCCCCTTGGAACAACACCTGACCACCAGCACCGGCACCATGGCGTTATGGCTCTCACGACATATCATCATGATTCATGGTGGGAATATGAACATTGATGTGAACAAACCCGAAAACGGTTTCGTCATCGATTTGCCAACCGTCTAATGCGACAACGGTGCATAGCCTGCGTTGACATACGCTTCGTCAGCATCGGGGCCAAAACCCAACTGTGCACAACGCGCTCGGAATCCTGCCAGTGCTTTTACATACCGCGGTTCATTGATGAGATTAACTCGTTCACTGGCGTCCGCATCAAGGTCAAATAAGACCTCTGCCATCTGTGGTGACTGAGCGTTTTCATAAAACTGATACTTCAATGCGCCACGCTTGATCATCAATTCTTTACCTGCAAATTGGCTGATGGTTTCGTCATTCCAATCGGTCACCGCCGTATCCGACTGCATCAAGGGAAATAAACTCCGCGAGTCCAGGCCGGCCCCGAATACCGTCGTCTCTTTTTCAGGCAAGGGCACATCCGCCATCTGACAGATCGTGGTAAACAGGTCAGAGGTGTTGACATTCTGATCCACAAAACGTGTCTGGCCAGGCGTCATCCCCCACTGCTGTCGAACCGACTTGGGCGGGCGAATCATCAAAGGCACGCGCACGGAACCTTCATAAAATTTCCCCTTGGACCATGTCCCGTGTTGCCCGAGCATCGAGCCATGATCAGCCGTAAAGACGATCCACCAGTCATCCATATCCTGGCCAACATGCTCAAGGTCAGTGATGACTTTGCCATAGTCTTCGTCGATCTCCTCAACCATCCCGTAGTAGGCGGCGGTGGCTTTACGGATATCGCGCGCGGTAATGCCGTCTTCGTCGACAACTGCTTTACCACGGTTAAGTGCATGATGTTCAAAGTCCGGCCCCTGAACATAAATTGGGACACGGTTGAGGTAGTAGTTGATCTTCTCTTCCGTCGTGAGATACGGCAAGTGCGGGCGGTTAAAACTGACCTTCAAAAGCAGCGGTTGATTGGCGCAGGGTTTGTCTGCATAGACATCGTTGTAGTGATGTTCGATAAACGGCTTGACACCAGCTAGCGCATGCGCGTCACGGTCATGGGTATATCGGCCATGCCCGACGCCTGCGCGGACGACTTCGCCAGCTTCATCACGACTGCGATAACTCGATGGATGACGAAACGCTTTGAAGCTCTGATCATCGCGACCGGGAATGTACTTGGGCTCCACATTCATGTCCGAACCGATGCGCGTCGTCCAACCCTGCATCTGATCCGGGCCGTCGTGATGCAACTTGCCTGCACAGACTGATGCGTATCCAAACTGTGACAAGCGTTTGGCCCATGTCATGGAAAATGGCGGGATGTCATCGCCATACCGCTGAGCTTTACACGTCCGAGGCAACTGCCCTGCTGCCAGACACTGACGCGCCGGAATGCAGATCGGACTTGGCGTATAAGCGTTATTGAACACCACCGCGTCCTGAGCTATCGAATCCAATACTGGCGTGCGGACGACATTATTGCCTGCATAACCCAATACGTCAGGCCGATGTTCATCACTCATTAAAAACAATATGTTGGGGTGCTTGGACATACCAATCGAATGTACCGCATAAAAAATAAACCGCAAGATGTTTGAGAACCAAACATCCTGCGGTTTTAACTTTTCTGGTTTTTAGTTGCGATCAGTAGTCAAAGCGATTGCGCAAGTTGCTGAGGGGTTGTTGTATCTGCTGCGTGTTCTCTGGTTATTGAACGTGCGTTGCAGCGCTAAACCGCAAGCGGTTTTTATATCCGTATCAAACCGCTTGCGGTTTAGCGCTAGAACAGATCAACAACCACCAATCGTTTCCCAAAGATACAACCTTTCACGGATACCGACCGATCGATCGCAGACCTTTGGCATACGGTGAATTGGGGCTATGTCCCGGATGCAATGGCCAGCGATCGTATGGTTTGATGTACGACCAATATTGATCGGGCAAACGACTCTGGCTTGGATTCTTATTCACGTAACGGATCGTCCGCTGAATATCGTCGGGATGGTACAGAAAAACTTTCCAACCATTTCCACCCGACCACACCGGATGTTGTTCATCCACTGCATGATCCTGGCGAAATCGATGAGTTGATTGTTCTTTGAGCTTGGCCATCATCGTCTCTGCATCATCGCGATGTTTGCGAATGATCAGATGCACGTGATCGGGCATGATCGCGCAGGCATAACAGGTGTACCGGCAATCGACGATGACCTGGCCAAAGGTGTCAGCAATTAAATGAATATCGGACAGTGAAAAGCGATGGACGGTGTGCTTGAGAAGAGGTTGAGCTTTGTCATAAAAATCCCGGATCACCTGGCCGCAGGGCTGAACCTGTTTGCGGCCAAGATGTAAAGCACCAAGCTCTGCAATCAGGTTGGAAGTGATTTGATCCGACCCGCTGCCTCTTGGATCGTTGGGCAACCACTGGCCATACGCGGTCCATATCAAATGGTACGCGATGACCAGGGGTTGGCCCATGTTGATCCTCCCGGTAAAAATAATGCGCTAAACCGCAAGCGGTTTGTTGCGGATTTCAGCGGTCGAACTGGCCGTCGAAGGCGATGTCCGAAGGTTTGAAGTCCACACTGCGCACGAAGTCCGACGCTTCGGTCGCGCCGTGCTCGCGATCCATGCGGCTGTCTTCCCATTCGACACTTAATGGACCTTGATAACCCATGTCATTGAGCGCGACGATGATTTCTTCAAAGTTCACATCGCCATGTCCCAGTGATCGGAAGTCCCAGAAACGACGCGCATCGGCAAAGTCGGTGTGACCGCCAAAGACGCCGACATCGCCATTTCCGTGGCCCCACCAGACGTCCTTCATGTGACAGTGATAAATGCGATCACCAAAATCACGGATGAACTTCACGTAGTCCACGCCTTGATACGCAAGATGCGACGGATCGTAGTTAAAACCAAATCGCTTGTGATTCTTGACTGCTTTTAACGCGCGACCTGCGGTGGCAATATCAAAGGCGATTTCCGTGGGATGCACCTCAAGGGCGAAGTTCACATTAAGCTTGTCAAAGGCATTGAGGATCGGAGTAAAACGCTTGGCAAAATCGACAAAGCCCTTTTCCCAATAAGCCTGGTCGGTTGGCGGGAAGGCATAGATGCTGTGCCAAACGCTTGACCCGGTAAAGCCGTTGACGACGGCTGGTTTGCGACCCCATGTGGTGCCGTCCTTGGGCTTGGCGTCCATGAACTTTCGCGCGGCCTTGGCGGTGGCGATCATCTCCTTGGCGGCACGCTTGCGGACGCCTTCGGGTTCACCATTACCCCAGACGTAATCGGGCAAAATCGATTTGTGACGTTCATCAATATTGTCACAAATCGCCTGGCCAACGAGATGGGCGCTAATGGCATAACTGGTGAGTCCGTTATCCTTGAGGACTTCCCATTTTTGCTGACAATATTTTTTGCTTTTGAGTGCCTGCTGGACATCGAAGTGATCGCCCCAGCAAGCCAGTTCCAAGCCGTCGTAGCCGAATTCCGCGGCTTTGGCGCAAAGTGTTTCAAAGGGCAGATCAGCCCATTGACCGGTAAAAAGTGTGACAGGTCGTGCCATGATTCAAGGTCTCCATGGAGAAATACAATCGTTTGTTTTAGGACGAAGTGATAGTTTGATCACTTGTTGTCAACAATGCAAGAAGCCCGGTCAGCTTTGTGAGAAGTTTTTGTGATTCGGGACGGTCATATGGCATACCAACCCTGCATCGGTGAAGTGATGTTTCACTTTGCCATTGAGTTCATAGCTGATTAACCCTTCGATCAATTTCATCCCCACGCCTGGGATATGGGTCCCATCACAACAACCGGGGCAGACAGGACAGAACTCTTTCCAGGTCACTTGCAGATTCTGTTGATCGGCTGGTCCACTGATATCCCATGACAGGTCCAGTTTGCCACAGTTATCTTTGAGCGCGCCATACTTCATGGCATTGGTGAGTAGTTCGTGTAAAGTCATCGACAACGGTGATGAGAGTCTGGGAACCAGGCGGACTTTGGGGCCATGGATGTGAATTCGGTCGGACCATTCAATGAGTTGATGCCCCATGACCAGTTCCACCAGGTCCTGCATATCAATGCCCGACCATTTTTCCTGCGCCAAGGCTTCGTGGGATCGAGCCAAGGCTTGGACCCGCCCGGTAAAAACCAGTTGGAACGATTTCAAATCATCCGCACCCCGAAGCGATTGCTCAGCCAATGCCATCACAGTTGCCAACACATTCTTCACACGATGGTCCAACTCATGAACCATCAGTTGCTGTCTTTCGTTTGCCTGAATCCGTTCAGTCACATCCGTTTGAATACTGACGAAATGCGTCACTTGATCCTGGGCATTACGTATCGGTGTAACGACCAATTCAACCCAATACTGTGTACCATCTTTACGATAATTTCGCAGCGTCACTTCGACTTGATAGCCATTGGTAATGGCATCACGCAGGGCAACGAGTCCGGGCTGGTCTTTATCATGACGATGCAGGAATCGCATGTTTCGCCCGACGATTTCTTCACTGGCATAGCCGGTCATTTTTTCGAATCCCGGGTTGACATAGACCACTGCAAAATCCTGCTCGGCGCATTGCGTGATGGCAATCCCGTGCGGAGCCGACTGCACTGCCGAATTGCGCAGATGCAAATCTTCAAGTGTTTGAGCATGCTCTGTGATATCTGTCCCGGTCGACTGAAGAAATGACAACTGACCCTGCTCGTCAAAGTAACCACGTGTCGTCCAATGGATGAGCCGTTTTCCTCGTGTTGGATGTGAGAACCACAAGTCATGTTGAACCACGGAATTTTCGACTGAAATCTGTTCAAATATCTGCTGAATTTTAGGCATGTCGGACTCTACAAAATAATCCAACAGGATCACGTTCATCAGCTGCTGGCGATCCATCCCTATGTATCGACATAACGCATGATTGACATAGGTGATTTGACTGTCGCGATCACAACGCACGATGAATTCGGCTTGATCCTCAACAATCTGTTGATAGAAAGCTCGACTGGCCTCAACCTCTTGTATCGCATCTTCACGCTGTGAAATTTCCTTGTACAAGTATTGGCAAAGTTCATCAATCCCATTGGCAATAATGTCCAGTTCATCAGGCCGCTGCTTGGCGGGAGCCCGCTTGGTCCATGACACTCGTGTATCGAGATTGCCAAGTCTGATCTGACTTAAATGACGGGCCAACGTGGATAGATGACGTGTCACGCTCATGTGAAAAATGGCAAAGTAGACCAGCGAAAGAATCAATATCTGATGCACTGCAATCAGTAGCATCCGACCTGACTCCTCATCGAGTTTGTCATAGATGTATTGATGACTGACACGGCCCTTGAGATATCCATTGTTGAGCACTTCGTCCGAATCATCGCTGGCAGGTAAATCCCATGTCCGAATCTCGTCGTAATGTAATTGCGGATCGCCTGCTGACATCTGCAAATGATGCTCGGGAATATTTGAATACAGTTCGACAAACTGCACGCCAGGCACCTGTGTCACCGAGCGAAGGATCATGTGCAACTCATCAAAACTAGCGTCATATGCTTCGATGGCCAACACGGGGAGCAACCCATCTTCAATCACCTGCAGGTGCTCTTCAAGCATATCGAAATACTGATGCTTAACGTGCTGCCTGTGAATGACAATGGTCACCACCGCCAGAACAATACTTGTCAGAATCACGTATAACAAAACCCGCCGAGCTATCGTCGCCCGAAATGGTACGTTGGATGATGATCTCTGTTTGTTCATCGATGAGCTGTGCAGCAAGTGGAAGGGACACCCCACGCATCGTAATGCGACTGGATCATACTGTAGTCACGCGATGGAGCTGTGTCATCATTGAATTGCGTTGGCCGGTTGCAACGAGTCTCCATATTCAATAATGACTGAGTACCTGCATTGAAAAGTGAACATGGATCATCGCGTCTTCGAGATAGCCATCATGGTTCAATTGCGACTATGCCTGGCCCAATATTGATTCATTGAATATTACGGTCTCGTAAAATGCAAAAAGTACATAAAACGGTACAAAAACGTTCCATTTTTATACCCAAGGCCCCAAAAGTAATAAAAACACCATTTGAACGCTCAAGCCATTCTGAGTCATCGGGCAAAGCCGGAGACAAAAAAATCCCACAGATCGGCTCCGATCATCTGTGGGATTGCATCTTGCTTAACGTAATATATTCATTTTAATTGACTTAAGTTTTACCCGCCACCCCCCAAGGCATTGACAATGTCCTTGGTGGAGTTGATCTTGGTCACTGAAAAGCCGAAGTTTTCACCGACTTTCACTGCAACGCCCTGACCAATGCGAATATTGTTAATCAGCAGGTCCAGTTCGATTTCCGCGCTTTTATTGAGTTCCAAAATGGCACCTGGGCAAAGTGTCAACACGTCGTCCATGGCAACACGCTGTTCACCGACCTGCACGATCACAGGCACGGTCAGATTCAAAATGGTTTTCACATCCGTGGGCATATACAAACCTATCGGCAATTGGGGCGGGTGAAGATTAAGTGTTTACCAAAGCGATGGCTTTTGGAATGCCAACACTCAACGTCCAAATGCTTCGGATGCGACTTTCACCGCCTTGGCCATGGCTGCGCCTTTGTTGACGGTCTCCTGATGTTCGGAGTCTGGATCACTGTCCGCAACGATGCCCGCGCCGACCTGGATGTAGACATTCCACTTGCCATCTTCACGAGGCATGACCACCATGGTTCGCAGCGCCAAGGCCATATCCATATTGCCTGCAAAGTCCGCGTAGCCCACGGCCCCGGCATAGGGTCCACGACGGGTTGGCTCCATTTGATCAATGATCTGCATCGCTCGGACTTTGGGCGCACCACTGACTGTGCCAACGGGCAATGCCATTTGCAAAGCATCCCAGCAGGTGCAGTCTTCGCGGAGTTTGCCAGTGACGGTTGAACTGATGTGCATCACGTGACTGTAACGTTCGACATTCATGATCCGTGGCAACTCGATCGTCCCCGGCTTCGCTACGCGTCCCACGTCATTGCGACCAAGATCCACAAGCATGATATGCTCGGATTGATCTTTGGGGTCAGCAAGTAATTCCTTTTCAAGCTCGATGTCCTGCGCTTCGGTCTTGCCTCGATGACGTGTCCCTGCAAGGGGTCGGTTGGTCACTTGACCATCCTGCACACGACAGAGAATTTCAGGACTCGCCCCCACGAGGATACAGCCTTGAATCTGCATGTAAAACATATATGGAGACGGGTTGACCACGCGCAGCGCCCGGTAAATATCAAACGGGTCCGCATCACAAACCAGATCAAATCGCTGCGATGGGACGAACTGGAAGATGTCGCCTGCCATGATGAATTCTTTGCCATCGACAACGCACTTCTGGTATCCACCATCCCCCATATTACTTGGCGGCATCGCTGGTGGCGGCGACTCCAAATCAATATCACCAGCCGGTAATTCCTGGCCTGCAAAAGTGACCGCAGGTGTCTCCATGCGTTCGACTAACTCTTCAAGTCGATCATTGGCTTGCTGGTATGCATCTTCCAAGGAGTCGTACAACGCAGGCTCCACATGGGTGATCACCAACACGCATTTCTGCACGTTGTCGAATGCGACCACTTCCTTGTACAGCTGCATGTGAATGTCGGGAATATTGCGATCATCCTTCGGTGGATTGGGGAGTTTTTCACCTTCAAGGTAACGCACCGCATCATAGGTCACACAACCCACCCAGCCACCTGTGAAGTCCGGGAGGCCTGGCACCTTGATGAGTTTGTAGGCTTCGGAATAGTTGGCTAAATCGCGCAAGGGGTCAGCACACTCATAGCTGCGACTGTTGGCTGGATTTTCATGATCCAGAAACTGCACGGTATTACGACGGGCGATGACCTGTGCTGCGGGATCGGTACCCAGGAAACTGTAGCGGCCTTGACGATCACCACCGATGACCGACTCAAGCAGAAAGCTCGGTGCCATGCGTTCATCAGGGCGGACCAGTCGACGGTAGGCCAGGACAGGCGTGAGTTGATCACTCATCAAACGACGAAAGACCGGGATCACCTGACCAGGTTTAGTGGCCTGTTTGGCCAGTTCGGTAAACGTTTTGAAGTTGGGGATATTTTTGGGCATGACTACGTTCTGTTTACTTTATTTAACCACAGAGGCACTGAGACACAGAGCCGGATCAAGACACGAGACAATCTCTATGATTGTACTCCTCTGTGTCTCTGTGTCTCTGTGGTTAATCATGCCTTGGTTCAATGTATGGTTTTAATCTTCATCCAGCGAGTCGGGGAGCATTTCCGCCTTTTCGCCTTTGGCTGTTTTCTCTGCGTGTTTTTTGACCCAGGTTTCCCAGCTCTTGCCTGCGGCTGCATCTTTGCCGATGAAATGGATCCTGGCGATCTGACTGTAGGGCACGACGAACAATTGGTCGTTGCCCTTGGGCCACATTCGCGCAATTGGCGGATTCTCTTGCGGACGACGATCAAAGACATAGCCTTCGATTTGCTGTCCGTCGAGCAATTCCAAGATCACATCACCGCGATAGTCCACGGCCTGGGCAACGATCCCATCGAGACCATTAGCCTCTGTGCAATCCAGAATTTTGCCTTGGAGTGAGGGAGCTTCGTCAGTCACTTCGGATGTCTGCGGCGTGTCGTTCATCGCCATAGTGTAATTAAGGTTTTGATCCCAAGCGAATAAGTCGGCCTCAAAGCCTCAAGTATGAAGTGATTCGAGCGTCAGAGACAAACACATTGAAGTCGCAACACAGCTTCTTGCAACAAACATACGACAACTGTTTCGTGTGCAGATCAAGCAAGAAATCCAGATCATCTAGATGTTCATCTGAATGTTACAGGTAGCAATCAATTTTGTTGGCGTGTAAAAAATTGATCACGTTTTGCTTTCAAAGGGTCATAAAAGTTTTTCCGCAACAGTGATATCCTGGCCTGAATTTGCGGAGACCCTTGGGCCAATTGCTGAGCCTCGGTTAACCAGTGATCAAACTGCGTCAATTGCTGATCGGTGTAAATCTTATTCCACAAATCCTGTTCTTTGGCTGCCCCTTGCCGTTTCCCACGTGCGTAACGCACATCTTGTGCCTGAAGGTTTGGATAGAACGTATAGATTGTCTGCCATAGTGATTCGAGTCGTTCATAAAGCTCGGCAACGGGTTTGGCAGCGGGCCCGTAGCCTTTGAGAAAATAGTCGTCCAACAATTCATCGACGGACTGATCTGGATTCCAGAGCAACCGCATGGCGATGTAATAATCGAGCATATTGGTGGTCATCTGAGTCCCTGCTCGCAAGATGCGTGCCCCGCGGATATACGGTTTGGTGTCACGATAAAACTGTGCCGTTGCTCGTGGCATGGTCTCCATCGCAACCTCAAGTGGATCAAACCGACTGATGTTCTGGTAGGTGAACAAAGCAAGATTGCCGTGCATCAATTTGCTCCATTGCTGGAGTAATGCAAGCTCCTGGCGGTATAGATCCGGCGCATAGATCGACGGCGCACCAGTGATACACAAGCGAACATGTACATTGGAAGGCATTTGGACCGCCTGGGGCGTAAAGAGCTTGGGCGGATAAGCGAGTGTTGAGATATACGCTCCTTTGATATCTTCGATACCACGAGCAACCTCGACAATCGCAGGCCAGATTACCGAACTGTAATCCTTTGCGTCTGCCCCATATTTTTTCTGAATCGCAGTGCACTTGTCGCATTGACAAGCATAATGTTTATAAGCGTCATTGGGATCCACACAAACCTGATTCTTCGTAAAGCAATTGGCAGACCACTCGCTTAACCCTCGGGACTGCGGTGGCTGGCCTTGCAACCACGCTCGCGCATCCTTGATGAACTCCTTTGCAACGCCAGGTTCAGACCAGCAAAGGTACGATCCACGCCGCGTGTTGATCGCACGTTGACCGTCTTTTTGCAGCGCGAAATATTCGGGATTGGATTGGCCAAAGCGTTTACCGAACTCAAAACGATCAGTCGAATGCAGACCTCTCTGAAAATTGTCGGTAGTCCACCTTTGGCGCATCAACCAAAGGGTCATTTCCATGCGTGAATCAGTGAAGTCATCAATATCCTTGAATTTTAAAAAATGCCCGAGATAGTCCATTTTCCGATCAGTAAACACAGGGTTTTCACAGTGAATACCAGGCTCAATGGTCAAAACATCAAGCTTGGGGATGACCTGTCCAATCTCCCCGGGCATCAACCATCGCACACCGCATTCTTGTTCAAGGAAGTTGTAGACAGCATTGAGTGTCCCGTGCTCTTTGTCGTACAACTCATCACGATCGACGGGCATAAATTTGTCAGAGGGATCATCCCTGCCGACAAGGTAGAGATTGCCATTGATCAGGGCTTGATAAAAACCGTCGGGTTTGAGCTTGTCCAGTGTGAGTCCGTGTTTTTCAACAGTCGGACTGTACCCCAGAAAAATTGATGAACCCGAATCGCTTGGCTGATGCCGAATTTCAAATGTTGCACCGGTCACGAGTGACAGGAATTTCTGAAGTTCAGTAGCCGCAAACTGTGTTGCTGCGGGAGCATTTTCCTGTACCACAATGCTTGCCATGGTCTGACCATCACGAGCCAATGTGACGGGTGACTGGGCATGCAAAGTCGAAGCACTACTGATCATCCATGCAAGAACAAAGACCATCACAGACAAGCCCGAGAGTATGTGCATGCGACGACATGGGTGCATCGCACAAGCAGCATTTGGTTTCCAAAACATCAAGTATCCTTTCACTCATTCAGTCAACGACGACATCTGACAGCCCCTCACATCCAGTAGATGCAAAACGCAAAACGCCGATGCCAACGACTTATTGAAATGGGTTAAAACCTTAGTGAACTTGGGGAATCACCATTTGGGTAAGATCCAATTCTGTGGAGGCAGGATCCAATTTTTCGCTTCCCCTCCCAGATAGGCTGCATTGCCTGAAATATCATTGGTTAGAGGCGTTTGGTTAATGGCCTTGATACTGCCATCTGCTGACAAACGACTGGCACTTTCTCCTTGATGTCGCAAAGCGATCAATCTGGATGGTGTCGTACCCACCCCCGGAGTCGCAAGGCCTGCATACTGCCCCATATTCATATCCGTATCACCATCCCAGGCGACGGGTGTATTGGAGGGTTGTAAAATCATGCTCACGCGAAACGGGGAGTCTGGATCTCCGCCGGCTTTGGATTCGTGACGTGTTTGCGTCATATCGTATCCACTGAGTGGCCACCACAAGGCATAATGTGACGGGCCGTAAAACTCCATCTGATAGGTACTATCTTCAAAACGACGCAGTTCCAACGGGCATTTTTCAACGCCACCAATAAGCGGTTCCTCTTTCTCTTCCCAAGGTCCGGTATAGAGCAGTTGCTCCTGAGTCATCTGCCAGATCCAACCCCTGCCACGTCTGGATAAACCGATCGGATCTTTCACAGGCATGTAATCGCGGTTACCTACCTGATAGTTAAGCCATGCAACCCCGATTTGATGAAGGTTGTTACCACATTTAATGGCCTGCGCTGCTTGTCGAGCTGCCTGTAATGCTGGCAACAGGATTGAAATAAGTAAAGAGACGATCGAGATCACCACTAACAGCTCAATCAACGTAAATGCCTTTACACGTGTCCTGGTTAATCCGGACTCCATGGCAATTCCTTTCATGGCTCGCGAGAACTCAGTTGTTTATTCAACAGATTCAGCTACTCCACTAATAAATACCGGGCCGGTGGACTGTCGGATAACGAGTCGCGCGGGATACCGCTCATGGGTAATGAGGTTTTCCCGTTTCTGGTGTTGAGCCAAAAGCCGCTCTGCTGCTCGTTTGCCTATATCAGTTCGTGGATAATCCACAGTTGTCAGGCAAGGTTTTTCATCATTTAACGTTTTGCCGGATTCAATATTGTCAAAGCCCACCACACTCAAATCGTGTCCGGGGCGTAAACCTGCATCGTGCATTGCATCGATGACTCCCAATGCGATGTAATCGTTATGCGCGACGATAGCAGTAATATGTGTCGGGCGATTCTTGAGCCAACGCTTGAAGTATTCATACCCCAGCTTCCGGCCTTCGTCAGGATCAGAATGTGCCGGGACATAGTCACCCATGAGACAATAAGCTTGAGAGTGATACGTCAATTCATGCTCAACGAGCGCAGCAACCAAGTGTGGCAAGCGTTGCCGGGTTGGCCCTGCATAGGCGATGTGACGATGCCCAAGATCGTAAAGATGATCGATGACCTGACGCATCGCACCCTGAACATCAAGGAAAAATGTATTCACGGGATAACGGCTGTCTTTATCATTCAAGCAAATATGCGGAAACTTCCGGCGATGCAACAGCTCTGCCAACTCCGTGGACATCAAGCCACCAAAAAACAGTAATGCATTGCAATAATCCGGATCATCCATCAACTTCTCAATGGTCGAAAGACACTGGGACTCAACAAAAAACACCACACTGAGCCGGCCGCCTTGCTGTTCAATGATTTGCTGAACAGCCTGACCTTCAGATCGTTTGGCAATGTAATCGACGCTGTCATGTGCAAAAATGCGATTGACCGGAACAACCACACGGCAAGGGTCGGAAAGACGAACATTCAAAGAGCGTACGCCGTCCATGCGTTTACAAACATCCAGGACACGCTGTTTTGTGGCTGGTGAAACTTTTAGCGAGGGATCGTTGCGTAACAACTTGGAAACCAGCGAAATCGAAACGTTCGCTTCTCGCGCAATATCAGTCATTGTAGCAGCCATAGACCATCCTGAATCACTTGCTTTGACCTGGCTCATTCCATACAGGAACAAATACTAGACTCGTTACAGGAACATATCAATCATATTCAATAATCAAACTAAGTCAATACTTTGATTTGTTTTGATTTATTGTACCTGCGACGCCCCAGCACAACATTACATTGACGACATATTGCTTAAACAATTTAATATTAATTGTTTACAAAACAATAAACACCTTATAACCAATCAAATATATTTTTATAAACATAATGTTTTTTCAAAAAATCAAAACCATTTGAGCTTCCAAATGCAAGTATCAATCAAGATGTAGAGGGGTTTGACATTTGGCAGGTTCGCTTCAATACACGAGCAGTCCGTCTAAAATATAGACTTTCAATTACGCTCAAACTGATTGCTGATTTCAAATCGAGTCCCAAGATTCTTGGGGTAAATCCTTGACTGTCCCCGTCTGGCGCCTATGCTTATATCAACCGGAGATTAAACGTTACATTAAACATGACAACCACACACCCCACCACGCTTAAACAAGTCGCTCAGGCCGCCCAATGCTCAGTCGCGGTGGCCTCCAAAGTCCTCAACAATGCCAAGGGCAATGTGTCCGTCAGTCAGCAGACGCATGACCGGGTTCGCAAGATTGCAGACGAAATGGGTTACCGCCCTAATCTCGTTGCCCGGAGTCTTGTTTCCCGATCCACCAAAACCATCGGCCTGTTCATTTGGCAGGAAGGTCCCTTCTCTGGTGTCTCGCAGGATTACGAGTCGAACATGATTGCAGGTATCGACGAGGTGACACGCGAGCATGGCTATGACACCATCCTTCTGAATGCATCGGGCGATGACCCTCTGGAAAATTGCATCGACAAATGTCGCCAGGGTCGCTTTGACGGCTTGATCCTGCTGCGGACACCTGAGGATGCCAAGTGGTTAGCCAAACTCGTCAAACACATGCCCAACCTTGTGGCTGTCAACACACTCTGCCAAGTCCCCGGCGTGGATGTTGCACTTTTTGACCATCAGGCAGCAGTCAAAATGGCAATGGAACATCTCATGTCACTCGGTCACCGTCGCATCGGATTCATAGGCAATACCCGACCGATTCATGCAGGCTCGGCACGTCGAGACATTGGTTTGCAGCAACGCCAAATCGGATTCATCAAAGCTGCCAAAGAACTCAAACTCGACATCGACGAGCGATGGATTTTCGACCTGAACATCCAACAATACACCCCCGAGCCCGGCGAGGACTTTGTCAGCAATGAAGGTCGCATGGCAGTCCAATGGATGCAATCCCTGGACGTTCAACCCACAGCTTTAATTGGTGGGATTTTCCGATCTGCATTGGGCGCGATCGACGAATATCGCAAGATGGGGATCAAAGTCCCCCAGCAGCGCAGCGTCATTGGTATTGGTGACCGCGAATGGTGCAAGTTCATCAATCCGCCTTTGACCAACATCAGCAATTCACTTTCAAAAATGGGGCATTGGGCAGCCAAACGTCTCATTGATCGCATTGAGAATCACAAAGACAAATCACAAAGTATCCAGCAGATCTTTGCCCCGCAGGTCCTCCTCCGTGAATCGACCGGCCCGTGCTGCGACTGATGGACACCCTTCGCTCTTGACTGCAAAGGAATCGACATGCATAGCACTCAAAATAACACGCAAGCCCGACGCATTTCAAACGGCTTTACACTCATCGAACTGCTGGTGGTGATCTCGATTATCTCGCTGTTAATCTCCATTCTTCTGCCTGCATTGGGAGCTGCACGAGAGTCCGCCAGAGCGATTAAATGCTCGGGAAATCTCAGACAAATCGGCGTTGCGGAGATCGCCTACACTTCAGAATTCGGCGATTACCTTCCGCCAGTTCGGGACACTGCCACAGACTACACCACATGGGATTGGGCCATCCGTTCGTACTTGAATATCAGTGAGGTCAACGATCCTTCGACCATCATTTACTACTGCGAAAGTGAAACCATTACCGCAGCCAATCCTGACATCTCCCGCCCGACACGTTCCTATGGGTATAACCATGGGATCGGTCAGGATGGGACCAACGGCAAGTACCCGCGAACCTTCACCGACTTCACCACAGGCACCAACCCTTCGCGCCTGATGCTCACCGCTGAAATGGGCATCAGTACCATGAACAACCATGCCGTGGGCAGACGCTACGGCGGGAACCTCACCCCCTTTAAAACCGACGAAATCTTTAAGTACAACAATTCCAACGATGTCGTTGAACCTCTAGAAAATGTACTGCGACATGGCAACGGCGGCGACAGCATGAACGTCCTCTACATTGATGGACACATCGAACGACGCAACGATCCGTGGTTACTTGAAAATGGAAGCGGCCCACAACTCGACAGTCTCGAATCACTGAACATCTGGTATTGGGGCTGGCCCCAGTAAACGCGCCCAAGAGCAACGATTCAAACACTAAAACCCGGGGTTTTAAGCTCCGGGTATTACCTTTATTTGATCACACCTTTTGAAAGAATTTCCACATGTCGCTTCGACACATCCTTCTGATCGCCCTCTGCTTTGCCTCCATCACATTCGCCGACCAACTCATTCCCGAACACGGCAAATACAGCACACAATATCAATCCGACTGGAGCACTCTTCCGACCGGTGATGTGTTGGCTAAACACGACCTTTCAAAAATCCCGTTTAAACAAGTCAACGGCGAAGAAGTCCGGCAAGTCTTTGCTAACCAGGACGCCGTGCATGTCAAAGACCTCAACTACAAAGTCCACTGGGATCGACCCGTTGATAAATACAAAAGCACGTTGATCTACATTGCCAACGTCAAAGAAGTCGTGCTTGAAAATATCAACATCATTAATACCGATCCTGATTACAAGGCGTATCACAGCATCCTTGTCGAAGGTGCAGATCGCGTGATCGTTCGCAATCTTTACCTTGCAGGGACTGTCCAAAGCTATCACTTAAGACTTGAAGGGTGCGGCGAAATCTTCATCGAAAACGTCGAAATCGCAGGTGTCCAATATGACAACCGCCCGACGCATCGCTTAGGGGGTGGCATCTTCATCAACAACGGTGCATCAGGTCGTGGCGGGATCAACAACACCGGACTGCGAGCTGAGCACCCGCGAATCCCCGGTTGGCAGGTGATCCAAAACTGCTATATCCATGACAACTCACAAGACGATGATCACCGACGCAATCAGGATGGTATCCTCATCCATGCGCCTTCCAACGGCTTGCTGTTTAATACGGTCGTTGAAAACTGGCTTCGCCCCAGTGGTGACTCCGCGTTTGACCTGGGCTTTCGTCGTGTCGAACCGGAATATCAGGACAAAACTTTCCGAGTCGAACGCAACATTATCCGCAACTGCACCTTCCTTAAAACACCTGGTAGAGGCACCGGACCCAACACACTGTTTCTAACCAACAACATCCTGATCAATACAACCATCGGAGACTACCACGGCGGAGGCGGGGACAACCGCTACGTCCACAACACTTTTATCTATGACCTCAACCAAGCGCCGCAAGACCTTCGCCAGTTAGCTTTGCGTGGTTCACAAGGTTTTAGCTGTCTGTGGAATTTTGCAGGCCGAACCTTCTATCACAACAACCTGGTCTATCGTCCTGCTGGGGACTTTTTCATGTTCTATATGAACGACCAGGGTGATCCTCAAAAATACCGGCAGGTCTATGCGGATAACAATGTCTACGCGATTGATCCGATCCCCAGTTCCTATCTACGTAGTGCTGTTAAAGGATTGAAAGTCAAAACATTTGAGGATTGGAAAAAGGATACCGCCCAGGATACTGGAAGCCTGGTGGTCAAACCCGCGACCGTGCCATTCGTCAGTTATGACAGTGGAGACTTCCGCCTGACACACAACCCGTGGCCCAACGCCACCCAACTGCACGACCGCAAAATCGAAGGCGTCCGACTAAGTGTGCTTAAAGATTTTGATGGCAAAGCACGCGACACGGCACACCCGACTGCGGGCGCATTTGAAGCACCGCTTGCGCAATAAATATGTAATAGTTGATCCATCACAGTCACATACAACACCTCTAATCATTTAATACATAGCTTCCCGTTTTAATACTCTCCAGCCTTAACGTATCAACCAACCTGATTAACACATAAAGCCCCGACACTCAGGGCTAAGCTGTCGCACAGACATATATATGTTTTTCATGACCTGTGCGTGGGAAAAGATTCATCTTACTTTACGAAAGGCTTCTAAGATGTCCTATCGCACGCTGTTTCTATTGTTATTGCTTGCTATCATCAGCCCCCCATTACAAGCTGACGACATCACGCCTGAACATGGCAAGTACACGCAAAGCTATCAAAGTGACTGGAGCCAACTTCCCACGGGGGACATCCTGACCCACAACGACGTGAATCAAATCCCGTTTATCCCGATTGTGGGTGAAAACCACAAAGCCAATTACACATTCACCGATTTGCCAACAGTGCATCTATCGAATCTTCACTTTCAGGTTTCCTGGAATCAAGCAAGCAGCAAGTATCAAACAACACTGATGCACTTCGAAAATGTCGACGAAGTAATTCTCGACAACATCTCCATCATGAATATGGATTCTGATTATCGAGCCTATCACAGCATCTTGATTGAAGGTGCGGATCGTGTGATCATTCGCAACCTGTATCTGGCAGGCACCGTCCATAGTTACCATCTGCGCGTTGAAGGTTGTGCGGAGGTGTTGATTGAAAATGTTGAAATTGCAGGCAAGCAATACAGCGGCTCATCATTCCATCGCCTGGGTGGGGGCATATGGATCAACAACGGAAACACGGGCGGGGGCGGCATAGACAACACCGGCATGTCTATCGACCATCCAAGACTTCCCGGCTGGCAGGTCATTCAAAACTGCTACATCCATGACAACACCGAAGATGATGGTGCCGGACGCAATCAAGATGGCATCCTCTTTCATGCACCAGGCCACGGCATCGTCTTTAACAACACCGTTGAAAACTGGCTGCGCCCAAATGCTGATGCAGCGATGGATCTGGGTTATCGACGTGTGGAGCCTGAATATCAAAGCCGCATTTTACGTGTCGAACGCAATATCGTTCGCAATGCAACATACTTTAAAACGCCAGGAACTGCTCCTGGCCCCAATCTGCTATACCTTGTCAACAACTTAATGATCAACACCCAGATCGCTGACTATCATGGCGGGGGCAATGACGTTCACTATTTGCACAATACCTTCATTTACGATCCCACCAAATCACCCACGCACCTTACATTCAGGGTTACGCCTATTACCAAAACGATTGCCCGTCTGTGGGACTTTTACGGGCCAACCTATATGGAGAACAATCTATTTTACCGTCTTGACCATGGCTTTGATATTATCTACATCAGTGCGTCTTTATCACAGGATAAATACCTTCATTTTGTCCCCAACCATAACGTGTATGCTGTACCTGCTGTATCAACAGACTTCCTGACCAACTCAAGCTATGTCCCAGTCATATCCACACTAAATGACTGGCAACAAGAGACCAGCTATGACATGCAAAGCGTTGTCGTCTCACCCTCAACGGTCCCGTTTGCTGACTATGTAAACGACAACTATCAACTCACGTCAAACCCATGGCCAACGGTCACGGACACTCAAACCATCAGCTTCAATGGCGTCCTGCTTCAAGTCACACAAGATTTCAATGGCAACCCATCCAACCAAACACCTGGCGCATTTACAGCTCCGTAACAATTAATGCCTTCTCCTTTAAGACATTGATTGGACAGTTTCAGCATCGACGTGCAGACCACTATGACTGGTATCTATTGACATACACAGTCATAGCCGCCAGTTTTTTTGCGTACCTTGCCGCGTGCTGCACATGGCTGGTGACGCTCAAAACTGCTCAACCCGACCATGGCCAGATCCGTATTAAAAATCAAAGCTCAATCTCACAGATAATCCGCTTGATAAAACGAGCATAATCACGTTCATCCGGTTAAGATGGTGACGGACCGACAATTGCCAAGGAATCCTTCACCATGCAGATAGACAAGCTCTTGTCGCATCACGGCCTGACGATGAATCCGTTTGTCGCTGAGGAAGCTCGGCACGATCCGGTGTTCGAACAGTTGCTCGATGAGTCGATGCCACATCACCCGGACTTCGCCAAGATATTAGGGCAGGTCCATCGCCCCAGTGCCGCAGTGGTCTTCGGTGAAAAAGGCTCTGGCAAAACAGCCATCCGACTGCACATTGGCAAACAGGTCCGCCAACACAACGAACAAAATCCCGACAGTAAAGCGCTGCTGGTGCCCTATGACGATTTGAATCCGGTGCTTGACCGCGTGCTTAAACGCAAACGCACTTCACGCAAAGGCGCGCGGGCAGATGTCGAAGAACTCCTCAAGCAATTTCGACTTGAAGAACATCAGGACGTGATCCTGTCGCTGGCGATGACTCGGCTCATCAACGGATTGCTGGGTGAAAATGGTGGTGGCGAAGATCCGACACAGTTACCCGCCGATGCCGTGCAGAGCATTCGCAAGTTGCCCAAGCGCAAGCGCGTGGACCTGCTGGTGATGGCGATGCTGTATGACGCCCCGCGTAGTGGTGATGTGGTTCAACGTTTTGAGAAGCTGCGAAAAACACTGCGTATTTACCGGTTTTTCCCACTGAACTGGCGACTCAATGCAAGCTTGATCCTGTCGGTGATCGGCGGCGGCGGTGTCGGCCTTGAATGGCTGTGTCGGCATTTTGACTTATTTGGTGGCAAGCTACTGCCTCCAGTTTATCTCTATGGTGCAGGTGCATTGGCTGTCCTGGGGCTTGCAGGTTTGATTACATGGTTGATGCAGACGATCAAGTCCAATCGACTGGCTAAGAAGATTCATCATGAAACCCCTGCCATTGAACGGACGATTGGTCAGTTCAAAGAGATGCTGCCACAGATTTCGCCCAAGGATCTGGCTGGACAATCCTGGCCAGCGCAGGGTGCCGAGGATGCCAAGAATTCACGGTATGAACTGACCAGCAATCTCATGGAGATCATCCCGACTTTGGGTTATACGGGCATGATGGTGTTGGTGGATCGACTGGATGAACCGACGGTGATTTCGTCCAATGCTGAGCGGATGCGCAGCGTGCTTTGGCCGATGTTGGATAACAAGTTTCTTCAGCAGCCCAATATTGGCATGAAAATGTTACTGCCTATCGAGCTGCGGCATATGTTGGTTCGCGAGTCACCTGCATTCTTCCAGGAAGCGCGCCTCGATAAACAGAACCTTATAGAGAGACTCACCTGGTCAGGCGCGACGCTCTTTGATTTGTGTACCAGTCGTCTGCGTGCCTGTCAGAAGGAAGGTGCTGACGAGATATACCTCACGGACCTGTTTGAAGCTGATGTGTCTCGTGAAATGGTGGTTGACGCGTTGGATCAGATGCATCAGCCTCGCGATGCGTTTAAGTTTTTGTACTCGGTGATCCAGGAGCACTGTCGAATGATCCCAGAGGATCAAGGCAAGCCATTGATTGCACGGATCACGCTGGAGACGGTCAGACGAGATCAGGCTCGCCGGGTTCAGGAACTGTATCGCGGGTTATCTCCTGCCTAAACGAACTTGTCTATTTTGCCGACATGTTATGATCCTATCACCTGTTTTTGGCCCACGGTCACATATTTTTTGTGTGTTCAAACGAGCCCAAAACAGTCGTGGAAAACTGAAATTTAAAAAATATTTAGCACTATCGGGCCCAAGAGCGGTCTTTTGCGATCGTCCAGAGCGATTGAATATCATTGCATGAATTACAGACTGTGATCATTGTTCAATCCCTTGTTTCAGCTGGATTTATGAATATTATCGGCCATAGCCACGTAAGACATTTTTGTCACCTCCTACAAAATGCGCATTTTTGTAGCATTCACCTGCCGTTGCTCAAGAGTTAGGCACCCTCAAAGGCAAGAATAATGTTTGCATTTTGCTACGAATTGGTTAAAACTGTGGGCTATGTCCCCTGTTTCAGGGGTCGTTGTGCAATCACTGTAATTTCGACATGCTTGTGGCATGCTCTTTGCAAGTGATCAACGTTGTCACAACTATCGCGTCAAACGGTTGGTTAGGAATTTAACATTTGGTCAAGGAGAAAAAGATTATGACGGCACGAATCTTGTGTATGTGTGCTATCCTCGCAGCGCTGGTCAGCCCTGCGATGGCTCAAGAAGAAGGCGCTGTCGCTGGCCCGAACACCGGCGCAGTTTCCTTTGGTATGGGCGTGGACTTCACCACTGCCTATTTCTATCGTGGTATCCTTCAAGAAAACCAAGGTCTGATTTATCAGCCTTGGGCAGATGCCACTTTCCAACTCAATGATAAATTGAGTGTATACCTCGGCACTTGGAACTCCATCCAGGACAACAATGCCGGCAGCGACTGGTATGAATCCGACTTCTTCGTCGGTGCAAACTATGCCGTTAGCGAATGCCTGAGCTTGGACGTGAGCTACATCTGGCTCAACACTCCTTCAGCTGGTGGTGAATTCTCACAAGAAGTCAACATCGGTCTGGCATACGACGACAGCGCACTCTGGGGCGACGGCTTTGACGGCCTGCAACCCTCCTTCCTCGTGGGTATTGAAACCAGCGGTACTTCCGACGGTTTCGGTGCTGGCGACAAGGGTGTCTACTACGAACTGGGTATTGCTCCCAGCTTCACCGTTGTTGACTCTGCTACAAGCCCCATCACCCTGACCATCCCGGTCACCGTGGGTCTTGGCAGCGATTACTATCAGGTCAGCGCCACGGATGACGACACCTTTGGTTTCGTCGATGCGGGTCTTGACTTCTCCATGCCCCTGAGCTTCGTTCCCGCTCAGTTCGGCAGCTGGGAAGCCGCCGCTGGCGTCCACTTCCTGTTCCTCGGTGATAACACCGAAGCCATCAACAATGGCAGCGATTTTGAAGTTATCGGTACTTTCGGTATCAGCATGAGCTATTGAGCCTTTGTGCTCACTGACGCGATAAAGACTATATAGCTCGTGCCAACCTCAGGGCTCGATCTCGCTTCGGCAAGATCGAGTCCTTTTTTTATGCGCCCCCAGCCCCCGGAAGTTACAAAAGGTATTGAAACAACCTTCGTTAAAATTCATAATCAAAAACCGCTTGCGGTTTAACGCTGCAAATGTCGCCTGCCACCCACACCTCAACTCCTGCTACAATCTCATCATGACCAAGCCCCTGTATTTACCCCCTGTCCCCGCCTTGGGGCGTATCGACATCCACAGTCACTTGCTCCCAGGCATTGATGATGGTTGTGAAGACATCGACCAGTGCATTGACTGCATCAACCAGCTCAAAGCCGTTGGATACACCGGCACAATCTGCACACCACACATCATCCCCGACACCTTCCCGGATAACACATGGGAAAACATCATCCAATGGGTCGCTGACCTGCGGGTCGAACTGGCAAACCGCAGTGTCGACTACACCATATGGCCCGGCGGGGAAATCAACCTCCAGGAAAACATGCCCGATTGGCTTGAAGAAAACGGCGTCCCGACACTGGCTGGTTCCAACCGAGTCCTTATGGATCACTGGGCGGATACCTGGCCCACATGGTTCCCAACCGTTATCCAATGGTTCATCGACAAAGGTTACCAACCGATTCTTGCACATCCCGAACGGGTTCGATGCACGTGGGATGAACCGGAAAAACTCGACGAGTTACTCGACATGGGCGTCTGGCTTCAAGGCAACTTCCTCTCTATCGTCGGTGAACACGGCCCGGCACCTGATCAATCTGTCCGCCAATTCATCGAACAACAAAAATACAAAATCATGGCCATGGACATGCACCGACCCGACGCACTGCCAAGCCGAATCGACGGGATGGCCATCGTCCAAAAAGAATACGGCTCACCCACTCTTGACTACTTCACCGTCGACGCCCCACGCCAACTGATCCTTAAACATCTGTTATAGGTAGACATTCAAAAACAAAGGAGCACACCATGCATGGCCATTTTTCAGATGAACAACCACTGACACGTTGGTCGGGTAACTGCAATATGATTTTGATAGAAGAATTCACCTATACCGATCCCCAAGGAAAATGCTGGAAAGCTCCAGCGAAAAGCATCATCAACGGCGCATCAATCCCCAGAGAGTTGTGGAGTATCGTCGGCAGCCCATATGTCGGCTCCTATCGCCGAGCATCAATTGTGCATGATGTGGCAGTAGGAGAAAACAACACACAAACAAATGTCACTCAGCAAGAGCGTAAAGCCGCTGACAAGATGTTCTACTACGCTTGTCGTTGTGGGGGCTGTGGCATCTTAGAAGCAAATATCCTATACATTGGCGTTTGCTTAGGAACTTGGAAAAGCGGACTGCCTTCACTTTGGAACGAAAAGATCGCACCCTCGAGATTAAATCCCAAGGATATCCTCAGTGAATCACCTGAAGAGCAATATACACGTAGTAAATTCGCAGCAATCGTGATGGATTGTGAGAGTCTACTGAATTGCGAGGATCCGGATCAAATTCAGGAAATCATACAGAAACACCTTCAGTAAGCTGATTTTGATCACATCCACCCATTACCTGTGTATCAGAGAGATAACAACGTGAAATATTTCGTCCGTGGCGATATCGACGGCTTCTTTGGCCTGTTCATCGACAACATGCTTCAACTGATGCTCATCCAAACCATGTGCGTCAACATTTGTGGCCTGCCCCCGGAACTTGTCAACGGCATGATCCTCCCCGGGGCAGCAATCTCCATTCTCCTGGGCAATCTCTTCTACGGATTCCAGGCGTGGAGCCTGATGAAAAAAACAGGTCGCGATGACATCACTGCCCTGCCCTACGGCATCAACACGCCAAGCATGATCGCCTACATCTTCCTTGTCATGGCACCGGTCTACCGCCAAACCAACGACGCAACCCTGACCTGGCAGGTCGGACTCTTCGCGTGTTTGCTTAGCGGCATCATGGAATGCGGCGGAGCCTTCGTCGGAGATTGGCTACGCAAACACACGCCCCGCGCCGGACTGCTTTCAGCGTTGGCAGGCGTCGCCATTACCTTCATCAGCATGAATTTCATTTTCCAGCTCTTTGCTTCGCCAGCGATCGCGCTGCTGCCGATGCTGATTATCCTCATCGCCTATGCGTCACGGATCAAGCTGCCCATCGGCTTACCGGCAGGACTGATTGCTATCCTGGTGGGAGCTGGCCTTGCGTGGACACTTAAATACTTCGGCATGACCGAATGGAAACCTGCTGCGTCCGCTGGCGCCCTTGCACTGAACATGCCACAGTCGAGTATCAAACCGCTGGTCACGTTCCTGAGCAATCCACTGGGGTGGCAGTACATGTCCATCATCTTCCCGATGGGACTGTTTAACATCATCGGCTCACTGCAAAATCTTGAGTCCGCCGAAGCAGCAGGCGATGTCTACCCGACGCGCTCAAGTCTGCTGGTCAACGGACTTGGCTCCATCGTTGCTTCCATGTTCGGTTCATGCTTCCCGACCACCATCTACATCGGACACCCCGGCTGGAAAGCGATGGGCGCCCGGGCTGGTTATAGCATCCTCAACGGCATCGCCATTACCGCAGTCTGCTTCACCGGTGGCATGACACTGCTTCAACAATGGATCCCCGTCGAAGCCATGCTCGGTATCCTCCTTTGGATCGGCATCATCATCACCGCCCAAGCCTTCTCCGCTGTCCCCAAAGCCCACACCATGGCTGTCGCATTTGGTTTGATCCCTGCATTCGCTGCATGGTCGCTGGATATCCTCATCAAGCCCTGTCTGATCCTCGGTGGTAAAACCCTCACCGATGTCATCGAACCGCTCAAAGGTTTCGGCGTCTACCTCAAAGGCATCATCTCGCTGAGTCAAGGTTTCCTGGTGACGAGTCTGTTGTATGCAGCGATTCTGGCGTTCATCATTGATCGCAAACTCAACAAGGCAGCAGCATGGTCTATCGCTGCTGCGGTGTTGTCTGCAACGGGTGTGATCCATGCGTATGAGATGGTCGATGGCAATGTCGCAAACGTCTTTGCGCCGATGCGCGATGGCGACGGCCAGATGCGCTACATGGTCGCCACCGAGTTCGCGTGGGTGTATTTAGCAACCGCTGCACTATTGATGCTGCTGCACTACACGCATCGCAAGATGGACAAAGAAATCAGTCTGGAACAGAGCTTGGATCGGGATCCGGGGGCAGTGTGAACGCAGTTGCGTTTTTATCACGACTTCGTCGTGTCAGCAGCACGCAGTGCTGCAGCTATTGATTTTGTATCACACGACACACGACACACGACACACGTCACACGTCACACGTCACACGT
>DLCK01000094.1 GCA_002480565.1 Phycisphaerales bacterium UBA7800 | reverse complement strand
GTGGCCTGCGATGATCACACCGTCCTCGTCCACGACAATGGGTTGCCTGAAGCCAAACTCTGACAGAGACGCGGCAACAGCATTAACGGCCTTGTCATTCAAACGTGGGTTACGTTCATAAGGTTTGACGTCCTCGATCTTGCGAAGTTCGACTTTGAAATTTGAAGTGACGATGTCCTGAGTAGTGGTCATAAAAGTCCTTAAAAATAGTGGTTTTTCTAAAATTGGTTTTGCGACGGGTTCCCAACAAACTCTCTCTATATGCGTGTCTGTTTCCCGCGACATCACAAAGGTGGTTGCCGGGAAGGAACCATGCCTAATCGGCCCTGATTGGCCCCTGAGGCCGACCTCGGCATTGGCGGCATCCCTTGCTACGGCCAAAGCCCTGACGTCACAGACGCCAACGTGTGGCGATGTGTGGCTATGGCTTTGAGCGTGAATCATGAAGCGGCTTTGTGGTGACAAACGTGACTGGTTTGATAACTCGAATGCGCTTCGAAATGACCACACCAATCGTTTGGCCAGACGGAGGGCCAATAGAAACGTTTTGGAGAAAGGCTCTGCCCCTCGTGTATGCCCGGAACCGGTGCATGGCGATGGCAAGTGCCCAATTGATCTTTCATATCATCAGGTTCAAAATATTTGCAATCACGACAACGTGGTTTAACCATTCAAAAATTCCTTAAGTAGTTTGTTTGATATTTAATTCAGGCCACATCTGTAAATAGGATCAGGCCCAAAATAGAAAACCGATATTCCCTCGCGCGTACGCGCACACACACGTCGTGAGGTATATATAGAGAGAGAGAGGGTGTTTTTCTATATATATTCTTCATAACCTCTTGTCCTTTTGTATTTTGCATTTTTGAGAAAACCGCTTTTTCACTGCGCGGTTTTCTGCGGTTTTCTCCGGCAATCTGCCTTACGACACGTTTTGGGCTTTGAAATGGGGATTTTTCGGAGAAAACCTCCGATGCTTTCTCCCCAGTGATTCACAGAAGTATCCAACCCGTCCGGGGTTTGGTGCTTCCTTCCACGGTTTGAAACAGAATCCGTTTCTGCTTTCTCAGCGCTTCAAGCACGCTGTCATACATATTGGGGCTGGTGGCCAGTTGTCGGCGCAAACGCCAGTCGGGTGTGGGATACAGACTTTGCTTCCCACTTTCCTGGCAGCGTCGCAGATAACGCAATGCTTTTTTGCAGACAGCATCGAACTCATTGGTACTGACATATTGATAGGCCATGTACAACATACGTTGCACCTGGTGTTCGACGAATGCGCTGGCCCAGCGCACGGCATCAACACTGATCTCCGGTTTGGTGTGGTCTTCACTGCATGCATAGAGCAACGCAAGCTTGCGTGCGTTTTCATTGGCACGGCCCCATACCGTCATCGCCACTTCGTCTTTGCGATCTTCAGCTTGAGCATATTCATCATCTGCATGCTGACGGAACTCGGTGATGTGGTTCTTGGCCTCATCGCTGTAAGGCACGATGATGGGGACAGGATAAAAACCGATGAGATTGCCACGATGTTCACCAGGCTGATAGTTGCCCCACCACCGCGCGGTTTCAACGAGGCGGTCGGGCATGCTGTCGACGAGCCCCGGTTCCTGACCTGCTGAACGTTTCCCCGTATCGACAATGACCATGCGAGCAAAGAAGCCATTGGTGAGCATGCGCTCGGACATCGCTTCGTAGTAGTGGGTGGGTGTCGCGGTGCCGAATACGGTCAGATGGGGTTGATGGATGACACCGGGGATGCGCGGCTTACCTGCCTTGGAACGCATGGAATACATCATGCTGGCAGAGGAGAACAATTCCAGCAACACAGTCATGATGGATTCATTGCGTGCATCCTTGGACTTGTTAACCGATTGAAGGATGCCATCGATTTCATCGGTTTGGTACATCGTGCAGGGTTGAGTAGCCAGTTGATCTTCGATCCCTTCACCGGATGCAAACTTGCGGCAGAGCGAATCGGTCATGTTGGCTGCGATGGCCAGATGCGCATTAATCTGCCGTGGATAATTTTTACCGGCAGAAGATGAACCCAAGGCAAGCAGGTAAATATTGGTGCGCAGGTCACCGGCTTCGCGCACTTTGCGCCCGCATAAATAGGATTGCATGGCCAGGGCACCACAGAACGCCATGCCCAACGATGGGTACGGCGCATTGGTCATGCAGAAGTCGATCACCTCACCGATGAACCCTGGAATGTAGAGCAGATTTTCAGGCAGAGGCCCGGGGTCGGGGACGGTTGAAGTGACATCGTCCTGATCATCACCATCAAGAATTCCGGACAGGTCGACGTCAGAATGATCCACGGCATCGAGATCATCACCGAACCCGTACAGCGCCAATGTCCTGCTCGCAGCGGAGAAATCACCACCGTGTTCCAGCAATGCATACACGGCAAACGGCGCATAACCTTGCTCAGGTTCAAACGGAGCAGCGTTGGAAGAGAAGACATAAAACACGCGATTCTTGAGTGACGCTGACCAGCAGGTGTCTTTGCCCGGGCGACGCCAATATTCATTGTCACCCGGTTCTGCCAACTCCCAACCGTGTGTGCGTAACAGATCACGCACATCGCCATGCTTGTTATAAGCATCGCCCGGTCTGTTGAGATTGTGCGAATTGTGGGTCGGTGTGCCGCATAGGTTCGATTTGTGCGACGCTGTCTGGCTGACATTCGTACCATCAATCACTGGCGGCAAATACTCATTGAGTTCCCATGCGGTTTTCAACAACGTGTCGCGTTGGGCCTCAGTCAAAACGGGCAGGTCGCACAAGTCCCCCTGCATCATTTCATAACCCGGTGTCGGTGAACACAGGAACAAGCCACCTTCACCACGGGTTTCGATGAGGGTTTGAATCTTGTCATCAACCTTGCGCTGGGCCAGTTTGATGTTGCCGCAGACGGGAACATCGCAGCGGTAAATCACATGCATGCCACCGGAAGGTGTCGATTCGATGACCAGATGGTCACGCAGATCAGGATCGATGCGATCCATCCATGCAGGGAATAATTCGCCGCCACCATCGAAATCGATGATCTCCAGATTGCCGGAGACGGTGCCGCAGATGATGCACAGCGAATCATTAAATGGCCACGAGCTGAGTTCGGCAGTCAGCGGTAACCGCTGCTGATATTGCTTCCACTTGCCAATGGCTGGACGCTTTTCCGCACGAATAGCGGGTAATACACACAATTCGGCATTCAAATAGTTTTGAGCAATGGGTAAGGTTTCGGACATCAATCAAAAAGTCTCCATGAGGTTTAAAAAGGAATGTCATCGTCATCGGGCCAGACGTAATCCGGCTCATCTGGGGCACTGTTAGTGGCTACTACCGTGGGAATTGATCCCAATTCGTAATTGGTGATGCGGTCGAATTTTTCACCGGTGACCGAACGAACGGTGATGGATAAGGGTTGAGCCAATGCCCCGGCTTCAGCTAACTCGACAGCCTGTTCTACGGTGCCGGGCATCGGTTCACTGGATCGGGCCTGCCACCATGTTTGGGCTTTCTGCCAGGCATAGCTGCCCTTGGGATGAGCCACGCAAATCCATTCACTGTGGTATTCATTGAACCCGCACCGGTAATCGACACGCAGTGTTTTAGGGTGTTCGGGTGGCGCGCCGCGTTTGGTGTGGATGCTGTAATACACCTCACCCACGTCGTAATCGGTTTCAGTTACTTCACCTGACAAAACACCAGCAGTCGACGCACTGCCATCATGTTTGTCCCGCTCTGGCAGTGGGAACTCGTGACCGCAATCTGGGCAGATGCTGTACGACGCATGGATCAATGCCTGACAGTTGGGGCACTCTTTGGCTGGTGCTTCAGAACTACTTTTTCGATCCGATTTGTCCTTAATCTGCAAGGCATCCACTGGCCCATGGCGCAGAA
This sequence comes from Phycisphaerales bacterium UBA7800, assembly GCA_002480565.1. GTDB lineage: Bacteria > Planctomycetota > Phycisphaerae > Phycisphaerales > Phycisphaeraceae > UBA7800. The sequence goes on along the minus strand of DLCK01000094.1, from coordinate 7,527 downwards.
TGTTGCCACCAAAGTCCAGCACCAGGCAGTTGGTTTTGTCCGGGTGCAACCTGAATCCGCGACCCAGCATCTGGTAATAAAGTCCTGGTGAATTGGTCGGACGCAGCAGTGCGACACAATCAATGGTTGGTGCATCGAACCCTGTGGTCAGCACATTGACGTTGACCAGGTATTTCAGATCGCCGTCCTTAAACCGACGCAGAATGTCATCGCGGAAAATGCCGGAACTGTCTCCACAGACAAACCCGCACTCATGGCTCATCTCACCCAGAACGCGCTGCACGTGCTGGGCATGTTGCACGCTGGCAGCAAAGATCAGCACTGAGCGACGATCTTTTGTCTGCTCGACAATCTCACGACAAGCTGAATGAACGAGGGCATCGTCATCCATCAATGCTTCGACTTCACCGGCAATAAACTCACCGGCACGGATATGCAAACCCGATGTATCTGCCTTGCGGCGACCAGCCTTGGTCTTGAGTGGACACAGGTAACCTTGAGCAATGAGTTCCTTGACACCCACTTCATAACAGACGTGATTGAGTAGATGTTCCGGGGTCGGGCCGCAGATGGTTCCACTGGTCATACGGTAGGGGGTGGCAGTCAAACCAATGAGTCTGACGTTGGGATTGACGATCTTGGCCTCGTTGAGGAACTGCTGATACATGCCTTCGCCATTGGGCGGAAGCATGTGGCATTCATCTACAAGGATGAGATCAAACCGATCCAGTTCGGCAGCCTTGCGATACACCGATTGAATGCCAGCCACAATGATGTCATGCTCCGTATCTCGGCTCTTGAGCCCCGCCGAGTAGCACCCGATCTGGTGCCACAGATCGGGTGCCATGACATGCAACTTGTCCACAGCCTGTTCAATCAGTTCCTTGACATGAGCAAGAATCAGCACACGACCGTCCCACTTCTGCACAGCGTCTCGACAGATGGTCGCCATCACCGGGGTCTTCCCCGATGCGGTTGGCAGCACGACACAGGGATTGTCATCCCGACAGCGCAGATGCTCATACACAGCATCCACCGCTTGGGCCTGATATGGGCGCAAGGTGATCACAGGTTGTTGGGCACAAGCCTGTATCAATCCACCACCTCCTCGGGCAGCATGAATTGTTCAACGGTGATTGGGTAGATGCGACGGGGATTTTCACCATTGAGCCAGGCGGTCAAGACGCGTTCAACTTTGCCATAAACTTCTTTTTGCAAAGTTCGATTGCGCGTGCTGCCCATGACCATGAGTTGATGACGCAGTTTGATGATGCTGGAATCCCACGGAGTTTCGGACACGCCGGTGGACAGAACACGGCAGAACTGGGCGAGTTCATCGTGATCGACGGAGTACCAGGCCCGTGCGATCACGCCACGGACATAGCCCACCGCAATGCCCTTGGTTTTGGTGGCTACATGGGCTGTTGCAAACTGCACAGCATCGATATGCCGATCCATCAGCTGGACTTCTTTGTAATACGCCAGCTTTTTGCTGTCGCTCAAACCGCGAATCATTTCACGCAGAGTTGCAGTATGATTGGGAGAGACACCATCCAGGCCGAAAAGGCCATTGAGTCGCATCCGATCCACAACCGTGCGGGCCTTCATGCCATCGATAGCATCGACACTTTCCACGGATATCCCGAACGACACGGCCATGCGAATCGTGCAACCAGATTGGAGGATCGCCCAGAGTCGATGCTGGCCATCGACCAGGATGCCCTGGTCACTGAACGCAATCCCCTGATGGGTCATACGCCATTTACCGGCTTCCATGTCTTGAGCCAGGATGTCGACGTGCTTGGGATCAATGCGCCGATTGCGCACATTGCCTTCGAGCCATTGGGTTGCGAGATCAGGATTGATGTTCATATACGTGGTTTTGACCTGGGGAATGGGTTTACTGGTGAGTGTTGCGATCATGCTTGGTTCCTTCCTTGCGAGAGATGATGCGGATGGCTTCAGTTGCCAGTTGCTGCATATAAGGTTTGCCATAGAGGCCGATCATGCACTTGGCAGCGAGTTGGGGATTGTTCAAGGGCAGTGACACGGACCGCATGGGAACGGGACTGTGTTCACTGTGACAGGCTTTGGGACGATAGACTTTTTTATGTGGTTGAGATGATTCAGGCCGACCGATGTTGCCGGTGTTCATCTGGGCAATGCTGCCGTGTTTGTTCTTATAGGTGCGGGGTTGTGCCGCTGAAGAAGCCGTTTCATTTTTTTGAAAAAATTTCTCACTGTTACTTTGTAACAGTGAGGATCGAAGCCGGTTGACTGTTACATGGCTTACACTGCATCGTTTGGCAATTTCCCGGTCAGACCACTTCGACCATTCTTCGTCTTCCAACAACAGTAAAATGGCTTTACGCTTGTCATCATTCGTCCGACGCAGGCCATGCGCAGCATTGGCACCGACGGAGTAAAGAATGGCATCGCGGCGAGTACCTTGATAGATTTCAACCGCAATGGTTTCACGTTCGACTCGTTTACTGGCCCAGTAGCGATGGAAGCCATCGGCTAACCAGTAGGTTGAACCGTCGTGAAACACAGTAACCGGTGGCAGATCGACACCTTCGACGTACAGGTCGGCATATTCAGCCACGACATCTTCATCAATGGCGACACGCGGTTGCGTGCCACCATCGATACGGATTTGATTGAGTTGGAGTGTTTGAATTTCAGTTGTCATAGAGATGATTACTTTCGAGACTGGGCATTGGGCCGCCGCACAGTGGGCAACGATGAAGCGGGTACTCATGGATTCGCACGACCAGTTGGCCACCGGGAATCGGGAGTCGACGCTGTGTAATAAGCAAATCAACCTGCGAATCGTCCTCGTAAATTCCGGCATGCTGCATCGAATCCAGCGATGCTTTCTGGATGTTGTCCAGATCACGCCTGCGTCGATCCGGTGGGAAGGCATCCATCGCAACGGCCAAACGACCGTCCCGAGGCGGTTGGCCACCCATGCCCTGACACTGTGTTTGAACCTGCTGGCGATAGGCACGACCTTGGCGGCTGATAAGTGTTCGTCCCCGGAAGTGTCGCCAGTAGTGATTTACCGACGGTGGATAAGGTAAAACGAGTTCCATGTGACACCCCCTTATCGCTTCCACGGTGCGGGACCATCGGATGCTGGTTTCTGTTGGGACGAAGACGAATGTGTGCTGCTGGTTTCGGGGGATTGCTTGGGCTCGAACCCCTTGATCTCGTTGGTCAGTTCGTCGTTGTCGGCTCGCTTTTTCAGCTTCACGTTGACCACAAGTGGCAAGTTATGAAGATCGGTGCTGTCCTTGGGCTGCATGACATTGATCGCGCGGCAAATCGCAGACAGATCGCCACGGGCAATCTTGACGGCTGTGGCATTGGGGTTGTCCAGGTTCAAACGAGCCCACAGTTGCCTGCCCTGATAGGCGCCTTCCAGAATGCTGAGAGTCAATTCCAGATAGCTGCCATTGCCTGCCTTGTTTTGCTTCGTCTCTGAAGCTGTGATCGCGGCCAGGTATTTACCAGCGGGGATCGGTTCAAAGGTCGAGTTGGGTTCGACATCGTTTGCGTTAAAGCCATTGAGATTAGCCATAGAGATATTGCTCCATTAAGGGGAAAATGGTTGTTGACAAAAAGACTGTGTTTTATGGGTTAATGTTTGTGTTTAGTGGTTTGACTGGACGTGGGTTTGTCGGCCTGCATCATCGCCTCCATCAGGGCGTACCATGACAGTGGCAATTCTGTCGGCAAGCCATAACGGTTCTTGGCAATACAGGCAGGACTGCCGACGCATCGCATGACGCGCTCGCCACCATCCTTGCCCAATCCGGAAGCCAATGTGCGGTTGCGATTGAAGCCTGCGTCTTCGGTCTTCGTAATAATCTTGCGTGTGGCAAACAACACCGCGTCTGCCCACTCGGTGATCACCGCGTTGGCATGTTTATGCAAGCGAGGGGAAAACCGGTCATATGCCCCGACCTCCGGGTCGGAGAAGGTTTCGACCTTAGCATGCGCCAACAGAATGATGCACATGTTTTGGTTGGTGCGCAACACATCCAAACCTGCCAGCAAGCCTCGCCAATGTGTCAGGGCATGGGTGTAACCACGGGCATAACCACCATCAACTTTTTCAATGCTGTTAACACCGTAGTCTTTGCACAGACGATCCCAGATCAGACGTTCGAGCCAGTCGAGTGAATCAATGACGACGGTTTGATAGTCGTGTTCCTCTTTGATCAACGAGTCGATGCTGTTGATGACATCATCGAACACCGTGGCCAGTGGGAAACTCGCACAATCGATCTGATCCAGACCATCTTCAGTTTGAATGAAGATGGGATTCGGTGCCTGTGATGCCGTGGTGGATTTACCGATACCCTCGGTGCCATAGAGGATGATGCGCGGTGGGGATTGACGTTTACCTGTGTGAACTTGTTGCAATAAGGACATGAATCAAATTCCTGTATATGATGCGTAAAACAAATCGCCTGCTCCGAACTCCCCGCCCCATAAACAATATGGGGCGGGGAGAGGCGACAATTCAATAAGAAGCTTTCGGGGGAAACTTCCGGGGACCGGGGGGATTAGGCGGCACTGAGTAGACGAATGTCTTCATAGCCAGTGGGCCAATGGTTGTGTTCGCGGCACAGCAGCAACCGCTTGATCGCTGCTTGATTTTCCTGACGGGCCAGGTAAAGCGCCTCATCGCTGATCATCCAGACACCACAGCGATAGGGTTCTTTTTTCTCAACCGCTACGATGTGAACCGGTACCAGTTCACCGATGACCTCGGCCAGCACCGCTTGGTAAAAAGCCAGTTGATTGATGTAACGATATTTTCGTGCATCCGATTCAAACCAGGTCAGGTCATCACACGTCTTTAAATCCACCACGCCTTCGTGTGGATGTAACCAGTCATATCTGCATTGGCAGGACATCCCGCAGTAGTCCGCACGCAGCACCCCCTCCGCTCTGCCGTAGAGCAGCAGATCGACGGCTTTGTCATTCATACTCAAACCGCTGGCCATGTTTTCGATCTGATCCAGGTCATCGTAATGGACACCCGGTTTGCCCTGTTTTTGAGCCCACCCACGGAAGGCTTGGGTATCTTTGCCAAAGGGTCTGCCCGTCTTTGGATTGATCGGACCGCCCAGCGCGAACTGCGATTCATAGGCATCGCGGCCCTCGAGAATGCGACAGTGTGTGGCTCTGCCGATCAGGTATGCTGCTGTCTCCTTATTTGCGATCAAACCGCTGTGCTTCTTGAAATGCAGCCAGGGACATTTGATAAAATCGATCAACTGGTGACTACTCAAATGATCCTTGGCTTGGGCATGATACTGCTCTGCCGGTTCGGTTTCGAGAATACTTAAGTCAATACTTAAATCCATTGCCATCCTCTCTTGAAAATATGAAGAAAATATTAAACCCGCCCACTTATTACATACACGGCGCAGACGAAAACTGTCAGGAATTTTGAAAACTTTTTATGACAAGCAATCGTCCATTGCTTCGGATTGGAAAATATCACGCAACGGCTCGAGGTAATTTAAGTAGAATGTGCTGCGGGGAATACCGAATTCGTCAGCCGCTTGATTAACCGACATGGTCTTGAGCAATTCAGCAGCCCGACGCAGATCCGGTGGCAGATCTTCGAGCAGCATGTGCACATCGATCTGAAGATGGGATCGTTCATCTTGAGGCATACGCGATATCCCCAAGCGTCGATCATGCTCCTTCTCGGTCATGGCTTCGATCAGTTGCATCGCCTGCTTACCACCACTGTACATCTGGTCATAGATCGAACCCGTCTCACGTCGGTAATTTCGCTTTTCCATTTGGCGATGCCGAAGCAGATTGCTGACCTTCCGATCCACCACACGGGTCACATAGGTTTTGTACGAAGCCAGGTCGGGGTTGTATTGCGGCAGGTGTTCAAGCAAGTCCAGCACCAGGTCCTGCTGAATGTCGTCCACGTCGTCAAGGGTGTAGCCCGTCTTGCCAACAATTTGCCGAGCTTTGCAGTTGACAAGTTTGAAAGCGAATTCCGTCAGGCCTGGTGCTTCACGTTCGTCGGATGAGCCCGAGCCAGGGCTTTTGTCCTTAGCAGATGCTGTGGCCTGCTCACGATCCTTGAAACGGTCCTGCTGAACATGGGAATCGTCCCAGGCCATTGCATCATTGGATTGGACTGTCGCTGAAGAAATGGGGAATGAAGACGTTTGCGTCTGCGTCATACGAATCTCCTGCATGGAGGTTAATCATCGCGGCCCACGTCAGGCCGCACTGACCTCCTGTGCGATTTCAGTAAACGTCGTGATGCAGAAAGTGAAATCGATATAAGACGCAAATACACAGTTGTTTATTGAGAAATATTTTTCCGATTTCAGTTTCACCAATTGGCGCAAAGTGAAATTGAAATCACAAAAAAAGCGACTCATCGTCGCCTGTTGGATTTGAATTGCATGACGGATTCGAGAGACTGGGCTGCATCCCAGAGAATCTGGAGCAGCTTGGCACGTGGATCGGTAAGGCATCGATACACCGCCGGTGCGGGAATCCCCAAACGCTTGGCCAGTTCCTTTTGTTCAGGACGTGGCAACAATTCAGGAGCACGGCCACCATCGACAAGCGCATAGGCATGATCCCTCGCAGCCAACAGATGCTGCTGGAGTTCCCGCTCTAGCCGTTCGATGTTAGCAGCCCGGGTCCCGCGCATGGGCAACGGTTTCGTGTTGTTGTAATTGCTCGGCAGCTTCAGTCGAACCATCTGGGCAAAGCCTTGGAGATACTCATCCCAGTCCGGCGTTTGCCGCAAGACATCACCATTCGCTTCGACCACTTCACACAATGGCACCAGCAGTCTGCGATGGGATCGCGCGTCGTTGATAGTTTCATCACACCAGTGCATTCGCGTGGGTGTGAGCAGAATCGCACCGGGCCACTCGCTTTGGACGATGGCTTTGTACACTTCAAACTGAAGATCATGTGGCGATGAACAGATCAGCAGGTGGACAGGAAACAAAGCCGACTTCTTCGGTTCCCAGTTACCGATCTGAATCGAGCGTGCATCTTGATCCACTGGTGTCCTGGAGACGCATACCCTATTCAACGCGTTAGCAAGTGATGATCTGAGCGCATGGAGGCAAAGTCGATATCGAACGATATCCCCGGCAAGCAGGCTTGAGCCCGCCTGGTTATCCGTTTCGTCTCTGACAAGAATATCACCGTCCCGTTGACACGCATTATTCAACGGAAAACCACGGCGGCGGGAAGTAGGGTATGCGGTTGAAGGTGTTTTAAGGGGCTCAAGGAATCGCTGTGCTACCGATATCGATTCCCCGCCCCCCAAAACTTGCTGCCACTGGCTCAGGGCAGCGGTGCGATCGGGACGTGACTCAAGCCACTCCCAAAACCTCACCATCCTCGGCACCAACACCCTCCGGGAGACTGACGACAATGCAGCGATGCATCAGCACCAAGGCTGATGGATAACGCATATTCTGGACCACTTTGGATTCCTTTCCCCGGCCATGA
>DLCK01000021.1 GCA_002480565.1 Phycisphaerales bacterium UBA7800 | reverse complement strand
TCAGCCGGTAGTGGTTCAGTGTGACTTTGAGGGTTGCTGTGCTGGTTAAGCTAAGGGTGTTTACGGCAGAAAATGCAAGATATGCCAAGTCTAGGGGTAAGGCGTTGGCATGGCAGGGTGTGTAGAAATTGGACAAAGGTTTATGTGAAACAGTTGCAACTTGTTTTACAGTTGTTCTTTATAAAACAGATTGCGAGGCGATTGTGGCGGATTAAAGAAATCTCGCGATATGTTGATAACGAGATAAGGTTTATGTTTCGTATAAAGCACAACTAATTAACATTTCATTTCCGGAAGCTGGCGAACATTGCTTCGCACCTGTCGCCATTGTTTTAGGGGATGGCTACGAACACAGACAGCAGGGCCAGCAATATTGAAAATGTTTTTTATAGGGGCTGTGCTTGTAGACCATGTTTGAAGGCCATTGTGTTTGGATTTGGAAATCTCAACTCTGCCTCTGCCCCAATCTGCGAAGGGACTGCCGTCGCGTCGAGCAGGTAGTTGGCTTTCTCAATTGTTAATACCTGATGATGTGGCGGCAATTACTGATGCGATCCGACTTCAACGCCATCGTTAGCAGATTGGCGTCGATTTGTTGTTCACTGGCATACCAGTTACAGAACATGTACATCGAAAGTACGTATTCGTTGCGTGTGTCTGCCGTCATGTCTTTGTCATCGACCATGCTTTGCCAACGGTTTATCGCATCGCTGCTGATAACGGCCAGATGCTTGGTCTTTACTCTTGTACGAGGAAATTCAGACCACTCCTGGCAATCTTGCGATCGTTTGTCCGAGACTTTTTCGGCCATGGGCATGCATGAAAAATAAGATGTTCAAGGTATTTTTCAATGCCATTGCTGATGGCAGCCTTACTGTATTCGGCAACATTGATTTCCAGCGGCGTGATGAAGTCGGCACGAATCTTCTCCTGTTCAGCCAGAGCATCGGAGAGGATGCGTTGGGCAGCCTATTCATCACGGCAACCAGTGGAGATTCGTTTAACGTTCCCGGTATGATCGGTGTGGCGGGTATACCAGACTGACGAGATGTATATTGCCAACCCTTATTGCTCTTGGTAAAGCGGCAGTATCAAAAATACCAACGGTCTGCTGCACGACTTCTTTACCAAAGGTTGTGTTATGCGACAGCAGGCCAGGATCAAACGTAACAACACAGCGATACCATGATGGTTTTCTACTGTTCAAGAATCTCCCCTCTTGGGGTTACTTTTTCTGATTCGGTAATGATTTCATTGATTGCCATAGGGCAGATTGCTGATAAAAAGTTTGTCAATTCTAGTATCACTTTCCCTACCTAGGAGTGTCAGTGTGTGCATTCCTTGGGATAGGTTGTATGCATTGGGAAGGCTGTTACCGCGTACTTGGATCAAGTCCCATTGCCATTGTGTTTGAGATTGTGATACGTCCCAGATCGCTTCGGTATCCGTGTCTATTTTAAATCGGAAGGAATCGTGTGATCCGGCAGAAGGTGGCGTCAAACACAGGGCATTGATGTAGTACGTTCCAGCTACAGTCACGTTAAATGTGTAGGTTGCGATGCCCTGTCCCCAACCTGGCGCGCTTATGTATTGTCCGCCACTGGCTGAAGAATCAGAGACAATATTAAAGCCGGTGCTGGTGGTGGAGTTTTCTGCTTCAAAAATAAACATGGTTTTGTCATTGAGGTATGGTTGATTGGTAATGGTGATTCGATCAAGCCATGCCAGGGATTCGCGCGTGCGCATGTCAATCCGATGGGTCCCCGCAGTGAGATATCTCTTTAAAGGCTCGACACCATCAGCCCGGACTTTGATATTCCCCCATGCCCATAGGCCTTTGAGACTTGCCCAATCCCAGATGTCGTCATTGTTCCATACCAGTGGGTTTTGCGTGTTGTCCACACGGATGTACCACGAATCGTGTGCACCTGCATCAGCCACATTCCCATCAATGGTATGCGATGCTATGAAGTAGTAATCTCCGGGTTGACTGATGGTAAATGTGGCAGACAGTGAGCCATTGGATCCACCATCAGGTCGATAGACATAGCTGTCGCCGTAGGCATTGGTGTCGTTACCGATGCTTAGATTGATTGGATTCATATCCTCCGCTTCGAAGCTGATTATCTGTGGGAATTCGTCATAAACCTGCATGTTCATAAAGACAGTACGTACGCGTCCGGATTGGCTGCGAACACTAAGCGTGCCTTCATAGGTTTGGGTAAGTAGTCCTGTCGTCGTGGCCGTGATGGTAATTGATTGCGATCCGGTACCGCTTGCAGGAGAGGCCGAAAACCAGTCGCCGTTTGTAATTGTTTGCCAAGTCTCACCTTCAGGCACTGTTATCTGCACACTGGTGGTTTGAGCGGGTTGTCCTTTGACATAGTCCATGATCAGTCGGTTTTTTGATACATTCAGGCCATTTTCACGATAAGGGAAAATCGCTGCTGTCTGACCTTCCATCGCTCCGATGTCAGATCCTGCGCCTGTGTAATCTGCGTTGATCACACCCAGGTCGATCCCGACATCGATACCCACTGAACCCGTTGTCAGATGCCAATCACCTGCGGATAAATCGAGAAAATCCATAGCACCTTCAAAGCCATTGATTTCCCAGTTCACTGGATCCGCCAGAAAGGAATCCTGGTAGACCAGATCGTAATCCAGGTCAGCCACACCCAGCGGTAGTGTGTGGTTGGCAACTCTGCCTGCGAAGATGTTATTTCGTGAGACAACAGGTGTTGGTCCACCACCATCGTAGAGTCCATCCTTCATTGCCAGATTCGGGGCGATGACAGTGTTATGCCAGAGTGACAACAAGCCGGGGTAAATGTATTTGTTGCCGCCGAGCTTTAAAGCGCTTCCGCTGTTACCTTCGACATCACCCATGTCATCAATGACATTGCGCCAGATGTAACATGGTCCGCCGCGGTTTAGTGCGGTACTGATCCCCACAAAGCATCGTGTGATCCAATTATCCCACATGCGAACATTGATTTGGCCACCATCCAGTTCGATGCCATCGTCAGCCGAGTAGGCCATGATGTTGTTATAGATATCTGTATCCCGATATGGTCCGCCGCGACGTTTTGAATTGTCGATGCTGCCGATGACATCATTAAGCCAATGCTCTTCATTTCCCATCATGTCGTTATCGCGGATGACGTGGTTGCCGCCTGTGCGCCTGAGCATGACGGCTTGTTGGCCAGCGGGATGTCCAACGGTCCATGTGTTGGATGTTCCCCGTGGACTATGAATTAAATTATTTTGGATAACGATCTGGCTACTGGCTGATTCGACATAGATACCAGCCTGATTATTGATGAGTCTGTTGTTATCGTTTGGGTCAATGTAAAAGCCGTTTGCATCAAGTATGCCAGCAACACCCCAGCCGGAGATGTTGCAGTTTTCAATGCGAATATGATGGCTGTTGGTGACGCGAATTCCGTGTTTTTTACCTCCCAAGATGGTCATGTCTCGGATCACGACATATGCTGCGTCGACAATGTTTAGTGTTTGGTCAGCAGTGGTTCCCGAGTCCAATGGGCCAGGCGCAGTGTAGACAACCCAGCTGTTTTGATTTCCTTGATCACTGATGGTCATCCCGGCTGTCGCAGTTTTTCCCGAACCTTGTGTAACAGCATTCGACCAGGTTTGTCCCGTAAGGATGACCGCGTGAGACTGTGTCTGTTGATCGTTGTCATGAAGGGTGCATTCGACTTGCACTTGTGAATCGGGAGACAAATACATCACACTGCCACGAAAACATTTTCCCGCGCGATCTGGGATTAGATTCATGCCATCGATCCACGCTCCCCCGTCAATGCGATAACGCACTGTTGCGGTGCTGTTGTCGTTGCTGTCCCCGTGATACATCAACGCGATACCTGCTGATTCAAACGTGCAGACGATCTCCCCCGATAGCCAACGGGATTGGGTGTAACTACTGTCAGTAGGTGTCGAAGCATTGATATAACTGGGCACCGTGGTAATACGCGTTGTATCGTTGTTACCATCGACCCATTGACGAGTCAGGATATCCACAGGCGTATAGCCCTTAGCAAGCCTCAGATCGTAGACCTGTCCAACAAATCCGTTACCTTGTCCATCGTGTAGGATTTGAACATCAGTAGTTTGAACCGAAGCGATGTTACCTGACCCGTATTGATGTTCAATGTAGAGCGCTTCGGGTTCGGACTTTGTACCTGCGACCCATACGGTCAGGCCGTGTTCTCCCATGGTAGAGTCGCTCGGGTCAACACCGGGCTTGTACATGACCGAAACATAGACCCATTGATCATAGGTAACGCATTGTTCGCTTTGGTCACTGAGTAAAGAAACCGGACCTTGATTGGTTTGGACCGTGACAGTGACAATGCCGCCGCGAGTGTATTCATCTTTGACTTCAATTCCACAGGATAATATGCCATCCCATTGAATCAGTGGTAAGTACCTGTCGGTTGATGATGCCTGAATCTTTACCCATGCCCCAAAACTCACACCATTGGATAACACGTTACCCGATGGAAGTCCCAAGGCATCGATTTCCTGATTGCCGTTACAAGACAGATATCCCGCCCCCCAGGACAAGTTGGTGTCCTGAATCGAGTGATCATAAATGGATGAATCTGCCTGCTCGCCATTTTGCGTCAACGGCAAGCGTAATAACGCATCAGGATCTTCAAACAAACGGATGTCCGCAAAGTAAGCGGTTTGGTTTGTATAACCTGCAGTTCGGACAAAGCGTCCCAGGACCATCAACTGATTAGCACCAAGGGAATCGAATGTCATTTCAATATATGTCCATCCGCCACTGTTTCTCTGTGAACTGACACGGTTAATTTCCGCGCCTTGGTTGAGTCGCTTGAATTGAAGAAAAGCCATGTCGTCGATGGTGGCATGGACCCAGCCGGTGAGTCTGTATTGGTGGTGAGGTTTGATATTGTAAATCTGCTGCTGAACATATCCCTGCGAACTGCTACTTTGACTGCCTACTGTTGCGGTCAGGCTTTGGGATTTGCCAGCTGGGTACTCGGTGTCGCTGTATGCGAAGCTGTAATCTCCCGAACCATAACTCCACAAGATTGGCAGGCCTGATCCGCCAAGTGCTGAGAAATCCGAGTTACTCACCAGATTCCCGTTAGCCAGTGCCGTTGAGTGAATGATTGCCAGAATCCCCAGAAGACAAATAAAAGATGTGCGTTGTGCCAATGTTGTCTCCAATATGTAGATGTGACCGTGGATAAAATGTGATGCAACTTAATTTCCAAGCATGTTTCAATAATCAAAAAACTTTTGATCAGCTGACGCAATCATCCCCAAAGAACATAGGTGACTGCCCCACGAAATGTACGGTTATGGCTTTAATCTCGTCATCATGCGAACGAGATGATGGATGCATGGAATGCTATAAGGAGCAAAAGACTAAGTCAATAAATTTCTGACATAGTCATTGAATTTAACGGAAAAGCGTCGTAGTGAACTGTACGAGGGGCCAGCTTGATTTCTAAGTTTTTTCAACTGACAGATTATTCTTAATTCTTTTCAGAAAACAGTTAAGGGCATGTTGTAGCATGAGCATTGGATTGTTTTGAACAGTGGGAATGCAGAGTTTGGTCGGGCCTGACACAACATGACGGTCTATAGTGATCTTGACCACGGGCAAATTAGCATTGCTGCCGAATCACCTGCATCGAATATGGATAGAAGCGTGTGGGAAGGACAAGCGACAGCCCTGATCGGCTATGGCTTGGCAGGTAGAATTGCATACCCAATTACCGCGGGTGTCAGGCTCTTGAGTGCATGGCGTTGCGGTACGGTGTTGTGCCAAGCTCGGAACTGAATAAGGCGTTGTTATATGGCACGCGAATTCACATCGTGGACCGGGGAGCGAACTATGTAAGATTGACTCGGTTAGTCGATTGGCACAAAACCATTTTGGCACTGATGAAGGTCTATAAAATTTGATATTCTTTGATTTAACAGGATGGTTATCGAGTTGACCTTGTAGCGATTTAGTGAAAACAATAGTTATGGCACTTGGGAAGTGTCATCCATTTTCTGCACTTATCAGCTTATTGAATTTCGTCTGAATGCTACGGTTTGGTATAGGCTCGTACACCACTGACAATCATGTCATAGGGCACATTTTGGCCATGTGTCTGGGCGCTGATGATTGGGTAGAAATGCTGTAACTTGGCAACCTCTGGCACACAAATCACTGGGTTACCATTACTATCGGTATAGTTTTCAACTGTGAAATACTTCACGCCATCCAACCACCACGACACACGCATATGTACAGGATCAAAACTTGCTCCGAATGTATGAACCTGTGTGCGATCCAATGATGTACTGGATAGCGTACTGCTCCAAGAGTTTTTGATGACAGATTGAAATCCTCCCTGACTCCAATTGCCTTGCCAGGAAATCACTGAACCCATCGGGCCGGGTCTGAACCCACCTTCATCGACATCCAATTCCATCCAGCGTTCATAGCCCGCAGGATCAGGTGCATATACATCTCCCAGGGGTTCACCGTTCCCACCATTATGCTCCACTGGCATCATCCATACCGCCGGCCAGTGATCGGCATGATTGTTGGACAACCGCACATCAAACTCCACGTAAAATCCCTTGGCCCCATTGAGTGTCGGCAGGATGCCTTCATTTTCAAACAATCTCGGAGTCCCTGTCAGTGAGAAACCCGATGCACCGGAATACTTTAATGTCAACTGTCCATCGGTGTCGGTGAAGTTGCTTATGGATGGAGCTGTCGAATTCCATACCGTGCCTTTGAACCATTTGTACTGCCCATCATCCGTCGGAGCGATGTCAGTGACACTGGGATGTTCATTGATCACACAGGATGTGTATCCCAACTCCGCAGCGCCTTGCGGGACGGAATCCAACGTGATGTTATCAAACTGCAATGATTGCCCCGGCACGGAGTTGTTATTCATATATGCATAAATCGATAACGATTTGACATGCGGCGAGTACGTTGTGTCATTAGCAATCAGGACCGACTCATCATTGAGTACCAATTTTAATTCACCCGTTGTTTTCCAGTAAAAACGGACATTGTTCCATGCTTGTGTGGTTGGCGGAAAGTCGGGCATCGTGCCGGTGTAGTTGTATTTTGCGAGTAGTTTTCGTTCATTGTCGTAGTATGCATATTTACCCTTGCCATCAATCCGCCAGATGGAAATGTTGCTTTTCATAATCTGGATGGCGTAACCTTTGGTGCCGGTCGCTGTGGTGTCCAATGAATCTAACAGGTATACCGTCGCAGAATAAAAATCCCATGCGTCATAGGTGTTGATCTGAAAGGATAGCTGCAATTCCTGGCCAGAGCTTTCAACGACTGGTGTATCAAAATAGACGGCATTGATATTTCCTCCCGGTGATGAAAGTGACTGAACGTCAGAAGAGCTAGGAGAGTCGGGATTCGTCATCACTTCATATGCTGCAGATGCTGTCCAGTTACTCTGGGATAATCCGTAACTCCCTAATGAATAACTCTCAAAATCGTCCCACAACAAAGGTGTTGCATTTACGCTTGAAACCAGCAGGGCAAGTATCATCACGAATGGGAAAAGTAACTGTCGTAATAAACTCCATCCACATGCTTGTTGTGTTTTCATAGTGTCACGCCAATCATTTCTGGTCTTTTTCATCCGTATCCTGTCCTTTGATCTGAGTATATGCATGTGACAGCTTGGTGAGATATCCACATATCACACGCCGACAATATTGATTTAGACATTAATAGTTAAAGGAGAAACCCAGCCCAGAATGTTTCAGTCGTATTGATTTAAACTGTTAATTGGAACCCTATTGATTTCGAAATATCACTGCAACGTAAACACCATCACCACGTTGCATACCAGAATGGCTTCTTGAATCGGGCGACACCTGCATACAACCCGCGTGGGCGATCGGTGACGACATGACTATCAGCGAAAAGAATATTGCTCTTTTCATTGTGAGGATTTCTCGCGTTATAGAGAGATTTATTGGAAGGACTATCCTGCGTCGCAAGATATCGGTAATAGCTGGCCTCAAATGCAGAAGCCAATTGTGACGGTGATTTGATCTGGTCTATCTTTGAGCCCAGATACTGGTTGTCATAACTGGTGCGTCCGTTGTAGCCATTGCCTGAATAGCTGGTGTCCTTTTCTCCTTGCCCGGTGGTATAGCGCCCCCACTCCTGGCAGACCGAATCCTGAATGAGATTTTCCGGGCAATTCCAGATTTTCAATTGTGACCGATCCGACACAAAGGAATTTTTGCGACAGATACCCATGATATCATCTACCAAAGTCCCCCATGTGATCCCTGCACCTTGCCACATAAACGGAAGCTGTCCCTCGTAGGTGTCGGCATACATGATGAAACCCTGGCCGATCTGCCGCATGTTACTTTGACACATGATAGTACGTGAACTGGCGCGAGCATTGCCCAATGCTGGCAGCAATATTGATATCAACAGTGATATGATTGAGATCACTACCAGCAACTCAATGAGCGTGAAACCTGTGCATTTAGCGTAGATGCCGGTTTGGTATGACGAATGTTTGATTGTCTTGTTCATAATATTCTTCCCATATTCAAGTATTTTATTTCAAGGTTAATATGCCCCACTGGGCCGGGGATTCAAAGGGCTTGTTTCGCGTCCCGAACATGGAAATAAACCCATTAATCGCTACATCCATACCCACATGGGCGTCGGTTTTTGCTTTAAAAGCAGGATCAAGGCAAGACCAGGGCACAAATCCTTCCAATACATATCCAGTGGGATTCGACTCATATGCACATTGCCAGGGGCCTTGGTATTGCGTCCCGTTGTGAACAACAGATTCGGTTTTGCGGATGCGCAGACATCGTCCGGATGAAGAGATATTGGATGTTGATCCGTACGGACAGAAATAGAATTGTCCGTCGGTCGGAGCATATAAACGACTCTTCCTGTTGCCCGGATCGACAAATAACTCCAGTACATCACCTTTCCAAAATTGCTTGGCAATCTCCGGCCTGGCTGGTGCTTGTCCCGTCTTAACTGTCACCGCAAAATAGAGATTCGTTTCATCCCAACCAAGTTGCATACTTGCGCGCTTGGCATTGTCCTGAATTTGTACAACATACTGATTTGACCAGTCATCAAGCTTCCCGTCGATGACAGGTTGTTGTTTGATGTAGACCGCTTGTCGTTTGGGATAGGTCGAAATCGACATGGGGTACTCACGTATGACGCCGGTGTCAGTTTGGAGATTGACAATCAGACGTTTGAGTTCAATCGCCTGACACTGCTTTGCCGTAATTGTGCCAGTGACATGATGTGTTGCATTGGCAGGCACCGTCACCGGCTGGCCAGAAGTTGGCAAGTCCAGTTCAACACCATTGGGCACCCGGACGGTCAACGTGCAGGTTACAGGTGTATCCGAACGATTGATCAGTTCCAGTGACCAATCATTGGCCTGCCCATCAATGAGTCCCTTGATGGGAGCAAAGCGCACCGCAACATGATTGTTGGCATCCAATAAACGCTGTTTTTCCAGTGCTTTTGCTTGCTCAACGCCTGGCTGCTGACGGTATACCAATGATGCGAACATCAGATGGTAGTCCGTATCCACATCCGAAAAGTTCAGCACATTGTCTTTGCTGATGACATCGCGCGGGACAGGTATCTGCATCCACCATAGGGTCCGTTGGGAGTGTTCGCGTTCACGTGGCGCATCAGTCCATGCGACGGCTTTCTGATAACCATTAACAGAAAGACTCAACCCGCGGGCAGCAAGTACATCATCGGAAAACACTGCAAAGCGAACAGCCACGGTCTCATCCGATTGTGGTAGACGGGGGGTGGCGATACGTGTGTTGAGGCCGGTCTTGCCAAATTTTTGAGCAACCGTCTTTGCGTAATACTCCTGTTGATCCAACTTCCCGGCATCAGCAGTCAACGGTTGATTCAAATCCCAGACATAGCTTTGCACTTCACCATTTCGAATGTGAACTTTCGGATTGGTTTGGCTGGCCAATGTGTCCTGAACATGCTGGACCTGCTGGTTTTTTCTCCATGCAGCATAGCGCACCAATTGTTTGATCGAAGAAGTGTCGGTCAAACCCGAATCAAGATTTACTTCGACGGTGCGGCCGGTGTTGTTAAACAGGCTTAAAACCAGCTGGTTTTCACTGGGCGAGCATGCAATGACCTTCAAGTCTTTTAGAGCCGGCATCTCCACGTGACGAAGTTGGCCCCGTGTATGACGCAACACCCAGTACAACCAATACGTATCGGTGGAGTGATAGGTATTGCCATCACTGTAGACGAGATTGCCTTTCATTCCTGGTCGCCAAACGGTCAGGAAATATTCGAGTGCATGAAATTTATCCGGATTTTCCAGTGCATAGAAAAGTTGCTCCGACCACCATTCAAACTTGTTGGCTGCCACTTTGATTGTCGCATCGTCATTCATCTCCGTCACAATAGCGCGCGGTTTGTCTTTACCCAGTGCCAACGCCTGAGCCTGGAGCATTTGCACCCAAGCAAGATGAGAGACGGCCGCAGTGTCGTAGTTGTGATAGTTGTAATACTCAAGGTCATACTCAGCCCCCTTGAGCACGGGGATAGTCCATTCCTTCCAGCCGCCCCATGAGAAGAATTCCGAACTGGCAAGACATGGCCCGAGTAGTTGTGTCTTGGGGTGTGTCTGACGCAGGTGTTTGTCCACCACGTTAAACAGATCGACATAGCCCTGTACCGCTTTTTCCTGGTTGCCGCCAAAACTGTTGACAAACCAGCTGTAATTGGGTTCGTTGAAGAGTTGGGCAAACGTCACGTTCAGCCAGGGCGCGTACTTGTTCACTGCGTCAAGATATTGGTCGAGATAGCGGCATACACCTTCACTGTTGCGCACCGCACCAGCATCCATTTTGTGTGTTGCATAGAAAATGATGTTGTCCGTGCTGTTCCATTCTTTTTGCAGAACCAGTTGCGATGCCATTGATCCCCCGTGCGGATTGGCAATGCCGGAAGAAATCATAGGATCAATGAACTGACTGAAATCCAGCTTGAACCACTTGTCCCATGCAGCATCCACTTCACTTTCGGGTACAGGAGTCAGATATCCGCCAATGGTCCCGAATTGTGCGACGAAATAAGGTGTCGTTGGTGACTGCAAATGCTTGGGCGCACCGAAGGTTTCGGGCCAAAGGTGCAGACGCGATGTATTGAGATTCAACTCGCGCAATAATGCATTGGCACCACCCCGGCTTTCCCCGTTGGTGTTACCGCCAAAAAGTGCCTGCACCTGGTCATATCCTCCGTAAGCTTGAACCCACTTGGGGTAAACGCGAATATCGGCTGACAACTTGACACGGTCGTCTTCAGGTGACAGTTTGTCATCCGCGGCAGCTTGTGGCTGATTGGACTCAAATAATTGTGCCGAAGCATGTGACAGATGAAGCTTGATGGTGTTCTTTTCAGTGAGATTCACCAGTCGAATCCCGCAACCCGCATCACCGTTCCATTGTGATACGCTTAAGCCATGGCGACCAGATCGGGCGCCGGTACGCGTTTGAAAGTCCGCACTGGATTTGAGTGAGAACACATCCTGATTGCATTGCAGATCAATGGTCAATGGGAATGTGTTTGCGGAAGAAACACCTTGATAGATCAGTTTGCCTGAGCCTTTGGCCGTACCATCGTTACTGTAGAGTGAGAGTTGAATTTTCTTCCCATCACCTTTGAAATCTTCCATGTTCAGCCATAACACATGCGGCTTGCCATACGGATCAATCCACTTGAAGGGTGCCAGTTTCTCCGGTAGCAAAAAGTAGCGTAGTGACCAGCCTCCAGCTGTCGCATCCACCTTGTCGATGGTCAATGACAGATGCAACATGCCCTGTTCGGATTGTGGTAAATGCAGAGCAGTTGGAAAGACGATCTGTGTCCCGTCATATTTCTTGCCACTGTCATTGGGTAAAACAAGATGGCTATTGGTGATGGTGGCAGCAGGTGTTAGTGATGCCCATGTTGCGTTTTGTTTACTGGTGAATGACTCGTCAAAATAGGACTGCGTCAATGTCTGAGCATTCACATAGCCGGACACATTGGCTAACACCGTAAATAAAAATACAACTGTGAAAAATAACCGAACCATAAGTGTTCAACCTTTACAAGAAAGTCGATGGACAGAAAGAAGATAATATTTACAACTCTGATATTTACATGATGAGCGAACAGGTCTTGCGTTCGATCAATTGACAATCAAGATTAATAGTACGAGAAACCATCGTCGGATCACCAATCATCTCAATGAGCAATCGGCCGGCAGCTTTACCCATTTCAAGGTACGGCATGGCCATGGTTGTCAACGGGGGATCATTCAACAGTGATACCTGACTGTTATCAAATCCCACCAGAGCCAAATCCTTTGGGACGGACAGTCCTTTTTTCCGAAGTACGTTACACATGGTGATGGCATAGATATCCGCTGCACAGCATATGGCCGTCGGGCGATTGTCACCCATCTGCAACATCTGATCTACAGCTTGTTCAACGACTTGATCAAGATTCTGCTGCTGCCAGTCGCGTGTCATTTGAAACAGGTATTGGTTATCGAAGGGCAACTTGTACAGTCGCATCGCTTCCAGATAACCCGACAAACGTTGATCATGGTCAGTGTGATATTCATGTTTGAGAATATCTGTTGGACGGTTCACATCATCTATGCCCAGAAAACCAATGCGACGATGTCCCTTTTCGATGAGATGGCGAATCATGATGTGCATGGACGCATAATTGTCACACATTACCGAGGACACCGAGTGCTCAACGGACTCATGACGACATGAAAGCAACACCACCGGCACGAGTGAGGCGATGTTTTCGACCCATTTGGGCGAAGGTAGCATCCAACTGTCGAGTACGACACCATCAACCTGGCCACGTGCAACCATGGCAGGCAGTTCACCATCGCGCATCAATTCATTACAAGTACTGAACATGATGCTTAAACCATGCGATTGCGAGACCGATTCTGCTCCGTTGAGCATTAAGCCGTTGACATTGGCCTGAAGATAGGCATCCGTGTCATTACGTCCTAGAAATCCGATGATGCCGGTCTTGAATTTCGATGCGTCCACACCTTTAAGTTCATGTTTCCGGGCCAGATTTGAAGCAATGGCATTGGGCTTGTAATTGAATTTATCCACCGCCTCCAAGACGCGTTCGACAGTGCCGGGTTGGAGGTTTCGTTTGCCATTGATAACTCTGCTAACTGTACTTATGGATACGCCAGCAGCTTGGGCAATGTCTTTAATGGATGCTTTTTCTGATATTTTGGGCATAGATTATGTACCTGAAAGCGTTTTCTGAAAACATTCTATTCCGGCGCTTTTGATAAAGTCAACCGCCTGCTGATTCATTCGTTGGCAATGAAGCGTCAGAATTGTGTTTTTGACAGGGATAATTTTGAGTTAACCGTTTTACTGGAATTGCTTACGGTATTGACCGGGTGTAATACCATAATTTTTTTTAAAACAGGCATTGAAATACTGCTCGTTGGACAATCCAGTCAATTTTGCGATCTGCGCTTGATTGAGTGTGGAGTGTTCGAGTAACTGTCTGCCACGTTCGATACGGGCATTGATCAGATACTGGTTTAACGTGATGCCGGTGTGTTCGAGAAAAAGATGGCGGAGGTGGTCGTAGCTGATTCCGATATGCGCGGCGATGGATTTAACGGTTGGGATTTTTCGGAAGTTACCCAAGATATATTCCTTGGCTTGGGCCACGTAGTCTTCCCCCGTGGTTTTTCTGGCTTTGGGGCCGAATTGTATGGCCTGTAAAAATCGCATCAAGACAAAACTCACTTGGCAGTCCATTGCATATTGCGATATTTCCGAACGTGATATTCGCGTGCGTGTCAGGCTTAGGCAATTGCTGATCAGGTCGTTGTCATGGATGGTGGGACTGACCATACACGGTGGGAGTTGCTCGGCTAATTTATCGCAGATACTCAGGTGAATGCAGTGATCCATCCCACTGCGTCTTCCGATCTGGTCATGTTTTTGCCCTTGGGCGTAAAGTACGATGCTTTGATTTTCAAACGTGTAACCTCTGCCGTCAGACAGACTGGTTTTGCCGCGTACATTCTTGTGAAAAACAAGTTCCCAATTGGCATGGGAGTGCAAGGGACAGTAGTCGTTGTTATTAACTTTGACATACCAACCAGCGATAAATCGAGCGGGGGGATGATGCTTGATATTTGTAAGGTCCATGGGATATACACCATTTTGAGAAAAATTGTGATATCAGTTTATACCTGTAAATAAAGTTCCAATCCATCGTAGATCACCATTTTTTATAAATTCGTCACAAAGCTCGCAATTCACTGCGACCAATGAGCCATCTATGCTTGGATACAGAATTTTAAATGGAGATCGCAGATGCAAGCCCAAACAATGGTTTTTGAACGCAAGCAACACGTGGCACTTATTTCGCAGGATTTGCCACAGATGCAACCGGATCAGATTCGCGCCCATGCCCTCTGTTCCCTGATTAGTACGGGGACGGAGGGGATTTGTTTTAACCGTATGTTCAACGAAGACAGTCACTGGGCCACATGGGTGCGTTATCCATTTCGCCCCGGATACAGCTGGGTGGGCAGGGTGACGGAAGTGGGCAGCGATGTAAAGGATATTGCGGTTGGTGATCGTGTGGCGGCACGCCGTGGTCATGCATCAGAACACATCCTAAGTGATTCTGAAGTCGTCAAGATTCCCGATGAAGTTGCATCGGATCAGGCAGCCTGGTTCGCACTTGCCAAGATTGCCGCCATGGGAGCCAAAGTAGCTGAGTACCATTTGGGGGATGATGCGCTGATCATTGGTGCCGGTCCCATTGGCCAGATGTCGCTGCGGTGGGCTTATGCAGCTGGTTGTCGCAATGTGATTGTTGTTGATCCGATCAGCAAACGTCTTGGCGCTGCCATTGATGGGGGGGCGACAAGCGTGATTGATCAACCGGTCGCTGGCATTGAGTCTGCCGTTCGAGGCATTCTCGGCGGCGAACTGCCCGACATTGTGATGGATACAACCGGCCATCCTGCGGTCTTTTCTGAAGCTTTAAGATTGACGCGTGATTTTGGACGGATGGTGTTAATAGGTGATACAGGACATCCCGAACAACAGTGTTTGACATCGGATCTGCTGCGTAAGGGGCTGCACATTGTCGGAGCACATGACGTGCACAATACACCGCAATGGAACACCAGCACCATCAGCAAATTGTTCTTCTCACTCATCAAGCAGGGCCGGTTCAACATGCAGAATCTCAACTGGCATGTATTTAAACCTGCGGAATGTTCCAAGGTGTACCAGATGATTTCCGAACGTCGCGCCGACACCATGGGCATTTTGTTTGACTGGTCGGATCAATAACACTGCCATCAATCAGACATCATCAAACACCTCATACGATTCAGATTTGGAGTTATGATATGGCCGAAACAACCTGCACCAAACAGCAGGCTCTGCAAAGTGAGTATGCCACACGCGACCATGGGAACACGAAGAAACTCACAGTCCCGCAGCTTGCTTATCGCCCCGTAAGACCCAAGTGGTATCGCCCACGCATCGGCCTGATTGCCTGCGGGGGCATCACCAAGGTTCATCTGAGCGCTTATGAAAATGCCGGATATGATGTCGTTGCCTTTGCTGATCCTGTCATTGAAAATGCATTGGATAAACGGGACACGTACTATCCGAATGCGGATGTGTATGACCATGCAGATGCGATTTTCAAACGTGATGATATCGACGTCGTGGATATTGCCGCCCATCCTGTACATCGTGCGACATTGCTGGAACAAGCGATTCTTGCGGGTAAGCATGTCCTTAGCCAAAAGCCATTCGTCCTTGACTTGGATTTCGGTGAGCATCTTGTGGCATTGGCTGACCAGCATCATGTGAAACTGGCGGTCAACCAGAACGCGCGCTGGGCACCCAATCAAAGCTGGATGCGCTGCGCGATTGAGCAGAACATGCTCGGCACAATCAGCAGTGTCGACAGTCACGTGGCATGGGATCACACTTGGGTCAAAGGCAAACCCTTTGAGCAGATTCCACACCTGATCCTGTATGACTTTGCAATTCACTGGTTCGACATGTTGCAAAGTTTCATGCCCAATCAGCAGCCGCTTGAAGTGATGGCATCTGTCACCAGTACGCAGAATCAATGCATTCGCCCACCACTGTTGGCGCAGGTCATGGTGCAGTATGAATCCGCGCAAGCGACTTTGATATTTCGAGCTGATACCAATGCAGGTAAGAGCGCCCGTACATTGGTCATCGGCAACCGTGGCACTTTGTGCAGTGATGGCAGTGACGTCAATGAACAAAACGTGCAGTTCGCATCCCAGGAAGGTATCGCCACACCAAAACTTCAGGGAGCATGGTTCCCTGATGGTATGGATGGCACGATGAGTGAACTTCTCTGCGCGATTGAAGACGACCGACAGCCTGCCAATAATGCAAGTGACAA
Organism: Phycisphaerales bacterium UBA7800; assembly: GCA_002480565.1. GTDB lineage: Bacteria > Planctomycetota > Phycisphaerae > Phycisphaerales > Phycisphaeraceae > UBA7800. The sequence continues at coordinate 69,989 of DLCK01000021.1, read as the reverse complement.
TCTCAAGGCGCTTGCGATTTGTTTTGCTGCCATTGAAAGTGCTGAATCAGGGACGCCCCAAAAGGTCGGGACTGTCCGTCGACTCAAAGAAAGCTGGCTGAAGTATCTGGCTTGAGTATCAATCCTATTTCACACATACGACATGAATATGAATACAAAAACCGGCATGCTGTCGCTTACAATCTTGATATTGTCCAGTGCCATCACGATGGCAGCAGAACTTGTCAACCAATCTGAGACCATCGCCATCACAGGGGATTCAATCACCTACGGCGGCTATCCGCTGCTTATGGATGCGTACTTGAACATGTGTGATGCAGATGCTCCGGTGCGCGTGGTTCCCTTTGGTTGGCCCGGTGATTCACTGGCATCCTTCTGGGGTAGAAAATGTGGTGCTCAACCCGTCATGGCATCCAAGCCAACCGTGGTGACAACACTCTACGGCATGAACGACTCGCGGTACAAACAGGTCAATGATAACACGATCAAGTGGTATAAAAGTGGCCTGCAACGCATGATTGACACTTACAAATCCAACGGCGTCAAAACCATCATCATCGGTTCTCCCACCGCTGTGGACACAACCACCTACAAGCCACGCAATGGCCTGGATGCGGCAGCATTCAATCAGTCACTTGCGCTTCTGACCGAAGCAGCCCGTCAGATCGCTGAGCAGAATCAGTGTCGCTTTGTCGATCTGCATCACCTGATTCTGGAGGTCATGCAAAAAGCCAAAGCCATGTATGGTGAGGATTATCACGTGATGGGTGCAGATGGTGTTCATCCCAGTAGCAATGGACGATTGATCATCGCCTATGCCTTTCTCAAAGCACTTGGCTGTACCGGAGACATCGCAACGATCACGGTCGACATGAAAAAACAAACGGCAACTGCTACGCAAGGTCACCGCGTGATCGACTTTAAAGACAATACGATTCAACTCCAAAGCAGCAGATACCCATTTTGTTTCAAAGGTGATCCGACATCGCCCAATGCCACCTCGGGCATCATTGCGTGTTTGCCATTCAATGAGCAACTCAATCGCTACATCCTGGTGGTGCAGAACACGCCATCACACGCTCGGTTCAAAGTGACATGGGGTGAGCATTCCAAAATATACAGCACTGAGCAATTGGCCCAAGGCATTAATCTGGCCAGCGAATTCCTGGACAATCCATTCTGCAAACCATTTGAAAAGGTCTATTGGTTTATTGTCGACAAAAAATGCAAATGGGAAAACCGTCAGTACATGCACATGCTTGCCCGGTTGCCAGCTTTCCATGCCGATTTTACGAAAGAACTGGCAACACTTAAACCGGATGTACAAAGTGATATTCGTAAGTTGTTACAGATTGATCCTGATGCCGGGCAATCTTTGGATCGACTTGAACGAACCATATTACAGGCTGATTCACAATATGCAGCCAAAGTTTCGGAGATTGTACGCCCTGTAGACCACACCATCCGAATTGATTTGATAGATCATCAATGAAGATGTCCCGGTGACACGATCGTCTTTGTTCGCTGGTTTTTCAGATTCTCAAAGCAGGCAGTTGTATAGGCCAATGGCTTGGATTTGAAAACGTTATATTTCGATGCGTTGATTATGTGAAAACCAGATGCCACGGATCTGTCTGCGATTGTTGTCCCGCCGTTTTGTTAGTCTTGTGGTGGTGTGTCGGTTCAACACGAGTCGCGTCTTGACGCCGACACGCCCGAGGCATTTGCGCACGCCTTAGCTGTTAACTCACTGCCGTTGTCATTGCGAATATGGTCAGGTACACCGCGCGTTTGCATAACCACGCCAGACGTTCGAGCACATCGTCATGCTTGTGTTGAGAGGCCGCATCGATCTTCAAACACGCGCGTGTGAATTCATCGATCAAAGTAAGTGTCCGGAAGCTCAGACCGTCACGATTCGAGCGGACACAAAATCCCACCAACTGGCAGGCCTTCATCCAACTCAATAAAGAAATCCAGAGCCTGTCTGACGTATTACTTTCAGAACAACAAATCGGGCAGACAATCTCTTTAGCTGACCCCCAACTCTTGCGAAACACTACGCGTCTGCACAACGGTTATGCTTACGTCATCGCCTGCAACATCGACGCCAAGCCAATGAACAGGGTCAACTTCATCCTGCCCACTGGATGGACCTATGCTTCTGAAGCTCAGGTGTTGTTTGAGGATCGCGCGGTTGAGGTGACTGCTGGACAATTTATTGACAAGTTCTCCAGCCATTCTCGTCACGTGTACAAGATCAAAGTCAAAGAAGACGCTGTTCAATAGTGATGCATTTATCCATGGTTTTATCCTACTAGTTCCACGCCTGTATTTGGAATAAGGGGCTTGCTATCCCAATTGACCAGAGATTGGTAATGTGGGATTACGATTCGGGGTGAATTCCAGAATTTTACCCTTTTCCATTAGCCTGTATTGTTGCTCTAATCACAAACCCCTTTCCAGTTCTACACTTGTCTTATTCAAAACTCAGGTTTTAAATTTTTTTAGCTTCAACCTTGACCTGTACTACTTGACTGTTCTATTATTCTGAAACAAAACTATTCTATTGTTCTGAAAATATTCTAATGCTTACTGCCCCCAGCCGACTTTCCAAACACCAGAAGATCGCCCGCCTGATCCGTCAGCGGGTGCAGACACAACATTATCGCACGGGCGAATTGCTGCCTTCGGTGCGGGTGTTGGCTGACGAGTTGGGGGCAACACCCAACGCGGTGTACCGGGCAATCAAGATTCTCCAGCATGAGTCGATTCTCGAAGGGGCTCAAGGCCATGGCATTCGCGTGCTCGATGCTGCAGCAAAGCAAAAGTCCAAGCCGCTGAACTTCGCCTTCATCACACCTTACAAGGCTACAGACGATTTTTACGGCGACATCCAGGCCTTCCTTGCCAACGCGATGTCCGGCCGGGCGGATCACTGTGTCTCACGGCTTAGCGATCGTGATCCAGCTCAAGAGCGTCAGGCCATCGAGTCAGTCGTAGAAGCTGGTGTACAGGGGCTGATGGTCTGGCCAGTGCGATCGGATGAGAATGCGGACTTTTTCAATCAGGTTGCCAGAGAAGTTTCACTGGTCTTTGTCGATCGAACCGTGCAAGGTGTCGATGCCCCAAGTGTGGTGTTGGATTGGCATGATTTAGGTTGCAACATCATCCGCCGACTCCGTAGCCAGGGGATCGACCGGGCATTGATTCTCGAAGACCCGCTGCCTGTGAGTTCCTATCGGCAGATGTATCAGGGCATGCGAGACACATTAACCAGCAACCGCGGCTTTGACTTTGCACCGGTGTCCACGACTCAGTTCAGCACCGACTACAAATCCAATCCACTCGCTTCAATCCAGCAGGCCCAGAAGCAACTTTCCGAGTTGATGTCCGGCCAATCGTATCAGGCCTTGGTCTGCCCACAGGATCTATATCTGGATCTGGTGTACGCCAATTCGCCATTGGTACAAAACGAGCCGGTCAGTCAAATAGTGAGTATCACGCACAATCGGCCCGAGTGCCGAACCCTGCCGTTCTACCAACTCAATCCCAGGCGATGGGTCGGCCCATACCAGCAAATGCTCGAACGTGGCATCACTTTGCTTGACGAAATGGTTCATCTGCGAAGCAAGCACCGTCGCCAACACCGACTGACTTTCTCGGACTGTACCCAATCCGCACACAATGCTCAGATCACCTGCGAGTAAGTCGGCTGGACTTGCGAAAGGTTCAACTTATGTCCACGCACTGCAAAACCAAACACGCCTTCACACTCATCGAACTATTGGTGGTCATCAGCATCGTCTCGTTGCTCATTGCGATCCTGTTGCCTGCACTATCCAAGGCGCGGCAAACTTCATACGCGATCCGCTGCTTGGCCAATGTTCGGCAACTGGGGGCGGTCGTCTTTGTCTATGCACAGGACAATCGCCAAAGCCTGCCGCACACCGGTGACTACAGTCCCACGGGTGCAAGCGGTTTCTCGCCAGCCAACAAAACCGACAATTGGATCGCGTCCGTCGGCAGATACCTCAGTACCCGCGATGCCAACGTCTGGAAATACAACCGAACACCACCGGGCAGTATTTGGCGGTGCCCCTCCAGCAAGGAACAACCCACCTTCGTCAGCGAAGAAGTCGGCACCATGTTCAACGAACCGTCCTACGGCTTTAATCGACTGCTCGGTGGACACTATGGCAACCACGGCAGTGAAAACTTCCAGCTTGAACCCTACAAAATCCAACACATCGACCAGCAAACCAAAACGCCGTTAATGGGTGACTGTATTTCGCCGTACCATCTCTACCCGCTGGCTTGTGCTGAAAACTTTCACCCGCAAACCAACACTGTTTTTCCTCATGACGATATGGATGCGGACAATTTCTTCTTTGTCGATGGACATGCCCAACGTATTCCACGCGTCGAAAGAATCGGTGACAACGGCACCTTTACCGCATGGCGATACCGCATCAATACTCAATATTTCACCAGTAACCGGGATGTCTGGTTTTAACTTCAAGTCTATTTCAAATTGATAACAAGATGAACACCATACTCAAAACCATCACGGCGATCACTCTGTTCACATTTGCACTATTCACCAACACTGGCTTTGCCGAGGACGCATCACAAAAACAAAACCCCTTTGCCAACGTCAAACACATCCTCATCATCGGTAACAGTATCAGTCACCATGGCCCGGTCAAAAAGCGAAACTGGACTGGTAAGTGGGGGATGGCAGCTTCCGCTGAGGACAAAGACTATGTTCACGTCCTGCTCGCGGAGTTGGACAGACGCGATCCCGACATCAAGCATACCTATACCATCAAGCGAATCCAAAACGAAGCAGCCATGACCGGCCATGACCATCTGCTCAAGGAAAAAGCTGATCTGATCATTATCGAACTTGGCGACAACTACCGCGGAAAAGCCACTGCTGACGAATTTCAAAAACCCTACGAACAGATGCTCATTGATCTGAAAAAACACGTCACCGACAACATCATCTGCGTCGGTCCATGGGGCTTGGGCAAGCACCTTAAAATCTCACCGTTTATCAAAGATGCAGCTCATAACCAAGACGCATATTTCGTCCAGATTGCCCAACACGGTCACCTGCAAGCAGGCAGGGAACCTAACTGCCCGTTCTCCGACGATGGTGTCCGCTGGCATCCGGGTGACGAAGGTATGAAACAAATTGCCCTGACCATTCTTGCTGCCAAAGATACCAGGCTCGTGAGTAGAACAAATCAAATTCGTAAAAACATGACACTGGCTCAACTGCCTGTTGACGAACACATCATCCAAGACGGCAAGTTCGTCACCATTCAGGACAAGCACCTGACCTACGACGGCAAGCGACTTAAAGTCTGGGGCGTGAACTTCTGTCATCCCTATGGCAACCTTCGCGATCATCAACAATCCGACCTTATGCTCGAACGCCTTAAAATACTAGGTGTAAACACCATTCGCTTGAATCTCGACGCACCGATCTGGCTCAGCGGCGAGAACCGCACCAACAGCTACACGGTTCCAGCTACACAGAAAAATGTGGACTCTAAACTCGAACGTTTCGATTATGTCTTCGCTCAGGCCAAAAAGCAGAACATCTTTTTCTGGTTCACCTTCGATCGCCCCGGCACGATGAATCGACCGTATCTGCCGGATGACTACGATCTACTCGGTGGTCCGAACAAAAAAGCATGGGCTCAGGCAATTGCGCAACTGAGTAAAATGGGCGGATACAAAATGCTGCCTTATTTCGATGACCATGCCTACGCGACCCACGTCGCCTACGCCAAGGCCGTTCTCAATCACGTCAATCCCTACACCGGTAAACGCTATGCCGATGATGAAGCCATCGCCCTGCACGAAATCGGTAACGAGAATCGCCTGGCATTGGAACTCATTTACGGCGGACTCTATGCCCGACTGCCGCAGTACTTTCAGGATCGCATTACCGAAAAATTCAACGCATGGCTCAAGCACACCTACCACTCCGATGCGGCACTGCATAAGGCATGGGGCAAACTCCAAAAGGGTGAATCACTGTCCATGGCCAATATCGCATTCGCGCCTGTCGCATTGGATGCTCATGAAAAAACAGAGGCCGGTGCCACCACGGATTACGATGCCAACATCCAGTCCGACTTGCCTCGTAAGCGACTGCATGACGTTCACCGCTTCATTTACGCACGCATCAGTGATCATTACCAACGCTTCACCGCGGACGTCCGCGCGTTGGGCAAAGGCATCGCACAGGTTCCAATCAACATCTCAGGCGGTGCAGGTGAAAACATTCCCATGCATGCATCGTTGTCGATGGGTGATTTTTACTGCTTTGGCAACTACGGCTTTGCCACACGCCAAAATGAGATTGCCAAAGACGATCCGAATTATCCGTTTGTCTCTCGTTTGAATCAGATGCCCATGCTTGAACGTCATGGTGATCTGTTCACCGTTGCTGGCAAACCCAACCTGTTTTACGAAGTGGGCGATCATCGCCCCAACCCGTTTAAAACTTACTATCCTTTGCGGATTGCACTGAACTGCATCAATCAGGATTGGGATGGAGCGTGTTTTTTTCAGTGGGATAATTACACGTCCTATGGTGATCTGAAAAAACATGCAGACTATGGTAATCGACTATTACCGATGGCTGGTGGTTATCCCAACGCGGGGTTGGTGATGGCGAATGATGAAGTCAAACTCGCTGCAATCAAGAGTGCTGGCGCGTTGTACAAGTCCGGTGCGCTGGATCGGGCAGAGGCACCGTTGGCGTTAATCTATGGCGCTGATGCACTGCTTGAGGGTGGGGAGCAGGCGAACATCGATCTTAAACATATCACCGAACTTCGCCGTAGCAGTTGGCAGCAAGGTCTGCGTGTGAGTTACGACATCACACGTCACCAGACCCTTTGGCCTAAACTCGATAAGTCCACCGAACGCATCCTGCAGATGGGTTCATTCACCACATTCAATTGGCAGAACCACAATCAGAGCTTTGTAAAAATCGACGCACCGGCTGCTAAAGTGTACTGTGGCTTTATCACCAAGCCGACGGTCGTGTTTAAAAATACCACTGTCACAGGCATAAATCGAAACTTTGCCAGCATCAGCATTATCGCTGAAGACGGTTTGCCGTTGGATCAGTCAAAACAGATTTTGATCACTTTGCTGGGTAACAGTCAGAACATGGGATTGAAATTCAAGCCTGACCGCATGACAAAAAAATGGCGGTTAGGTCTGGTTCAGGCAGTCGTCGACAAGGGACATTTGCCTATCGACATTAAACGTCTTGCCGTTCATATTCAGGGCGATTGGTTAAAGGATCGGAAATTTGAGATGGTCAACTTCAAGCACGAAATCTTCAAGTCCGGCACCTGTGATGATGTGCTTGCAGTCTCGGCAGATGATCCAGTGTTCTTCATTACGCTTGGTGACAAAGATCGGTAATTCAACTCACAAGACCCCGTGACTCTCAGACGCGTCATTGATATCCAAAAGATCAATCATTGATGTTCGTCTGATCATGTTGCTTAAGTGATGTAAGAAAATGTGGACCTGTCCCGAAAATCTACTCGGTATTTAATGAGATAATCTCATGACAGGTACCGACAATGCTTAACACCGAAAAGCGGATATCACCATCCACATGAGATATAACTTGCCAGGGAATATGCGAAGGTGTTAAGTGATTTAATGCCACCCGTAGACACTGAATCTGCACGCAATCTATTGCAATGATGACGAAAAACGAACGAGTCATTACTTGTGATGGGTTGACTTGATTGGAGCGTGTTCAAAGTTGCTTGGCCCGTATCCGGGTATTCCCGCAGGTATGCTTGATGAGGGCTGATGCGGCACGTCCTTAGGACTGGAAAACGCGATGCGGACTTTCATGCGCAGCGGTTTGCGGGTGTGCGCCATTTCCTGAAGCAGGTCCATGCCACGATTTAACATTTCAGTGGCAGAGCCATGCCAACACAAAAAGCCCAATTGATGAAGTTTGCGATTGATACGTTGGCTTAAAGTGTCTGACGTGAGTGTATGGATATGAATGTCTGTTGCTTGTTTAGGCGTGTCTTTTTGATTAAGCCACTCAGCCATGAAGGACCACTGCGGGCAAAAGATCGCATCAATACGTTTGCGTTTAATAAGCTTATTGAGTTTGGCAAACGCGCCGACAAAAGCATCTTCGACACTGTTGTTGAATTGATTATCCATATCCACCAGGGGGAGATCGATTTTTTCGTACCCATTTTGAAGACCGAGTTGTTTGATAGTGTTCTCAAAGTTTTCCAGGTGTTCTCGATAGGTAGAGATGGGAAGCGGATCGTTGATATACAAAATGCGCTTGGCATGATGCGCATGCATCCATGTTGCGATATCCCGCCCAAGACTGGCATAATCCAGTACCACGGATGGACCGTCGAGTCCGGGAACACTGTCATCGACAATGACCAGGGGGACCTGTTGCGCCACCTTTGCGAGATAATCGCCGTTTCGGTCGTTTTCCGTCGGCCAGAGTAGGATGCCGTTGATGCGGTTGGCCAGCAGTTGATCAATGATTGATTTTTCTCGTGCCGGATCATTGCGTGAAGTCCGCATGATGCACAGATTCGCCCGGTCTTCCAATGTGGATTCAAGTATGTGATAGACCACCGTTGAGAACAGCGAATAGAATGGCTGGATGAATCCAAAGAGCAGTGCGGAGTTGTTGCATTCAGATTGTTCAGTGACCCACGTGCCGACACCATGACGACTTTCTATGATGCGCTGGCCTTCGAGTTCACGAAGTGCGCGTTGCATGGCATTGAGACTCGCGCCATATTCACTACACAGACCGCGCAGGGTGGGCAGTCGAGTGCCAGTAGGATATTCACCTTGCTTGATCCGTTTTTTAATTTGGATCGCCAGTTGTTGATAGACGGGCAATCGGGTTCCAAGGGTGTCGGTATTCATGTCGGTACTGATGATTGCGTAAATGGTTTGTGTGAAAAGTGTAATGGTGTTATAAAGAATAATGCAAGGGGTGATGTCATTTCAATACAGGAATTATACGACAAAAATGAAAAGTATGCGATGGTTTTGTGGAAATAAAAGCATAAGTGTTCTATTGTAATAGATATGTCATGCGAGGCCGTTTCTGGCTGTGGTTAGGCTAATACTGTTGACTTGAAGATATAATAAGGAAATGCGATGACCCACTGTGCACAACAACACGCTTTGGTAGTCGATGATGATTCGTCACGCACTGGCTTCACACTCATTGAATTGCTGGTGGTGATTTCCATTATTGCGCTCTTGATCAGTATTCTCCTACCCGCACTGGGGGCTGCTCGTGAGTCGGCAAGACGCAGCATCTGTTCGGTTAATCAACGACAGTTGATTATGGCCAGTATCGCGTATTCCGGTGACTATAAAGACCGTGTCTCGCCTACAACTATGGATCGCAACAACGATGGTGATGTCACTGATCAGGAGGACTGGTATTTTTACAGTATCTGGACTTATCTGGGGTATGCCAGCAATCGCTTTATTTATCCTGAAAATGACTTTCAAGGCAACACTGGAGCGGATAAGAATGTCTTTCACTGTCCGGTTACCAAAACAATGGGGATTAGACGTTTCCCATTGGCAACCAGTCCCGGGACAGCCAGAATATCCTACGGGTATAATTACATTCCTGCTGCGGTGACATATGAGAAGTCACGGGGCTTTACATACGCCAGTTGGAACAACATCCGGTCTTTTGCTTTGCCAATCAATGAACTTCTCAAACCAGGTGAAGCTGCATACAGTGTCGAAGCGACAACGTCTTATCTGAGACATTGGGAATATCGTAACGAGGGCTTGCTGCCTCATCAGCAAAATATGAATGTGGCATTTTGGGATGGGCACGGTGCTTCGATTCGCAGTGAAGATATTGAGGTTCCCTTTGTCCAGCCTGAAGATCTGAATACCTTCTGGAATGGTATTAACTGAAATTAATACTGTTTTTTTTCTTTGTCTTGATCTTGTCAAATATTTGATGAGGATCGCTGTCAATCGATCAAAAATGGCAGATGGATCGTTCTTAATCATGAAAGAGATGCCTTATGAAATTTAATGACTTCGTGCGTTTGTTTTATTGCTTGCTCATTGTTTTGAATTTTCTGGCACACTCGGAAAGCCTTGCAGAACCGCTGTCGTGGGGCAAGCAGTCTGATGGAGATATGTTGCACAATGATGGACAGAAAATCAGTTGCTATGCCCCGGGGATTATTAGAGCCGACCAGGGTACGGTGCAGATGACAGTCTTGATGGATAAACCTTCAAGCGAGTTGGGTAATGACTGGGAACCGTTGTTTCAAATGACTCCTGCCAAAGAGATCGGCGGTAATTCGCTGATGACGCTGATGTTCCCCCAACTGTCCTACAAGGAACCGGGCATATGGTTTGTCGTTCGCAGTGATGCATCATCGCCAGTGAGTTATGGCAAAGTCCATTATTCCGATGTGTCATTTGATGCAGGACAGGTGGTACATTTTGCGTTCTCATGGGGTGAGCAATTGCGCGTTTACATCAATGGTAAACGAGTCGGCAGTGCTGCATTTAATCAACCCATTTCCCCAATCCCCGCGGTCTTTCATCTGGCACGCGTGTCTCCCTTTCGTACACAGTCGGTGAAAATATCCAGTATCCAATTGGAGGATCAGCAGATTGCACGTGATGCACAGCAATCACTGGATGTCGATACCCATACCACCTTCCTGGTACAGGACGCTTTGAAAACCGTACAGACTTTTGTCACGCCCTGGCATAAGCATTCAAAGTATGCGTCGGTTACACCACACTGGTCACCGGCGACACAATCATTTGTCTTGGGCGATGAAGTGACCTTCCCCTTGTTACTGGTTAATGAGTCAGATCGGGATCAGCAAGCTGAGATTCAAATCAAAGTCAGCCAATCTTCCGGAGAGATGGTTTGTGAACAAAGTACCAAACTCAATATCAAAGCGATGTCTGGCTTCACCGAATCGAATATCCCTATCACTGGGATGCCATCCTTGCCGGATCATTATCAGTTGGAAACAATCATCACCATTGGTAAGGCTGTAACACAATACAGCAGTCATATTACCGTGATACCCACGCCACAACTCAGTGTCAGTGATGGTAAATTGGCTCAGTATCTAGGCTATCATTACGACCTGTCCTTCGACGCCAAGCCGCTTAAGCAAATGGGGGTGCATTGGGTGCGGATGTGGGGCGTTGAACCTTTTCTCTGGTTTAATGCTGAGCCTGTCAAAGGGCAGTTTCAGTGGGAAAAAGCTGATCTTGTGATCCAGCAAGTCAAAGCCAATGATCTGCAATTACTCGGACTTTTAGGCAATATGCCCCGATGGGCTGCAGTCGAACCTTCTGAAGATCACAAGGCGCAACATCCACTGGCCAATGTTCCCGCTAGATGGAAACCACGCAGTTTTGATGAATGGGAAAACTATGCAGGCAAGGTGATGCAGCGATACAAGCATGATGTACATTACTGGGAAGTCTGCAATGAAATCGACTTCCACCCTCCGGGCAAGCCTGCCTCCTTTTCAGGTAGCACCGACGAATATCTTCAGATGCTCAAGCGTGTCTACAAACAATCGCGCATGGTCAGTGACCAAACACGTGTGCTGCTAAGCGGTTTGAGTTTAGGCAGTGTCTGCGACCCAGCCATGGCAACGGACTTGATAGAGAAGGGGGCCTGTGATTCGATTGACATATTCAATATGCATGCTTACCAGGTGATGCATCGTGTGGACGAATTGACCAAAGCAGTGCATGCCATCAAGCCCGGCATGCCGTTCTGGCAAACTGAACAGATGTGGATGAATATCAGCAATCAGGAAAAACGTCTTTGGCTCACGCCTGCGATTTACCTTTGGTTCATGGAAAAAGGATTTGAAAAATTCTTTACCTTCGGCTTTTATGATATGTACTTTAATCGCGCGACACTCTCACCAACACGCGATCACTATGTTAATGCCATCTTCCAGAATCAGGTCCGTGCCTGTGATCAATATATAGGGAAACTGACCTTTGAGGGTGATGCCGCATTTACCGTCCGTCATCAACTCAAACGCACCGATGGAAAAATTCTCACCGTCATCGGATCGGAAGTCGGAGCCAACGACCTGGTCCTGGCCAAGCAGAACCACATCACAGCAGTCGATCTGATGGGGCATACGATTCCTGTCAAAATGGACGATATACAGGTCAAATGCACCGTCAGTGATATGGCTTATATCATTAGTGATCAGCCACTGGTCATCACCAACGTCAGGCAAAGTGGAGTGACTCCACTGATGGCCAATGGTAGTTTCGAAGATGTGACCGGTGATATTGACATGGCGGGATTACAGGCCGGTAAGGCGGCGCAATGGACCATGCGTCGGACCGATTTTGATCCGCAGGGTAGTATTCAACTGGATCGTGATGCGCGGACAGGGCGCTTTGCCATGCGGGTGCAAAGTTCCGGTGCCGGTCGCGTTTATGTGTTTGAGGATGTGAAAATTCCTGCTCCAGGTGACTACCTGTTCACCGCTCATTTCAAAAAAAACAATCCAGGCGATTCGGCTGTCCCGTACATGAGTTTCTTTAATCGCGATGAAAATATCATCAAGGTTCACCAGTTAACTGACATTGGTAGTGACTATCAACAGTGTCGCATGGTGATCCACTTTGACAAGACGCCGCCATCACCTGTGGCATTGATCCTTGGTATTTTCAAAGGTGTCGGCCAGTTGCTTGTGGATGATGTAAATATACAAGCAGTCGAGTCGATGAAGCTTCTCCCCCAGCAGTCATGGAATATGCCTTTGAGGCAAACGGGCAACTGGAAGGTTGCGCAGAATCTCAAGGATGCCGACCGTGCCATCATGCTTTGTGAGTTGGGTGCTTTGAGTCAATTGGTGACACTTGACGGTGTCTGTTTTGAGTTGCCTCAAGTACAGGAGCAATGCGCACTGGTTGCCAGTTCCGATTGGCCGGGGACGACCACACAGGTCAACGGCATGAAAGTCGGTCAAACACTTAAGCGCCTGTTCTTCACGCAAACGTGCATGTACGTCGGTAACGAATCCGGCAGGCAGTTGGGGCGATATGTCATTCATTATGCCGATGGTTCGATCACCGAGGTGCCTATTAAGTTGGATCAAAATATTCGAGACTGGTTCGTACCTGCCCAGTTACCCAAAGAGGGTGCACCCAAACCCGCTCATGCCTTTACGACTGCCCAAGGTATCGAGCTGTCGGTGTTCACGATGCAATGGATCAATCCCAAGCCCGATCAGAAAATACTTTTCATCGACATGCAAAGCCAGGCGCCTGGCGTGTTGTGTCTACTGAGTCTAGCAGGTGAACGGGTGGGTTTATAACGCTGTGACTGCGCAGAAGATTGTCACTTGATTATTGCATGGATTTGACCCGTCAAACAACCTTTTGACTCTCGGAAAGAGCACGCTATGTTCCATGCAGGCACGTACTGGACATGATGATATTAATGCTTTATTCAGATTGCATGACGGTGAGTAGACGGCTGCCGCGCGTTGGTAACAATTCAAAGAGACCTTCTTTGGATATTGGATATGGTTTGTTATCCCAGAAGTCGAATATGTTGGCATTGGACTTGATCCCCAATGACGACAACACGCTGCCTGTCATTTGCGGTTGATCCGTCCAATTCAATAGTGCAATATGCTTGGCAATACCACGTTTTGCGGTTCGGCTGTTCACTGGATAATTAATCACGCAAACGCGTGGCATGGGAATGCCTGTGTATGCTGAATCATCCACCACTCGACAAGCATGCCCACGGTCTGGTTGGTCTAGTACCCGTGCCAACATATCCATGGCCTGTGGGGGATAGGTCTCCAACTTGCCTCCTATTTCAAATAGACCGCCAGTGATAAAGCACCAGGTTGAACGGTGGCGATTGACAGCCATGCTCTCATCGTGGTTCCAACCGAAACTGTCAGCGTTGAGCATCAGACTTTGGTTGCCAGGAATTGACAGGACAGGCAACGTCCATCGTGCGCTATCGACATGTCTTTGCCAGGTGCCTTCCTGAATGTCAGCCCCGACACGGTATCCATCACACCATTGTGACAAATGTGGGTTGCCCATACTCATTGCAATGCAGGTTTCAAAGAAGCCTTCTTTACCAATACGATTGCGAATCTGCTGATAAAACCAGTCTCTCCAGATCAGGCCGTTCCCCTGGCGGTAACGTACTTTGTCAGATTCGAACATTTGGGATTGAAAATCCAACTTGCAACCTATATAGCGATCTTGGCCGTAAAGCATGTCCAACACTTTAAGCATCCACTCTCGTGCAGGTTCAACAGACATATCCAGGTAGCCGTCGGTCCCCAGGCAGAAGGGGCGATTTTGATCATCCAATAAAAGCCAGTCCGGATGTTCCCGGGCCAGCTGGCTATTTAGATTCAACGTTGGAGAAAACCATATTCCCGGTTCCAGTCCCAAATCCCGAATTTCTTTGGCAAGTGCTTTGATACCTTTGGGGAACTTGTCCTGATCGATATTCTGCTCTGGGTCAGGATAAAACGGGTCGAGTGTCCGTGGCCCACGTTGGTAACCATCGTCGATTAAAAAATGATGGACGTCCGGGAAATGTTTGCGAATGATCTGAGCCCGTTTGATTAGTGCGTTGTGATCAATGTCACGTTCAGGGCCATAGTTCCATGTGCAATAACAGGCGCCGTGTCGCATGGATGAGATTTTGCCACGAGCTGGAAATTGCTGAGCAACCTGTAACGCTGCCGCTGCAAACGCATCTGCAACCGAAAGGTCGTGAACCAGCCGATATTCAGTGCAGCTGACGAGGGTTCGTTGATTAGGATCAAGATCAAGGTGGTCGCTGCCGATGGGCTGCATGGTGGCATGCCAGTGTTTGAAACCAACCTCAGACATATGTTCGGCCAACTCCGTGGACCATATACGACGAAGCGGATGTTCAATCAATGAGACTTCCATCAAGCCGTATTCGCATACCTCATCAGTCAGATAGAGTACGGGCAAATCGTTGCTTTCTCCCAAGCCATATTTTTTAAGCTCATAGGCTGGCAGACGCAGCAAAGGATAATCCGCACGGGATCGAGGGTAGTGTTCCACGCGAAGATGATTGGTGTGGGCAATGCGCAGTTGCTGGTTGGATGTCCAGGTCAGCAAGCCGGACTCGTCGTTTAACATGCCGTCGGCCAATTGATCAATTCGCAGTCGAGATTGGGGTTGAAGAAATCGACTGACAGTCACAGCATATTGGTCCGGATCAATAGACAGGACGAGGGTTTCCTCAAGCTGAAGCGATTCATGATTTGTCCGCCAGACCTGATGAAAATCGGTGTTGGCAGGCTCTGGATTGTATGCTTGAGCAGAACTGAGTTGTTCATTGACTTGGAATCCAATGCCATTCCAACCCCATTTTCGCCCGTTTAGGGTTTGGGCTGTAATGTTTAATTGCCCGTTTTTAAAATCAACCTGAAAGTTTGTTAAGTGTTTTTTATCAATATCTTGTAGCGATGAATTAATATTCGTGCGTTTGTTTGATTCCTGATCAATCCATGTCGTGGGCTGAAGCATTTACAAAATCCTCTATCGAAAGTGGTTGACATGTGAGCCTTTAATGATAACATCATGTAGTCATGACATCAATTCAAATCACATCCGAAAATGTTAAGCGTGACGGTTTGCAGCAGCAGGTCGCAAGACTCCTGCGACGCCAGATCGCCGTTACTGAAAAGTCCGGCAGTCGTTTGCCCAATGAACATGATCTGAGCGATCGGTACGGCGTGAGTATTCGCACCATTCGTGAAGCGGTTGGCACGTTGGTTCACGATGGGTTACTTGAACGACGCCACGGCAGCGGGACCTATGTTGCTGATCTGCGCAAGATACGATTCGTCGGAATTCTTGTCGGTCAGGGACTTGCAATCCCATCGCCATATAGCCCGACCTTGCACGTGGCGCAGCGCTTACTCGATTGGTTAAGTGAGCATGGTTTGCGTGGCGAAATTTATTCAGGTCATGGCAATGAGCTTTCGCCATATCAAAGTGTTCCCTTTGAAGCTGTCGAACTGGTCAATGATCTGGATCGAGGTTTAGTCAGTGCGTTGGTTGCCATTTCTGCCAATCCCCACCCAAGTTGGTTTGATTTGGCCAAGTCATTGGATGTGCCAATCATGGGACTCAATGAAAGTTTTGATCATTCGGCTAGCTTTGATATTAAGCAGTCCCTGAAACTGCTCTTTGAACGCAATGCTCAATTGGGGCATACGGATATTGCCTTGGCTGCATGGTGTGATCAGGATGCACCCAACAATCAGATATCACCTGATGGTTTGATGCAGTTGGCCGCCGAGTATGGTTGCACTGTTCGACCCCAGTGTCTGATCACCAATGAGCATCCGGGTAAACCGGGAGCGGGTTGGCGTGTGATGGAGCATTTTCTGTCACTGGATAAACAACCTCAAGCCGTCATCCTGGCTGACGATCACTTTTACCGTGATGCAGCGATGGCATTGTTGGCCAAGGGGGTCAAGGTTCCCAAGCAGTTGCATATCTCAACACTGCTCAACAAGGGACAAAACAACTTCCTGCCGTTTCCTACGGACGTGGTCGAACTGGACCCGGGGCAGGTCGCAGCACGATTGGGCCAGATGCTCAAAGACCGTATCGATGACAAGGTTTTGCCACAGGTTCACTATCAATGTGCCGGCCAACTGCTCATTGATCAATGCAGTCTTTGATCGTTGGGCGGTTGTATTGTTGTCGTGACTTATATGTTGGATTTATGGAAAGAGATTCTCATGCAAGATACACAACGGAATTCATCAGTGAACATGAATAATCATGGTTTTACGTTGATCGAAGTTTTGGTGGTTATATCGATCATCTCTTTGTTAATCTCAGTGCTCTTGCCCGCCTTGCAGATGGCGCGACAGGCATCCAGACAATCCATGTGTCTAAGTAATATTCGGCAGGTCAGTATTGCCATCAATTCGTTTGAAACCGACCGCAACCATTTACCTTTTCTCTACAACAGTACCGCTCCAAATGGCTATGGCACGAAACTTCGTTTAGCTGAACAGTTGGTGGCGGACGACTATCTGCCGGAGACTGAAAAGTGGGGCGAGGTCAATCAGGTTTACAGCGGTGTTCTGTCTTGTCCGAGTATTCGTGGGGTTGATGATAATTTTAGATCCAATGGATATGCGACAACCTACGGGTTTAACAGTCTGTTTCGCTCGTTGGTCCCGACGGATAGCTGGCGGTCAAACGTACCATTGCGAACGGATGAAATCGCCATGCATGTCGGTCTGTCTAAAGCGATTGGAGCGATGGATGGTATTGTGAATCACACGTCACATTCGAACGTCACCGGCGAAAAAGATATTGATCCGGATCATGTCAGTACGTTGCTGCCAGGTCGATCCATTCACATGAAGCGGACCAGTGTCAACGTGTTGTACATGGATGCACATGCTGCAAGTAGTCCAGCCAAACAACGTGTGACCGGTGAAGTGGTTTGGGGGACAGATTTTTGAATTTGATCAAGCGATTATTATTACCATTGGTGCTGCTTGTTTCTGTCACCATGACCCAGGCACAAGTGACTGTGTATGTTGATCCGGTCAAGGGCAACGACACCTATGATGGTCAGCAGGCATCGCCGGTTAAGACTTTCAAACAAGCTGTCAAAATGATTTCTGATTCGGGGGGCACGATGCATTTGGCTTTAAACAGCATATTCGCTGAGCCCATGCAATGGCTTGGTCATGACGACACTGCGCCTGTTACAGTGATGGGCAACGCAGCAACCATTGATCTTGGGACGGACATTTCTGCTGGCCCATGGATTCCTGATGGCGATGGATACATTTATGCCAAGCCGGTTCCACGTCATGTGGGTAATGCGCCCTGGCAAATGGCTAACGTCTACATCAACAATCAACCCATCACTGCGTACGATCCGCGTTTTGGCAAAGCGCCTAAACCAGGCCAGCTTCAACATCTGCCTGAGGATCGGCTGCGCATTGTCTTGCCACAGGGTTTGTCCATCAGTGATGCAAAGATCATTCTCAACCCGGACTACAAGACAAGTTGCGTGGCAATTCGTCGGGGGAACATTACTATCCGCGATCTGAATGTCCGCCATGGTGGTAATGATGGGTTTAATATTCATGGTCAAAATGACAACGTGGAACTGCGCAACGTGACCGCCATGTTCTGTGGTGATGAAGGTATCAGTGCACACGGCCAAACTCGGATGAACGTCTACGACAGTATCATCGCCTTCAATGGTTCACAGGCTGGCGGCGTGGCAGATGTCAACCAATCCAGCACGACGTATACCCGATGCGCGTCACTGTATAACCGTGGACATGCGTTTTATTTTGACAAAGGTGAACATGTTCTCACCGACTGTTTGGTTGGCTTTAACGCGATCCCATGGAAGCGGATGAAAGCGGATCGTTTTACCAACAACAATGTCATTGAAATGACAGATGATAAGCCGCTGGAAAATCTGCCTTGGCAAATGGAGCAGTTGTACAAGCAATGTCAGGCATTACGTCAGGCAGAATAATCGAGTTTTCTTGAGTCACGATGAAACAGTAAGTCAGTCTAAGGGCTTTAGGCTATCCCATGCGCATCGTGGTATTGATGATCCGCTAACACGATGTCCGTTCTAAGTAAATTGGTTTGCTAAGGAAACAGTTATGTTTTTGAATTTGTTTGTTCCGAACAAAGGTTGGCGTGTATGGCTTGGCTGCATGTGGGTGATGGGGCTTGCCGTCATGCTTGTGCCATCTGTTTTACAAGCGTCGATTGACAGTCAACCATCCTCTATGGATTACAAGGCCTTGCAACGTGGATGTCTGTTGGCTTACTACCCGAATTCGAATCAGGCACACGTGTCTGTGGATATGCGATTGGCAAAGGTGCGTTTGAGTCGTATTGTGGATTGGGGGAAGGGTGTCTCCGATGCAACGGTCAGTATTATGCCCCTTGGTAAACAGCAGGTATTGGCCACAGGTCAACTGCCCGTGCGTGATGGCATGTCAAAGCCGATACTTTTGACATTGCCCGATTTGCAGGGGCAATACATTGCACGATTCACATTGCAGACACCTGAGCAAACGGTTGAAATTGATGTCCCATTTATCCGAGAGCGTTTTACATGGGAGAACAATCAACTGGGAATCACCGATGAGGTGTATCCCCCATTTTCCCCTGTGCAAGCAACGTCAAATGGCCAAGTCAAGATTGTAGACCGCCTCTATCAACTCAACGGACTTGGGTTGATGAATCAGGTCACTGCATTGGATCGCGCGTTGTTAGCCAGTCCCATGTCATTGCAATATGAATTGGCCAATGGGCAGGTCGTCACCATCGAGCCTGGCACATTAACACTCCAGAAGTCCGCCGACACACATGCCGTCTATACCAGTAGCAGTCACACAGCACAGATGCAGATTGATGCTCATATCACCATTGAGTTTGATGGTATGACAAAGGTTCAGTGGATCGTGACGCCTGGAGAAAATGATGACATTATCAAACGCATGTGGCTTGATATTCCAATCAAGTCCGATCACGCGAAACTCATGCACAATGTCACCGATACCAACCGTGTGCATCACATCGGCTCAACCCCATCAGGTCAAGGTGTCGTCTGGACCAGCAATGACGCACGTCGCCAGGCCGCATGGGTCAATAGTTTCAATGCCTATCTCTGGTTGGGAAATGAAACGCGTGGTTTGGCATGGTTTGCCGAAAACGACAAGGATTGGATCACCGAAAAAGCAGGCAGTACCAAACCCATCCAACAAGTTGTGCGTGATGGGCAAACCACTCATCTGCAGGTCAACTTCATCAACACGCCTGCCAAACTCGGTCGCCCAAGGACGTTTATCTTTGGCCTCCAGGTGTCCCCGACCAAGCCTCGCCCAGAGGGTTGGAAAAGTCGCGATCCAATGCCTCCGGGAATGTCCGGCCCGGTCAATGCATGGGGCGGCATTCAGTGTGCTGCCAAGTCACCGTACAAGGATTCTTGGGAGGTGGTCGACAAAATCAATGAAGGCCGACAAACCGGCAAGGTCGATAAGCAGTGGTTTAAGGATTGGGCTGCAAAAAACAACCCGCCATTGGTGCATGGGAGAATCGATTGGGTCAAACGAACAACCTATCTGGCTGACCGCGAAGCCAAGCGTGGCACTTCATTTCCCACGCTCACTTACTTCGAAGAGATGCGTGCATCGACGATTGAGAAACCATGGATCACCTTCCAGGACGAATGGGGCGTCGATACGTTTACTGATCGGCAATGGCCCGATGAGGCAGTCATGCGCCGCGGGTTTAATGCTTCACCGTATAGCTTGATCAGTTTTCCTCAGAGCTATCAGGATATGTGTCTTTTCTATGCCAATGAGTGGTTCAAACGCGGTGTCGGGTTGTACTGTGATAACACCTACCCGCAAGCCTGTTACGACCCATTGACATCCGCAGCGTATGTGACGGAAGACGGAACGGTTCAACCTGCTTTATCAATCTGGAATCAACGGGCCTATCAAAAACGCCTTTGGAATCTGCTTCAGGAACACCGCAAAACGTCGAAGGTTCCGTTGGAGTGGTCGATTCACATGACCACGACGTTGCTTTTGCCGTTGCAGACTTTTGCCACCATTCAATTGGATTATGAATTCAATGCGACCCAGCCAGCAAAGCCGGATTACATTCGCACCACCATGCTCGGCAGCAAATGTGGCAACCTGCCATATGCGTTGTATCACCTTGCAGGCCGATACAATCCATTGATAAAAAATCTCAGCAAACCACACGTCCAACTCATCGAGTGGGGCATGCGACGCGTCCATGAACTTGCCCCTGCCCATGACCCCGGGCGCGAATACCGGGAGATGGAAGATATTCTCCACGGCTTTGGTTATGGCAAGCCTGGGATTCCCAACTATCGCTATTGGGATGATCAACCCGTTGCTCAAGTGGAAGAGGATCAAGTCAAATGGATGTTGGTACACAATCCCAAAACCAAGCAGGCTCTGATACTCTTGGCATCTTGGAATCCCAAGGATACGCAGGCTACGTTGCGCTTATTACCTGATCTGACAGAAGGGCAATCTCAGAGCTGGCATTTCATTGATGCACGAACTGGTGAACCCATTGATTCAATAGACAGCCAAGCGACATCCATCACATTGCCTGCGCCTTACGGGGTTCGTGTGTTACTGGCATATCAATCCCAATCCAAACCGCAGGTCAATTGGACATTTCGTGATGCAAAGTCCATTGCTCAGCAACTCATGCCTCAAGATAAAAAAGAATCATCACAAAATGAAAAACAGGTCACAAGTGTTTTGCCCGACGGTGACCCCTATCGTGGAGTGGACGAAAAACGACTGCTTTTTAAGGATGATTTTGAATCAGGTGTCAGTTCGCAATGGACTATCAAGCAGGGGCTCAAAGCACATACCATCACGCTGGACAATGGCAAGCAAAAGAATGTCGGGCGGATGAGCCAATCCAGAGCAAGAATTTTCACGCCACCGATTGCAGGACGAAGTCATGATACCCAATCCATTGATCAGCAGTTAAGCCAATGGAAAGATTACGCCCTGCGATTTCGGTTTCGGCTTGGCCCTATTGTTTCGGATCAGGCTGATGCATCAATCGTGACCTCATTCTTTCGCGTGGATTGGCGAAATCATCGACCCACGCCGGATCATCCCAGCGAATACAAGCTCGCATACATTCAGGCTTATCGCCCGAAAATGTCATGGCGGGTAGATGGCCCACGGGTGGCATGGAACGGATCACAACCATTCTTTGATATGAAGAACATGACCGTCGGTACAGGGCTTTCCAATCTGGGCTCGCGTATTGATCAACACTGGCACGAACTGGAAGTCCGAACCGTTGGTGATCGTTCGCAGGTCCGCCTTGATGGTAAAGTCATCATTGATGCCAAAGATCAGCGCGCGCCAAGCGGTGGGATCGGAATCAGCACACTGTGGAACCATCGTGCTCAGCCGACGTTCATGGACATTGATGATCTGGTCGTCTGGCAAATTGATACCATCGACCAACCTTATGACCATCAGAACAAAACGGCACAATTTCAACCCATTTACGCACAGCCTGCCAACGTACCGCCCACAATTGATGGCAAGATTGATGATGTGATCTGGCAACGCATGCAGGCTTCAGGACATACCCACACCGGACCTTGGTACCGGTACATTCATAAGTCCGACAAAGTCGAATTGCCCGTGAATCCCAGGCAGTCATGGGTGAGTTTTGATGACCGAAAACTCTACATCGCCATGCGTGCAACGACTTCCGACATTATGGCGCTTAAGCCCGGGCCTCCTGGCAATCCCTACTCTGGCGATGGGTTGGAAGTGCATCTGAAAAATGATGATGTCTACCTGCAATGTGGTTTGGATTTTAACGGGCAACTTGGGCCGGGGAATCTGACCAACGTCACGAATTTCTCGAGCATCGAATATGCAGTACACACCAGTCCAAAACATTGGACTGCAGAAATCGCTATCCCATGGGAATTGGTTAAAGTCGATCCAACCGCTAACCCACATCTGTTGTTTAACATGGCAGCAAACATGTCCTATCAGGAACATGGCACATGGCTCCCACTGACCTTAACACCAGGGCAATTTAATGTCATACTCGCAGGGCGCAGGTTGGTGCTTAAATCACCCGCTGCTTCGGTGGTATCCATTGCTGATCCAATTCAGTCACCCAAACTCGATGGCAATTTAAATGATCCCATCTGGGAACAAGTCATCAAATCCGGCAATCAAATCGGTGGTTGGCAGAAAGCCGATGGCACCGTTTTGACGCGACCCCGTACGTTATATCTGGCTTCGGATACAAATCAATTTTACGTTGCCATGACAGTGGACTTGTCGCGCGATCGCAATATCGTAAGCAGTCAAGGCCAACCCGAGCAGGGGGATCATCTGCAAATCGATTTTGAAAATTTCTCCTTTGGTGTTGATCTCACTGGAAAACCCCTGCAAATTCTCCTGCCATATCAGATGCCCATGGAGGCAGCAGTCACGCAGACTGATGACCGCTTGACTTTGGAGATGGCTGTCGATTGGACGCAGCTTGGTGGACAGCCTGATCGCAACCAACCGATCCGTATTAACTTCAGCGGACTTGATAGTGTGGACGGTTTTGTGACCTGGCAACAGGCGACAGACGCCCGTGACCTTTCACGCTTCGGGCATATCATTGTTCAGTAAATAAATTGTATCTGCTCGCAATCAGAGGATGTCAAATACTCTAAGAGAGTGATGATTGGGTGACCCATTCTGATCTGCCTGCGTATCGCTGGGGCCAAAGACGAATAATCCAAAGGCACATGGACCCGACTGGCCACCTGATGGTGGGGTAAAAGTGGTGCCGCAAACAACAAAGATCACCCCAACTCAACACCACAGCTGGCATGCGCGTGACTGCAGTCAAGCATTGACCCTGATCTCCATGTCCTAATGACATTGCCAGTTAACAGTTGCTGGAGTTGTCATGTAAGACTGGTAAAAAATTTGACGGATGTCGGCTTCAATAGGTGGAAAGGTCATTGCTAAAGTTGGCTTGATGTTGTGTTTTTGGGTACATGTCGGTTAATCTCCAAACGCAATAATCCACGGGGATTCGACAACAGCAGCAAGCCGATTTAGAAAAATTTCTAAATTTTAAACAATTGCATTTAAACATTTTGTGATTGTTGTCAATAATTTTAATCGTCTATTGTTTGACTGTCCCGTACATCGGACTACTATTTAGAAATTGTTTTCTAAAAGTTCGTAATCAGGACAACTCATGTCAGAATCAGCCGCCAAGTCAAGTCATGCTGTAAAAGCACAAAGTAAGAAGAGCAAAGCGACACTGTCAGATGTGGCACAACTCACAGGGGTTTCCGCATCAACGGTCAGTCGTGTACTCAACGGCTATACCAAGGGATTTTCAGTCAAACCCAAGATCCGCCAGGCCGTTTTGGATGCAGTAGAACAACTGGGCTACAAGGCCAACATGAATGCCAAAGCGATGCGATCCAAGCGGACAGGTGTCATCGCGGTACTGGGACTGCAGTACGATCAGGAAGGGGTTGTGTTCCCCTCAGACATTCAAATCATTCATCACTTGGCGCAAAGTCTGCGTAAAACGGATTTGGATCTGTGTCACTACTTTGGTGCAGGATTGGAAGAGCCTTATGGCACACCCGACTGGCCGGTGGATGGGATGTGTGTACTAAATGCCAGTACTGAAGCTGACTGTCAGTTGCTCGAAGAGTCTCGATTACCTTATGTAAGTATCAATGGTTTGTCTGGTCCGAATGGTTCGAGTGTCATGGTCGATGATGCACTGGGAAGTAAGATGGCTGTTGATCATCTGGTCTCCTTGGGGCATCGACGTATTGCTTACATCATGGAGTCCTCATGGACAGAATTACATCCATCCGTTGAGGCGCGTCGTCAAGGTTATGTCGATGCGATGCAATCACACGACTTACCATTGATGCCGACATGGAATCAAACCTATGACATGGTGGAAGAAGCAGTCACCGACTCCTATGAAAATCGGTGTACGGCATTATTGGTGTACTCACATTTCACAGCCATTATGGCCATGAATTATGCCCGTAAAATTGGATTACGTGTCCCCGAAGATTTAAGCATTGTGTGTTTCAATGATTATTTCCCGGTGAAGCATACCAGTCCAAAATTGACTGCAATAGCTCTGCCATACAAAGAAATGGCAGTTATCGCATCAAAAATTCTTACCAAAGCAGTCATCAAGAAGCCCGTAGATTCCAAGTCAATATTGGTTAAACCTGAGTTGATTGTTCGCGAATCGACAATCGTTCCAGCCATCTAATCAAATGAATAGAACAGGATTGACTATGAAAAATAATAAATATTATCGTGGTTTTACTTTAATTGAATTATTGGTTGTGATTTCTATCATCAGTCTGCTGATTAGTATTTTGCTGCCAGCCTTGGGACGAGCCAGAGACTCGGCTGTTTCTATTCAATGTGCTGCAACAGTCAAACAGTTGGCTATGGCTCAGAACCTGTATGCGGATGATTATAAAGGCTATTTTACACCTTATTGGTCGACATCGTTTAATAGCTCAAGCATATCACCCAATTTCGGGACAGCAACTGCCTGGAGTTATCGCTTGCGGGAATATGTCAATGGTGCACATCGCTATGATTCGAAAAAGAATCTGATGTGTCCAAAGATTTCGCGTACAGCGATCGTCGACGCGACAACTGCATACAAGCAGACCTACAATGTCAATCCCTTTATGCTTTGGCCCAAATGGCGATGTCGGCGTGAAGCAGTGCTTAGCCCATCTACCATTCTCTTGATCGGTGATAGTGTTATCAGTAATACGGATAGCTTAATGACCAGTGATTGGCGTTTGCCTTGGGTGACATCCAATACGTCATATGGTTCATACGCTGCAGGCAGTGGTTATGCAGAACCTGGTTTTCGACACATCACTGAAGGCGAAAGTGCCAACATGGGATATGTCGATGGGCACGTGGCGTTGAAAAACAGTGATGCGTTGAAATACGGTGGATCGCCTAGTCATTGGAAATGGTAAGCAAAGATTAAGTTTACGATTTTTCAGATTTTTGTTCAGCATTTAATATTTATATTTAGGTAGTCTCATGACGTTGTTATTGCGATCTCTATTGGTTGGTATTCTGGTTTGTGCTTGGGGAACGTCAGCGTTTTGTGTGGCGGATAAGCATGTTCAACCCAGTGACGAAAAGTCAATGCCGTCCTACGGCCAATGGCATTCGTCGCGGTTTGGCGGCGGTGGATATGTGCAACAGGTTGTGATCAGTCCAAGCAATCCTAAGCGTGTTTATATGTATGTAGATGTCGGTGGTGTCTATCGAAGTGATGATGCAGGTCGGTCTTGGCGCATGTGTCATGGTAGCCTGCCAGCAAATCGTAGCAATTATAGTGTCCGTGGTTTATGGGTTGATCCAGAAGACCCTGATTATGTCATCATCGCAACGGGGAATCGATGGGATGGTCGAAAAGGTATCTACGTTTCAACTGATGGTGGAACTACATGGGAAATGACATATAAGGCATGGTTCTGGGGTAATGGTCATCGTCGAGCTGCGGGTAATGTTTTGGTAAGTGATCCAGAAAATTCCAACAGACTCTATATCGCAGCGGTGGACGATGGTTGGGCAACATCAAATGATAGAGGAAAAACATGGCAAGCCAATGGCCAGCTTAAATCACTCGCCCCCATTGCCATTTGGATTGATCCAAACAATCACATGAATATTTGGGTAAGTTGCTACGAACGTAAGCTTCGCTTTGAGGGGGTGGATCGACATTTTAAACGAGGTTTATATTTCAGTCAGAACCAGGGTGAAACTTTTGAATTAGTCAACACATCGGATGTTCATGAAATGGTTCAATTGCCTTGGGCAAATCATCCACTGATAGCCATTTGTGAGGTAGGCCATCTGCGTATCAGTGAAGACATGGGGAAAACCTTCAAGCCACTCGAAGAGGGTTTGCCGATTGATGAAGTAGCAATGAAGAAAAAAATGTCGACCAGTGGCTCAGCATTTAATGCGCTGTCTGTTGGCCCTGACTTTGTTCTACTCGGCGCGCGTAACGGAGATATTTACAGACTTAATAAAAACGAAACAACTTGGCATCATGTCAAGCCAACAGCTGTTAATGAAGGTAGTTGGTGGGGACGTATTCAGCCTGGGAAATGGCAGCATTACGGCAAGGCGCTTGGTTCGATTACGGTTTCGCCTGTTGATCCTGATCACTGGTATATGACAGATTGGTATGCTGCCTATCAATCCACCGATGCAGGTAAGACATGGAATCTTTCGATCGATGGTATTGAAACAACTGTAATTCATTGGATTTTAACTGATCCCCATAATCCTACTGTCATTCATGCAGGTATGGCTGACAACGGGTACATCCGTTCAGAAAACCGCGGTGTGCGATTTGAAAAACCAGGCGGTGGACCGAGTAACGTTAAGCATATCGTGGCCAGTTATGCTCAGCCAGGATTGATGTTTTACGTAGGTCCAAAAGGGCATTCATGGTTGGCTAACCAGCTTTACATCACCACCGATCATGGCAATTCGTGGTCACGTTGCAAAATGCAGGGCTTGCCAGATATGGAATCGAGTCGATGTAATAGCATCGCTTTGGATCAAAGCAATCCCAATCGACTGTGGCTGGCAGTATCTGGCAAAATTACTCCCAATGAAGGCGGAGTTTACGTCAGTGAAGACCAAGGCAATACCTTTGTATGGGACAGTATGGGTATGTCTGGCACATCATTTTTTTCGACATCAATCTGGCAGGCTGGCCCTCAGTTAGCGGTTAGCAAAAATGGCAACATGATTGTCGCCAGTAGTAGTAGTCAATCCATCTATACACGCGCGGTTGATGATAAAAATTGGAAGAAGGTCAAACTCAAGAATTCTAACAATGGTAAGCCATCATCAGTTGCTGCAAGTATGTATGCTCCAGGTATCTTGGCTGTGGCGATTCGAGGTTCAGGTTTATTTCTGTCATCCGACAACGGGACATCATTTCAACAGGTCTGGAAGGGCGACGCGAGCTATGTAGCGATGGACCCGTATCTGCCCAATCGAATTGCAATATCAACTAGTAACGGTATCGTATTGACCACAAATTTTGGCAAAACTTTTGAGCAGTTGGATTCGAATCTTCCTGATCGTGTATCACGATTACCCCTTGCCTTTGCAGGTAATCGGATTCTTGTAGGTACTGCAGGTTCCGGTATTTTTTATATTGATTTACCCAAAAATCAGCAAGCACTCACCGATGCGCCATGGCATAGTCAATTAAATCAGGATGTGTTGTACTTGAAAACGGATCAGATTCAGATCGGGGTGCTTCCATATGGTGGGAATCTGGTTGATTTTCGAATGATTGGTAAGTCCAATATAATGGACACATATAGTCATACCTGGCATCAAGATGGTAACAACATGCCATCAACATCATCGACGGATCGTGTAGAATACCGTGGCCATACAACATGGCTCTGCCCGCAGTCTAATTGGTGGCAGTATCAAAATATCAATACCAAACTCAGGGCAAACAAAGCAACATGGCCACCTGATCCATACTTGACTCAGTTGCCATACAAGGTATTGGAGCACTCGCAAAATAAATTAATCATACAATCACCGCCAAGCCCAATTACAGGAATGCAACTGACAAAAATCTTTTATATTGTAAATGCCAATTCAGTGAAAGTAGTTACTCAGGCTCAAAACATATCTGAACGAACTTTGCAATGGGGCTTATGGTCTAATACACGTGTGAAAGCTGTGGGATTGGCATACATTCCCATTACTGACCAGAGTGAATACCTCGTTGAACATGTCAATCCATGGAAAAATCCTGATACCCAATACAGATTTAAAATTCAGGATTTTAAGGGATGGTTGTCTCTTGGCAGTCAGACATCTATAGCTTACGATCTAAAACGTGATACGAAGTTGCGTGTCAAGTCAGCACCTCGGATGATAGTCTATCGTCTGGTTGATCAGGTCTTTGTCAAGCAAGCAAACAGTATCGATGAGTCAGAATTGCCTGCGGAACACCGCAGTATGGAATGCTACCGTTCTGAGAATCAGGCTGTTCCAACCGATGAATTGCTGGAACTCCAATTTCTATACCCAATGAAAAGCTTGCAATCGGGTGAATCGCTTGAAGCTTCGGAAACTTGGACACTGAACCAATCCCAATATTTTGGACCGTGCGATGATGTGACATCATGGTTAAATGCAGTTCAATGCAAATTTGCGGAAAGCAAATGAGTAGTCCTAGATTCTCCTGTTTGCGTTCATTAGCTTGGTTTTAATAAGTATTTCCGTGCTCAGGTAAAATAGATATCTCCTCTGGATGGTTCTTCTTGATCAACTCGAAGCGATTTAAAACATCCAGCAGGATATTGCATATTTCAAATCAGATGAACTGTAGATGGAAACACGGAAAATGTTTGCTTGCTTGCCCTACATCAATTGAGTAGAGCCTAATGGAGATGGTGTCGTGATAGCTGTTGTAAATTATATGCTGAAAATTGGGGTAGTTATCCTATGTTTGGGGGGCATAGTTTCCTCAGCTAACGCACAAGTGTGGACATTTGTACAAAACCTTATTATTGAGCCTGCTGTTACCTCTGATCAGATTCAGATCCTACCCGTATTCGATGGCAAGGATTGGGCGTTTACTACACGCTGGGATGATAACAATCCCAATGCTTTAAATATGCATAAGATCATGGTCGAGACAGGTATTAAAGGTAGCTTTTATCTCAACGCTACAGGAAGACTGATGACAGCGGATAATGCAAGAGAACTTTCAACAGGTGGTTGTAGTATAGGAGGTCATTCCTTGCATCATTACTGGATGACCACCCTTAATCCCAATGCAATTTTTACGGAGGTTCTGCTTAATCGCATTCAAAGAGAAGCGGAAACCAACAAGCCAATTAACTCATTCGCATTTCCATTTGGAACCTACTGGGACCGGAATGTACCTATGGCTCAACCGGATATTTCTGATGCATTGGTTCACAGTGGCTATCATCACAGTGTGTACAGTCAATTTGTCAAGGGCAGCCATTATCTACCCGAAAATCTATTCTCGACGATGAATCAGATTGTTCCTGGTGATCGCAAAATTAAGGCTGATAAATTCAGAGAGTCCATCAAGACTATATTAGATAATCCTGAAAAATACAAAGAAATAGATTACAGCATCAGTCTTGGCGTTCATCCATGGCAATCTCCTGAGGAATTACAGAAGTTGAAAAACTTGATCAAGGAGTATGCCGGCCGAGATGATTTCTGGTATTGCACGCAAACTGAATTTGCTGCTTATAGATTGTCTGCCAAAAACACTCAAATTATGACTAATAATAGTAAGGTAGGAACATTTAGTATTACACGTCCAGTGATTGATTGTACTGGTGATGATGTATCATTGAGTCTGGCGATTGCCGGGAAAAAACCGAATAAAATTACATTGGATGGCCAAAATTTGGATGTCTCTGAATTGAGTAATGAACTTTGGTTAGTTAATTTGCCTTATACTCAGAACCAAGTGATGCCGAAGCATATTGAATGGTTGGACTTCAATGAACAACAATCTGATCAACTTTTAGAATCAGTTGAAAATCCAGGCTTGTCCTATGGATTAAAGCAAACGAGTTCCGGTGATTATGAAGTTACAGTGTCCAACAAGACAAAGTTTACAATACCGACTGTCAATCTCATTCTTCGCAAACCACTATTTTATACCGAGGGCCTGGATCAAGGTCAGATAACGCAATTGCGCCCCGGTGAAGTCAAAACACTGACTTTTAACCCCGGGGGGATTCGTGATGGTATTCGTTATAGACAGGGGAAATCTATTGTCGCTGCGGAACTTTCAATCACGGTTGAATATGTGCCGAGCCGTGTCTACCTGACGTTGGAAATTAATGATCCAAAGGCTCATGACATCCAAAAGGAAAAAATGATCCGAGATTATATTGCTGTAGCAGGGCCGGTTGATCCCAAGATGTTTGACTTTAATACCTTTATCCCTCTTTCAAATGTTGAAGCTGATTTGAAAACTGGCTCAGATGATGTGCTGTTGCAATGGTCGCGTGCCGATGAATTTGTGGCTAATACATTCGCACATGATTTTGTATATCCATTCTCCTTAAGAGCTGGTTGGTTCAAAGCTGCATCGAGCTTTGCCAATAAACCAGCGTGGTTTGTGGTAGCTGTTGATTTTCAGATGCCGCATGCTGGTAAATTGATCATTCGCTGCCAACTCCCAGTTAAAAATCTAGCGATTGATGGCAAGAAAAAACCTGTGAATGCGGCAAATAGTGGGGTCCAACTAGCTAAAGGTCATCACCGTTTAATTGCAACCGTTGACACTCAAGGTGGTTTGGTATTTTATAAAGTCAAGCCATTTTTTATGGCTTTGACAGTTGATGGCGAATCTGTTTCATATCGATAGTTTTGTAAAAGGCGGATTGCATTTCGATTTTTATAAAATGATTTTCTTGACAGCATCAGATACTGATGTGAAAGTGGCTTACTTGTGACAACTACGGAACCGGAAGATATTTTGGAACGAGTCGCAGGATGCACTGAGTTCTATATTCTGATGGTTGTAACGTGTACGCCGCATCACGTAATACACCTTGTCCTACACGAAGGTATTGAACAGACTGTAGTGAAATGATACAAAGTTTGGCCAGTCTGTATAGTTGTCTGGGGCAACCCCTAAGTATGTTACAGGATATTGTATGCTTTACGCGTTCACCGTTGC
Organism: Phycisphaerales bacterium UBA7800; assembly: GCA_002480565.1. Classification (GTDB taxonomy): domain Bacteria; phylum Planctomycetota; class Phycisphaerae; order Phycisphaerales; family Phycisphaeraceae; genus UBA7800. The sequence goes on along the minus strand of DLCK01000021.1, from coordinate 38,516 downwards.
GGTCTTATTCATCGCGACATCACGGACGACCTTCATGGCATCGGCCTGGAGTTGGTTGACCTTGGACATCGCTTTGCTTACGCGGTCACGTGCATGCTGCGGGTTGTCGATCAGGTCATCCAGTGCAGGTTGAATGTCGGATGTAACCGTGTTGTTGATATCAAAGAGCCAGTCGCCCAGATCAAGATCGGGGAAAATTTGACCCTTGCGGCCTGCCATGGGATCGCGTGGATGTAGTGTTGGCGTACCTACGCTTAGAGACATGATCGCTGAGTGGTGATCCATACTTAACATGCTGTGCGCCCGTTGATACATACTCGTTGCCAGGCAGGGCATCCAGAAACGGTCATGATATTTGACCATTGATTTGTACTTGGTAGGTAACGGTTCTTGAAGCAGCCGGCCGGTGGGTTCGACATCCTTGCGCGTTTCAGGACAGAGGAACACGGGCATGCCGGTGCGGTCGATCCAATGCTTGATCAGTTCGCGCAGTTGATAGCAATGCTTGGCTTCACGCTCTTCGGTGGTGAATGCCAGCGCGCTGGATCGCAGTAACACTGCAAGGAACTTGCCTTCCTCAAGATCAAATTCTTCCATGAGTCTGTCAGCGCCAGCTTCATCGCGCATATCAAATGCAAACGTACAGTCAGGCACGAAGTCCAACAGTGGCGGATTGATGCCAGACTCACGACAGTAATTCATCGAGTCGGTTTCGCGGGTGTAGAAAAAGGCAGCATCATCCAGAATCGATTTAAAGACCAGGTTCGACGGCGTGGCCATGAAGTTAACACCAAGACCATAACCACCAAATGGCAGGCCCATGTCACGAGCAACGTAAAACGCAAGCAAGGGTCCCATGCTCGAATTCCAGTCATACGCTCGCCAGCCTTTGGTGAGGACCGGGCCATCATAGGGTTGGTGGCCATGAGCAATGGTCGGGCCTGACGCATGCAGATACAGATCCGATTCTTCAAAGGCTTGCTTTAGTGCAGGTGTCATCGGCTGGCCAAGTTGACCGAGATTGCCTTGCACCAATTCGACATCCGGGAAGCGATCAGAAAGGTAGGTCTGAATCAGCTCATGGGAGTTGGCAGGATGCAGAATGATCCGGGCGCCTGGGATGTGTTGCTCAATGAGTCGCAGCATGCCGGGGGTGATGGCGATGTCACCAATGTTGCCAAAGGCCCAGGAGGAACGTAGAAGAATGGTCGGATTTTGGGGCATGCTCAGTACCTTTTATGGGATGGATACAATTTCAAATCAGTTGTCTAAGCATAGCCAGTCGCATGAAAGGAGTCAATGCAAATTGCATAAATTTTGCATTGCAAAAATTATCGGTCGGCACTAGCAGGCGGGGCGGAAGTGGTGTCACCGACGATGAAATCCATCTCCATGAGCACGGTTTGTGGGGGTGCCTGGGGATTGCGAATGTGTCGGACAAGGTGTTCGACAGCGGCATGCGACATCTCCATGGCAGGCATTTGCAGTCGCGTATAGTGTTGTCGCATCGAGTCATATGAGCTGGCGCCGGTCACGGCATTGAGCAGGCTCATGTCCTCAGGAACCTTCAGGCCGCGTTCTTCAAGGACTTGGGCGATATCGTGACAGAAGCCTTCGCTTGAGATGATTGCAGTCGGTCGATTGGGCGAATTAAGCCATTGATCCACGGCCCATCGACAGGTTTCAGTCGCATCGGCATAATCTTTGATATCCGGGATGAGCATGTGATCAGACTCGTTAAGGCCAAGTGATATAAGTGTTTGCTGATAGGACGTGATCTTGTCCATGTTGTCAAAACGCTGATTGGCCAGGCAGAAAAAGCCAATTTGCCGATGTCCCAGTTCGTGGAGGTATTGCACGCATCGAGCAATACCCATGTGATAATTGCAATTGACAGACGAATATTGGCAAGGCATCCCCATGGGGAGTCGCAAAACCACTGTTGGCAAGCTTTTAGGAAGCATTTGCATCACACGCGGCTCAATGGCTCCTTTAAGGATCAAGCCATCAATATCCGACTGTGGGCCGAGCAAAGGCGACCGATCCGTCGTGCGATCAAGGTCCAGATAGTCGATACAAAGCTGGTGTCCGGCTTGATGGGTCGCTTCCCATGCTTCGATCATAAATTGCTGATGTAAATAAACTTTTATGGAATGATGGGGCGTATAGTCGCCAAGAAACGTGTGCAGTAGTCCAATTTTCAGACTCTTCTGCCGAGGCTTGGCGCCGGATCGCATCATTGCAGAGGGCTTGGGCCGGTAGCCAAGCTCGTTGGCTGTGTTGCGGACTTTTTCAATCGTCTGCTTACTGATCCCCTGGCCCCCAGCAAGGACACGGGAAACCGTCGAAATCGACACCTTTGCAGCATCGGCAATGGCGGACATAGTAGCTTGGTTACGCGTGTCGGCTTGGCTCATGATTGATTGATATTATGTCACAACACCCCAAAAGTCACAATTCACTCACAAAAAACAAAATATTTTGCATGGAAAATTGCAATGCAAAAAGTGCGTGGCTAAGATCAAGTGGAAAGATTGCCAAAATGCGACCTTTTAGGCACCATTTGGGCATCTTATATACAACAATTCACTATTGGGAGGTTGGCATGATCAATCAACATGACACGCTCCGGCTTGACTGCAAAAAATTCAATCGATCAATTCGCAATTCCGATGCATTTACGCTCATCGAATTGCTGGTGGTGATCTCCATCATCTCATTACTCATCGCCATCCTGCTCCCGGCATTGGGGGCAGCTCGCAAGAGTGCTCAGACACTTCAATGTGGAACCAATCAACGTCAGGTCTTCGTGGCGATGGTCGCCTACTCTCAAAATCACAACGACTGGATCGTCCCGACCTATATGCAAAATGGTGCATCCAACCGTCTCTGGTCCGTCGGACTGGCAATCGAAACGTTGAATATGCAGGCCGGCGACTTTTGGCCAACCGGTCAACGTCCGCCGGGTATCTTTTCCTGCCCATCGTCGGACTACTTGATGACCACCAGTCATTACAGTGACTGGGGACGCAGCACATGGATCAGTCGCATCTATCATCAAACCTATCTGTGGCAACAGGAACTGCGTCACTCCGACATTCCTCAGCCAGGCAAAATTCTGGCGACCACTGATTCACGGATGGTGACGCTAACATCAAACTCCAGTGGTGCTGATGCGATCAATGCGACGTTTAATATCTGGGGTCGTCACCGCGGATCACTTGCGCCAAGCGATCCTAAAAACGTTGTCAACATTTCATACTTTGATGGTCATGTCCGATCGCAGCAGATTGGCGAATTACAGTACGTCGATAAAACCGACTTCCCCTGGCAGCCTTGATCAGGTTCATTGTCTTGTCTGAATAGAAAGCCACCGATGTCAAAGCATCGCCATCCTGTTTCATTGATAACAGTTCTACTGCTGACGTTTACTGCATGTGCACAGTCGCCCCAACCTCTTGAGCAAGCGACACCTCAAGCCATGCATTTAGGTCAGTGGGTTGATCAACTCAAACCTGCGTTTGCTGATGATGTACAGCTTCAAGCAATGGTCGCTACCGCGCGTCAGATTCTCCATGAGCCGATCATTAAACGCGTTGATACCTATCAGCAGCTTTGTGATATTGACCCCGCCAGGCAACGCAAGCTCACGCATAGTCGGCCTGATGCGATCAAGCATCCGGTGATCCGAGAATACTTCGCGCGGGCGACATCCGATCAGGAGTCAGCCAATCTGATTGTCAGTGAACTGCCTTACCTTGCAGCATGCTATCGACTCACAGGTGATCAAGCCTTTGCTGATTACATCACCCGTCAACTCACCGAAGTCGCGACATGGATTCCCTTGCAGCGTCCGGGTTGGTCAATGCCTCATAGTGGTCGAACCCAGATGCCCGAAGGTGGCGATGGTGTCTGGCTGGCGACAGGTATCGGTATCCGTGCGGTGGTCTATACGCGTGAGCTTCTTGGCAAAGGTGTCTTGCCGGATAAACTCGAAAAATCCCTTGATTTACTGCTTAAAACGGAGATGAATCGAACCTTTGATGATTGGCAGGCGGCAAAGCCCTGGTATGTCCGCGATCAAAAATATCAATCCAATCAATGGGTGATCCCCAATGAAGGGTTGATGCTCGCAGCTTGTGCTTTAGGCAAAGACAAGTATCCCAGTCAATATGCATTGGCTCGTGAGAACCTGTTTAAGACCATGTCCACACTAGGCGATGAAGGTGCCAACTCCGAAGGCTTTACCTATGCGTTGGGCCTGACTTTACTGGGGGTCCAAAGCAGCGCAATGGCAATGGCGCAGGTCGGGGACTTTGAAGCAGTCAACAATCCGTTTTTGCAAAAATATGGCAAGTGGCTCATCTCGCATTACCAACCCGGCGAGTATCTGGTCAATGACTTTGATGGCTACGGCGCATGTCGCGGTATGTATGATCGCGGGATCAATGAAAAAATAGCGCAGCTTGCAGTACTCTCAGGAGACAAGGCTTTACTCTGGGCATTGGCCAAGCAACACAAACAATTGCCACACTCACTGTTTGGCATGCTCGCAACGGCAATGCTTAAAGAGACTGATTCACTGACCGATTTACCTACGCATTATCAGTGGGATATCGCCCGTGTGATGATCTGGCGAAGCAGTTGGGCGGATTCCGCAACAGGCTTGTGGGTTCGTGGTTCACATCCGGGGGACTTTCATGCTCACCATGATGCAGGACATGTGAACTTCATCGTCGGTGGTCAGGCAGCATTGATCGAAGCTGGCACATCAGGCTATCGCAATCCTCGGCTCAAAGATGACTATCAATCCGTACGCGGGCATAATGTCCTGCAAGTCGATGACCAATTACAAACGCAAAAAGGAACCGACATTCCCATCACCGTTTCACGTTTGACGAATCAAGGTGGTGAATTGTCCATCAATCCCGCAGCAGCATACCCGGACATCGCTTCATGGGATCGGCATGTTACGTGGGGTATTGATGAAATCACTGTCTCTGACCAAGTTGCAACTCAAGACAAGCAGCAACATGAATTAACCTTGCGATACTTACTTGGCAGCAATGAGCCGGTGACGATCACGCCGTTGGATTCGGCTGCGGATGGCTATGCATACCAAATCACAATTCGGGCTGGAAAACAAGTCTTTTCCGGTTGGCCAGGTAAGGGCAAAGATTATTGGATCATCCCTGACAAGGACGTTCTGCTCACGCCTGCAATGACGATTAAAGTCCAATCGCCCATGCCCATCACAGTTAAAGCGATTGAACATGTGAACCATACCATGCGATTCAGGTTCCAAGGCATGCCTTGTAAAGCACTGCTCATCCAATCGCAAGGCAAGGTTTCACAGATGGATCTCACCATGCACATGCAGGTGTCGCCCAATGATGGCAAGTAACAATTAAGGACAGACAGCTATGCGTCATTGATATTTTGAGCTGTTGGGAATGTTGAATTTATTGGAGATATGGGCGCCAGTTTTTTTAACACGAAGGCGCGAAGAGCACGAAGGTCACGAAGGACAAACAGTAAGGCAGCAATACATTTTAAAAATGTTTGAGCGCAAAGAAATGGATAGCAATATGAAAAACTTACACGTTCAATCCAAGTGGCATGACACAAATCATGCTGTTTCATCTTCGTGTCCTTCGTGCCTTCGTGTTAAAAATAAAATTCATCGACATGCTAAAAAACACTTAAAAACAAGTGCATTCACACTCATTGAATTATTGGTGGTAATCTCCATTATCTCGCTGTTGATTTCGATTCTTCTGCCGGCCTTGGCAGCAGCTCGCAAGAGTGCTCAGTCGGTTCAGTGTGCAGCCAATCAGCGACAGGTATTCGTGGCGATGACGGCATATAGTCAAAATCACAAGGATTGGATCGCGCCGATTGTCATGAAGGTGGATGGCAATAATCGTTTCTGGCCGGTCGGTCTTGGGATGGAAATACTCAATATGCAGGTCACGGAATTTTCAACCAACGGTGTCCGCCCGCCAGGTATCTTCTCCTGTCCGGGGACGCAGCATCTCATGGACGGGGGCGATAAGTCCGACTGGGGCCGAAGCAATTGGATCTGTCGCATTTATGATGGGGCAGGGACCGATGTGGAAATTCGCAATGCCGACATGATCAAGCCCGGCAAGTTGCTGGCGATAGCTGACTCGGATAATCGTGAGTTGACTTTCACCAATGCGCCGCCTGATGGTATCCCAAGTACATTTAATTTATGGGGACGTCACAAAGGCAGTCTCGCAGCAGACAATCCTAAAAACCTTATCAACGTGACGTATTTCGATGGGCATGTCGTGAACACCGCGATCAAAGAGTTGCCCATTGACTCCTCGACCAATGACCACAAACGGGCACCCTGGCAGCCTTGATTTTATTTTATGAGGCGACTGTCATTGCAACGTTATTTTCTGATACCTGTTTTAATTGGAATGCTGTTCATGTCCGGCTGTGCTGTCAATCCATCACAAAACAAGGCAAAAACGCAGGTCGAATCAGTCTTGGCTTCACCGCAGTATGTGTTAGGTGATGAGGGGCTATCCGTGTGCGTTGTGACGCAGATTGATCCATCAACTGATACATTTGCCCAATGGGGACAGCGATTTGATCGTACCGCAGTTGTGACCGATATCACATTTGCAGGCCACACGATGGTCAATCAACTGGGCTTGCCCGACGAGTTTGGCCAGTTAGGAGTTGGCGTCCTGGGCTTTGATGATGCTCGGCCTGGTGAGTCCTTTATCAAGCCCGGTGTTGCGGTATTTCGTAAACCCGACACGCATGCCTATCGGTCTTCTAATGTGTATGAAGTGGTTTCATTGATCGCTTCAAAGGTGACCGCAGGTGATAATCAACTGACTGTGCAGCAGACATCACCAATCGTGCGAGGCTATGGCTATCACATGGTCAAGACTTATCGCGTGGATGTGGAGCTTGGTCGTTTGGTGATTACCTATGAGCTAACCAACACTGGTAAACACCGTTTTGAGTTTGAACATTACAACCATAATTTTCTGACACTCGACAACCAACCGTTTGGCGAACGCTATCACATTACCTTGGGCAAGCCTGTTGCGAGTCTGCCGCACAGTTGGATGCATATGGCTGGTAATCGCCTGGTGATTGAAGGTGATCCCGGCGCGGTGGGCTTTGTGCAGGTCAATGAGTCGATGACTGCAATACAAGCAGATTTGCGGATCGAGTCGGCCAGTGGTCGATTAGGTGTCAGACTGACAGGGAGTCATCCTGCGTATCGCTTTGCTCATTTTTTTACAGCTAACAGTTATTCACCAGAACGTTTTACCCGTGTACAGCTTGAGCCTCAGGCGTCGGCAACATGGCAGGCGTGTTATGATTTTTATACGACTATGCCGTAGTCCAAGTCAGGATTTTTAAAATGGATTCACATCTTCTCCGATTCATGCCTTTGCTTTGTGTGTTGTTTGTTGTGACTGCTTGTGTTGATGCAGAGGTTTCACCGACATGGGAAACTTATGTCAAGCAAAAGCAGCAGGGCGTGGTGACCGACACGCCGGACTATTCATGGGCTGGATACGCTCGGGGCGAGAAGGCAATTCCCGTTGCAGTTGGCAAGCGATTTGATGTGGCGGACTTTGGTGCGATCCCCGATGACCTGCTTGATGACCGGGATGCGATTCAAAAAGCCATCGACGCTGCTGCCGAAAAGGGCGGCGGTGTCGTGACGTTTCATGCCGGTCGATATCTGGTGAATACGGATATGAATGACCGGGGCACGATTCGCATTGAGTCTTCCAATATCGTTCTCAAAGGCGCAGGTTCGCGCGAAGGCGGGACAATCATTCACCAGATTCAACCCTTTGGTAAAGGTGATCCGTATGACATGAGGCGTATGCATCTTGGGGATAATGTGCTTCTGATTCATTCACGTGATGAGGAAAAGCGGCTCTCGACTAAGCCGGTGTTCTGCAAGGTGACAGGTGATGCAGGGCGTGAGACGTATTCATTGACCGTCGATGCCGTGGATCAACTGGCAGTCGGCCAGCGTGTGTATTTGTATGCGATGAATCGCCAGGTGATCGACGAAGCGGTCAAGCCGTTTACGATTCATGAAGACTGGACGACGACGACTCAGAACAAAGCCTACATCGTGGAGATTCATCAGATTGCTGCATTGGATGGCAAGAAGGTGACGTTCGCTGAACCGATCCGTTATGACATCTTTGCCAAACACAATTGGGAACTGCGCGAGCATCAACCGATTGAAAATGTCGGCGTCGAAGACATCGCGTTTATGGGTAACCATTGGCATCCCTACAAGCATCACCGCAGTGGTATGGATGACAGTGCATGGGCGATGATCAAAATCAAAGGTGTTGCCAACAGCTATGTCAGACGATGCAGTTTTATCAATGTGTCGCAGAGTTTGTACATTTCGCTGTCGTCTTATGTGACCGCCATGAACATCACCCAGGCAGGGAATACCAGTCATCATTCGCCACGGGTTTCGTTTTATACCTATGGCGTTCTGGCGGGACTCATTGATGACCAGGCAGCATCAACTCATGGGCCATCGCTCAATGCAGGCACAGTCGGCACGGTCTTCTGGCGATGGAAAGGCAAGGACGGTTCAATCGACTCTCATGCCGGCCGACCCTTCACCAGTTTGTATGACTGCGTTGAGGCAACGTGTATCCATTCTTCGGGTGGGCGTCGCAGCTACCCGCAGCATCTGCGCCAGTTGATGCTTTGGAATGTGAAAATGGATGCTGATAAACCATTGCATTATGACTTCTGGATGCCTGAGAAAAACAACGTGTTCGTGATGCCCAATATCGTGGGGATGCATGGCTCGCCTGTGACATTCAATATGGATCATGTCGGCATGGTCGAGTCCAATGGCAAAGCGGTCTTACCTCAATCGTTGTATGAAGCGCAGTTGGCGTTACGACTTGGCAAGTTGCCTGCATGGGTCAGCGATGTGCAGCAAGAGCAAAAGCAGTTGGAGTCCCAACCGTTGGTGAAGTTTTATGATCGCAATGATCCCAACTCGCCGACATGGTTTTATCCCGAAACGTTCAATGTCAATGACATGCTCGGCTATCTCACCAAGCTGTCGCTGAAAATGTTCAACACCAAGCTCTATACCTATCGCATTACCGATGACAAAGCGACGCTGCATACCGATCAATCATTTGTCCGTCAGACATTGTACGCGCTGATGAATGCGATCTATCAACATCACAATACGGGGAACACCATCACTGCCCAACCGATGTCGATCAACGGAAAGCCGGGCATTGAATTTGTCATCACGTCCGGCCAACTGTCCAAGCCCGTTACGGATCTTCAAGCCGATGAGTTGGTCGTTGCTGCTCATGCAATGGCGAATCGAATTGGTGGCAAGATTCAACTCAAGCAGTCCGATTCACAGATTCAATTCGTGGTGCGTATTCCGCAACTTTCGGCGCAATAAAAAAGTCGCACAGGTGATGGTGCGACTTTTTTACATTGTACTGACACCATGCAAGAGAGTGTGTCGGTCAGGGCAGTGTGTGATTAAAATTCTTCGATCCAGAAGTCGAATCGGTTGTTGCCACCGGTGCCTGATCGGACCTGGTAGTCTGTGAAGTTGCCGTGTGACATGGCTACGTCATGGTAGTTGGTTGAGTAGTCTTCAATGCCAGCAACATAGCGTTCGCCGCCCAGTGCCTTGGCATGTCCATCGAGGAAAAGAGTCGGGCGGGTGTGTCGTTTCTTTCGGAAATGCCATGATGTGTGTTGTTTGTCACCGCGTCCGGCATCGCCCCCGTTGGCAGCATCTGAGTAGTTGGAATTCCATTTGTATTGGCTGCAGTATTGCAGTGGCAATCCGTTTGGGCGTGAATAGTAGTCAACGGGTAGTGACGCCGCAGCTGGGTTGCCGTTATAGAGTCGTGATTGATCACCGCCTGAATAGTAATGTAATCCAAGAGCACTTTGGTAACCATTTTGAGCAACGTAATCAGGCCCGCCGTGAATGTACAGACCGTAGGTTTGGTTGGTTCGCGGATGGGTGATGCCTGAACCGGGGCAGATCATTGCTGTGAGTAGTTTGTTGTTGCCGGAGAAATGTCCATCTTTATAGGTCTTGCCACGTTGTCCGCCTAAATAAGGGGCAAGTAACCATTCGTAGGTTCCACCTTGCCGTCCATTGATCTTGTTGGCGTCGATTTTAAATGGGAAGCTGCCGTTGTGGTCGGTGGTGTAGGCATAGAAGCCCACGCCTTGACTCTTGAGGTTGCTTAAGCACTTGATCATGACTGCGGTTTCACGTGCTTTACCCAGGGCAGGCAGGAGAATGGAGATGAGCAAAGCGACAATGCTGATCACCACCAGCAGTTCAATGAGTGTGAAAGCGAAATGGTCAGGTTTTGGGTTGTTGCGTTGCATCTGGATATTCTCCATGCGCCGATCGCCTTATAACAGTGTCGGCTTGAGCAGAGTCTGACTTTGACAAACATATACATATCGCAACCGATCAGATGGATCAGCTGCGTGGGACAGTAACGGATTCGCGTATGACAAGTTGGTGATCTAGTACCATTTTTTGAGGCTTCAAATTCGGGTTGTCGATATGTTGCTGCAGAATATCAATACCTGCGATAGCCATGTCATTTAAAGGTTCTGTGAGGACAGTCATCGGTGGGCGATAAAACTGTAAAGCAGGATTGGCATCCATCCCCACGAGCGACAGGTCTTCAGGGATGGCCATGTTCATGCCTTCCATGCACAGATAAGGAACTTCATAAGTCAGTTCACTGTTGGGCATGAAGATGGCTGTGATCTTATGTGATAGCAGTCGCTTGAGCGGTGCTAATGATGAACGGAAAAAATTGTAGGCAACGTGGTCTTCGTTGAATGTACCACCTTGAGATTCAATGTACTGTCGCATGCCTGTCTGGTATGCCTGTTGTTCCATGGAGGGTTTGGTGGCCATCATCCCAATGTGTCGGTGGCCTTGCTCCCAAAGGTGTTGGGCTACGATTTGCCCCCCTTGTTTATGGTTCGTACAGACCGTTGAAAATTCCTGAATTTCCGGTCGATTGAAGATCACCACTGGGATGGTTTGCGATAGCGCTCGAAGTACATCAAGCGTTTTGGGTTCCCATGCGATAGCCAATACAGCATCGAGATAGCGTTCCGTTATCGACTCGATATTGTGTGTGCCGAATGTTTCAATTGAGAATTTCTTTTCGGTCAGTGCTTTGTCGACACTGATATTAAGTGTGCTCACTTGCGTTCCCATGAAGTGTTCAGGGACGTAGTCCTGCACGACGCCGACGGTACGCTGACGAACCGCCATGCGTGGTCGGAAGCCTGATGCCCTTGCCGCTTCCCAAACACGCTGACGGGTTGCTTGGCCGATGCCTTCTCGCCCATTAAGCACACGGCTGATGGTGGTCGTGGAGACGCCAAGCTTCTGAGCCAGTTGGTAAATCGAGATGGGTTGCGATTGTGTCATAGGTTGAAATTCTCTTGCTGTACACAACATTTTAGTAGTCAGGTTAGCAGAGTCAATGTTTTAATGGGCAACAATTGCTCTTTGTGGTATTTTTAATCTTGTAAGTGTTTTAATTAATAGTAATAAGGGAAAATACAATATATTTTTAAACAGTCAGACTTGATAGGGCAACAGTTGCTCCTATGATATTATCACTTGAAATGGATACCCGAATTTCCCGTTGTAATCAGCATTATGGAGCAAAGAACATGTATTTACGAAACTGTTGTGTAAGCAAAAGGCGCACCCTGCAATTTGTTTTCGCAAGCATTTTGCTGGGGATGGGAATGTTGACTGCATCAACGCATGCTCAAGAACTCATCGCCCAAACCGCTGCGATGCATCGGCATGTCAAACACAGCCAAACGCTCCTCGTGCATCCCATGGATTCAACCGACGGCATGTACGGCGGGGCATGGAAGATGGCCAAGGTCGCTTTGCAATCCCAGGCAACACCAACTCCCAAGCTAGGTAGTTCGGTCGTCAAGATGTCCAGCCGGGCATGGAGTTCCGGTGCCAAAGGTGATGTTCATGTGGCAGGTAACCAACCCGGCGAACCGACACACCTGGGTGTCTGGGTTTATGTCGATGATGCTTCGAATGTCGCGAGCGTCGGTTACCAGATTTACGACGGCGAAGGCGAAGCCCTCATGTACAAGACCGAACTTGACGGGTTTGTCGGCGGGTGGAAGTTCATCGAAGCAGACTTGCTGGGAAGCAACATGCGACCGGCATGGAAGCAGAAAGACAAGAACGGCAAGTTCGACTATCCCGTCAAATCCATCAACATCATCTGGTTCACCAAAGCCGAAGGTCCAACGCAACTCATCACCGATGCCCTGGTGAGTCTGAGTAAACCTCAGGACGATAGCTCATTGTCGGCCATCACCACCATGCCTGTGACTTTTGAATTGGATCAGTCGGCAATGGGACAACTGGTTGTCACCAATCCGCAACCCACGTCTGTAAACGTGAAAGTCGATTGGGTGATTCAGGCTAATGGCGATTACCAGATTCCCACTTTGCCAGACAATCGCCACGGCTCAGATATTGCCAAGGGGTGTCCGAGTTGGACGCTGCTTGATGGTGAGCGTATTGGTGAAAATACACTCACGGATGACGCGCGGAATTCGCATGTCGAAACACCTTATGACAAAGCTGCCAAGTTCAAAGAAGCGTTTCAAGTCATCGACCTGGGGGAAAAACGCAACGTGACTCATGTTCGTTTTGTGAACTCCGACGCCAAGTGGATTTGGCATGTGAGTTTTTCGGGTTCAATGGATGGCAAGACATGGACCGACTTCCCGGACATGCAGCCGGTGGATATGTATCGCAAGTGGGGGAGCAAAGACGTGGCCATCCCCTCGCCACAGTCGTTGCGATACTTCCGCATTCGTCATCACAAAAAGGGTGAAGGTGTCCAGAAAATTGCCATGCCCGTCAGCGTCATGCTTTTTGATGGGACCGCAGATGAAACATGGCAGTTCCCCACAGTCGGCCAAACATTGGCAAGCGGCAGCACGGAACAATCCGTCCCCGCACGCGCCTTTGCGTCATTGGCATGTGATGCGAAAAAAGCCCTTAAATCAGGGTCTTATCGCTTCTTTGCCCGATTGATGCTTGACGGTAAAGTCAGCATGAACCAGCAACAATTCTTCGTCATGCCCAGCAAACTCACCGACGAGCAACTCGAACCGCGCATCGGCATCAACACCAACAATACAGCGTTTCTGGAATTGAATCGACGTATGGGTGTCAAGTGGGTACGCTTTGAAAATCTCAAATGGCGACTGATGTCCAAAGCGCCAAAGCAGGTCGTCTTCAAAGGACTCGCCCCTTGGAACGTCAACCATGATGAATACTTCGGCACCGCAAAATCATTGGGGATGAACGGCCTGGGTTATCTGTTCATGAGTCCGCGATATGCCAGCACGTGTCCACCGGAACTGAATTTCAAACACGATGCAGCCTACCCGCCCAAAGATCCCGAAGACTACTACTTCTATGTCAACCAGGTCGTCGCACGCTACGGCACGGTGAAACATTCGCCATCGGATCTTGTCAGTGAGGATAAGCAGTCGGCGATGAACCTGGTGCAAGCGTATGAAATCTGGAACGAACCAAACCTTAATGATCCAAGCTGGGGGCACTGGATTGGTACGTTGGATCAATACTATGAATTCATGCGTCCAGCCATTGATGCAGGTCACCGTGCTGACCCCAAAGCCCTGATGTTTAACGGCGGATATGCCGGGATCGAACTGGGACTCATCAACACCTTGGCGACATACACCTACAAAGACGGCACGCATCCCTGCGATCACCTTGATGGTTTGAGTGTCCATACCTACACCGGCGCGATTGCTCCTGAACTCTCAAAAGTGGATACCAATCTGCATCGTGGTTCCAATGCAGTCTCCGGCACGCCGCATCTTGAAAATCTCATGCGACTCGATGATTGGCGAAATGTGCACATGAAAGGCAAGCCGATTTGGATGACCGAAACAGGTTACGACACAGGTGGTAAACGCGCGGTCTCCATGCGGAATCATGCTGCTTATACCGTGCGTAACACACTGATGATGCTTGGCGCCGGGATTGAACAGGTGATGATTTATCGCGAAGCAGGAGATGGCAACAGTCTCTATGCCGCATCAGGTATGCTCACCAGTCAAGGCCAACCCCGTGCTGCATTTTTCACACTGGCAACACTCATCCGCCAGATCACCGGTTCAGGTGCGCTCTACAAACTCCACCATGACAATGAGGATATCTGGCTCTACGCATGGACCCGTGATGGCAAACCAACACTCGCAGCATGGTCGACTTCCGACAAGGGAACGTTGAACCTGAATCTGGGGCAAGCAACCATGACCGACGCGTTTGGATTTGAACAGTCCGTCTCTCAAACACATGACATCCAACTCCGGGGTCTGCCCATTTATCTCAGCGAGGTGCAGCATCCCGAGGTGTTACTCAAGGCTATCGAACAGAGCAAGCAATGGACTGCCCGGTGGACTGCTGACCGTCATGCTCAAGGCAAACTTCGCACGTATCTCTTTGACATGGGTGATGACAAGTTCGTTGAAAGCTTTGATCTTGGGATGACACGCCCGTACACGCCGGTGGGGTTTGATGCGTTGTATTCCTCAGGTAAGGGATATGGTTTTACCGACAAAGCCAAAAAGAATGGGGATATACGATGGATCAATAACAAAGCATCGCGCGATGGTGTGATGATGGAGGGCAACGCGCCTGCGTTTAAGTTCGACGCAGAGCCTGGCGTGTATCAGCTTCAATTGCGATGTTTACCCCGTGGTGGTGCCGATGCCAAGGTGGTGGTCGATGGTGGTCGCGAAGGTCCCATTGAATTGACCGTGAGCCGCAAAGAGCCCACCGCAAGTACGACGGTCACCGTGGGTAGCAAGCCCATCACCGTGCAGACACGCGATTGGGTGATGCTGAATTATGTGCATATGGTTGAGGTACAGGAATAAACAGGAACCCCCCGGGGACTTAAGTCCCACGGGCTTTAATGTGCATGTGGTTAGCAATGGCAAGACATCTGCGTCACCCGAATACGGTTCGAATATTGAAATAAAGCCCGTGGGGTTTTAACCCCCGGGGCCGTGTGACTATCATGCACACATGAACACCCAACACCTCAAAGGCAAGACCATCCTCATCACCGGCGCCAGTTCCGGGATTGGTAAAGCCACCGCCATCGCATGTGCCAAGGCAGGCATGCGCGTCGTGCTCTCGGCTCGTGGACTTGATGCACTGGAACAAACCGCTGCACAAATCAACATGGCCAAGGATGCCTTCGGAGACACTTCCGGGGGCGGGGATGCCATCATCATCCCCTGCGATGTCTGTGATGATGACAGTGTTCAAACACTCTTTGAACAAACCCTAGATGCGGTGGGGAAGATTGATGTTTTGTATGCCAACGCTGGTTACGGACTCTTTGCCAGCATTGAGGACACCGCCGACAAGCAGATTCGTGACATCTTTGAAACCAACTTCTATGGCACGGTGCGCTGTGTTAACCAGGCTTTGCCCATCATGCGAAAACAGGGCGGCGGACACATCATCATTTGTTCATCGGCTTGTTCGGAGATCAGTTTGCCAATGTATGGTTACTATGCAGCGACCAAGGCAGCACAGGACTCCATGGCAGGTGCGATGCGAGCCGAGCTTGCTGGTACTGAAATCCACGTCAGCACCGTCCATCCCATCGGCACGTACACCGACTTTTTTAATCAGGTCTCCAACAAAGCCGGCAAGGATGTCGGACTCAATACCCCCGATAGCTTGATGCAGACACCTGAACATGTTGCAAAATGTATTCTCAAAAATATCGCACGCAGCAAACCCAAACCTGAAGTCTGGCCCCATTGGTTCACACGATTGGGTGTTAGCCTGTGTACAGCGTTTCCGGGGTTAGGTGCAAAGGTCACCCGCAAGATGCATCAGCGCAAAAGTGGGTGAGTGTTTGCGAGTCATCTTTTTTAGCCATTTTCATTGTCAAATTTCGAACCCCAGTGGCTCTAGTTGTCCACAATCCTCATGCCGAGTAAGATGTTAGCGCTCTGATGACTGGTTTGTCCGGAGCATGATTTTGACTTGCAGACAGGAATGCGTCCCGCCATGCAGCAGTTACTTTCTATTACGCTCTTTGCAGGTTTTGGCATCCTTTTTGTCATTGGTGGCTTGGTGGGAGGCTGGTTTCTTCGCCCCAACATGCCCAACCGTGAGAAGAAGGCGATCTACGAATGTGGTGAACCCACCATTGGGACCAGTTGGGTCCAGTTTGACCTGCGTTTCTATATTGTTGCTTTGTTCTATCTGGTTTTTGATGTGGAAGTCGCGCTGACCTACCCGTGGGCTGCGGTCTTTCGTCAATACCCGATTCCTGCCTTGATTGTCGGACTGCCGTTTCTTGCGATTATCATCATCGGCTTTGCTTATGAATGGTACTCAGGCAGTCTGGACTGGGTGCGTTCCGCGGTCAATACCTCAATCCGTGGCACCGGACACGTGGACATGAAGTCCCTCGCACGTCGTGATCCTGAAGCGCTCGAAGATTCCGCTGCCAATCCCGCCAGTTTGGTCGATGCGTAACACCTGCGGACTGGGGCATGGATGTCCTTGAACGCACAGGTGAAAAATTGAGCTGTATTCTGTGTGGGACCGTCACGCGATGGAGCTGCTGCGGTGCCTGGGATTTTCACTTTCATCCAACATCAGGTCATATTCAACATGTCAAACCGATTCAAGACTGCATTACTGTTAGGTGCCCCAGGTTCCGGCAAAGGAACGCAGGGGAAAATTCTCGGTCGCATTCCCGGGTACTTTCACTGTGCCTGTGGCGACGTGTTCCGCAATCTCGACGTCCACAGTGAACTGGGTAAAATTTTCTACGAATACTCCTCACGTGGTGAACTGGTTCCTGACGATGTGACGGTCCGCATGTGGCATCAGTCAATCAAGAGCCGTACCGCGACCCACGAATACAAACCCAATAGTGACCTGCTGATTCTCGACGGCATTCCCCGCACGGTTGAGCAAGCTCAGATGATGGACGAATTGGTCGAAATCTATGCGGTGGTTCATCTGGTCTGTCAGGATGAAGAAGCGATGATCGACCGCCTTCGTCGTCGCGCGGTCAAAGAAAACCGCAAGGACGATGCAGACGAAAACGTCATCCGCAATCGCTGGAAAGTCTACGAAGCAGAAACCAAACCAGTTCTGGATCACTACCCCTCGGAAACCATCTACGAAGTCAATGCTGTGCAATCACCTGCACGCGTGCTGCATGATGTGTTGGAAGTGGTAACCCCGATCCAGGAAGGCCACTTCGCAAAGTTCATGGGTTAAGCCCCCCGGAAGTCTTGGGTTTTTTGACTTCATTTGACGTTTGAATTTGATCCATGGTTAAATGCCCCGGGGGTTAAAACCCCACGGGCTTTATTTCAATATTCGAGCTTTGTTGGTGATGTTGTCCGTCTTTTTCGGTTGGTGTCCGCATGCACATTAAAGCCCGCGGGGTTTTAACCCCCGGGGTTGCCTTATTGGATGTGTCCTGTGACGTATCTTGTTTCACATGTCCAAATACATCTGAACCAACTCGTCATAGCGGCCCATTTTTTCGAGCACATGATTGATCGCATCACGTACCGCGCCATGTCCGCCGGGGCGTGAGGTGACATATTTTGCATTTGCCTTAACCGGCTGCTCGGCATCGGCAACGGCCATGGGGTAAGCCACCTTCGTCATCGCAGGCAAGTCGATCAGGTCGTCCCCAAGATACGCGATGTGTTCCAATGCAATGCCATAGAGACGTGAGATTTCCCGGATACCTTGGCCTTTGTTACTACAGCCACAGACGACATGGGGGATGCCCAGTTCGCGCATGCGCATGGTCACATTGCGATTGGCACGTCCGGTGAGAATGCCCACTTCAATGCCCATCTTGCGGATAGCGACCACACCAAAGCCGTCGCGGACGTTGTAGCGTTTGGTTTCAATGCCCACGTCCGAGAGGATGATCCCGCCATCGGAGAACACGCCATCAACGTCGAAGACCAGCAGTTTGATATCAGGGAAGTTGTCTTGCATAAGAATCAATCAATGGCTGAACCACAGTGGTGCAGTGCCCGAAAAATGCCGTGGGTTTATTCTGGCTTTTAAACTCTGTGTCTCTGTGGTTAAACATTCGGGTCAGAATTAAAAATCACGATTCAATTACTTTCAATGCCACCAGGTCCTGCACGTCGATGAGTCCGACGGGTTTATTGTCGCTGTCGACCACGGGGATTTCGTCGATACGGGTTTCGCGGACCATTTGCACTGCATCACGTACTAACGCAGCATCCGTCAGATGCTTGGGGTTTTGGATCATCACATTTTCGACCAGTTGGTTCATCGCGTTGGCTGGATCTTTCATCACTAACCTGCGAAGGTCTCCGTCGGTGAAGATGCCTGCGAGCTTGCCATCGCCATCGGCAATGAGCATGGCGCCGGCGCGTCGCAATCCGGGGTTCACTTCACTGCTGGACATGCGATACGCTTGGGCGAGTGTGGTCCCAATGGGGATGAGCAGCATGGTCGATCCAACCTTAAAGCGCATCGCTTCGGTGACCGCCATGAGCTGTTTACCCAGTGACCCGCCGGGATGAAATTTGTGGAAGTCTTCAGCCCGGAAATTCTTGGCATGCGACACACACAATGCCAACGCATCACCCAGGGCAAGCATCGCCGTCGTCGAAGCAGTCGGCGCCAGATTGTGCGGGCAGGCTTCGGTGATCTTGCCAATCCATAACGTCACATCCGCCAGACGCGACAGGTGAGACTCAGCGTTACCGGTGATGGCGATCATCGGCACGTTATCCTGTTTGAGCAGGGCAGCCAGGGTGATGATTTCCTCGGTATTGCCACTATGTGACAGCAGCACGACCACATCACGCTGGCGGATTCGCCCCAGGTCTCCGTGCATGGCCTCAGCTGGATGCAGGAACTGACTGGGGGTGCCTGTGCTGGCAAGTGTTGCCGAAATTTTCTGGGCGATGAAGTTACATTTACCCATCCCGGTGACCACCACCGACCCGCCAGCCTGGCTGGAGGTATTGGCTGTAACCATATCAACAGCCTCAGTCAGTGAGGATGTGACAGGGATGTGGCTTACCGCAGAGGCTTCTGCTGCCAGGACATCCTTGGCTAAATCGAGAATCGACGCTTTATCCGGATTGCTCATGGGTGTACAGTATCGCTATTGTTTGAGATTTTGCCACCCCCGAAAGTTGCTTTCGGATTTTGTAACGAGCAGGTTAAATGGATCAACAGCCTTTGAACATCGCCCAATCCCTTGAAGACTACCGCGTCAAACTTGACTGTTACAGTGGTCCGTTGGACTTACTTCTGTATCTGGTCAAGCGTCATGAGATTGATATTTATGACCTGCCGATGAAGGAACTCACCGAGCAGTATCTCAAGCATCTGAAACTCATCGAACAGTTCAACGTCGACATGGCGGGTGAATTTCTGGTGATGGCTGCCACGCTCCTGGAAGTTAAAAGTCTCATGATCATGCCTGCCGGCGAAGAGGGCGAGCAAGGCGAAGGTTCCGACGACGAAGGTATCAGTGAAAGCGATCCACGGTATGGGTTGGTCCAGCAGTTGTTGGCATACAAAAAATTCAAAGACGCAGCGATGCAGTTGGATGACCGTCGCGAGGAATGGGAGAAGCGTTATGCAGCCATGCCCACGCGTCTGACCAAGGCCGACCGCAAGCAGCTTGAAGGTGACGATGCTGAGGATGCCAAGCCTGTTGAGATTGATCTGGAAGATGCCAACGTTTTGGATCTCTGCGAAGCGTTCGCCAGGATTCTCGAATCCATTGGTCGCAATACCGGTACGCACGATGTCACCTATGACGATACCCCCATCGCGCTGCATGCTGAAGACATCTACGACCGACTGCTTCGCGATGGCACGATGACTTTGCAGAAAATGTTTGAAGGTCGCAAATCCAAAAGTGAACTCATCGGCTTGTTCATGGCAACGCTCGAACTCGTCCGCGAACACCGCGTGCGTGTGATTCAGGATCAAGTCAATCACGAAATCACGCTCGAAGCCCGTCCCGAAGCAGATGCTCAGCAGGGGATGGATGATTCAGGCGAGCGAGATTGGAAAAATCCTCAGACCGGCGAAGTGGAATACGATTGGCCCAGTGAAGCGGATCGCAAACGTGCTGAACGTCGCGCCAAGCTCCGGGCGACTTTTGCCAAGAAAAAACTCGCAGCTGAAGAGGAAGACGCCCTTGCTGATGAGTTGGATATGGAAGAAGACGAGGACGATGAATCGGTCATCAGCGATGAGTCGGATGCCGATGTCGAAGGTGCTGATGAGGACTCAGATGTCGATGAGGACTTGGATGACGAAGACTTTGAGGATGACGAGGATGATGACGACGACGACGAAGATGAAGACGATATCGACGATGATGATGAGGTAGACGACGAAGATAAATGAGTCTTGCACGTCGCCGTGTTCAAGGCATTTTTGCCACAGATGCACACCGATAAACACAGATGTTTTGATTGCTGATAAGATGAATCAACGGAACATCATCGGATTCCGATTCATTAATGCAATCACGTTAATCAAGCCGTATTCAATCAATTCAATACGCCCGTTGAATCCGTGAACTTGGATAGTAGTTTTGCAGGATTTGTTCGGGTTGCAGTCCAGCGACAGCCATGCCCTGGGCGCCGAATTGGCACATGCCCACGCCGTGGCCGTAGCCGTGCCCGTTGGCGAATTGCACGGTGTTACCTGATACCTGCACATCCACATAACTGGAATACAGTCGCTGACTGGATGTGATTTTGCTCAGGGTTTTGGTGCCTGACGATGCGTAGTTGCATGCAAAGCGGAAGGACTCAGGGCCGAGTGTGTATTGCTTGTTGCGATTGTCGGTGATGACGAATTGAGCAGGGCGGTTGCCTGCGTTGCGATGGGTGATTTGGATGCTGGTGATCAAACCCAGTGATGCGATGCTTCTTTCTTTACTCCTGCCCCATGCTGCGATCCGAGCTGAGAGCATGGTGCGATCCCTATTAAACGGACCCCATCGGAATTTCTTGCTTTGGGCGCACCATGCAGTCCGCAGACCCCCACGCAGGGGCGGGATGTTTTCACCATTGGGGAACGCGATGGATGCATCCTGTGCTGCGCCACCGCAGGTACTTGAGTAGTATCCGGGGACGATTCGCCCGTCGTAGACCAGGACCATGCCGCGTGTCTGTGCGACGGCTTGTCGGGGTTTGTAGGCGGCGTTGGAACCGACATAAGCTTGCGATGCGGTACTTGCTTCAAGTTCAAAATGGCGCGACTGGTTGGCAAAGTGTTGAACAATCGCATACGACCGGGCAGCAATGGCTTGAGCGGTGAACGTGACTGGATGCCAACTGCTGTAAAGCTCTTTTTGCAACACACCCGGCAGGTAGGTTTCAATCGCCACATGATTCACCGCGTCCAGTGAAGTCGGCGTCGGATCCCACTTGGTGGGCAGACTGTGATGGATCATGATCATGTTGGGGTACATCGTGCCGTTGACAGTCACGTGACCGCCTGCGGTGATTTGCAACGCATCAAGCCCCCATGCCATGGCTTGCCCGTTGGCCGGAGAGATCGCATAGCCGTTGGCATGCCTGGTAATGGTCAAAGGTGATGCAAATTGTCTTGGGCTGGCACGGTCTATCTGTCCAGGGCCCGGGCCGATGGTAATGGCACCATGGGCAGAAATAATGATTCGATCTTTGCGCCTGACAACGCGGACACGCACAATCGGTTCCGTATCAAGATTGGCCAATGGCAGCTTCTGACGGGCAGGAATAGCAACACGTTCACCCCGCGATGTGCCCGGAATCCTCTGCTCCTGACAGCCTACAAAACTCATCAGCAAGGTCACGATCAACACCAGGCACGAACCGACGAACAGATTCACAGCCCGACGACTCCGCCGACTGGGGACTGACCAGCGCATCTTCAACGAAGGTGACTGCTGAGCACTTTTAAGATGCATAGGCGGGCGAAGCACCATCCCTGGCACACTCCAACTGATGAACCGGACAAGAGGTCAGTATAACTGATTCACAGGGATTCGTGATTAGGGATTAGTGATTAGAGAAAAGGGAATCAGAACAAGTCCGTTAATCCATGTGTTCTGAGATATCGTTCGCCTACTCCCTACTCTCTGCTATCATGCTCATATGTTCGAAGCAGGGATGCTCAAACGCTGGCGATTTCGTCCCAACGGTCAACAGACCGATTTGGCGGCACTTGGTTTATCACCTTTGGTGGACAAGCTGCTTGGCAATCGTGGCGTGATTGAATCGCAACAGGCTCGGGATTTTCTGGACCCGAAGATGACCCAGCTTCATGATCCGCAACTGCTACCCAATATTTCCAAGGCAGCTAGCCGGATGTCTAAAGCGGTGCGCGATAATCAGCCCATCGTCATCTACGGTGATTACGATGTGGACGGCATCACTGCCAGCAGTATTCTCTGGCACACGCTCCGACTTGCCGGTGCCCATGTTCGAACCTATGTCCCGCATCGCATTGAAGAAGGCTACGGCATCAACGCCGAGGCGATCACCGCCATGTGCGAAGCCGATCCGCTGATTATCAGTGTTGATTGTGGTATCACTGCCGTCGAGCCGGCTGCCATCGCCAAAGCCAAAGGTGTCGATCTGATCATCACCGATCATCACGAGATGGATGCCGAGAATCTGCCCGATGCCTATGCACTGGTGCATCCTCGTTTGCCCGGTAGTGAATATCCCTTTGGCGAACTCTGCGGCGCGGGCGTAGCCTTCAAACTGGCATGGCAATTTGCCCGTGTGCATAACGGCTCGGATCGTTTGCCCCAAGCCTATCGCCAACTGATGATCCAGCAAATGTCATTAGCAGCACTGGGAACCGTAGCAGACATTGTCCCCCTGGTGGATGAAAACCGAGTCCTCACCACGTTCGGACTTGGGCAGATCAAACACACGGATTTTATAGGCTTAAACGCACTGATTGATGCTGCGCGATTGCGGGATGAAAAAATCGACGCGTATCATGTCGGCTTTGTACTTGGCCCAAGACTCAATGCCTGCGGGCGGATGGGGCATGCCAAGGATGCAGTGCATTTACTCACCGAAGCCACCGAAGATGAAGCGGTGGACATCGCAGAATTTCTCACCGAGGAAAATGATAAACGACGCGCGACCGAAAAGAAGATCGTCGAAAAAGCAGCCGCTCAGGTGATCGACCGAGGCTATGATCGTGCGGACTGTCGCGCGATTGTCGTAGCTGACAATGATTGGCATCCGGGGGTCGTTGGTATCGTCGCGTCACGGATCGTCGAGCAATTTTCTCGCCCTGCAATCGTCCTGAATATCGAAGGTGATGAAGCGCACGGCTCAGCACGTAGTGTCGAAGGTGTCAGCATCCACGAAGCATTGCAACATTGCGAAGACCTGCTGGTGAGTTTCGGCGGGCATGCCATGGCAGCAGGACTCCGTGTGAAAGTCGACAAGCTCGATGCCTTCCGTGAAAAGCTCGTGGCATTTGTCAATGACAAACTTTCTGCTGATGATCTATGCAGTATTGTCGATATCGACACCGAATGTGAGTTGGAAGATTTAACCTTGCCACAGGTCAAACAGATTGAACGGATGGCACCGTTTGGCCCGCATAATCCCAAACCCGTGCTATGCGTACGTAATGTCCAATTGGATCGAGCACCCATGCTCATGGGGCAGACCGGTAAGCACATGCGCTTGACCATCCGCCAGGGGAGCCAGTATCAAAATGCCGTGGCCTTTGGTATGGCTGACTTGGCGCCGCAGCTTTACCCGGGAATGAAACTCGACATCGCCTTTGAACCCAAGACCAATCATTGGCAGGGACGCACCAGCGTGGACATGATGGTCAAGGATTTAAAAATAAGGGAGTAGGGATTCGTGATTAGACAATAGGCCCAACAGCATATGAGTAGAGCGATTCGACTCCGGGTTTTTTATTCTCTACTCCCTAATCACTATTCCCTGAAAGACACATGACCGATATCCATGCCGTGCAACAACTCTATGAACAGCAGCCTTATCCTGTCCCGCCCACGGACATGACGGACTTTGTGCAAGGCAAAATGTTCCCCGCTGGATCACCCAAAGATTTTTTCCATCTCTATTGGCCAGACAAATCGTTTGCCGAATCGCTGGACATCCTCATCGCGGGTTGTGGTACGGCACAGGCGACCGAATTTGCGATCAGCAATCCAAAGGCAACCATCACCGCGATCGACTTGAGCAATAAAAGCCTGGATCACACGCGGATGCTCCTGGCTAAGTACAACTGCACCAATGTCACGCTGCATCAAATGTCATTGGAACTCGCACCGACACTCAATCAGAAATTCGACTTGATCGTCAGCACCGGCGTATTGCATCACATGCCCGATCCTTCCGTCGGACTCTCTGCGCTGCGCGATTGTCTCAAACCCGATGGCAAGCTTTTTGCAATGGTCTATGCACAGTACGGACGCACGGGTGTCTACATGTTTCAGGAATACTGTCGGCTGCTGGGTATCACCTGGCAGCCCGGTGATTGTGAACAGTTACGCCAAGTCCTCAAGCATACACCTGCCGATCATCCCATCGTGCCCTTGGCCAAGCGGACACATGATTTACTATCCGATGCGGGGATGGCAGACTTGCTGCTCCACCCACAGGATCGTGCGTACACCGTGCCCCAGTTAATGGATTGGCTATCCGATTGCGGGATGGTCTTTGAGCGTTGGTTGATGCAGGCGCCATACCTGCCACAGTGTTGCCCCTTGGCACAGACACCGCATTTGGCCAAGCTGCAAACGTTACCGATAAATGAACAATATGCAGCCGTGGAGTTATTCAGGGGTAATATCCATATGCACACGTTCATCGCATCTGCTGGTGATAAACCGCAAACGCAAATCAGCTGGTCCACGGATCAGTGGCAGGAGCTTGTCCCCTTGCGCACGCGCGGGATGTCGGTACAAACCGAGCAGTTACCCCAAGGCGCCTTGGCTGCATTAAGTCAAAGTGGACACCTTTTTCCGGTTCCCGGGGTCTTGCT
This sequence comes from Phycisphaerales bacterium UBA7800, assembly GCA_002480565.1. Lineage (GTDB taxonomy): Bacteria > Planctomycetota > Phycisphaerae > Phycisphaerales > Phycisphaeraceae > UBA7800. Next base: position 13,309 of record DLCK01000021.1, on the reverse strand, counting down.
CAATGAACAGAATATCCCCATGTATCAAGGGATTGAGCAGGGCGTGACATTGGGTGAACTATCCAAAAAACACCCGCAAACCAAGGACTTTTTCAAAATGCTCTGGGACTTTGACCAGATACATTTCAGAAAGGCATAGTCGATGCCAAGTCGCTTTTTGAGTTTAATCATACTGCTGTTGTGTTCGGTCACAGCAAGTGCGCAGACCACGCTCACGTCCGGGAAGCTGGAGGTGACATTCACGCCCCAGCAAGGGATGACGCAGGTGCAACTTGACGGACGCACCGTCATGACCGGTTCGTCGACACATTTTGCAGGCTCATTATTTACGCTGCTTCGCAACACACCCACACGTGATTGGAATTGGCCTGATCGACGGGATACACCGCATTACGCTCCGTCGATTGGCCGTCTTGTGGATAAGGTTGGACACTGGAAAAAACCGAAGATCCGTGTGATTGAAAGCGCAGCGGGGCGCTATGCCGTGGAACATCGTTTTGAACAGGGATTGAATGTTACTTTCGACCACGAGCTTGATGGGCCGGATATCACGCTCACAATTCGCATCGACAATCAAAGCCAGGATACCTTTCAGCTTGATGATTGGTTGCTGTATTTTCTCAAACCCCAGGGGCCAGCAAAGATCACTCATTCCATGGGCAGCTACTATCCAGCAGGTGATAACTACAGTCCGGTGACCACTGTCAGTGATCGTCACTGGGGCCTTGGGATCAACTGGATCAAGCATGATCTTCGCCCGATTGAAATTCTGCTTAATCATCGCTCAAGTTATTCGGATTATCAATTGGAATGCTGGTTGAAAAATTCACCCATCCCCGCAGGTTCGACGCGAAGTTACACAATGGTCTTCCGTGTCGACAGGACGCCTGGTGATTGGAAGCATCTACTTGAGCCATACCAAAAATGGTTTTCCAATTACTTTGGTCCTGCGCAATACAGTACGGACTTTCGCGTCAAAGCAGGTGTCTTTTGCGCCAGTGTCGAAAATGTCAGTCCAAGTAATCCACTTGGTTTTTATGGGCAATTGGATCGTCAGGGATGGTTGCCGTTTTTGAAAAAACGTGTGGGGCATCTGCGTCAATACAATACCGGGCAAGTCATTATCTGGGCTGCGACGGGGATCAGTCCACGTGGGGTGAACTATCGGCCGGACTTTGATGTATTGCCACAGAATATGACGGATGGGATGGATCAACTGGCTCCGTTTTTTGCAGCACTTGGGCAAAAGCGATTCGGATTCTTTGCCCGTCCCAATACCATTGCCTATCAAAAAACAGTGATCGAAGATGATGATGTAAGTTTCAATCCACTGGATATCAAGCATGTGCGTATGGCTGATCGTCGCTATGAACATCTTAAGGAGATCGGTGCGACTGCATTCTACATGGACACCTATGGCGCGGACTGGGGCTGTTTTCCCGATAGTGCCAAAGCCAGTGTGTATTACCTTAAACATCTGCGTGAAAAGATGGGGCCGGACATACTCTTGGCAACAGAGTTCGGCTTTGATGCAATGAGTGTGTACGCATCGATCTGGCCAATCATGCAGGACAAGGATGGACATCGACCCTATGGTGAGTTTGCGCGTTGGCTGGTGCCTGGGAGCGTGAGTTTCTGTCGCGTGATGAATGTCAAAGGTGCACAGCGTGCATGGGAGCAGGGGGGCGTTCCCATGGTCAACGACTTTATGGTCAATGCAGAGTTGATGCAGTTGCAGAGTCGGTATGTCAATCCTGATGGTTCGAGTAAGGTTCGAACCGATTGTCAGTCGCCTAAGCGTAATGTTGCGGTCGAGCCTGTGTTGATTTCGCCTTCTGCTCAAACAAAAACAGGACCTGACAAAAAGCCAAGTCCTGTTGAGAGTTTATTTCGTTAATGTATTTAGTGATTCACTGACTCATAGTCGATTTTAAACTGACTTACGAGTGCTTGAAGCTGCTCGGCCTTGGCAGAGAGTTGGCCGGAGGCCTGGGCTGCCTGTGAAGCGCCTTCACTGCTTTGACGGGTGAAGTTGCTGATGCTTTCAATGTTATTGGCAACCTGCGTGCTGGCGGTGGATTGTTCTTCGGCTGCTGCTGCAATGGACTGAATCATCTTGACAGCAGACTGCGAGGAACTGACGATCTTTCGCAGACTTTCGCCTGCTTCGGATGCACGTTCCACACCGGTACTCACCTGGTCGGTTCCCTTACCCATGCGTTCGACGGCGTCTTTGGTTTCAGTTTGGATAGCTGTAATCGACTGGGCGATTTCATCGGTTGCTTTGGTCGTACGGTCAGCAAGTTTGCGGACTTCATCAGCCACAACAGCAAAGCCGCGACCATGTTCACCAGCCCGAGCCGCTTCGATGGCAGCATTCAATGCCAAAAGGTTGGTTTGGTCAGCAATGTCATTAATCACCGCGATGATCTGACCGATCTGTTCGCCGCGTTTACCCAACTCTTCAACAGAAGCAGCAGTGTCTGTGACAGTCTGTTTAATGGACTGCATTTCCGTGACGGTGTCATTGACAATCATGCCACCTTGCTCAGCGGATTTTGCATCTTCTTCTGCATGATTGGCGACATCAATACTTTTGCGAGCCACTTCCACGATGGACGCATTCATTTCTTCAATGGCGCTGGAAATTTGGTGTACCTGCGAGGACTGTTGCGAGAGTCCATTGGCCATCTCGTCGGAGACCGCTGCAATTTCAGTCGCAGCAGAGGCCACTTCACCCGCAGACTTTGCGACCTGTGCAATGGTGTCATGGATTTTCTGAGCGAAGGTATTAAAACCCATAGCCAGTTTGCCAAGTTCGTCATTGGACTTGGAGTCGATGCGACGTGTCAGGTCTCCTTCGCCTTGAGCGATGTCTTCCATGGTGTCAGATATCTGACGAATCGGGCCGACGATTGAACGACGAATGAGCAGCAGTGTAAAAGGTGTGACAATAAAGATTGAGTATGCTAGTACAACACCCGCAGCAATGATGGCAAAATGCATTAGAGCTTGCTTCATATCGCCTGCAATGGCTTGTTTTTTCTTTTGTACATCGTCAATGTAAATACCCACACCGATGAACATGTCAAGGCCTTCACCAACTGGTGCAATATAAGATAGTTTTTCGGACGTTTCGGTTTCGCCTGGTTTAGCAAAGTAGTAGCTGTAGAATCCGCCACCTTTTTTAGCCGTGGCGATCATGTCTTGCATAATGTAGGTTTTCTTGGAGTCTTGCAAATCCCAGTAATTTTTACCATGGCGATCAGGATTGGGTGGCATGGCAACACATAAGCCGTCATAGCCATAAACGAAAAGGTATCCCGTTTTCTTCTGCTCCTCAGGGGTCGTATGAAAAAAAGTATTCTTAAGTGAATCACGAATGACTTTTATTTTTTCGTCCTGAGTCTGAGCATTGGCCAGTGCTTCTTGCATTTGACCTTTTGTGGCTTCGGTAAGAGCCAAGAGTTTGGCTTTGTGACTTTCAACCATACTGATTTCAAGGGACTGCAGGCTGATGGTTTCCAGACGTTGAATTAGGAGTAATCCAGATACTGCAACGACAACAGTCAGCCCAGACAGGATAGCGACTAATGTCCATATTTTATGACTGATCGATTGGCTCTTAAACATATTTAATGAAATCATCTGAAGGCTCCAGCGGGGTTAATCAGACAAGATATGCATTATGATTGAATATCCTGCTTGAGACGTTTATGTAAAGGCGTTTTGCACTTTGCGACACATCATTCGTTATGACATATAAATGTGTCTAATTCTTGATTTAATACTTCTTGATTATCGTCGTTTTATAAATTCAGGTTAACTGACGGTGTACTACATATGCGTGTATTTTTCAATGGACAATCCTTTATGCGTTCTATGAATCTATTGGCAAGGGACTTATTACTCAGCTTTGGTTTTGAATTGCTTGACCAATAACTGGAGTTGTTCAGCCTTGGATGAGAGTTGCCCGCAGGCCTGTGCAGCTTGCATCGCCCCTTGACTGGACTGCTGAGTGACATTGCTGATGGCTTCAATGTTGGATGCTACCTGCGTGCTGGCAGAGGATTGTTGTTCCACCGCAGCAGCGATTGATTGAATGCGATCGGCTACAGTATGTGCGGATTCAACAATTTGTCTGAGACTTTCACCCGCATGTGATGCATTTTCGACACCCACGCCTACTTGCTCGGTCCCCTTACTCATTCGGTCGACAGCCTGCTTGGTCTCTGCCTGAATGGACTTGATTGACTGGGCGACCTCATCGGTTGCTTTGGTCGTACGATCCGCGAGTTTTCGGACTTCGTCGGCGACAACAGCAAAGCCGCGACCATGTTCACCGGCTCTGGCTGCTTCGATGGCAGCATTTAATGCCAGCAGGTTAGTCTGGTCGGCAATGTCATTGATCACATCGATGATCTGACCGATTTGGTCAGCACGCTTGCCTAACGATTCCACAGAATCAGCGGATTCGGTGACCGTCTGCTTGATGGACTGCATGCCTTCAACAGTCTGTCGAACAATATTCCCACCTTCTTCAGCAACATGACCGCTTTGAGTCGCCTGAACCGATGCTTCTTCGCTCTTACGGACCACTTCGACGATCGATGCGTTCATTTCTTCAATCGCACTTGAGATCTGATGGATTTGGGAAGACTGTTGTTTGAGCCCGTCAGCCATTTCATCGGATACTGCAGCAATCTCGGTCGATGCAGATGCGACTTCCGTGGCAGAACCGGCGACTTGCACGATGGTGTTGTTAATCTTCTGGGCAAAGGTGTTAAAGCTGCTGGCGAGTTGGCCAACTTCGTCTTTGGATATATACCCAATGCGATAGGTCAGATCGCCTTCTCCCTCAGCGATATCGGCCATGGCATGTGCCACCTGGCGGATCGGGCCGACAATGAATTTGTTGATGATGATCAGCGCGAAAGGGATCACAATGAACAGGAGATAGGCACCAATGACTGCGGCTCCCATCAGCAATAACTTGTTCATCGACGCTGTAAACTGGTCGTGAACCAATTGGCTTTGGACTTGAATGTCATCAATGTAAATACCTGTCCCCAGATACCAGTCCGTTCCTGCAATCGGAGCAACATAGGAGAGCTTGGGAGATGTTTTGTCCTGCCCTGGTTTTTTGAAAACATAGTTAACAAATCCGCCACCGTCATTAACAACTTTGGTGAATTCCTTAAATAGATAGACACCGTTTTCGTCTTTAAATTCCCAATAGTTCTTGTTTTCTTTTGCAGGATTACCCGGAAAGACAATGCAGTTGCCTTTGAGGTCATATACAAAGAAATAGCCGCTTTTGGTTTGTTCGTCTTTTGTAGTGTGATACAGTCCGCTGTTGAGCATTTCACGGACGATATCTGTTTTCTGCTGTTGCGTTGATGCTTTGGACATCATCAATACCAACTGGTCGTTTTCAGCTTCCACGAGTGATTTTAGTTTTGATTGATGGTTGTTGAGCATCGTGTCTTCGACGGCTTGAAGACCGATGGCTTGTGTTTGCTGGGCGATATAGTGACCCATTGAAATTGTCACGAGAGAGAGTCCACATAATACAAGGACCAATAACCCAATTTTCCGACCGATAGATTGGTTTTTAAGAAGCTGAAAGTGCATGGCGGGGACCTTTCCAGTTTTTAGTGCAAATAGCGAATTGCTATGGCACGTTTTTAATTAACGAATGTTTATGTTCGTTAGCAAGTACTATTGCCCTAAATAGATGTTTTTATCGTTTTATTGCTTTGATAGAGATGTATTGGTTGTACCAATTTTGCTCCAAATGTGTCCATTGCATCAAATATCAAATAATGATCTATCCGGCTTGTTAAAAGATATCGGAATGTTTTTATCACCAAATTATAGGGTGAAGTACTTATTTGTAATTAATGTGGAATTAGCAGTCTCATATTGCCGATCTTAGTTAATAGGACTTACTTATACAGGAGACAATGATGAGTGCAGGTGAACCCGCTGATTTACGTCATCCCAATCATGTATTAGATGAATTGGGTTTTCGTTATGATCCAAACAATCTATTTCAGCAAACAGCTAACGCGCTGCTTGAGGCTGCGGAAATATTGGACCTTCCGCATCATCTGCGATTGATACTTGCTCAACCCAAGATTGAAATCATGTTTCATTTTCCCGTGAAGATGGATGATGGGAAATATAGACTGTTCAAAGGCTATCGCGTTCAGCACAATAATATTCTCGGACCTTATAAAGGTGGGATGCGGTATCACGCCGATGTATCACTTGACGATATCAAATCCCTTTCAGTCCTCATGACACTCAAGTGCTCATTGGCCCATCTTCCTCTTGGTGGGGCCAAGGGGGGTGTACAAGTCGACCCGCGGAGTCTCTCCACGACAGAATTACGACATCTCACCCGGCGTTTCACGGCTGCATTGGATGGCAACATCGGCACCGATCATGACATCCCCGCGCCGGACATGGGGACCAACGCTCAAGTCATGGCATGGATGGCTGATACCTACATGAACTTCAATGCCAATCTCGGCAGGCATCAGGCCCGCGCGATTGTTACCGGCAAACCCATCGAGTTTGGCGGATCACATGGCCGTGAAAAAGCCACCGGCCAGGGTTTGGTTTATACCCTTGAGCGTTGTCTGCCGGATGTGGGGATCGCCTTGAACAACATGACCTACAGCCTCATCGGTTTTGGTAATGTCGGATCGTGGGGCGCTCGACTCCTTGCTGAGCGTGGCAGTACGCTTGTCACGGTGATGGATCATACCGGCGCGATTATTGATCCTGCGGGGATTGATGCCGAGGACCTTGCAACCTATGTTGCCGAACATGGGGGTGTGGCCGGTTATCCCAAGGCTGAGGCGATTGATGAAAAGACGTTCTATCAAACCAAGGTTGATGTGTTCATTCCCGCAGCGTTGGAGCAGATGGTTCACGAACACAATGCGTCATGGCTTAACTGTCGGGTGTTGGCTGAAGCTGCCAACGCGCCTTGCACGCCTGCTGCCGAACGGCAATTGCTTGAACGTGGCGTATTGATATTGCCTGCGATTCTCTGCAATGCCGGTGGTGTGACGGTCAGTTACTTTGAATGGAAGCAGAACCGCCAGGCCGAGACATGGGACTTGGAGACGGTTGACACGATGCTTAAAAAGCATGTCTATTCTGCTGCTGAAAAAAGCATCAAAGCCGCCAAGCGGTTTAACGTGGACCTGCGAAAAGGTGCTTATATTGCAGCCTTGGAAAACATTGGCAAGGTGTATGCGTTGCGTGGTATTTTCCCATAAACCTCATGCGTCATTCATTGGTCTTGGATACGATGCTGTATCGCAGATCACTTAGGTCATCACCATCTTGACCGGTGATGGGCAGTGATAGTTGCCATTGCCAATTGTGGTGACTGCTTCGGCAGACCAGCGCGTTCCAACCTTTTTGAAGTTGAATTGTTGTTGTTGGTGCTTTACGCAGTCGACCTTCGTAGACTGTTTTGCCATTGACCCAGATATTCAAAAACATGTAACCCGCAAACATCCGCGTCTTGGGTTGGATCATGCAGGTCCGATCTTTGTCACTGTAAATCCATCGCGCGAGGTATCCGGCTTCCCAGTTACCGGCATGGGTCACTGCTGCAAAATCGACACTGTCAGGATCGTCCTTGCCAGTGAAATTGACACTGGGGCTATAGGGTTTCCATGTGAGTGTTTTGCCTTTGCCCATGTCGATGGGCTTTGTGAAATCGCCGCCAGATTCAATCACATCATCAATGGGCGTATGTGCCTTGTCGGCCATGAAGACATAGCCGGGCTGTTTCCACAGGCGTTGGACGAAGCTGTATCCGACAAGCCATGGGGCTGGGATGTACAAGTCGGTTGATTGCGTTTGACCATTGACATTTGCGTTGAGCGTGAGTTTGTTTTGCCACTGGTTTGCGTTGCCCGTGAGTGTGAATGTGCCTGTAGCTGTGGTGAGTTGATTCGGTGAGACCTGCCAGCCTTGTGGGGTGTTGACTGTGACTGATGGTTGGGTTTGCGTGTCGAGCCAGTGGTAGGTGATGGCGTATGAGAGTTTGTCTGAGATGTCGTTGGCTTGAAGCTGTTTGATTTCCCATGAGAAGGGGGCAGTGTGACGGCTGGCCATATGCTTGTTGTATTCGTCGAGTCTATTTTTCCTTAGCCAGTCAACTGCGGCAGTTTCACCGAGTCCGTCAAGCATGCCCATGGCAATGCCGATGTGTCCGGCTGTGGTGGGATGCACAAAGTCAGCCGTCACATGATAGTCAGGGCGGAGTCGACGGCCTTGCATTTGAATGTCCCAAACTGTTTGTGAAGTTGGCAGCAGTCTCGCGTTGTTGTTCTTAGCCAACAGAGCGATCTGGTCATTGAGTTTACTGATGAGTTGGTTTTTAGGAGACTGCGGATCTTCGGTGCAAGGAGTGATGCCTGCAAGTGCCAGGACGCCTGGCGAGACGCGGACTTTGAGCGCATCAATGAGCTTCTGATAACGAGCCGTCCATTTGTCGATACTTTCGGGGGTGTCATCCACATACGGTGCAAGCACATCATTCATCCCCAGCATGATGACCAACACGTCCGCAGGCTGAGCGAGCACTTTGTGGACATCATTGGTTTTGATATCAAGCACCACGGACTTCTCACGGCTGTTCTTTTCAACGCCTGCCCAACTGCCGACCGAATGACCACTGCCACCGAGTGAAATGATTTGCGGTGTTGCGTTGGGGTAGGTTGCGCGGACTGCTGCTTCAAACTGATGAGCGTAGCCGGTTTTCACGTTGCGACTCTGGCCGGTGATGCTGTCCCCGACGAAGATGACACGCGCGTTTCCTTGTTTAAGTGGCGGTGTGTCAGCTGCAAATACATTGAGGCAGAGACAGACGCAGAGGCTCATTGCCAGAGACAATATCGTGCGGTATTTCATGGTCGGACTTCCATTGTTAGACAGATTGATTCATCAAATGGTGCAGGTATGCGGCGGTTTAATATTTCGCCAATGCCAGAGTTTGGTGCGAAGTATAAATCCGGCTACAGGATAAGCATCTTCGACAGTTGGCGAAAGTATCTCTCAGACTGATATCAATGATAAAGTTGGTGTTGGCGGATATAGTCCTGCACGTTTTGGGATAGCAGGTTGGTGTCGATGGGTTTGCCGGATGCCAGTTGCTTTCGCAGGTCCGTGGAACTGATGTCCACACGGTCGACGTTGATGACGCGGGGTAACCAGATGTCGCGGTCAAAATGGTTGGGCAGAGTGATGGGTATCTGGCCGTCACGGTGCATGATGACCGGCACGGCGAGTTGTTCGATGACTTGCCAATCGCGCCAACGGTCAAAGGCTGCCAACTGGTCAGCCCCGATGAGCAGTCGCAAGGTGACTTGATCACCCCATAATTTTTTGAGTTGGCGTAAGGTGTCCACGGTGTAGCTTGGCCCGTCACGTTTGAGTTCGATATCCAACACGTGACAGTGTTTGGAGTCTTGCAACGCGAGCTTGAGCATGGCAAGGCGATGGTGCGCAGGTGTCTGCGAGGACTTGAGAGGTTGCTGTGCAGTAGGGATAAAAACCAAATGGTTCGCAGCAATCGCGTCGCGTGCCTGTTGAGGCAGGAGAATGTGCGCACGATGTGGTGGGTCGAAACTGCCACCAAAAATCAGCACGGTTTGGCCGGGCTTGGGAGTCAGTTCATCGCCCATTGACCGATCTTCCCTTCGACAAAGTATGCAAGTGACTGGCTGGCGATTTTGGCACGTTTACCCATCATCAACATCGCGGGCAATCGCCATGGGCCGGTGAGTAAGACACGGGCGACACCTTTGCCAGAGGTTTGACCGTCTTCGCTGATGCAGTAAACGGACCATGTGGGCAGTGTTTGATGAGCTTCATCACTGATGCTGCGGACGACGGTGAGTTTGATGCCAAGTTCCATCGCGGTCACGGCGGCGGCATGACTTTCCATATCCACAGCCACGGCTTGGGTGTCGGAGGCCAGTTGTGATTTTTCAGTTGGTGTACTGACAAGTCGCCCGACACTAATGAGCGTGTCTGGCATTTGGCCATCAAGCATGACGACCTGCCTTGCATCATTGATCACGGTTGCAGGGCAGAGGACCGAACCGATATGCAGCGTACTGACAAGTCCGCCGGCAAAACCTGCATAAAGGATGCGACCGTTGGGGCAGAGTTGGGCGGCTTCACGGACGGCCTGGGCTGCGCGATCCGGCCCCATGCCAGTGACCTGAGCGATAACATCCAGGCCTGCGACTTGTCCTTGCCAACTCAAGGGCGATTGCTGCTGAAGATGCAACTGCTTGGCCAATGGCAACATCTCCACGACAGTCGCAGTGAGCAGAATCAGCGGTGATGGGGCGGTGTGTTCAATCATGTGTTGCAGTATCTTAACGCAAGGTTCTCACCACAGAGTCACAGAGACACAGAGAAAGAATATGAGTCAGATTTTCCTGTCTTGTGAACTCTGTGTTTCTGTGACTCTGTGGTTCATCCAAAGATGATTGATGAATTCAACCAATCACCACATTTTGTGGCTTGCCATCCTTAAACGCTTTGAGGTTTTTAAACGCCGTGTCCAGCAGGCGGGTTCGAGCTTCGCGGGTGTCCCATGCGATGTGTGGGGTGATCACGCAATTCGGGGCGGTCAGTAATGGATCGCTTGCTTGAGGTGGTTCGGCATCCAAAACGTCCAGTCCAGCGCCTGCGATGATGCCGTTGGCTAATGCGTCGGCTAATGCCTGTGCATCGACAAGTGGACCGCGGCCAGTATTCAGGACGAATGCTGTTTTCTTCATCGTGACAAGGCTCGCAGCGTTGACGAGATGTTTGGTGTCATCGGTCAATGGACAGTGCAGGCTCAACACGTCTGACTGAGCGAAGGCTTCGGCGACGGAGACTTGCGTGATGGGCAGGCCACCGGTGCGGTCGGGCGTGAGTGTCGAACGATTGGCAGCGATGATGTTCATCCCCATGGCATGAGCGATGCGAGCAAATGCCAGACCGATCTGCCCAAAGCCGATGAGTCCGAGCGTCTTGCCATGCAGTTCAGTCAGTGGGGCGACGGTGAAGCAGAAGTCATCGCAGTTGACCCATTGGCCATCATGCACCGCGCGGTCATGGGCACCGACGCGACTGGCCAGTTCGAGCATCAAACCGGTGGCAAGTTGAGCGACGGAATGTGTCGAGTAGGCCGGGACATTGGTGACGGTCACGCCATGAGCTTTGGCAGCAGCGGTGTCCACCACGTTGTACCCAGTTGCCAGCACGCCGATGTATTTGAGCTTGGGCAGTTGGGCGATGGCGTCAGCGGTGATGACCGTTTTATTGGTTAGCAGCGCATCTGCCTCAAGACTCCGTGAGACCAGATCGGTTGCTGATGTCCGGTCGTGATTGATAAAGGTGCCAAGGCTCTGGAACTGTTCCCAGCTCAAATCGCCGGGGTTGGCAGTAAAGCCGTCAAGACAGACAGTGGTGCTCATGATGATTCGATCCTTGATGAGAGTGCAGCAGTATGGGGCTCCTTTATGCGGGTTGATGCAGTGACTGTCAAATTCGACATGTTGAGCATGGGAGATCACAGCGAGCCAATCAGGCGAGAGTCATCGGCGAATCATCGCTTTGCGGTGGTACGACATCCTCAAAGCAGCTATCATGACGCTATGGCCATTTATCTGGACGAACAGGAACTGACCCTTGACGCGACGTCGATCAAGGATGTAATTCAGGCTGCAAACACTCAGGCGATCAGCCTGGGGCGGATTGTGGTGGAAATCAGTGTCGATGGGCAGGTGATCCCCGCTGATGACCTTGCTGCCCGACAGGATGATCCATTGCCTGAAGGTAAGGATATTAAACTCGTTAGTTCGCGTCCCAGTGAGTTGGCCATCGACACGTTGAATCAATGTACGTTGGCGTTGGATGAAGCCCGGAAGATTACCGCCGAGTCCGCCCAATTGCTTCAGCAGGATAATGTCAACGGCGCGATCGAAGAGATTGCCAAGTCCGTGAACATTTGGCAGCAGGTTCAGTCGGTCGTCAGTCAGTCCACACAACTGACCGGCATTGATCTGAATACCCGCCAACTGGACGGCGAGCCGATCAACGATATCATCCAGCAACATGTTGGCCATCTCACTGATTTGCGAGACCTCTTACAGTCACGTGACACGCTGGGGTTGGCAGACGTTTTGACTTACGAATGGCCAGGTGTGCTCGATCGCTGGCAACAGCTGATCTGCGAAATGATCACCTGGATTGAACAGGAAGATAAGACCGATGAGTGATACCGCCCAAGCGCCCAAGACCGGACCTAATCTTGATCACCCGACACTGCCACTGCTCAAAAAGCAGTTTCCCGCTGTCAAGTTTCTGGCCACTGAATTCCGTGGCTTGACGACTGTGGTGCTGCCCAAGGAGAGTCTGCTTGAAGTGGCCACGTTCCTGCGTGACAACGAATCCTGCCAGTACAAGTTCCTTTCAGACGTGGCAGGTGTGGACTATCTCAACTATCCAGCCAAGACCGTCGCAGCAATGGGTCGCTTTGCAGTGATCTACAATCTGGTGAGTCGCCAAAAAGACCTGCGACTGTTCCTGAAGGTCATGCTCGATCCGAGTCTGGATACCAGTGGCATCGAAGCGGACCCGGCCTTGCACGTCCCAACCGTTACCGGCATCTGGCCCGGCGCCGAGTGGCCTGAACGCGAAGTCTTCGACATGCTCGGGATCCGTTTTGACGGGCACCCCGACCTGCGACGTATTTTGACTTGGGAAGATTTCCCAGCACATCCGCTGCGCAAAGACTACCCCGTCACCGGTCGCGGCGAACGTGAAACATACAAAGTCGTCGGACGTGACGATATTTAAACATATTGAATTGATGTCCATTACGGTAAGATCAATTATTCAGCACAACACTTTGAAAAGGGGAATATCATGGCTGATGGTGACGCAAGCAAAAAGATTGCAGCAGGGATTCTGGGGATTCTCATTGGAGCATTAGGAATACACAAGTTCATTCTTGGATACACCAAAGAAGGTGTGATCATGCTTCTGGTGACGGTTCTAACCTTGGGGTTTGGTGGTTTTGTCATGGGGCTTATCGGTTTGATCGAAGGTATCCTGTATCTCACCAAGTCCGATGAGGAATTCGTTTCCACCTATGTCACAGGTCGCAAGGGTTGGTTCTGAGTTTTACTGATTCGAACACAATCTCATCCAAATCAAGAAAGCCTGCGTCTCTTTGCGATGCAGGTTTTTTTTTATTGTCACGGCGATGGGT
>DLCK01000081.1:28431-61180 GCA_002480565.1 Phycisphaerales bacterium UBA7800 | reverse complement strand
CAGCCGGTAGTGGTTCAGTTCCCATCTATATTTATTTTAACGTTTCAATATAAACGATGTGATTGAAAATATTAAATTAATGATTTAAATCCAGTGCCGTTGGTGTTGGAATTTAGGTAGTTAAGTCAACATGTCGTATACGCATTGGTGACAGTGTGAGTGCAGCCAGAGTCTTTACTGCGGTCGCGGTTCGGGTTGGATGTCAGCTTGAGGTGGTTACTCGACGAATAGTTTGATGGTGCGGTCGGTTTGGATGCAAGTTGAACAACGTCTTTGTGCTGGCGTATCATTATAGACATAGTGGTCTTCTGTGTGGTCTTCTGTGAATTGTGCTGCGTGTCTGGCATTGTTTAATTAGCAAATATGGAGAATTTGTTGCTGTTTTCAGTGTCGAGGGCGTCATGTGTCAACTTGGTATTCAATATCAAGTATGATGGCGTTCGTATGAATACGCGCGTGTATTTTCCCGTACTGTTGACAGGTCATATTCTATGGCATTGACGGAATGTGGAGCGATTGTTAAATGTGGTTTTGTGGGATGATGGTGCTTGTGCAAATTGGCCCACTCTCTGCCGGCCACATTTACCATAGGTGTACGTAATATGAATGGGGGTACATTTCAAATGTCTGAGTCCAATTCAAACGAAGCTGCCCAAGAGGTTCAGTCTGTTGAGTCCTCGTTGGAAATCAGTGTGGATTATGCCGGATTCCTGAGCTATGCCGTGCATCAAAATGATGTCCCGTTGGTCCAGCTGATCACCATTGTCAATCACTCTGATCAGACGCTTAGCGATCTGTCTATCGAAGTGTCTCTACAAAGTGGGCATTGCAACTCATGGCAATGTCGTGTGGAAATGATTCCTCCCAACGGCACACACCGTTTGGATCAAGTTTGTATGCAACTTAATCCAGGCAAGCTTGCATCCCAAAACGAGCGTGAAAAAACATTGCTTGTTGTCACCGTCGCCAATCCTTCTGGTCAACTTCAACGCTGGACAGGTTCTATTGATGTATTGGCTTTTAACGAGTGGCATGGATCGGGTTCACTTGTCGAACTCACCGCAGCTTACATTCTGCCTAATCATCCACAGGTACAGCATATCCTGTCCACTGCCAGCAAGATACTTCGCAAGAAAGTTCCCGGTGCGGCATTGGATGGTTATCAATCCGGCTCGTCGCAGCGGGTGATGGATATCGCTTTTGCGATTTATACTGCGATCGGTCAATTGCAAATCAGTTACATTAATCCCCCCGCCAGCTTTGAGAACTCCGGCCAAAAAGTTCGCTTCCCAGATGATATGGCAAACTACCAATTGGGGACTTGTCTGGATTTATCCATGCTCATGGCAGCATGCCTGGAACAAGCCGGACTTTACCCGCTGCTTGTGATTATCCGAGGTCATGCGTTTGTCGGCGTGTGGATGCACGATACGCACTATGCCTACGCCACAATGGACGAGCCGACGAGTTTGTCTAAGCGCGTTGATCTGCGCGAGATTACCCTTTTTGAAGCGACGATGTTGACGCACGATCCATTACCTGCACTTGATCGCGCTATTGCTGCGGGGCGTACCCATCTCAATGAACCGGAGAAGTTCATTTGTGCCATCGACGTAAAGTCTGCACGCACGTTGATGATTCGTCCCTTACCATCACGGACAGTCATAGACGGGCAGGTTGTGGTCCAAATTCAAGATGAGAAATCCGAAGATACCACGGCGATTCCCCAGGTGCAGGAATTTCAAAATCAGCAGAATCAATCCAGCAAGCAGTCGACAGATGAAGATATCGAAACGCCATCGGCACGCATTGAGCGTTGGAAGCGAAAGCTTCTGGATTTGAGTCTGCGCAATCGTGTGCTCAACTACAATCGCAATAGCAAACGTGCGGTCCCGATTTTTGGCAACATGCTTGCACAACTTGAAGACATACTTGCAGCGGGGAAATTGTTTCGGTTTTACTCAATGCACAATCTTTCGGAACTCAGCCAACTCCGAGCTCAAGTACAAAAATCGCAGTACAGTGATGATCTGGTTGAAAATTTCATGCAGGACATGCTTGACCATCGCTATCTGCCAACAGATTTGTCTCAACAAGAACTTGATGGACGTCTGCTTGAGTTGTTGCGTACCACACGTACCGAAGTTGAGGAGTCGGGAATCAGTACGCTGTATCTTGCTGTGGGCATGCTCAAATGGTACGAAACACCAACCAGTGACAAAGCACGCTATGCACCGATTATTCTCTTGCCGGTGACTTTGACACGATCATCAGCCAGTTCACCGTTTATGTTAGCTCAGTCCGATGATGATCCGCATATCAACGTGACCTTGTTACAGAAACTCAAAGAATTTGGATTAGAAGAACCAGGACTCGATGAATTACTCACCGATGATTCGGGTTTGGATATCCCTGGTATTTTAGGGCGATTTCGTGCATTGATTGTGGATGTGCCTCGTTGGGATATTGTCGAGGAAGCACATCTTGGCTTGTTCTCGTTTACCAAGTTTCTCATGTGGCGTGATCTGGAACAGCGAACCAGAGCATTGATGCGAAGCCATACCGTGCGACATCTTGTTGATCGACCGGATGAAAATTTTGACGATGGGGCACCTTTCCCAGACCCTGCAGAGTTGGATCAAACACGTCACCCAGATGAGACCTATTGCCCATTGGATGCCGATTCATCGCAGCTTTCTGCTATTTACGCGGCGCATGATGGTAAGAGTTTTGTTCTTGAAGGGCCTCCTGGGACCGGTAAGTCTCAGACGATTACCAACCTTATTTCGCATTGTCTTGGTCATGGCAAGCGTGTTCTTTTTGTGGCTGAAAAGCAGGCCGCGCTCAATGTTGTACACAGTCGCTTAAGTGATGTTGGGCTCGGTCCATTTACCCTGGAATTGCACTCGCACAAAGCCAACAAGCGTCAGGTACTCGATCAGCTTCAGGAAGCCTTGAATGTTACAGGTACTGATCAACATCTGTCTTGGGATAAGCACTGTACGGATTTGCAGGACACACGCCAAACCATCAACAGCTTGGTTGATGCAATGCATTCCCCGCGCAGTATCGGCATGTCCGTTTTTACGGCACTAAGTAGACTCATGTCCTTGCCGGATCAATTGTCGTTGGAAATGCAGATTGAAGATCCTGAAAATATCAGTAGTGAACAATACGAACAATGGATTGGCCTTTGCGAAGATTTGACCCATGCATCGAAACTGGTTTGGCCTATCAATGAACATCCATTACAAGGGATAATCTGCCAGAATTGGACACCCACACTCCCACATGAAATCGTAAAGTTATGCGAACCGTTGGAGCGAGCTGTAGCAGATTTGATTGCTTCGTTTGAAGCGTTGCGACTGGCATTAGGCTTGGAACTCAAAGAACAACCGAGCCTGCGCAGCGTTAACTGGTTGGCCAAGACCAGTCAGCTTCTGCAAGCCAATCCCAATGTATCCGCCAATTTGATTCACGCGCCCAATTGGCAGCAATTGGCAGTAACTCTTCGCCAAACCATTGAACTAGGACGCAAGCGAAACGCACTATGCCAAAAGTACCTGGCAATGTTTCAGCCGGAAATGATGACCCAACCCTTGGTCGAGTGGCTTGGTCAATACAACCAGTCCGCCAATCAATGGCCTGCCACGGATGCTCACACAGCGACGGATTCGTAAGCAGGTTTCATTGTATTTGCAGCCAGGCCAGAATTTCGATGCGACAGAATTACTCAACATTCTTTCAGAATTGCTTGAACTAAAACGATTCAATGAGCAGTTGCTTGATCCCAACCATCCCGCTGCACAGATGTTCGACCAGGATTGGCAGCAAGGTGATCCGGATTGGGCCAAGCTTCAGGCACAGATCGATTGGATGGATCGATTCGTCAAACGACTTGGTGAATCAGCGCAAACAACATTCTCCGACACCGCATCACAAACCATCCGCCAATTCGCTGAACATTCGACTGGCACACTTGATCCTGCCGATGATCACGGCAAAACGGTTGCAAGCTATCTTGCTCATCTCTTAACCTTAAGCAAAACGCTCGAAACGTTGGCGCAATCTGGTAATTTCGATATGCGATTTTTTACCGGGCAACCTGACCGCCCTGATATGTTGGGGATGATTCATCGTCTAAGTACAAGGTATCCCAAGCATGTCGACCAACTCAATGACTGGAGCTATTGGCAGCGTGTTCGTGCCTCTGCAATACAATTGAATTTGAAAGCTCTTGTGAATCAGCACGAGCAAGGACATATTCCTACGGATATGATCAAATCCGCATTGCAACGTACGGTGCTTGATGCGTGGATCAATGCGACTTGGAAAATGGATCCAATTCTTAACAGTCTGAATATCCATGAGCATGTTCAACGGATCGAACATTTTAAACAGCTTGATCGAGCGCACCTTAAACTATCACAACACAAGGTCCGCGATGCGTTGTCAGAGTCTGTGCCATCTCAGCAGATCGCAGCCAATCTGAGCAATTCAGAGATGGGATTGCTTGCTCATCAACTCAAACTCAAACGCAGGCACATGTCCGTGCGAAAACTGATTGCCAAACTGCCTAATTTATTGCCTCGCCTTAAACCCTGTTTATTGATGAGTCCTTTGTCTGTCGCTCAGTATCTTGATGCAGACTACCCGTTGTTTGATGTTGTGATTTTTGATGAGGCCTCGCAGATTCCCGTATGGGATGCTGTGGGCGCGATTGCTCGTGGGAGTCAGGTGATTGTCGTTGGTGACTCCAAGCAGTTGCCGCCAAGCAATTTTTTTGCACGCCAGGATACTATTGAGGAAGATGACGACGAACAACTTGAGGACCTTGAGAGCATCCTCGACGAGTGTGCTGCAGCAGGTATGCCTTCACGAAAACTACTTTGGCATTATCGTTCGCGACACGAATCCCTCATTGCCTTTAGTAACTATCATTATTACAACAATCACCTTTACACTTTCCCCAATGCGATTGACCAAACAGAGCAATTGGGCGTGAGTATGCGCTATATCGCTGATGGTGTTTATGATCGCAGCAAAGCCCGGAACAATATGGCTGAAGCCAAGGCCATTGTGCAGGAAGTCGTCACGCGACTACAGCATCCAGAAGACTATCAAACTAGTATTGGGATTGTGACCTTCAGCATGGCTCAGCAGATTCTTGTTGAAGACCTGCTTGACGAAGCGCGTCGGGAACACCCGGAAATAGAACCTTATTTTGATCCCGACTATTCCGATCACGTCTTTGTCAAAAACCTTGAAAATGTTCAAGGCGATGAACGCTCAGTGATTCTTTTTTCCATCTGTTATGCACGTGATATCAATGGCAAAATGGCGATGAACTTTGGACCGTTAAATAGAGAAGGTGGTGAACGTCGGCTGAATGTCGCAATCACACGAGCGCGGGAACAAGTCATTGTCTTCTCAAGTATTCTTGCTGAGAACATTGACCTCTCGCGATCCAACAAGCTTGGCGTTCGTCATTTGAAAGTTTTTCTTGATTATGCCAGGCGTGGATATGACGCTATTAGCCAGGCCCATCACATTGATACAGATGCAGATTGCGATTCGCCTTTTGAAGAACAGGTGATGGACCGATTGATCCAGCGCGGTTGGGAAGTTGTCCCTCAGGTTGGCTGCTCAGGTTACCGCATTGATCTTGGGGTGAAGCATCCGCAGAAGCCCGGGCAATTCGTTCTTGGTATTGAATGTGATGGCGCGACATACCACACAGCCAAGACTGCGCGTGACCGCGATCGTCTTCGTCAATCTGTTCTTGAAAATCTGGGTTGGAGCATGCATCGTGTTTGGTCGACGCAGTGGTGGGTGAATCCTCAACAAGAAGTTGAATTGATCGAAGAGGCTATTAAACAGGCGATGGAAGTTGACCATGCCCAGTCTCTAAACACATTTTCGCCGTCTCCATCACCGGATCAGTGGCAGGATCAGGATGACCCGGAACTGGCGCATGAGGATACCGCTGAACTTCTGGCTGCCAACACTGCTTGCGTGGATACAAGTCCACAAACGCAACCTTCAGCTTTACCTCAAGGTGCCATGTTTTATGAATGTTTCGTGGATGATCAATCCATTGGTGATGCAGATCAATTTTACAGTAATGACTCTCAAGTGATGCGATTGATCATGCGTGTGCTTGAAAGTGAGGCCCCGATGTCTCTGCGACTTCTTACCAGACGTGTGATGCCGCTTTATGACATGGGACGCCAGACCAAGCGTGTGGACGAACGCATTGCGAATCTGCTGGTTGGGATGCGTGAGCAGGTACAGGTTTTGGGCAATGAGGTTTGGTTGGCTCAACAGAATCCTGATCAATACGAAGGGTTCCGCATTCCCCAAGGTGTATCTCGACCACGTGATATTGATGATATTCCCTTGGCGGAGTTAGCCAATGCTGCCAATGCCTTACTTGAGCATGCAATGAGTTTGCCGATGGACGATCTCTGTCGCGAAACCGCCAAACTATTTGGCATGAGCAAACTTACCAATAAATCGCAACCCTATCTTCAACAGGCTGTCGAACATATGCAGCAAACCGAACGTTGTATTATAACTGACGGGATTGTGAAAATTTTCTAGAACGCCAGACCGTCGCGTCACGACAGGTAAGTGAATTCGCATTACCCCACGATACGTGAGTTAGCTTTGAGATTTTTCGTAGTTATCGTCGCAACCACAGGGTGCTGATGTATCCGCCTTGGAGCATGTTCTGAGCATCGGCAGGGACGAGTTGGCGGGTTGTACTGCCATCGGGTGCGACAACTTGAATGCGAGACATGAATGCCGTGCTGCCGGGTTGGGGATTGAAAATGATTTGCGTGTATGCAAGACAGGGCGATGTCTTGGCCTTGTCTGTTGAATCAAGCGGATGGCTCAACCACACCGGTTGAAGGTTGGCAGCATTGGATGAGGTGCCGTAGCTGACTTGGACACCTTTGCCACTGGGGCTACCAAGTTCATCAGCAGGATAAACCGTGATGGTTGGGCGACCATCACGACCTTCAGGGACAGCCACCGCCAGATAGCGTCGATCTGGCGAGAGTGTGGCCATGCTTGGTCCAGGCCGACTCATTTGAGTGCGTTTACCCGTCTGGGCATCGACCCGCCAGAGTTGCGAGTTACCCGTCGCATCGATTTCACTAATCACCAGGTGTCGGTTGTCACCTAGCCAATTGGGGTAAGCTCCGGAACCTAGATCGTGAACATGCCGAGAAGCGAGGATCAAGCACTTAACACGATGCTCGACGATTTCGCCTGATCCTGTCTGCATCAAGCTAAAGGCGATACGTTTACCATCGTTTGACCAGGAAGGGTGGGTGAGTACACCTTCTGAACGGTAGAGGATGGATCGTTGCCCGGTTCTTAAGTCCATATAGATGAGACTTGATTGTCCTCGCCCTGTGAGTTGAGCCGCCGTATCAGCATTGGGGATGACTGGCCGGGCGATGTAAAGCAGATGTTGACCATCTTGCGTCACGGTGGGATCCAGTTCGTGTCCTGGGGTGTCGGTGAGTTGGATTATCTGTGCCTTTTGATTTTCCGACGTGTCCAGCCGGACGGCGAACAGGTCGAACTCCTCATGTGGGACGGCTCGATTGGAAGTGAATACCAGATGGCGAGTGGTAGGCAGCTTAGTAACTGAATTCGGTGCAGACTGACAGCCGGCCAAGGCCCAAACGGTTGTCATTGCCATGCACTTGGTAATTAATACAAGTTTTTTTATCACAATCGCTATCCTAGACAGACTTTTCTTGAGAATCAATTTCAATTGTCTTGCATAATTGGAGTGATCGGCTATTCTACCTTCCATTGGAGTGTTTCCCTTCAGCACCTCTGAGTAGGGGTGGTATGTGTCAATCCTCAATCATTTCGTCGGATAAATCCACGAGATCAAGAGGAAATGATGGTCTTGTTGGCCAATCATTGGGGAGATGCGAGATTTTTCAAGCGGAGTTAACCGTGTCGTTCAATTCCAGGTTCCATATGCGGTTTGTTTATTTAAGCGTTGCTTTTGTAGTCGTTTACGTGATGGCTTCCGTGCTTTTTGCACCCCGAGCGTTTGCTGATGAAGCAGTCACCGCAAAGACGCCGTCGTCCAAGCCTGTTGCACTGCCTGTTGCCAACGCTGATTCGGCTTCGGCGTCACCGACGGATGCCGTGGGCTCAAATATTAAAAATGCGGGTGAAGCTGTCAGCGATCCGTTTTCCATGCCAGCGCCAGAAGTCGGTAAAACACGATTTATTCCATCGCCTGAAGGAAGTCCGTTTCCCAAAATCACTTTGCGTGGCATCGTGATTACCAAGGGCAAGTCCCAGTCACCAATCGCTTTGATTGAAGTTGATCAATTCGGCACATATGTGGTCCGGAAGGATGACACGATCAGTCTGCAGAAGAAGGTGTCACGTGAGGCGGCAGATGGCAAGTCAGTGCTTCGTATCGTTGATATCAGCCGACAGGATCTTACGTTGCAAATGGGCAGTCTGGGAGAAAAACTCATTGTTCGCTAAACGATCATTTGTCGATTTTGGATGGACGAGGCAGT
Organism: Phycisphaerales bacterium UBA7800; assembly: GCA_002480565.1. Lineage (GTDB taxonomy): Bacteria > Planctomycetota > Phycisphaerae > Phycisphaerales > Phycisphaeraceae > UBA7800. The sequence goes on along the minus strand of DLCK01000081.1, from coordinate 52,613 downwards.
TCTGTCTCTTGGTGACCTGTATCTTGTTGGGGTGGAGTCTTGCGCCCGGTATGGTCAGAGCCGATGATGCAGAGGTGATACGCTTTGAAATGCTCGAGTTCAAGGCTGCGAAAATGGGCAATGTCGCTCGCACCCTCTCCGAAGCCAGTGGGGTCAACATCGTTGTCAGTCCCAAGGCTGCTGATTATCCCATTACAGTTTATTTAAATAACGTGACGATCGATGATGCAATTGATTTGATCGCCCGTACCAACAATTTGTTTTACCGACTTGTTGGCAAGTCAATCTACCGCGTGATGACTGTTGAGGAATACCAGTCGAACCTGCGCTTTACCAACAAGCAGAATATCCGAGTCTTTGAGCTTAAACATCCTAATCCCGTTACGGTTGGCAAAGCAATTGAAGACCTGTTTGGCGGACGCGTAGAGGTCAATGTCAGTGACGATGACGAGGACGAGTTGCTGATTTCAGGGGGAGGTATCACTGGCAGTCGCTACGGGAGTGGAAGCTCAAGTAACAACTCGTCAAATTCATCCAGTCGCAATCGCAATCAGACCAATGATCGTAATTACTCTCGTAACAACGATAGCAACCGATTCAGTACAAATTCACGTAGAAACAGCAATATACAGGTCGATCAACTCACATCAGACCAACTCTCTGAATTGGCGATAACGGATACCACCGGAAAGCTTGACTACAGCCAGTTGTCGGCTCAGATCGGCGAAGAGCCAATCTATGTGAGTGTTGTCAAGCAGCATAATCTCATTTCAGTCCGCACCAGTGACGATGCTGCCTTGCGTGATATCGAGGCATTGATCCGTAAATTGGATCGCCCCATGGCACAGGTTCTATTGGAAATGGAACTCCTGGAAGTGAACCTCACTGATGACTTCACCTCGTTGTTCAATTGGAATTTTCTCAACGGCCCAGAGTCGGCCGGTGGCAATCCACTGGATGTCAATGCAACCACATCCAACCAGTCGGTACTAGGGTTGGGCAACTTTACCATAGGCGGCGGGACGGCTGTCTATCAATTTCTCAACAACAATCTGCGATTACAAGTCGAGCTGCTCAAACAGGACGGGCGGATCAATACCATTGCAACGCCTTCAGTTTTAGCTACGAATAACCGTGAGTCCAGACTGTTCGTCGGAACGGAACAACCTGTGCGAGTCGGTGTCGATGCCGAAGTTGCATCTGAAGACAACGACACTGCTTCGGTCTTGACCGTCGAGACTGAAAGACGCAACATCGGTACGACACTGCTCATCCAACCCAAGATTAACGATGACGGTTCGGTCACCCTGGCGATCGTGCTCGACGCATCAACATTTGTCCCAGGTTCTATCCAGCAAACCAGTGTGGTCGATGGCGTGTCTGTCACCACGGCATTGGATACGGTCAACACCAATCAACTTGAAGTCACTGTCGGTGCCAAAGACGGCCTGACTGTGGCTGTGGGCGGACTTACCCAAGTCACCATCAATGATGCAGAAGACAAGGTTCCTGTCCTTGGTGATATCCCGCTTGTGGGTGAGTTGTTCAAAAAACGTGTGAATAACCGTGTTAAGACGGAGCTGGTATTGCTCATCACGCCACGAATCCTCTACAACCAGGACGATATCAACGCGGCACGAGAACGGGCAACGAGCAAGTCCGACCACCTGTACTTCAAAGACAATGGCAAAACAATCGATCAATACTTCGACCATATCCGCGATCCAGAAAACCAATCGCAGTCACCATTGAACCCTCAGCCTCGCCCCGCGAAAAAGTCCGGCTCAAATAACAACTAAACAGCCGTTGACCAACTGCTATGAGCAGAACCCTCAGCACGCTTTTGCGTGAGACTGTCCTGGATGATGTTGATTGCTCTATCAAGTCATCAGATATTTCGCTTTACAACACTGATTAATGATGCATCTGCACTGTATATCAATCCTCATTCAGCCCTCTAAACGGAAGAGACTGAGACGCAATCAATTTTTTTCGACAAATCCATCTTTTCACCTTGTATTGAGAACGAGTATCAATTACATTACCTCTGTCTTGAACAAGTCGCCTCGTTTTGACAGCAAGATCGCTGTTGAGATCGACCAGGCGGACAGTTGTTTAGGCCGTCACGTCGCAAGGAAGTTTGTGGCGTCACACGTAAGGAGGTCCGAAACCATGCAACGCATTACAGCTAGCCAATGGCGAAAGGAGGGGGCACTGGAGTTAATGCAGATATAAGAGAAAGGTCTGCATTTAGGGAAAAAAATGCCATGCGTGTATCGTGACACGCATGGCGTATAGATGACAGAAAGGCAAGTGTATGCCTTTCCATCGCTCAATAGCGAGTATTTCTAAATCTTTATCCTATTTAGTATAGGGAGAATTGACGCATGTACAAAATCTTTAATCACAAAAACCGTATGTCAGGTTTCACACTGCTCGAACTGCTGGTCGTGATGGCCATTCTTGCCGCAGTTGCAGGCACCGCCACCATCGCCCTTAAGGACACCGACGCTCGCGCAGCTGCCGCAGCTCACGTGGCCATGATGGACGAACTTAACAAGGGTGTTCACACCTATCGTGTCCTTAAGCGTAACGAACTGCCTAACCGGTTCGACTCACTGATGCAGTTGGGTGCTACCGATACCACTGACGCAGTGCGTGCCGGTTCAACAGCAGCAAGCGGTGACAATCTACTCGGTTGGGATGCCGCTGATGCCGCAACCGTCGCACTCGATGCGGATACCGTGGCTGTTCTTGGTGATGCAGGTATCAACACACTGATGTACATTGATACCACCGCTACTGGCGCCGATCATGACTGTGTGGATGTGAACGAAACCATTCAGAGCCGTACCAATGCTGTGGTTGCCAACAACATCTTCATGTCTCCCGAAGCCAATGGCTGCGGTAGCCCAGAAGCTTTGGTTGCTGGTTCAATTGTCACGGTTTGGACCGGTGGTTCCGAACGTCTTACCGGCACACCCGATGCTACCGCTACCTACAACGATGATGGCAACCCTGTCTACATCCAACTCGGTGTCGGTCCTTCCTGCACCTTGTTTAACACCCGTGAACTTGGTGGCATGACCACCGTTCCCGTCTACCGTCACGTGGGTGGCGATCAGTACGGTCGCTTCATCGCTATCTTTGAAGTCGGCACATGGGACACCGGTGCCATCGAAGCCATCGACCAGGTCGAATTCATCGGCGTTGTCGACGGTGCTTTGGATACCAAAGAAGAAGAACTCGGCGAATGGGACGGCACGCGTAACACCATCTAATTCTTGATGGGTCAAACGCTGCGGGGTGCTTAACCCCACTCGTTACCTGAGATATAGAGTCTGGACTCGGATCGCATGGGCTATTTTGTCCATGTCGATCCGGGCCCGGACTTTTCCCGTTTTTGCGTAGCTGTGCAAAACGACACTATTTCAAGCGAAGGAAAACGCTGTGAAAGCGACAAGAAACAAGCGATTGAGTTTGCCACGCTTGGCAATGCTTCTGCTGGCAGTGATGTTGCTGGGTGGATGCTCTTCTGGGGATGTGGAACAAATGGAAGCCGGCCTGATCAAGTCCGGCATGACCGATGAGCAGGCCAAGTGCTTCGCCCAAGCAATGAGCAAGACCGTGGACGCTGGGCCTTACAACTTTATGGCTAAGCTCATGCTCTCCGGGGTGGATGAAAAAACGGCAGTGACGCGTGCACGACGAAAGTACGGTGCCGAATTCAAAGCTCCTATGACCACAGCCAGAGAGGCATGTGTTGAGTAAACCAGTGTGTACCAATACGTCCAAAATTCGACGGGGTTTCACCTTGCTGGAAATGCTCGTGGTTGTCGCGCTGTTGGCAGCGACTGCTTTTATCACCACGTTGTCCATGCAAGGTGTTGCAGAGGATGCCAATAACAGGTTGGTCCTCGTGGAGATGCAGGAGATCGCCAAAGCCATCCGCCAGTTTAAACAGGACACCGGCTACTATCCCAAGACCGGGCCGTTTGATCTGTCAGATCATGGCGGTAATGTGCCCTACACGAATCTGCCAGGCTACGCAGGTGACACTGATCCAGAGCGGGATTTGTGGTTCTATTCACCAGCGAATCTCGATCAACTGATAAATCCAATAAGTCCACTGGCAACAACCGGCCACTACCTTGAAAACTGGAATCCCCAAACGGGTCGAGGGTGGCGTGGCCCATATCTCAAGGGCTTTGCCGAGGGGTATCTTGATATCCGTAGCGGCATTAATGACCTGACCCCCACGTCAGATGGTGATCCCACAGGAAGTCCGCTGGCAGGGCAGAATATCACAGATGTACCAGGTATCGCTGACCCCTTTGAGCATCGCGCCAGAACGATCGGCGGCGACACGCTCCTGGATTGGAGCAGTCAACCTGAAGGTGATCAACGCCAGAGATGGGGACGGCCTTATCTCGTCTTCAATTTAAGTGGCAGGCCTTGGATTATGAGCATGGGAGCAGATGGTGAATTTGATAATGGTGAGGAATCAGAAGGGCCAGATGATGACGTGTTCGACATCGTGTTGTTTGTCGACTGAGTTTGTCCAGCGATGCTTTTTAATCGTTGACGACCACAAAATTTTTAATAGCAAGTTAGATGTTTAAGTATGTGTTTTGAATTCAAAAAAATGTTCTTGTTCCTGATGCTGTTGATCAGCGTTGGATGTTTTATAACCGGTTGTGATGGCGAAAAATCAGCGGTTGCGACTCAAAGCAATGCAGTCCAAACCCCAACACCTTCGGCTGTACAGAACAAAGCAGAACACAGTGAATTCAAGGCTGTCGAATTGGATCGTTTCATTGAGCAGGAGAAAGAAGCTGCTCTTAAGTTGGACGGCAAAAAGCTGATCAAAAGGGCAGACCCCGTGCGGTTTGTCGCGTCAGTCAAACAGCTGCCTAAGCAGAAGAAACTGACTTATATCTACACCGCACTTGAGGTCGCCAAGATCAGTCCGTTGCCCAACGTTGAACATCAAATGTTCATAGAGTCCAAGGACGGTCAGATCATTTCCGTCTACGTTGAAAAGCAGGCAGCAACACGACTGAGCCAGGAACTCACAGATGGACAGGAAGCTGAATTCTTTGGTTACCACGTCTATACCTACAAAAGAGGTCCGGCGATTCTTCTGGCAGATTTTGCACCTATCAGCAAGTGAGAAAAGATGATTGTCAGAAAACAAAAATCTACGATCCCTCATGCTCTTAGTGGTTTTACGCTGCTGGAACTGTTGTTGGTAGTGGTCATCCTCTCGGCGGTGGCATTCATGGCGATGAGTACCGTTGGCAACAACATGTCACAAGTACGGTATGAGGACACACGCAACCGATTGAACGCCATACGCACCGCAATCCTCGGGCCATCCAGTCCAGAACTCTGGGCAAAAGGCTACATCAGCGGATACATCGCAGACAATGGCAGACTGCCTGGGGATATCAATGCACTGGTGCAAATGCCAACCGATTACGATTCGTTCCAGGCAGTGACCCCAATATATAAAGAAGGTCAAACAGGGGAGATCACGCTACCGACTTCGTTTCAAATGATCAAAGGGCATCGTGGCAGCTATCTCTCGGGCGCAATTGATGACATTTTCCGAGATGGTTGGGGGACAAGTGGTACTGCTGATTTTGCAACCAATCATGGTTGGGATGTGACGGCAACAGCCACAACATTTCAAGTCAATAGCTTTGGCATGGATGGCCAACCCAACCAATTAACCGGCGATCCCTACGAAGAGGATGTCGCAATGAGTCCCTCGATATTTGCAGAGGATTGGCAAGTCGATGTCTCAGGCGCAAGTGTCCGGGTGATCAATCGCACTAGCGTGAATATCAACCTTGGCAGCGCCGTGAGTTTCACTGCTGCTTTGCTGGTCTACCAAAATGACACGACATCAAGTTGGCAAACCGTCGAGACTTTAACTACGGATGTGACATCTCTGGATAATGGCAACGGATTGGACAACGCCAGTGCAGCATGGGGTGAGTCACAGGACTTTGTGGTGACGTTCCCAACAGGCAGCACGAACATACCCGTTGGTGAGCATTTATTGGTGCTTGTAGCAGGTAATGATCCCGACCTTAGGAATAACGGTATTGGCACCTCACCGAATTACGTCACCACCCGCGTGAAATTTTATCCCCGTGGGGGTGTGCCTGACATGGTTTTGGAGATTCGTTAATTGAAATAAATCGTAGTCATTGACCCCAGACGCCGTTGAACGTCGCATAGAAAAAAGAGAGTAGAAGTAACTCCGTGTCTCGAATACTTGTTTTGGAAACAACTGGCTGCATGACCTACGGAATGGTTGCCCAAAGTGGGCCCAAAGGTTCGTTGATTTGCAGTGCGCCTGTCATGTCCTCAGCAGTCGATTTCGCGACAGCCGTTGGTGATGTACTTCAAGAGCTTCGTTCACAGACGAAAAAAAGTTTGCCCAAGTCCGCTGTCCTTGTGGCGTCTTGGGCAGTAAGTGAATTACTTGTCCTTCCTGTGGACCCCAGTACACCCAGACCGCGATCGCAGATGAATGAACTGGTGCGCTGGGAGTTCGAAGAAGTCTATGCCCAACAAAGTGACTTGTGGTCATTGGGGGCGTTAATGCAGGGCAAAGGATATGTCAGCCCACAGCAGCGGCGTGAGTTGGAGACCGGCGAGTCTTCAGGACACAGGCGTGTTTCGGTTGCTGATGCCTATCGCAAAACAGTCAGCACCGATCAGTTCGAAGAGTGTCTGTCGTTGCAGGAACGACTGATGGCGACGGAAGATGAACTGGCTCTGGGATGGGCAGCACAATCGCCGACCCATGAAAACGGACGCTTTGCATGGTTATGTGCCGGGGCAGGCAGCCAAACACGCAGCCAATGGGTCAAAGCATTAAAGAAGCATCGCGTCACCTGCTCGTGGATCTATCCGCAAATGGGTGCCTCGCTGCCGTTGATTGATGGCCTGTCCGATGCGCTGATGGTGGACATTCGTCAGGAACAGTTTGGACTGTTTCAAATGATCAATGGGCAATTGGATTCAGTTTCCACCGGGCCATGTCTGTACGGTCAGGCCGAACCGGATACCGTGGCTTTGGCGGTGGCTAAATTCATGAACCCCGATATCCGTGTGGTACACGTTTCGGCACCCATGGAACAGTTCGAACAGATCTCAGAAGCAATCAGTAAGATGCTCAAAACCGTGCAGGTCAAGAGCGTTGTACTCTCCTCGCCTGAGGCATCGCAGAAGCAGTGTCCACGTCCTGTTTTGGCATCACTGGAAGGTGTTGCTCGGCATGCCTTGAAGCTGTCTCAAACCAATGCCGTCGTCAGGATTGAAGGACAGCCCCCTCGTCCAGCTTTGTGGAAGAATCCAAGTGTCTGGCCATGGGCGATTATCGCTTTACTCATCATTTCCCTCACAAGTGTTGAAGTCTATACACGGATTGAGGCACGTGCGACTGAAGTTGCTTTAGAAGATTTGGATATCGAATTTGACTACCGACTTCGAATTCAGAATGAGGCTCGTGAAATGCGGGCTCAAATCCAGCGTCTTGAGAAGGTGCAGGTAGACAAACAGCTTGAGTTGGATCGATTGCTGCGTCGTATCGACATACTCAATAACGTCGTGATTTATCGCCAGAAACTCATACCCGGACTCCTGGAGGCCATCGGCGATGCAGGGACACAGGGCGTGGTGTTGGACATGCTTGAGGAAAATAAAGACCGCTCTGGTTTCTATCTTGAGGGATGGGCGATGAAGGATACACTCGCCCAGCAATTCGCCAAACGTTTGAACCAAAACCTCGTGCCTTGGAAGTATGCAGTGGGAGGCTTTGAACTGTCTCGTGGCAAAGGACGATACGGTATCGACGGCTTTAATCTCAAGGTGCGTCTAACCCCCAAAACCGATGTGGAGCAGCCAGGTAATGATTAAAAAATGGCGCAATATGTCTGCCGGTGATCGGCTCCGCGTGCAGGTTCTCATAGGCTGTCTCGTGCTGTTTATGTACGCCCCCATGTATTACTTTAGCAGTGATAGACTTTCCGAAGCCAAACGCATGTTACACCGTCGTCAAGACCGCATTGAGAAACGTACCAGTCTCAAGGGAGTGCAAATCGGCGGTGTGACCGTCAAAGCCATGGAGAACCGGGTTGCTGATTTGGATCAGAAAATCAAGGACGCTTCAGCGGCTTTGGAGAAGATCAACAAGCGATTTGCCCCCTTGGATGCTACTGATTTACAACAGCAACTCATGCTCGAATTGTCCACCACCGCACAACGAGCAGGTGTCCATCTGGTGTCCATTTCGCGAAAGAGTTTTAGAGACAGAGAAGCACCCACCACCACCACATCCATTGATCCGCAGACGGGCCGTCCAATGCTTGAACTTACACTCAAGGCACGGTTTCCTGCGTTACGTCATTTCCTTGAAGCATTGAAGGATCTTTCTTTTCATGTCGCAGTGATGAACGTAAAAATGTCTGCACCCAATATCAGCGGGGATCGCTCAGCTGGAAAAGTTGAGATTGATCCAAGCTTACTTCAGGTCCATTTGGTAGTTTCGGAGTGATACGGACATGACCATCAGAAAGCAATTTGAAAGTTTGTTAAGCACCTGCGTTCAACAAGGCGCATCGGATATGCATCTGACCAGTGATCAGCCGGTGAGTTTTCGCGTAGGCGGTCAACTGCGTCCTGATGGCGAGCATGTGTATTATGCCGAGTCGATAGGAGCCATGATTGACGACATCATGACAGCTCGGCAACAAAAGGAGTTTACCGAGCGTTGGACGGTTGATTTGGGATACACCGCCGCAAACGGTGAACGCTTCCGGGTCAATTGCTATCGCGAGATGGGGCAGCCCGCCATGGCCGTGCGACATCTCAACCAGAATATTCTGTCGCTCAATGAACTGGGACTTCCCGAGCAGTTGCGTGAACTTGCCTATCTGCAGTCAGGGCTTGTTTTGGTCACCGGTGTGACCGGCAGTGGTAAATCCACCACGTTGGCTGTGTTGCTCGATGAGATCAATCGTCACCGTAATTGTCACATCCTCACCGTGGAAGACCCCGTTGAGTTTGTCCACCGCAATCATCGCAGTTTGGTCCATCACCGTGAAGTCCATACGGACGTGCCCAGCTTTGCCGATGCCGTTCGTGCCGGTTTGCGTGAGGATCCGGACGTGATCATGGTGGGCGAGATGCGTGATTTGGAGACCATGCAAACTTCGATTATCGCAGCCGAAACCGGACACCTGGTTTTTTCCACGTTGCATACAGGCCAAGCTGTGGGAGCCGTCGAACGTTTCATTGGTCACTTTTCAGGTCATGAACAAGCCACAGCCAGACATCGAATTTCCATGGTCTTGCGTGCGGTCTTTGCTCAGCGATTGGTTGCAGGAGCCAATGGTCGTGGGTTGGTGGCTGTGGTGGAAATGCTCAGAGGAACACACGGGGTCGCTCACTTGATTCGCAACTCCAAAACCGAGCAGCTTCATTCCATGATGGAGTCCGGCGCAGCAGAGGGCATGTGGACATTGGATCAGGAATTGGCCAGATTGGTCAAGAGTAACAAGATCACCAGGCAAGTCGCTGCAGAACACTGTAACAACATGGAATCTTTTGAAAGACTGGTACAAGTTGCCAGTGGCGAGGAACGCTAGACTGTGGCTGTCACCGAAACAACACTGATTGATGCAGGTATACGCATTGGACTTTTGACTGATGAGTCAGTCCATCAATTGCGACTTCAAGCCAAGCGCGAGCGTCTGAGTTTGGTGGAAGTAGCCATGCGTGCCGGTCGCTTTCCTGAGGCGGCTCTTTACCGGGCGCTGGCCGATGTTAGGAAGATGCCGTTTTTACAACAGTCTGATCTGATTGCCGATCAAGAGGCGATACAGCTATTACCGCGTCAGGTTCGCCAGCAACGATTGGCGCTGCCGGTCAAATCAAAGGATGGTACACGCCTTTTGGCCTTGGCCGATCCTGATGATCGTCTGAGCATCGAACGCATCGAACGCGCTACTGGAATGGTTTTTGAACCTGCTCTTGCCGATCCTGAGGTGTTGAAAAAAGCCATCCTAAAGAGCAGTCATGATGGTGATCCCACCGCTATGCAGTTCGTCGATGCGCGTGAACCAAACGATCCGGTTCGACTACTCGATAGCATCATGAAAGAAGCTTATTTACGCAGAGCTTCGGATATCCACTTTGAACCGCAGGAGACGGGGATGCGGATTCGCCTGCGGGTCGATGGACACCTTCAGGACTACTCACGATTACTGACTGCATCCGATGAAGAATCTTTGATCAATCGCGTCAAGGTGCTAGCCAGCTTGGATATTGCTGAGCAGCGGATGACTCAGGATGGTGCGATGAAGTATGCAGTGATGGACTGGAATCTGCCGGAGACTGACATCCGTGTGGCCGCCATTCCAACGCGTTGGGGAGAGCGAATTACGTTGCGCATTCTCGGGCAGGAAACCGGTCAATTGTCCCTGGAACAACTGGGCATGACCGAGCAGATTCTCCAAGGGTTTAACCAGGCGATCAACCGACCTCATGGCATGATACTGGTGACCGGGCCAACCGGGAGTGGCAAATCCACAACGCTCTACGCAGCGATCCGAAAAATGCCTCTTGATCAAGTCAACGTGTTGACCGTAGAAGATCCCATTGAGCAGAGTATCGCAGGAATCAACCAGGTGCAGGTCAGTGGCAAAGTGGATTTCGCCCAGGCGCTGCGTTCGTTTTTACGCCATGATCCAGATGTGATTCTTGTCGGTGAAATCCGGGACAGAGAAACAGCGGATATTGGTTTACGCGCAGCCATGACCGGGCATATGGTTCTGTCTACATTGCACACCAATGATTCAGTGTCGGCCGTGACGCGCTTGGCGGACATTGGCGTCGAACCCTACCTTATCGGTTCAACTCTCATCGGCGTGCTGGCTCAGCGACTGGCGCGTCGGCAGTGTACACATTGTCGCCAGCAGCGTCCGGCAAAGCCTGAAGAATTGCGATCACTGGGCTTGCCTGAAGATGATACTGTCGACCTGTTTGAAACCACCGGATGCTCTTTCTGTTTGGGGACAGGATTCCTTGGCCGCATCGGATTTTTCGAAGCTCTGTGGATGACGCAGGATCTGCGAATGGCAATCGCCGAAGGAGCCTCGGAAAGAGAAATCCGCCGACTGGCTACGCATCTGAGCACCTTGTGGCATGATTGTCGCCAGAAAATTTTAAACGGAGATGTGACTCTTTCCGAAGGCTTGCCTTTCAAGTGGGAGGACGCTTGAAATGGCTCAATATTCCTACATCGGCCTTGATGCTCATGGCAAGCAGATCAAGGATCAAATTCAAGCTGAAAATGAAAAAGCCGCAGTACGCCAGCTTCGAGAGCAATCCATCTATGTCCTGCATATCCGGGAAGGTGAAGATTTCGGGGGCATATCGCCAACACGAAAAATCATCCGTGCCATTCATCCCAGTCGATTGATGCCGGTAACATCGGGGGACCTGATTGTTTTGTTTCGACAGTTGGCCTTGATGCTCCGGGCAGGCCATACACTCGTGACGACGTTGGATTTAGCCAGCGACATGCAGACCAAGATTGGCTTGATCCGTTCGTGCAGAAACATGAGCGATGCGATCCGACGCGGGGCAAGTTTTTCGTCAAGCATGGCTGAACACGGGCGGTACTTTTCACCTATGGTAGTCAACCTCATTGCTGCAGGAGAACGAAGCGGTAATCTGGACGCCATCATTCACCGTCTTGCTGACAATCTGGAACGAAACAAAGATCTTAAACGTCAATTACTCACCGCCATGTTCTATCCGGTAGTCGTGCTGGTGTCATCACTGTGTGTTGCTGTGGCAATGGTGGTGTGGGTGATCCCGCGATTTGCTGCATTTTTGACTGCACGACGAGCGTCGCTTCCTGCATCAACTCAATTTTTATTGGATGTCGGGGGCTGGGCGCTTGATTGGGGTTGGACCATCGGGACGATTCTGGGTGTGGCTGCTTTTTTGACCCTCGTGGCGTACACGACTCAAAGGGGAAAGAAAGTTCTGCATCGCGTCTTACTCGCTTTACCGGTGTTGGGAAAAGTCTCCCAGTATGGGGCGATGGCTCAGACCGGATGGAGTCTGTCATTACTTCTGCGTAGTGGTATGCCAGCCATCCAGTCACTGCGGATCAGTGGCGAAGCATCTCCTAATTACGCGGTTAAAGCATCGCTGCTCAAGGCTGCCGACGGACTGCTCGAAGGGCGTGCGCTGTCCAAGACATTGGATCAACCACACCTGCCTCAGATGGTAAGGCATATGGCCGCCGTGGGCGAAAAGAGTGGTCAGATCGAAACAGTCATGGATGAAATGGGGCAGTACTACCAAAAGGAACTGGCAGCGAAAGTGAAGTTCATGACCGTCATGATTGAACCAGTGATGATCTTGATCGTCGGTGGCATGGTCGGCTATGTCTACTTCTCGATCTTCCAGGCGGTGATGTCCGTCTCCAAGGGAGGCATGTAGAGATGATGGACTTGATTGATACGGACGAGACGTTTTTCCGTCACGTTTGAAATTTGTACAGGTGACGCGGTTAACACGATCGCATGCGATAGATAAATGGATTCAATGAAATGACACAAAACACGATACAGGTAACACAAGCAGGCCATGCACTTGGCCCGGTACTCGATCAACTCAACAAGATCGTGCTGGATAAAGATCAACAGATTGAATTGGCAATGGCCTGCTTGCTGGCAAGCGGACACCTGCTCATTGAGGACTTGCCGGGCTTGGGGAAAACAGTTTTGGCTCATGCATTGGGGGGCGTACTTGGTTTAAGTTATCAGCGTGTCCAATTCACCAGTGACCTGTTGCCCGGTGACATCATCGGTTGTTCAATCTATGACCGGAATAAAAGTGAATTCGTCTTCACCGACGGCCCGGTGTTTACGCAGTTGCTCCTGGCTGACGAAATCAACCGTGCCACCCCCAAGTGTCAAAGCGCTTTACTTGAAGCGATGGAAGAACGACAAGTCACTGTCGACGGTCACCCCCGTGATTTGCCCAAGCCGTTTTTTGTGATTGCCACGCAAAACCCCTCAGAACAGATTGGCACGTTCCCGCTTCCTGAATCACAACTTGACCGCTTTTTGATGTGCATCTCCATGGGATACCCCAACCGTCAGGCCGAGCTTGAACTGTTTCGCGGGCAGGACCGACGTCGGATGCTCGAAGGTCTTGAGCCGATGATCCAGCCGGCTGAGTTGGTGGCATTGCAAGAGCAGGTTGAGCAGGTCACACTCTCGGATGCGGTACTTGATTACCTGCATCGCATACTCGAATTCACCCGCAATTCGCAGATGTTCCAACATGGCCTGTCCACCCGCGCTGGACTTGGATTGCTGCGTGCTGCAAAGGCATGGGCGATGCTTCATGGCCAGGACAAGTTGCTGCCCGGTGATATCCAGAAGGTCTTGCCATCGGTGGTGGGACATCGCCTGGTCCCCGTTGCTGGCCGCATGTCCGCAAGCAGAATTGGCGAAGAAATCATTTCAAAGGTGGATGTCGACTGATGCGTTCTGCGGTTAAAAAAAATCTGGATCGGTCTGACTCATCAACGCGTTCATCGTCAGCTCGCTTGAAACTGCGCACGCGTCTGACGCCTTCGGGTTGGGGATTTCTTGGATTGATCTTTTGCGCGTTTCTCATGTCGGTGAACTACACGAACAATTTGATCTTTGCCATGACGTTTCTGCTGATTGCCATCGCTTTGGTGGGTTGGTATCACACGCGCATGAACCTCAAGGGATTGATCGTGGCTTCATGGCGGAGTTCGCCTGTATTTGCCGGTCAAAATGCGGTGTATCAATTAGCTGTTGAAAACGATTCGGCGAAAAGTCGCCACGGGCTATCCGCATCCAGCGCAGGTATCCAAGGCAATGAGAAACACCTTGTGCAAGGTGAGCAAACGCAGATGACGTTGGCACGTCCCACGACAAGCCGGGGTCGCTTGCAAGCCGCGGACGCATCCATTGACAGTTGCTTTCCGCTGGGTATCTTCCGGGCCAGATTGTTCACCGGTGAATTGCCTCAGTGCCTGGTTTACCCAACACCTCAAGGCGAGCAGCCGCTGCCCGATCATCCCGTTGGCAAGCAGGCACACCTGCAATCCGAGTCCGGCACGTATACCGACATGCGACGTTACACCCCCGGTGATCCGCTTTCTCACATTCACTGGAAAGCCATGGCACGTTTTGACGAACTTTACACCAAGGAGTTCGACGGCGCTCAAGGCAAACCCGCGCTTTGGCTCTGCTGGGATGATGTCAACGCTTCGGGGGTTGAAGAAAAACTTTCACAGCTATGCCGCTGGGTCCTCGATGCCCATGGGCAAAACCGCGAATACGGATTGGAAGTACCGGGAACCCAAATTCAGCCAGCCGATGGCGACGCGCATCTGCACAACTGTCTTGCTGCCCTGGCTCTCTATGGGGAAAGCGAGGTCTCGCCATGAACCATTACAGTCGCTGGGTTCTGTTGACACTTGCTTTGACAGCGATTCCAAGTCTGTTTGTTTTGCCTCTGTGGGTTGCTGCGATTGCGATCGTCGGTGGCGTGATGCATTACTATCCGCCATTGCAGAAAAAGTGGTACATCAAAGCGGTCAATGCCTTGTTACTGCTTGCAACAGTGGCGGGCATCTGGCTGAGTTTCGAAAGTTGGCTGGGAGGCAAGTCGGTCTTGAGCTTCTTCGTGGTGGTCGTGTTCCTCAAATGGGCCGAAGCCAAAACGCGCAGAGATTACCTGCTTTTGATTTTCGCCTCGGTGATCCTGGCAGCAGTCGGCGCACTGTACTGGGAGAACCTGCTCAGTGCGATCCACATGCTGGTGGTCACCCTTGCGATGACGATGAGCTTAGTCGCCATCCACGGTGATCCGAAAGTGCTCACGCGCAGTTTGCTGTTTCGATGTGTCGGGCAGTTGTACCTGCTGGGCTTGCCGCTGATGCTGCTGCTGTTTGTCACCTTCCCACGCATCCCTGGTCCGCTCTGGGATATCGGTCTGGCGTTCGGCCTGCCGGTCAAAGCCATGATGGACCGCGGGTCAAGTGACTTTGGGAAAATCAGTTCTCTGGCACCGGGCAGTATTGATCAGGCTGCTGAAGACAATCAAACCGTTCTGGTCGCGGAGTTCAAAGGTGCGGTTCCCTACAAAAGTGACCTGTACTGGCGAGGCCCGGTTTACTGGGACTACAACGGTGAGACATGGAACCTGCCTAAAGGTTGGGACAATCGAACGCAGTTGCTGCGTCATGCCATCCGTTCCAAGGCTGACCTGGATCGTGAACTGACCTACAAACGCGATCCGGTGCGTTACACCCTGCGAGTCATGCCTAACGGTGGGCGTTGGCTCTTTGGGTTGGATGTGCCTGCGGCGCCGGCACCGGAAGTGTTCATCTCCAGTGACTTTCAATTACTGAGCATTCGCAAAATTGATGACCGCGAACCCAAGTTCCCAATGCTCGCGTATTTGAAATATCACATCGGTTCCAAACTCACCGATGTCGATCGAGCGCGCGCCCTGGCTTGGCCGGAGGGGACCAACCCACGCCTTCGCGCATTAGGACGTGAACTGGCAGACAAACATACAGACTCCCAAGAACTGGTCGTCCAGGGCCTGAGCTTGCTGGCAAGTGGTGAGTATCAATTCGACGCGTCGCACATCATTTCACCTGAGGCCAACACACTCGACCGCTACTTCTTTGACGAAAAGCGCGGTGGTGCCGAGTACCTGGCAGGCAGCTTTGCCATGCTCATGCGCGCCGCAGGTGTCCCGGCAAGACTCGTCAGCGGATACCGTGGCGGGACCCTTATCGCCCTGACCAACTTCATCCTCGTCAAACAATCAAACGCCCACGCATGGGTCGAAGTCTGGCATGACGGCAAAGGTTGGCAACGCGTCGAACCTAAGGACATCGTCTTGCCACCTGTCGAAAAACGTAAAGACACCGTGGCTCAAAAAACGGATGTCTCTGCTCCCCAAATCAAAATCGAAGACGGCCAAACTCCAGCCGTCACCGCCGACGCAACGCAAACCAAACCCAAGCCCAAACCGGCTGCCACCCCGTCAAAACGTTGGCAGTTGCCCAGCTTCGCTTCGATTTTCGGCGGACTTGAATCCTGGGTGATCAACTACAACCCCGACCGTCAGATGCAGGTGCTCAAAGGTGTCGGACTTGAAACAAGCAATTGGTTGGATTTGATGCTTGCCGGTGTCCTGGGAGTGGCTGTGCTCTTGTGCGGATACCTGCTCATCGCCTGGTGGCGTCTCCGCACGCCGACGGATGTTGTGACCCAATCATGGTCTCGATTTTGCTCCCGGTTGGAGAAGTTGGGGCTGCCCAAGTTGTCCCATGAATGCCCACGTGATTATCTCAAACGCGCCTCCGGCGAGAAGCCAGAGTTGGCAGCAGTGCTTGAGGATGTGGTCGCACGCTACATTGAGATTCGTTATGGGGGGAACGACAACCCCAAAGCAGCAGCCATGCTCAAACAGCAGGTCGAACGATTTATCGCTATGTCATAAGGTTTTTTGTATGAAGACGAATGTGCTAATTTTACTTTTTGTATGTCTGGTCATGGCTGATCTTGCGATCGCTCAAAGTCAGCCATCGGCTGTGCCTGCTGATCGGCCAACACGCCAGGGGGTCACCGAAAACTATGGCCCGGTGGTGGCAACCATCATCCAACGCGGTGATGCAGCTTTGGAAAACTACACCCCCGCTTTGGCCGTTGTCACCGGCAATGAATTCTCACGACTGTACTTTGACATCTTCGAAACCAGTGGGATGGAATTCACGCTCGGACTCAAAGACAACGCCCACATGCTCAAAATCGAATCGGGTTTCAGCCTGATGATCAGCCAATCCATGCGCGGTGAACCCAAGGAAAAACTGCTCAAAGCATGGCAAACCATGAAGGTCGATCTGAACTATGCGGTGGAGCATTATTCAAGCGGTGACAAGGCGACGAGTTTCTGGGGGCGGACCACGCAATCCTTTGTGATCCTCTTTCGCGAAGGGGTCGAAGCGATGCTCGTCGTGGCGGCGCTGGTGGCATACCTCAGGCGATCAGGTTATGCCCATAAGGTCAAGGTGATCTGGTATGGCGTGGTCGCAGCACTCATTGCCAGTGTCGGTGCAGCGTGGATTCTCAATGCAGTGATCCAGGCCAGTGGCTCGAACAAGGAAGCGCTTGAAGGGATCACCATGTTGATCGCTGCTTTAGTGATGATCTATGTCAGTTACTGGTTGACCGCCAAGAGTGACGCGGATCGTTGGCAGACATTTATCAAGGACAATCTCGACAAGGCCATTGGAACAGGCGGAATGTTTGCGATGGGGTCGGTGGCCTTCCTTGCGGTGTTCCGTGAAGGTGCTGAAACGATCCTGTTTTACCAGGCACTCATCGGTGGCTCAACCGGACAGCTCAATGCAATCTGGACGGGAATGGCTTTGGCGGTGGTGGCGTTGTCCATTGTGTATGTGATCGTGCGGTTTGCTTCGATTCGCTTGCCCCTGAGGCTGTTCTTCTCTGCGACCGCGATCCTGCTGTTTGCCATGGCGTTCGTCTTTGCAGGGCAGGCCATTTTGGAACTGCAAGTCAGTCGCTATGTCCCAACCACCGCACTGGACGGCTGGCCGATGATCAGTTGGATGGGTGTCTTCCCCACCCGTGAAACGATGGCGGCACAGGTATTGGTCTTGCTGACTTTGCCAGCAGGTTTGTTGTGGCTTAAATTCAAAAAGAAAAACCGACAACAAATCCAGCAGGTTGCCCAAGTGCCCGGCTCGTAACACAGCAATGGTAAGCAATGGTTTTAACAACCTGAATCTCAACGGAAAGTAGTATTGAAAATGATGGATTCCGGTCAAAATAAAAACGAAACGACATGCGCTGCTGCGATGAATCATCGCGTGACCTGCAACACGTTTGAACCTGAAGGTGTTCCCGTTCAAGTGCGCTATGCAATATTCTGTGGCCAGAGCGGCATCGCTGAATACGAGTTTTATCTCAGCCCAACGCAACATGGCTGTGTCGATGTGCAACTGGATTGGTTACAGAGTGCATACCATCAGGTTCTCCAGTGGCTAAACCTTGAACTTGCATCGGGCGTGTTCCGACGATTTCTATGCAGTGATCCGCATAACCAGGCTCCTGAACTTGAGGCCCATGCGTTTTCCAATCCCAAGCACGATGATCCGCCATGCGCGGTTTCCTGGGTGGGTCAACCACCTTTGCCACCAGCCAAAGTTGTTCTGTGGGCTCAGCACATTGATGATCCAAAGGGAATCAAAATCAAACGTGATGGTGCAACACTGATGCTTGATCGCGGTGATCTGTCCCATCACTGGACGACCAATGCCACAGGCGTCCGTAAGCACAGTTCCTTTGATCAGACACAGTGCATTTTCGAGGACTACGAACAATATCTTGGCAAGCATGACATGACCCTTGCTGACCACGTCATTCGGACATGGTTTTTTGTGCGTCACGTCGATGTGAACTACGAAGGACTGATCGTTTCGCGGCGTGAACTTTTTGAAAAACGCGGTCTCACCTCCAAGACGCATTACATCGCCAGCACCGGTATCGAAGGCGCCCCGCCGATGGACCGGGCGAAAGTTGCCATGGATGCCTACGCGGTCGGCGGTATTGACAATAAACAGGTCCAGTACATCGAGGCGTTGGATCACCTTGGCCCGACCCATGTGTACGGTGTGACCTTTGAACGCGCGACCGCCGTATCCTACCGCGATCGCAAACACATCTTCATTTCCGGAACCGCCAGCATTGATCCAGCAGGCAACATCGTCCATGAAGGCGATGTCTCAAAGCAACTCGACCGCGCACTGGAAAATGTCGATGCGCTGCTTAAGCAGTGTGGCGCAAGTCTCAGTGATATGACGGGGTACTATGCCTATGTGCGCGACCCCAGCGATCAGGGATTAATTCGTGATCGGTTCAAAGCGATACTCGGTGATGTGCCTGTGGCGGTGGTGGTTGCCCCGGTGTGCCGCCCGGGCTGGTTAGTTGAAATCGAAGGCCGCGCGATCATCGCAGAGAACAATCCACAGTTCCCGGTATTTTGATTCTGCACGATTCAATCCCAACTTCACGCCGCTTGTGAATACTGTTGAGGATTGGTTTCTGTATTCACTTGGCTTGCTTGTTGGGCATTGCGTTGTTGTGTTTGATCACTTCGCCGCAGGAACATGACCAACATGCTGGCCATGAAGATGCCCACCAATACCTTGTAGGCAATGACAAAGACAAAGCTGCCTTTGCCTAAGCCAATGAGGAAGATGATAAACGGATTGAGTTCCTCGGCTTTGAGTTCCAGCAGGCGGTAAGTCTGAACCGTGTCGATGTAGTTGAACCACACGAGCAAAGCGAACAGTGACCAGACGACATGGTTCTTGGTCAATGTTAAAACGGTTGAGCGTTTGGTATTCAATAACCACATAGCTGCCTCCCTCTGCACGTAAATCGGTGGTGCGTCTTTTGATGCATCGACATTTAAAGGATGGCGCTTTACGCAACTTCCAGCCGGATCCATGAAATTGGATGGCATGGGTATAACTCTCAAGACTCAAATAAAACCTTCTGTCTGTGTTGATGTGAAATTTTGTCAAGATTTTAAAACTGACGTAAATTCAAATTTTGAAACAATTTAAACTTATTGTGTCGGCATGTGGGCTGTAAAAAGCTTGTCAGTAAAAAGATATTTTGATATAAAGATGAGATTGTGTTTCAGTGTCAGTCTCGTCTGTGTGCTTGCTCATGCAGTTGGCTCGCTGAATGGTCCGTTGTTCATTGAGATGCCCAAGGCAAGGCGTATTTCGTGCTGTTAGCCAAACTTGAGAACACCGTTGAACTGTTGGCTCATGTGCTGCTTTTGATTGTGCTGCTGACTGTTGTTGCGTGCAATGAATCGGTGGATACCGGGGCAGGCCCTACGGAGTCGGATGTGCTGGTTACGATGGTCGACCATGCTGCGCAGCCGAGTCTGGATCAGGTTGCACAAACTGCTGGCCAATTGGAAGTCAAGGTTCGTCAGTTGGCTGATAAGCCGACTGCTCAAACATTAGCCGAAGCGCAGAGCGCATGGCGCGACGCTTATCTGTCCTGGCTCAAGGCTTCGCCGTTTCGATTTGGACCTTCTGAACACCTCGAGCGTCAGATTGGTCGATGGCCGGTCAATGGTATTGTTCTGGATGCTGCGGTGACGTCCGCGGAATTGAAACACCTATTGAGCAATCCGGAATTGCGCGGGTATGCAGCGGTTGAACACCTGCTGTTTGCCCCGACTGATATCACGGCTGTTACGGCCAAGGGGCGTCTGTCGCATCTATTGGACATCACCCAGGAGATTGTTCGACTCACTGCGAAAGCCAAGTCGCAATGGGATGACGACTATGCCATGCAATTCAAATCCGCAGGTGATGGCAAGCCGTTTCTGATCCCCGCAGATGCCTTGAGTCTGGTCGTCCGTAAGTCACTGAACATCACTGAAACAACACTGCGCGATCGCATCGGCATGCCCAGTGGTTTTTTTGAAGCACCGGTCAAACCTGACACCCTTGAAGCATGGCAAAGTGGTCACACCAAGGCATCGTTAAAGGCGATTAACCAGGGGCTTCGCCAGGTGCTGGTTATGGATGGTGATGACGCGAGTCTCCGCAGATTGATTGCGACCCAAGATGGATTGGTTGAAACGAAAAATCCGACACTGGCAGCTGACATTGCCAAGCAACTTGATCGCATCGACAAAACAATCGAAGGCCTTGGCGGGGATGATCTGAAATTGGAAGTCGAACTTGCAAGCCATCCCACGAAACTCAAGCGACTGTACAAGCAGTTTCAAACGTTGCAGGACCAACTCGTCGAAGCTGCGCTGGTGCTTGAACTGGATGTGCATCGGGCAAGTGATATGACCGTTTTGACACAGAAGCCGTAGTGGATTGTTTGGATTTTTAACTGGGATGTATACACATGGAATTGACTCGCCCAACGCAACTAGGTGTCCAAACCCCAGACTCTGCGAAGTTTTTGCGAAGGCTTCGTCTTGTTCTGCTCTTAAGCGTCCTGGCTGTCACATTGGTAATTGGCTATCAGCGTCTGGCAAACCGGGGCGTTGCCAATGATGTTCAAACGCGTGCGCAAACCGCCAGGGTGGTCGTCGCCAATCTCGTGGATAATGCGGTGTTCAAAACGCTTGAGAACTTGGTTGCCAAGACAGATTCATTGCATCAAACCGCGATGAACTTCCAGACACAACCAACACCTGAGCATCTTGAGGCAACCGTCGACGCCTGGCGCCAGAGTCTTGGTGCATGGAACCTGTCGGCAGCCTTTCAGTATGGTCCGGCGACGCAATACGATTATCACAAACGACTGGCAAGTTGGCCGTGCGATACCGTGCTCATTGAACACACGATGGGCATGGCCAAAGCCGGTCAATTGCAGCTTGATTCACGGTTTTTAAGGGAGCAACGCTTTGCTTCACTGCGGGGACTGCACACGATCCAATACCTGCTGTTTCGCGAGGGTAAGCCCCGTGAAGCTTCAAGTTTTACGCCTGTGGAATTGACGTATCTCACGTCAGCAACCAAGGCATTATTTGAGGAGAGCGTCGACTTTGAAGCGGCATGGCGGGGGACTGAGAATCTTGCCCCGCAGAAACTGGCCGTCATCAAAGCAGCGGGCATCCCCGTTCGACCCGGCTATGCAGATGAGTTTAAAAACCCCGGTCTTGCAGGCAGTCGCTATGCCTCTTTGGCCACGCCCTTGCAGGAAGTCTTTCAGGACATCTCCGGGTCGATCGAAGACATCACACTTGCGATTGAGGCATTGCCTGAGGTGATGGATGCCCAAACGCCTGCGTACTGGCAGAGTCTTGATCCATGTGAGGATTTGCTCAACCAACTACGGAGTATTGAGAACACGTACTTGGGGGGCATTGATGGATTCCGCAATCGTGCTGTGTCTGAAATGGTCGCGGTACACGACAAGTCCCTTGACCGACTCATCAAGATTTCCCTTGCTCATACCGCACATCGGATCGCAGTGATCCGTGATGCCAAGGACCAGTCACCCCAGGATCAAGAACTGTTGATCCGAGTTGCCCATGGTGAACTTCAGAAGTTGATGTCGCGCATGTTTGCAGCAATCCCATTGGTGATTCTGGACCCTGCCGTCGAACCCTTTGCAGCTTACCGCTAAAGGTTTGCCTTGCGTTGCTCGAATACGGCAACGTTTATTGAAGGATTGATTTTTATGCTCCCGCCCAAGCTCAAAAAGATCATCACCAACATCGCTGCCAAGACGCAGGTCAAGCACGTGATCGCGGTGTTATGCGTGCAGACGGTCATTACCATCTGCTATGCGACACCTAATATTTCTGGTATTCCCAAGGGCATCGCTGAAGAGTATTTTTCAGGCGGTCGAAACGGGACAGTATTCAATACCTCATCACGCTGTATGGAAATGCCCGCCCCGGCAGTTGGTGCGGATGCGAAACTCTCCGAGCAGTTTGCTGAAGGTGAAGCGATTTTCGAAGCCGACTTCGTTACCGATCCCAAAGCACCTTTTGGTGGACTGGGGCCGGTCTATGTCAATAGCTCGTGTCGAAACTGTCATCCCAATTATGGGCGCGCTCGACGTGTTGAAAAGTACACCGAGCAGTTCGGTAACGGCTACACCACGTTCGTCCACACCCCCGATGGCAAACTCGTCGACGGCTACATGTTCATGCTTCAAACCAAAGCCGTCCCGCCCTTTGAGCCACCGGCAAAAGGTGTGAATCTCAAATGGAAAAAGTTCGTTGACGAATACAACAACACCTATCCCGATGGCACGCCTTACAACCAAGGCACATCGCGCGAAGGTGAGTTGATTTATCCTGAAGCTGATTTGATCGAGCCACTGCTTCCATTGCCCGACAATTACAGGGTGAGCATTGAAGCAACGATTGGGCTTTACGGGACAGGCTTGCTTGATGCGATTGATGACGCAGACATCATTGCTGAATACGAACGTCAGCAGGCCATGCCCGGCCCGGTCAAGGGACAACATGGCCCGTGGATTACCGAACCCTACGACGGCAAGAAACACCTTGGGAAATTCGCATGGCATAACACCCGTGCGACATTGCGAAACGGTCCGGGATTCAACGGCATATGGAACGTAGCCAACATCACCCGCAAGGATCGCCCCAAACTTTTTACTTCCGAACTATGGGTCAAAAAACAGGCTGAACTTGGCCACAATATCAGTGAACTGACTTCCCATCAGCCCGTGGAATTATCCGAAGAAGAACTGCAAAATCTCGTGGTCTGGTTCAGTGGGTTGGCGGTTCCCGCAGCACGCAATCTCAACGATCCGGTCGTGATACGCGGCAGGGAGTTGTTCAACCAGGCAAGCTGCACGGACTGTCATCACCCCTCATGGACCACCGGCAAATCCGACATCATCCCTGGTTATGAAAATCAGAAAATCTGGCCCTACACCGACCTGCTGATGCATGACATGGGTAAGGCAAACTGCACAGCCTGTCATCAGTCCGAGACGATTGTCACGCCAACATATGACGTTCCAAGCCTGGAAGAAATCGGTCCCCTCACTGATGAACTGATTCAAAGACGGGCCAAGCGAAACCACGGTGTAAAGAACATGAACCACGGTGTCCGCAAAACGTTCCGAACCCCACCGCTGTGGGCACGGGGACTGATGAAAACGGCTGTCGATCACACGGACATGTGGCATGACCTGCGTGCTCGTAGCTTCGAAGAAGTGATCCTCTGGCACTACGGCGAAGCACTCAATGCTCGTGAGGCCTTCCGAAATATGTCCAAGTCAGACCGTGAAGCGTTGATTCAATTTCTCAAGTCGATTTGATCACTTAAAGCCCGAGGGCTTCAGACCTCGGGCAAGGATTTAAAAACCATTCAAGGCATAGACATAGGCAAAGGCAATTTAAGTCACGGAGTCAGAGAGTCACAGAGACACAGAGATATAAGCAAGTAAAGCTGTTTTCTCCTGTTGCTTTTGGACTCAGTGTCTCTTTTGCTGGCCGGGAAGCTTTCGCTCCCCGGACCCCTTCGCGAG
>DLCK01000081.1:0-28038 GCA_002480565.1 Phycisphaerales bacterium UBA7800 | reverse complement strand
TGTGGCGAGTTGCACCATTGTGCAATTTCGCTGCACTGACGCCATGGACGTTACAGGGGTATCCGACAGTGGGGTAACGCTAGCCACTCACCGGTTGTCTGTGGAGACCTGCACGCCCAGATAGTCCACGGATACTGATGGTAAACCGCAGAACGAAAACTTGAGGAACCGGGGGCAAGTTCCAGGGGGCTAAGTTCCAGGGCCAAGTTCCGGGGGCGGAGGCGTGCGGGGCGTGCAGGTCTCGTAAAATCACCGGTGAGTGGCCGGCGTTGCTCAAGGTGTTTGGTCCATCCAAGCTGCGTGGCGCGGACGGGGTTGCAATGCACAAGCATGACATCGCCCCATGAACCGCTGCCTTGTTTGAAGCGCACTGCAAACGCGAAAGCCATGAACTCGACAAGGGGTCCGGGGAGCGCTAGTTCCCTGGCTGGCAAATCATTGAAGCATCGCATGGATACCGACCCTTGATTCTGCGGATGAGCCTTGTTTTATAGACGATCACAGCGATCGCAGAAATGCCAAGAGCGCTTCACGGTCTGATTTTTTGAGATTCATGAATGCTTCTTTGGCGGCCTTGGCTTCCCCGTCATGCCAGAGGATGGCTTCTTCAAGGTTTCGTGCGCGTCCGTCATGCAGGAAGTCGGTATGGCCGTTGACGCGTGCCGACATACCGATGCCCCAAAGCGGTGGCGTCCGCCATTCGGTCCCGGTGGCATCGAAGGTGGGGCGGTTGTCTGCCAGACCTTCCCCCATGTCATGGAGCAGCAAGTCGGTATAGGGGTGAATGACTTGATTGCGCAGGCGCCGTTGGCGATGCTTGTTGCCGGTGGTCCATGTGTCGGTATGACAGGCATTGCAGTTGGACTCTTTGAATAATTTTTCACCCAGTAGGGCTTGGGGATGATTGACTGGATCGCGCGCGGGGACTGCCAGGAATTCCAGATAGACCAGCAGTTGATTGATTTGCTCTTCCATCATTTCATAGGGATCACCGACTGTGCCATGCTGGGCATCTTTGCAATCCTGTTGCTCGTCACCGCAGGATTGATCAGGGAACAGTGAACTGCTGATACCAATGTCGTTGACGGCAGCATCGGCTATTTGCTGGCGAAGTGTTGGCGTTTCAGCCTTCCAACCGTATTTGCCCACAGCCAGTTTGCCTGCTTCGACGTCCCAGACCATATTGACCTTGCCGGAGATGCCATCGTTGTTTGCATCGTCTGGATCGGCATTCTTCAAGATATCCGTTGAATCGATCGCATCGAGCAAACCCATGCCGATGACCGCTGATGCTATGCGCGGTGAGAGCATGGCATCATCACCTAAAGGCCCGTAGTAAGTTTCGGACAGGTCGTAGATTGGTTTACGCAGTGTGTAAGGGGTGCCATCTGGATACTGACCGGGGATCAGTTGGTAATCCATTTTGAGTTTGACTTCCGGGTCATATCCAGTGTTCGCCTGGTCAGCCAATTGCCCGCCGTAGACTGGATGATGCTTGGGGCCGCCGTGTTTTCCTTTGCCTGGGATGCTGACTCGGAAGAGCACGCCTTCGAACCCACGCTCCATGGACGGCGCTGCAGCTCGGCCATCTGCGACATGACAGGCCGCACATGACTTGGCGTTATACAACGGCCCAAGACCGTCGGAGATATTCTTTTCGTTGAAGGATTTTGCTTCTTTAAATGGACGCTCAAAAACACCATCACCATGGTCGAAGAGTGCTGAGAGTCTCCAGTGGAGGTTGTAGGGTTCCTGCTCGAAGGAGATATTGCCAAACTTGAAATGCGTCAGGTCTCCGCCGGAGAGGGAGTCTGGATGCTTGGTGTCGAGGATGGCTAATGATTCCCAGTCTTCCCCGTAGCCGGTGATCGCTTTGCCATAGCTCAAGTAGACTTTGTAAAGCAGTACGGACACGCTTGCCACCAATGCGGTGTACAAAATCAAAGTCCGAATTCGTTTTAAACCGTCTTTGGTATTGGGTTTATCGTTTTTGGTACCGATAGCGTTGTGATGATTCATTGGCGGTTTTTCTTTATTTTGTCAATTTAATGCAATTGAATTGCAGTCGCAGAATTATCAATTATAGCGTGTAATTCCGTTGCTGCGCGATCAATATGTATCGCTTCTGTGATACATGGCCAATCACTGAAGGGCTACGTCTATTGGGCTGTGGATGATGAAGATGCGAATATTCAAAGGGGTTGGGCAATGCCTTTATTCAACACTTTTACCTTTGGCGGTCTCTTGGATGGCCTTGTCGATCAGTGTGCTGAATTCTTCAAATGTTGGCATGCCACTGCGTAGTTTCCCGTTGATGATGAACGTCGGCGTGGAACTGATGCCTGCATTGCGAATTTCCGTGACGTCCTGTTCAAGGGATTGAATTGCATCAGGGTCAGACATGTACTGTTTAAGCAATGTCACATTCAGCCCCAACTCCTGGGCATAAGACAAAGCGTCTTGAACTGTTGGTAAATGATCAGCAGAAAATAGAAGTTCTTGAAACTCCCAGAACTTGCCATGGGTATGAGCGAATCTTGCAGCCAATGCCAACTCCTTGGCTACTGGATGTTTCTTGAGTGGGTAATCTTTATAGACCCACCGAACTTTGTCTTTGTACTTGTCCTTGATTTGCTTGACCACCTTATGCCCCGCACGACAAGTTGGGCAGTGGTAGTCGGATAATTCCATCACCAGAACCGAGGCGTCGGCAGGGCCAAGCGAAGGAGCCTGGCCAATACGCAATTGGGCTCCAGGCACTCGTGGCTCAGTCAAGTAGTCCACCACGGGATATTTTTGCCTCAACTTTTTGCAATAATCAAGGACCAACGGATTGCTTTCACGGGTATGAATATGTTTGCGAATCTGTTGCTTGATTTGCTCTTGGCTGCCAGTCCATGAACCCCACTGTTTATACAACTGACTGTCATAGTAATGATCAATAATATGCTCAGCAGGGGGGCTGATTTGGCTGCGAACTTTGTCTAGCAATGCATCGACAGTGATGCCCATTGACTGAGCTTCGATCTCCAAAAGGATATCGTCGATTTTTGTATCCAGTACCAGTCGCTTGAGCTTGTAAATGGCCTGCTGTCTGCGATGCAGTTCCGATGTCAACGGCTGCTCGACATCCGCAACGGTAATCGTGCGGTCCCCTACGATCGCAAGCGGCGTGTGAGGTGAAAGTATTGGATTGTGTGACTGTGTTGATGTGTCTGCATTTACGATCAGCAAGCTCGAAACGATATACGTCAGAGCAATCACACTGATCATTTTCCAAATGCGACGCCTGTCTAGGTGACATAGCAGTAGAACCAATATCACCAGGAGATTAGCTACGCAGAACACACAGGCGAAGCGACCTTCAACCATGATTCTGGCAAATACCAGCTCTCCTCCAACACCCAACATCACAGCCCAGAACAGAAAGGGGCGTTTGAAAAAGAATAGCAATCCTAACACTGCATAATAGATCATACCCCACGGCGCAATCGGGTATCCGAGCAGTTGGTACTCAGCGGTATCCTGGCAACCATCGCCCAGCAAGCCACAAAACGATGCAATCCAAGGCACGGTTGATTCCAAAGCAGCCAACGTAGCTATCACCACGCCTGCGAGTATGGCTAAAGCGACGATACGATTGCACTCAGACGGTTTAGGTTCAGATTTATACATGGTCTCAAATTGTAATGCTAAAGACTAAATAATTGACTTCCAAGGTGCATCATACCATCAGACCTCCCATGTCAATCCGAGCTGATTGTGTAAACCATAGGAAGTGATTTTTAGCATGTCGCCACAAGTCACAAACACCCGGATATCTTGCCAGCCTCAAAGAGTATGTTTGTAATGCCTGGTCACATATAGATGTTGAAACCGCGCCTGGTCAAAATGACTCGGCGCCAAATGTACGAAAACATGCGATTTCGAGAGAACGGATGAGACAACCGGCGTCTCTGAAACAAGATGAGACAGAAACAAAAAAGGCCGAAAACCCCGTGAAAAACGGCGGTTTTCGGCCTGATGAAGCGGTGTGTGCTCTGGGATACGACAACCCGTCTTAGTTTGAGATCCCTGTTCTTGCTTGATTTACAGGGAAAATCTCGAAAATGGCGCGTCAAACGTAGTTGGGGCTGTGGTTATCGCCTGACAAACCGGAGTTTAGAAGGTTCACATTGCCCAATCCCCTGTTCTTGCAGAACAGGGAACTTTTCGGGAGTGTAACAGGGATTCGAATTAGCCAGGTCAGGGGATAACAGGTGAATGTATTACAGGCAAATGC
Organism: Phycisphaerales bacterium UBA7800; assembly: GCA_002480565.1. GTDB lineage: Bacteria > Planctomycetota > Phycisphaerae > Phycisphaerales > Phycisphaeraceae > UBA7800. The sequence goes on along the minus strand of DLCK01000081.1, from coordinate 23,756 downwards.
CAAGATCAGGCTTGTTCGTAGCAATTCTGTTTTTTTAGAACTTCCAACAAATCAGATATCTGACAGGTAGCCAAGCCGATGCATTTGTCTGCTGCACCGTAGTAAACATACAAAGTATCTCCAACAACCACGTTACCCGTCGGAAATACACATTGGCCATAGAGTCCATTGAGCTCAAATGCTTCCTGTGGAACGAGGATCGGTTTGGGTAGACGGGCCAAGACCTGTGTTGGATTGTTGATATCCAGAAGGCAAGCGCCAGTGCGATAGACACCTGCATCATCCACTGCATGGTAAAGCATCAGCCAACCTGCTTCGGTGCGAATTGGTGGGGTCGCTCCACCAACCTTGCTTTCCCAATCAAACTGATTCTTGAGCAGTAATATACCATCGTCCCAACTCAACAGATCATTGGAAAACGCGATCCAAATTGCTGGATGCTCACAACCATATTGCTCGCCAATCAATCGCTTGGATCGGTGGAGCATGACAAATTGATTGTTGATTTTTTCAGGAAAAAGAATGACATCTCGATTGTCGTCTCCCGCTGCTGTGATGCGTCCCAATCGTTGGAATGTCTTGAGGTTCTTGCTCATGAGCAAGCCGGATTGTGTCATGTTCTGTCGATAAAAGACTGGCGCTTCGGCTGGTTCCTTTGGCATGAAGGCCAGGGATTGCTCGTTGAGCCAATAGCGTCCCGGTGGTAATGGACGATAGGCATAAGTGATGTAAAACCAATCCCCGAACTTGACGATGCGCGGATCCTCAACGCAACCGCCATCGAAATTGCCTGGGATAGGACTGAACACAGGCTCAGTGGATACCCGGGTGAAATGCACGCCATCATCACTTGTTGCCAAGCCCAGGTGGATGCGATGCTCAGCATCATCACCGGCCGCTCGGTACAACATCAGGAACTTGCCATCCTCGTACCAGACGGCAGGATTACAGACCGCAAAATTTTCCCAAAGGTGATCCGGATGAGGAACCAGCACAGGATTATCAGCATGCCGTTGCAACTCAAACATGTTTGATCCTTACTTCGCTAAGACGACTTTGAAATTTTTGAGTTTGGCGACAGCTCCTGAACTCAGCCGCAAACCTGCTCCACCTCGAGGCATTTTGCCATAGGCTTCCTCGATGATGAGTTGATCGTCGATGAAACACTTCATGGTTTCATCTTCTACCACCACGCACAGTTGATACCATTTCCCATCTTCCAAGGGACTGATGCTTTTTGTCTTGATTTTGCGCCAAACGGGGTCGACCGCATGAAGCGTTGCCGTGTTTTCCTGTACGCCAAAAATCATGCCGGTGAAATACACTGGATGCCGTCCCTTGGGTGGTGCACCATGAAAGATGAGTCCAAGACTGCGTGGTTGATCTTCGATGAATTGGAATTGGACTGTAACGGTGTAATTGCTCCATTTGGGTTGATCAAGCAGCAGCATGCCATTCTTGCCTGCGTCCGCTTTGCCCAGGAGTGTGTTGTCTTTCAATAGCCAGTTCGCCTGGTTCTCGCCGGGGATGCGCATAAGCCATTGTTGATTCATTACCATTTGATCAAAGCGGTCTTCGAACAATACACGCTCTGCTGCTGAATCACCCGCATGTAGTTGGACAGCTAAACACAAAAGGCATAATCCTAAAAGGTAACTGTGTTTCATGGTTGGGTAACTCCATTTTTAAGTACATAAACTTTGACAGCAAACGGCGCCCATGTATCGCTTACAGTTTGATTGATGACGACCTGATCCACGCCCCACAGAGTTGAAACATGCGTTTGTAATTTGTCGATCAAGGGAGATGTGATACGCGCTTTGATGGTTTGATCCGTTGGATTCACGGTCAGCAGGTAGTGGTGCTTCTGATCAGCAATCATCCGACAGTGTAGTTTGCCTTGTTCGGTTTTGACCGTGTATTGCTGAGCAATATCCGGCCCGGTTAAGGCCTCTGAAAGACCTTGGATTTCTTTACCAATCTCCAGTGTCATCTCATAGAAAGCTGCATCGGTTTTCTGTAATGAACCGCCCATTTCCTCACAGGTGTATGCAAAGAACAGCATCCCTTTGACGCCGTGGGCCAACGCCAGATAGATCATGCAGCGTCCTTCATCAAGCGTTGGCATGCGCCCACCATGTTTGAATGAACCATAAGTTTGGGCTGCAAACCAGACAGGTTTTTTGTGGTCAACCGCTTTGTGTGCTTCCTCGATGTAGTCCGCGATCACGCTGATGGGTTTACTGGGAACGGGGTAGCAATCCACGCCAAAGATGTCGCAGGCAGATGCATAACGCTTAAACAACTGCGGTTCGCTATTGAGTAAGAACACGGGCAAATCAGGTGCCGCCTGTTTGACAGCGTGATACAGGTCCTCTGCGTTCTCCGGCGATATGCCATAGTTCTGCGGTTCATCCGCAAGATACCAGGCCCAAAGGTTGGGATGATCCTTGAACTGCCGAACCACCTTTTTCATTTGCCCACGCAAAAAGCGACGGGCTGCATAGTCTTCATGAGGCAGCAATCCGATGCCACTGTTCTGAGCCTGTTGCAGATGTGTGCGAATCACATCCATCGTCGGTCGATAGTTGGTCACCTCTGCACAGTTAAATCCAGTGGATTTCAGTGATGTATAAGTGCCAGGCGGTTGACGATAGAAAATCAAGGGAAAGACTTTCTTCCCATTGATGACCAAGGCATGGTCCTTGTCAATGTAACGGTGCGAAGGCTCTCTTGATGGATCTGCGGTTAAATCACTTTCGCGAACAAGTAATGTCCGACCCACGGTTGCGGGTTGATAGCCTTGCATTTGAAGTGTCACACGCAACTCAGCGGGGCCGGGCTGGTCGACTTGATATGGAATCGAGACCATTTGTTCGTGATCTGCATTGAGTTGAACTGTAGTGGTCTGACGTGTCGCGGTTTGGCTTGAATTGATGACGCTGCTGTGTAATGACGCTTTTCCGGTGATGGCCTTTTCGTTGATCAGACGGATTTTTGCGGTATTCGTACCCGCCTGACGTTGCCCGACATCCAGAATTTCGACACCCGGTGCAAAGTGGGTGCTGTCAATTTGAGGTTCAATAATACGGAAAGCTTCAGGGCGATGAAAACCATTTTTCATGCCTTGGATACTGCTGTATTCAACCGTTGGTTTTTGCGATGTGCGTGCAAGATTCATCGCCCATACATTGCCGGCCATTGGGAAATTGCTCAGTGGGATACGCACTTCCACCTGCCATCCCGTCGGCGTGATACCGGTCGCAACGGTGATACCAAGCGCGTTCCAATCTTTATGCACGCCAATTTCATTGGGGCGACAGAGTTGGTCAAAGACCATGCCCCGTGGATTGACGATGAAGTGGTAATATTCAGAGCGACTTTGAATCGGCTTGAAAAAGACCTCCACGCAATCATCAAACCACAGCGTACCATCGCGCGTTTGGATATTGCTTTGGATCGAAGCAGTATCCGAGTCTGAACAGTCAAAGGCAAGGTACAGGTTCTGCTGATCAAAACCAAACCAGGCTTGTGTGGGCTTATTGGGGTGATCCTGATCGGGGGCAGTTGTGATGAATCGATCAAAGTGCTTGGCCTGCTGCCATTCACCGTCGGTAAGTTTGCCATTAATTACTGGTGACTGTGACATCGGCGTGATCGCCAGAAGCATTGCTGGAAGTAGCAAGTGCAACAACATCATGAGGAACGTCTTTTGAATCATGGTCAACCTGTGATTGTTAGTCTGCGTTCGATGCAGAGTTGGTATTCGCCTGCTTTGGGGTTTGGGCGATGTTGATATTGTCCTGGATGACGAATGCTTCCTTGACAGGTGCTTTGAGTACGACACGCGCTTCATTGTTGCCCATCCAGGTATTGCCTTTGAGGATTAAGTCGGACGTGGGTTGCCAGACGGTGACGATCGCGTCACTTTGGCTGAGCTTGCCGTGGGCCGTGTTATTTTGGACAACCACATGATTGGCATTGTGTGCGATGCTGATCATGCTTCCCTTGTCGGGGCCATGTGTACCATCGAGTTTGAATTGATTGCCCATGATGGTGACATGGCTGATGGGGTCCGGTGAAGCTGACCAGGGGCGCCCGACGCAGATTTCGCCATTCATGGGTGTATCGACGCTACGGCCGTTGTTAACGAAGAGATTTCCCTCAACGAGAACACGGTCACAACCATTTTTTTGTTGAGCACTAAAACCAATGAGCAGACCCCATGCTGCTGAGTCTTCAATGATGTTGCCCCGGACAATGACATTGCTACAGCCGACGACATCAATGCCTGATCCATTGGTTGTGCCACGGGAGATGTTGTTGGCAATGAGAATGTTGTTGCATCGCCCGTTGGCAAGGTACGGCGCGTCATGGCTTCGGATGGATGTGTTATTGACGATCTGGCAGTCTTCGCTGCGCGAAAAGCCGATTCCCGATGAGTCCTGCACATGGTTATGGGCGATGATCGCCTGCTTCTGGTATTGCATGCCGATGGCTTGGCCGCCGCCACTGATAACGGTGCAGTTGATCACACGATTGCCTACGTAGAGATTGGTATCACCGGGCGCGCCCAACGCCGAGACGCCTTGCCAACGCAGGTTCGGTTGTTTGGATATCCAACCGGTGTAGGTTCCCGTACCATTACCATCAAAATTCAATCCATCGACGGTGCAGTAGTTTGCACGATTGATCAGCACGCCCGACCAGTACCACTCGTGACCGTTCTTTATCCCCTTGGTGTAGTTAAGCCCCTTGATCACTTTGATTACGCCATCACAGGTGACTTTGCTGTAATCGTTAGCAAGATGGATCAATGCCTTGGTGCGCAGGATACCCGGGGAGAGTTCAATTTTGGGCATCTTCAAGGGGTTGACCATGTACACGCCAGCGGGGATATGCACATGGATCGGCCGTGTGGTTTGAGCCATGACCTCGTGCATGCGATTAAACGACTCGGAGTCATCGGTTTGCCCGTCGCCGGTGGCACCAAAGTCCATCGGGTTGAGTTTCAATGTCGCTTGCGACGGCTTGCTGGTCGATGGGTCTGCAAAGAGTTGATTTGTTTGCATGCCCAGCAGACAAATGACCATCAAAGAGCCGAGTATTGATCGGTTAAACATGAGTAAAATTCCATGATGTGCTTGAAATCAGTTTTCCGAAACGGTGAAGTAACGCAGTTGGCCATCGGTACGCGAGTGCATTGCCAAAGGCAGTGAATTCAACTCGTCCTTGGTCCCGGTTCGGACGCGTCCATCACCCATCAACAGGTTGGCGCTCTTGGCGTGATGTGCGTAGATGGCATAGATACTGTCGGTTGGCGCATTGACGCCATAGATTAGATACGTCTGAATCACACGACCGGCATTGGGATCCTGCACCGAATCGGCCAGGAGAATCTTGTCAGTTGGCTCAGCATCAAAACTCCCAAAGATAAAGTCCAGGTGATCGCCGCCGTTGCGTGACAATGTGCCATAGGTGGTGTACTTGGAGTAGACCGGCGCCGGGTGCATGGACGGACACTGAAACGCCTTGTCGGTGTCGATGTACTGACCGCCAAGCAGATACTCCGACCAGGTCTTGGTGAGATTGTTAGGAGGCAGCAGCATCTCGTTGTCGTTGAAGTAGGAGTAATGTGCCACACCATTTTGCCTGAGATTGCTCTGACATCGCGTGGCCATGGCACGATCCCGCGCAGCCCCCAATGCCGGTAAGAGAATCGAAATCAGTAACGCGATAATGGAAATCACCACCAGTAATTCAATGAGCGTGAATCCTCTTTGGTACTTGCAGTTTACTCGTTTCATATCGTTTCCTTTGACTGTATGAACGACATCATCATTCATTTAGAGTTCAAGTGCGTCTTACCGTGACAGCGTTGCGTTGTGGCTTTATTCAATCACAGCCATATCCGTCAACGCGGGGACATCCAGTTTAAACCTTGCCACCTCATCTTCTGAGCACAATCAATGCCGATTTACAATTTGCCAATCTCCAGCGTCATGCAAACCGACTAGCAGGGCCGGACAAAGGCCCATGCCGTGACGCATCGGCACGACAAACTTCACGGTGGCGCAAAACAACATACAACTTGACAATAGACATACAAGTTTGGATTGTCAATGATAATTAATTGGCAAAAATGGATTTTTTTTCACCCCGGCAAAGTAGACTCCTTGTACCAAATAAGGCAGTTTGTACGTTAATAATTTATTTATAAACACTTAAGAAAAACATGCTCAGGCCAAGCACACAAACCGCCACCATTGAACGCTCCCAGTCCTATTGGCCTTAAAGCGATAAAACAGCTGGGACACACCAAAATCGAACACCAACCATTGACACGGCCGTAAAACACTTGTATGATCTTTTTGACCAGATTGTATGTTCACTTACCCACTCGCCCCGGAGGTGTCACTTGGCTTCACGCACCATACTTGATTCGGAAAATGAAAAAGCGGCCACACAAGGCAAGCTTAAACACGACATGCTTGTGGATACGCTCAAGACCCAAATTCGCTCCGGCCGATACAAAGTCGGCGACAAGCTACCCAGTGAACATGAACTGGCACGGGATCTGGATGTGAGTCGACATACCATTCTGCGCGGCTTATCGACACTTGCAGCAGAAGGCTGGATTGACCGTCAACAAGGTCGTGGCACATTCGTTGCCAAACGATCCAACCCCACGCACATCGGCAACCAGGTCATCGCATTCATCTGTAGCGACAAGGGCGACTCGGTCATCAGCCGCGTCATTCGTGGTATCAGCCAGGCACTGCGATCCCGACGACAGGAAATGCTACTGCTCGATTCGGATCACAGCATTGAACGCGAACGTGAATTACTCGAGAGTCTTGTTGATCGTGGCGTAGGGGGCGCGATTCTCTGGCCGGTGACGTCCGGCGAAAATCGTCAGGCCGTCGAACAACTCCAAAGCCAGGATTTCCCGCTGGTGATAATCGATCATGGCATGGAAGGCTCAACGGTTCCGCTGGTTTGTGTAGATCATGAATTGGGTGCATATGAAGTGACGCGGCATTTGGTTCGTTGTGGTTACAAGCGCATCGCCCATATCACCTTTGCAGGCTTACCTGGCGAACTCAGTGAAGCCGTCCTCGAGCGTGAAGCAGGTTATCGCCGCGCACTCGATGAAGCAGGCTTGCCCTTTGATGACGAATTGATTCAGCGCGTGGACCGTAACCTGATGCGTCTGTCCCATGAACCGATGGTGCGCGAGATGCTGGCATACGAACAGGCACACCGCTTGATGGCCTCGGACAATCGGCCGGATGCGATTTTTCTGCTCAATGACATTTTTGCGCCAAGTGTGTATCGCGCAGCGCTCAACCAAGGTATGCAAATTCGCAAGGATGTTGCGATCGCTGGATTCAACAATGACCCTGAAGCGTGCATGTTGCCGGTGCCGATGACGACGTATGACTTACCTGCCGAACAGGTAGGATTCCAGTCCATTGAGCTACTCAACAAATTGGTTGCCAACCAACCCATCACCGATCAAACCACGCGCATTGCAGGCCAGTTGATGGTTCGCAATTCGACCGTGGAAAATATTGCAGCCTATTGCCAGGGCATTTGAATCGATGCGTTTTCCCCTGATTTTCAAGGTATTTTTACCCGTTAGCAAGAGACATCGATGATGTGTGACGATTTACAAATCGCAGTGATAGGTGTTGGCGGGCGCGGCGGTGTTGCAGACTATGCTCATCTTCCGGGCAAAGGCAGTCGTTTGGTTGCCGGTGCCGATATCAGCCCTGATGCGCTTGATGCCTTTGCCAAGCGAATCGACTCGGACGTCTTACTGTATGACGACTATCGTCGGATGCTTGATCGGCGCGACATTGATGCGGTCTTCATTGCCTCGCCGGACTTCTGTCATGAGGAACATGCGGTCGCAGCCTTGGAAGCAGGCAAAGCGGTCTATCTGGAAAAACCGATTGCGATAGACATTGCAGGTTGTGACCGCATTCTGGAAGCCGCTTACCGTAGTGGTTCAAAGCTCTACGTCGGTCACAACATGCGTCACATGCCGTTTGTCTTGAAAATGAAACAACTCATCGATGATGGGCGCATCGGCAAAGTCAAAGCCATCTGGGTCCGTCACTTCATTTCCTACGGCGGTGAAGCCTACTTCAAAGACTGGCATGCGGAGCGTCGATTCTCCAACAGTCTGCTTTTGCAAAAAGGCGCTCACGACATTGACATCATTCATATGCTCGGTGGCGGGTACACACAGCGTGTCCATGCCATGGGCGCGCTGACGGTGTATGGCGATGTCACAGACCGGCGCAAGCCCGAAGAAAAACCGCAGATTCGCAGCGTTCCTGATCTTTGGCCCCCCAGCGCACAAACAGGCCTCAACCCAACCATTGATGTCGAAGACCTGAGCATGATGCAGATGCAACTGGATAACGGCGTCTTTGCAAGCTATCAGCAATGCCACTTCACCCCCGATGCCTGGCGGAACTACACCGTCATCGGCACGGAAGGTCGCATTGAAAACTACGGTGACTATGCAGGTGATGTTGAGATTCGACTCTGGAACAAACCGCCGGACTACAAGGAACGTGGTGATGAACAGCACATCTTGAGGGGGGATATCAAGTCACATGGTGGTGCGGACCCCAAAATCGTTGCTGAGTTTTTGCAGTTTGTGCGTGGTGAGATTCAACCATCCGTCAGTCCGATCGATGCACGTTACAGCGTAGCTGCAGGTTGTCTGGCAACGCAGTCACTACGTCTTGACGGACGCGTAATGCAAATGCCAAACGTGCCAGAGAGTTGGGCGAACACTTTGCGATATCCACTTGATCAACCATCCAACACGTTGGAGGTGCAGTGACATGCTTCAACGCCAAACCGCGCATCCAACTAACACGCTTCAACTAGCCAACATTTTTCAAGGCAGCGATTCCACGTTCGACCTGTCCACGGGCAATACCTATCCAGCAATGACGATGCCCTGGGGCATGACCTGCTGGTCGGCGCAAACGCGTCAAGGCAAATGGTTTTATCACCATCATGATCCCAAATTTCAGGGGCTACGTGCGACACATCAACCCTCGCCATGGATCGGTGATTACGGTCAGATGGTGCTGATGCCCATCACAGGTAAACCCTGCATCTCTGCCGAAAAACGCAGCAGCACCTATCAATGGGACATGCAACAAACCGGCCCCGGTGGTGGTGCAGTGCGAATGCAACGCTACGGCATCGACATGCAGTGGGCGGTGACGCAACACGGTTGCGCGACTGCAATGCACTATCGCTACGATAAGCAACCGGGCATGATACTCGAACTGCCCGAAGGTACCGGCCAGATCAGCATTCAACCGCAGCACCGTCGTATCCATTGCACCACCCATGCTAATCATGGCGGTGTCCTGCCGAACTTTGCCTGTCATTATGTGATCCAATTCGATTGCCCAATCAAATCGTTTGGCACAGGATCCACCGAGCAATGCGTGATGACGCAACGATCGCATAGCGGTGACAACATCACTGCCTACGTGCAATTCGAGCCCAACGTTGCGTCCACCGTTACGGCACGCATCGCAAGCTCGTTTATCAGTCCACAACAAGCGATGCTCAATCTGGATCGTGAACTTGCCGGCCAAACACTTGAGCAAATCCGCACACAAGCCGATGCATGTTGGCAGAAGCTTTTTGATCACATCGACATTCAAACACAAGATACGACCATTCGCCGAACATTTTACACTGCGCTTTATCGCTGTCTGCTTTTCCCACGTGGCCTGCATGAAGTTGATGAACACGGCAAGCTTCACCACTACAGTCCCTACGACGACAAAGTCCACCCCGGTCTCCTATACACCGATCAAGGCTTCTGGGATGTGCATCGCACACTTTACCCGTTGCTGTCGGTCGTGTATCCACAGGTCTATAGTCAACTACTCCAAGGCTGGCTCAATGCCTATCGCGAAGGCGGGTGGTTACCCAAGTGGGCCAGTCCCGGGTATCGCAACGCCATGTGCGGTTCGCATGCCGAAGCCGTTTTTGCCGACGCGATTGTCAAAGGCACTGCGGATATTGATCATGAACTTGCCTATCAAGCCATCGTCCAAAGCGCGACGCAGGTGGGAGATGATGCAGGCACTTACGGTCGCAACGGCATCGCGGATTATCTGAAGCTTGGCTACGTCCCTCAAGACCGTGTGCATCATGGCGTCTCCGAGACGTTGGACTTTGCGTATTGTGATTACACCATCAGTCAGGCGGCACGGGCACTGGGAAAACACGATGATGCACAACGTTTTGCCCAGCGTGCTCAAAACTATCGTAATCTCTTTGATGCAAAAACCGGCTATTTCCGTGGGAAAAATGCCGATGGCAGTTGGGTTGAGCCGTTTGATCCCTATGACTGGGGCGGTTCCTATTGCGAAGGTTGTGCCAATCATTATCTCTGGGCCGTGCCACACGACCCGCAGGGATTAGCAGAATTGCTCGGCGGCAATGACATATTGGTTGAGCGCATGCAAGCCATGCTGCTGGACGACCCGCGATTTAACATTGGTGGCTATGACTACGAGATTCACGAGATGACCGAAATGGCGTGCGTGCCGTTTGGCCAGTATGCACACTGCAACCAACCCGTGCATCACATGCTGTATCTGATGGCACATGCTGGCGCGCCGGAGAAAACCAATGCATGGGTGCGGCGTGTCCTCACCGAGTTGTACACCCCTGACTCACTGCCTGGCGATGAAGACAATGGTGAGATGTCAGCGTGGTACGTCCTCAGCGCATTGGGGTTGTACCCGACATGTCTTGCCAGCGGGCAATACACATTGAGTTTGCCACTGGTTGAGAAAGCAACGTTCATCACCGGCCCGTCAAACGTGGTTCGTCTACACAACAAACACTCAGCGATTCACGAGGTAAGTGGACAGCTTCATGTGAATGGCAAACCGCATCCATCCATCACCCTTGATCATTCCCAACTGATGAAAGGTTGTGATCTGGTTTACACCAGCCATCAACCCGCAATCAAAACAATTCCATGACCACCATCCTGTATGGCTGATTTCAAAGTATTGAAGCATCATCCCATGACATTCATCAGGAACATCAACATGTCTCACAGAGCTCCCGGCAAACTTCGGGTCGGCCAGATCGGCTGCCATGGTGTGGCAAACAACCATGCCAAAGCACATCGCTTCAGCGGCAATACACAGCTTTATGCCGTTTGCGATATCAACGAATCATTGGCTCAGTCCTTTGCCCAACAGTACGACGTACAACATTGCTTCACTTCGGCGCAGCAAATGTTTGAATGCCCAGACATTGACCTCATTGACCTGGTCACGCCCGATCATACCCATGCGTCACTGGCGATCGCTGCGATGCAGCAAGGCAAACATGTCCTGGTTGAAAAGCCCATAGCCACCAACACCGATGACGCAAAAAAGATGATTGAAGTTGCCCAGAAAAATAAAGTCCAACTAATGTGCGTCCAATCAATGCGTTGGGTTCCCAAATGTCAGGACATCGTCAAGCGTGTTCACAGTGGTGATATTGGCAAGCCGGTTTTTGCCCGTATGCATGGCGGTTGTCCTTCATTCTGGCGCCCGGATCATTGGCCCAAAGCAGCCTCGGAAGGTGAGGTCGATCACCTGCTGGTCCACAATGCCATGCACTCATTGGACCTGCTGAGTTGGATGCTCAATGACCAACCACAGAATGTTTACACCATCGGACATCCGGGTCAGGAAGGTGTTCCTCTATGGGAGTTCTTTTCAATCAATGTCCGCTTTGCCAAGGGTGCGATGGGACTGTTTGAAGAGAACCGCATGATGCAGCCCCAGGCATATTCCATGCCTGGGACGGGACTGCATATCATCGGCACCGAAGGCACCATTGTGATGTCGCCCTCCAAAGATTTGAGTGTGAGTCTGTTCAACAAGGATGGCATGCATTTCCCGGGTTCGCATATGTACCTGACGCCTGAGGAAGATAATTTTGCAGCGATGATCCGTGAACTGGCTGATGCGATCCTGCAAGAGAAACCCGTGCCCGTTTCCCCTGAGTTTTCACGACAGGTTCTTGCAGGTGTCCTTGCTGCTGTTGAGTCATTCCGTTCCGGTCAGCCTGTGGAGGTGAATCATGACTAAGCCGATACAAATCGCATTGATCAGTTTCTCACATGGCCATCAAATGGACTACGGCCGCCTGCTCGCAGAGCACCCCCAAACGCAGCTTGTTGCTGTAGGTGATGTGCCGGATATCACGGAGGAAACGCGCAAGGTTGCCATGGATTTTGCTGCATCACACAACGTGCCGTACTACGCGGACTATCGCCAGATGCTTGAGCAACAGACGATTGATGCTGTGAGTATCGCGGTATCACCAAGCCAGAATCCATCGGTTGTCATCGCATGCGCCAAGCAAGGCATTGACGTACTTTGCGAGAAACCGGTCGCCAGTAACAATGGCAGTTTGGATCAATTGGCAAAGGCAGTCTGCGAATCAGGTATCCGTTTCACGGCAGCCATTCCTGCCACGGTCTTTTCCAATGCGTTTCGCCCTGCGATCGAACAAGTGACACAAGGCGCTATCGGTATACCGCATGCCGCCCACTTCCAATACCTCCAACCGCGTGGTCCGCAGTACATTCTCACCGAGGAGAAATGTGCCAGCGAGAAACGAGGTGAGTTAGCCAACTTCGGCCCCTATGGCATCCTGGCGATGCTCAAATTCTTTGGCTGCAATATCACGCATGTGTTCGCAAGAATGGATGCCATGTTTTACGAGCGTTACAAAAAGCATGGTGTTGAAGACATGGCACTGTTGAGTTTGACCTTTGAAGGTGGCGGTATTGGTACACTGCTTGTTGGCCGTACCACGACCCAAACGCAACTTGCCACCGACTGTACCATGCAGGTCATCGGCAGCCAAGGCGTACTCAACATTGAACAAGGATTGGGATACGGCTACACCTGTTACCAACAGGATCAAGCACGCTTCGTTCCATATGGCATGAGTGCAGGCCAATGCTTTGTCAACGATTTCGTCAAAGCCATTCAAACCAATTCGCAGCCAACCATCACGCTTGAACATATCGTCAATTGTTTTCGCGTTCTGGATGCATGCTATCAATCAAGTAGAGAAGGCAGAGTAATACCGATCTTGAAGTAAAATCATTGGGTAATTAGCCCAATACCTTCCAAGACTATTCATCAATGCCATGGCAAAGTTCTTTATCAACATTGAATTCCTGCCGTTGAATATTCTGGTAGGTTATGCAGCGTTGTGATGTAGACCTAGCAATAAAGTACATAAGCACGCTTCTCGGATATTTTGCTCGGGCTAGGGAGTACTCACAGGGGCGAGGCTGACTTGATTTCACGATCACGAGTTCTACAGTCCGTTTTATATGGTTGGCGAGCATTGTAAGCCACGCCACAATCCGGATTCAGGCACATGCGAAATGGTGCGGGGACGAAAGTCGCTTCCAGACCACCGTTGTCTACAATCATTACATCGGGACTGACAAAGATATTGTCGGGTAGTCGCGCGCCCAGTCAAAATGACTGGGCGCGAAACTGGGCGCCAAATGTACGAAAACATGCGATTTCGGGAGAACGGATGAGACAACCGGCGTCTCTGAGACAGGATGAGACAGAAACAAAAAAGGCCGAAAAACCCGTAAAAAACGGCGATTTTCGGCCTAAAGAAGCGGTGAGAGTGGGATTCGAACCCACGGTGGACCGAAGTCCACGCCGGTTTTCAAGACCGGTGCGTTCAACCGCTCCGCCATCTCACCGGGTTGGTTGGTAACGCAGTATAATCCGGGTTTTACACGGGATTGTCAAGTTGTGGTCTTGTATTCAGGATGAACGCATGTAGACGTTTGTGCCTTGGCGAGCTGTCGGGTGTTGTGACGAAATCCGTAGCTGAAGAAGGTTTGGGTATCGAACATGTTGTTTGTGTCCCGAATTTGAGCTTTACTCTATCCTGGCTCGACACGAGCCGGCTGGCTAAGGCAAAAAAACGTACTTGCGTTTGCCCTGGTCTTGTATCCTTCAACAGTGTGGGAATTGGAATTGTGTGTAAATGGTTCGTTTCTACTTTTTTGAAAAAACAATGTGCTACGAATGCGACTCATCAAGTAAATGACCCGACAAACATGCAGTGATGGCAGGACGGTCGCTGTGAGGTTTGAGATGTTTAAAGTAGTGCCTCAGAATACGGTGATGCATACAAGTTCAATACAAGTTGATTCCAATTCACCATCGACTCAATGTCCAAAGAGGCTGTGTCGTGGGCCATGCAGTGATACGCTTGATGGGCGATGTGGCACGTTGCCTGAGCAGGATTGTGTCTGGTTGGATGGACCTGTGATAGAGACCCGCCATCACATGTCAACAACGCCACAGGCAGTAGGTGACCGCGCGGTTGTCTCCAAATTACAGAAGCGATTATGTGATGGTGCATTTGTTCATGTCTGTGAGATTCATTCCCCCAAGGTTGGTCAGCTTGGCTGCTTTGTGGATAGGGCACTTGCGTTGTCACCTTGGTTTGAAGCGATGAATGTGACTGGCCAGCTTAAGGGTCGGTCGGTGATGCCATCACCTGAAGCTGCGGGACATCTGCGAGCGATTGGTGTTGATGCGATTGCGATTCTCACAGGACGTGATGGTGATCAGACACAGTTGCTAACGGAGCTTGCGATGATGCATTGCAGTGATGTGGGTAACTTGATGTGCTTGACAGGTGATGGTGGTCAGGGACATGCGGAGGCTATACAGATGGATAGTCTGGGCATGTTGCGATTGGCATCCGGGGAGCCTGCGTCACGTCGCTTATGGTTAGGTGCGGTGATCAATCCATTTTCGACACCTGCGACATTACCCTTGCTACAACTTGAACAAAAGATCGAGTCGGGTGCGGATTTCGTGCAGACTCAGATGGTGTTTGATTTGCCGAGGTTTGAAGCTTTTTGTGATGCGATGGTTGCCCGGCGATTGCATGAGCGTGTGTCATTGTTGGCTGGCGTGCCGGTGGTGGTCAGTCAAGAAGGTTTGGCGTTGGTTAAGCGTTTGCCAGGGGTTTGGTTACCAGGGGCAGTTGAAAAGCGATTGCGTGAATCTTCGGATATTCGTCAGTGTGGTATCGACTTGGCAAAGCAGATGATCGCGTCGATGCGAAAGATGCTGGGGGTTCGTGGTGTGCATGTGATGCTTCTGGGTGGTGAGGATGTGCAGGATATGATTGAGGTGGTGCAGCCGTGATTTGTGGCGCAAATGATGTCGTTGAATCGTTGGTAAAGTAATTCTCAATATCTTTTGGTCAATGGGACAGTCTGGTGGTGGATGGCTACAATGGCCGCCATGAGTAGTGACCCCATTGGTGAAGCTGTAGTGTCCGATCAGATTGATGACCGCCCGTGGTTGAGTCGGTTGATGTTGCGTACGCGTGATGTGTTGCGACGGAACATGATCCCGGGCTTGATCCTTCAGGTGTTTGTGGTGGCTGTGGTGGGTTCGTACTATCTTTTTGAGCCTGTCGCCGTGGCCTTTAACCGTGTTGCAGATTTCAAGGACACGTACGGCTTTGGTTTTTCAGCGGTGTCCACTGCCATGTTTGGCGGGTTGATCCCTTTTCTGGTTCAAAAAGCAAGACCCAAATACCGACACCTGATGCCCACGAGCCATGTTTGGTTTTTCGTGATTCTCTGGGCCTTGAAGGGGATGGAAGTTGACCTGCTGTATCGTTGTCAGGCGATGATGTTCGGCACGGGTAAGGACATGGTGACCTTGGTCAGCAAGACGTTGTTCGACCAGCTGATCTATGTGCCCCTTTGGGGATTGACGAGTTGTGCGATTGCGATGACCTGGCGTCAGTGCGAGTTTGACTTTGGCAAGACGATATCCGTGTTACGTCAGAAGCGTTGGTGGACGGACAGTCTGATGCTGATGCTGGTCCCCAACTGGTTGATCTGGATCGTGGCAGTGGTTGCGATTTACTGCTTGCCGTTGGCCTTGCAGTTGCCGGTGCAGAATCTGGTGTTGTGTTTCTGGTGTATTTTGCTGATCTTCCTTGCTGATGAATCGATGTGAAGCAGGCTTTGATGCCACGTGCATGGGAACGATCCGATGACTTCGATTTCTGAAATACCCGATCCGCCAATCGCTGATGATGCTTTGTCGTCGGTGTCGTGGCTCGGTGGTATGGTCAGACGAACAGGTGATGTGCTTAAGCAGAACCTCGTGCCGGGGTTGATTCTTCAGGCGTTTGTGGTGCTGGTGATTGGCGGGTATTACTTTGTGCAGCCGGTGACGGATTTCTTTGACAAGGTTGCGGATTTTAAGCAGTCTGCGGGGTTGGTTTATTCAGGCGTCTCCACTGCGATCTTTGCGGGTTTGATTCCTTTTTTAATTCAGAAGTCCCGCCCGAAATTTCGGGATCAGATTCCTGCTGCGCACATTTGGTTTTACCTGGTGTTCTGGTTTTTCATGGGGATGGAATTCGACTTGATGATGCGGTTGCAGGCCTGGTTGTTTGGTTCCCAGGGGGACTGGGTGACAACGTTATGCAAGACGACTGCGGACATGTTGGTGTACACGCCGCTGATGGGTTTGCCGACGATTTGTATTGCACTGCTTTGGCGTCAGACCGGTTTTGATTTTGGCAAGACGCTGAGCATCCTGCGTGATCGGTTGTGGTGGTCCAATCAGTACATGTCGATTCTCATTGCCAATTGGATCGTTTGGCCACTGGCATTGGCGGGGGTGTATTCTTTGCCGTTGGCGCTTCAGATTCCGGTTCAGAATCTGGTGATGTGCTTTTGGTGCGTGCTGCTTATTTTTCTGTCTGATGAGTCGGTTTGACTGCGGTTCACATTCAGATTCAAACCTTGTCCGCCTGCGTCTGTCATGTATAACCCTTTTAGACCTTGTTGAATCCGGATCAATCAACGCAGGTTATTGGTATATAACCATATGAAAATGATGGTTTAAGGATGTTTCACTTCGATATTCGCAGGTGAATTGTAATTTTAAAATGTCGACGAACTTGACTTTTGTTGACATCAGGCCAATAGTTATAGCGTTGAAGCTATAGAAACAAGATTATGCCCAGACCAGCCAAACATCACGAGATTTCCAAGTTACTCAAGCAGCGTATTGATTCAGGGATGTACTTGGATCAGCAGATACCTGGAGAGCGCGCCTTGGCTGCCGAGGTGGGTGTCAGTTATATGACCGCCCGAAAAGCGGTTCAACAACTCGTCGAAGACAACGTTCTGGCTCGGGCGAAAAATGGTCGGCTTGAAGCTTACTCCAAGCCCGATGTTGAAAAAGCGACACGTACTTACGTCTTACTCACGCCTGCGTTTGAGAGCTTTGGTTACTCCAATATCCGTATGGCTATTGAACGGGTCATGAGTCACTTTAACGGCGTGTTGAAAATCAGCAGTTACCGTCACTGGTATGACCCGGCATTGATGTCCGCGTTTGATGGCGATTGGGATGGCATCTTCATCATCCCACCCAATGAGGGATTGCCCAAGTTGCTCTTGGATCGCATGCTCACGGCTCGGGATCGACTGGTGTCGGTTTATAGCGATTTGACCGCACATGGATTTGTTTCCGTGGACAACAGCCTGGAATCCTGGGCGTCGGTAATGGTCGAACATCTTGCAGGTTTGGGACATGATCGTGTGGATTGTTTGAATACGCAGCCTGGTTCTGAAGTGCTTAATCGCGTTAAGGGTTGGCAGGCAGGTGTCCACAAGTTGGGGATCAAAGGGCGATCCTGGAATGAACAGGTGGAGAACTTTGATTTTAACTGGGTCCGTGCGTACGACGTGGCCTACGAAGGACTCAAATCCGGCAAGATGGCCAACGCCGTCTTCTGCACCACGCTGGCAACCTGCAAAGGCTTGGCGCGGGCGGCCTATGAGTTGGGTATGAAACCCGGTAAAGACGTTCACTACTGCACGATGGATGTCCCTTACGAAGCAGTCTATGAAATCCCATCGGTGACCACATTGAATCTGCATTCACTGCACCACTACATCCACAAAGCCTTCGAGTGGCTTGAGTATGGTGATGCGGTATTACCCAAAAACAAGTTACTTCTGGTACCTGACAAGGCGCCGGAGTTATTGCTCGGAGAATCCACTGGCTTTAAATCACAGGTTGATATCTCAAAGATGAATGAGTTTTATAAGGATCGTTAACCCTTCGCGGAGACATTGCCATGCGTCAAAGACACTGCACAACATCCCGGCCTGATTCTAATGCGTTTACGCTCATTGAATTGCTTGTGGTGATCAGCATCATCTCGCTGTTGATCTCTGTGTTGCTGCCTGCTTTGGCCGGGGCACGCAAGAGTGCGCGTGGTATTCAATGCAGCAACAACTTCAAACAGATGGGCTTTGGGCAGATGGCATATGCCGGAGATTACGGTTGGTTTGTCTCACCGAAGCTTGCGGGTGCGATGTACCCGTACAACTCCGGTTGGTGGTTTATGACCATGCGAACCTATGTCGGCTATGACAACAAAGTCCCAACCGGTTGGTCGGACTTTACCACGGCCTGCAATACCGGTGTCTATGCCTGTCCTGAATGGCAGAAGCTCGGTTCGGATAACTGGTCCTATGCAATGAACAACTTCCAGTACCTGGCTAATCCAACCTACAACTTTGACCTTTCGCCCTACAAAATATGGGACGGCACCACCAACTACACCATCCGACCCGACAGCCAGACCCAAAGCAAAATGATCAACGCATCGCGCATCATGCTCATGAGCGAGTTGGGATACACCACCGCACATGGTGGCGGATTCAATGTTCACTATGCCATCCGCAACGGCACCTACTGGACCGGTTCGGACGGCGGGACGGCACCAGCCTTTAGACATAATGATGCCAAGAATACACTTTTCATGGACGGGCACGTCGGCTCCAATCGTGACGACGACTCGATGAACTGGAACCTATACCTGAACTAATCATCTGAATTATTAGCAATATTCTAAGGAAATGAATCATGTTTTATAACATCACTCATCGTGCGCCTGCACAGCTTCAAAAAGCTTTCACACTCATCGAACTGCTGGTGGTCATCAGCATCATCTCGCTGCTGATCTCCATTCTTCTGCCAGCTTTGGGAGCCGCACGCAAGAGTGCCCAGGGCGTTAAGTGCGGGGCCAATCTCCATCAAATGATGTTCGGCCAAGCCGCATACCTGCAGGACTACGGTTGGTATGTCACACCGCGATTTGCCTACGACCCGACCATCCACGCTTTTAACTCACAGTTGTGGCAGTTCACCATTCGTCCCTACATTGGCTCGGACAGTCGCAAACCTGCCAGCTGGTCGGACTACGCAACCATGTCCCTGGAAGGCATTCTCAAATGTCCAAGTTTGGAAGTGATCGGCCCGGACACTCGCGCCTATGCCATGAACAATTTTACAGCCATTGCAGGCAGCTTCTGGGACCCGTCACCCTATAAGGAATGGGATTCATTTTCACTTGCTTCGACAGGTGGTTCCCAAACGTCTCTTACCGTGCGTGACGACTTTATCGCAACCCGTAAATACCCGATCAGACCATCAATCCTGATGTTCATGAGTGAACTGGGACACACCCCCGGTGGTAACTACACCCATTACTCCATTCGCAGTGGTACGTACTGGACTGGAGATGCCGCTGATACCACCGCGGACTTCCGTCACAATGATGCCAAGAACGTTCTGTTCCTTGATGGTCACGTCGGTATGTACAAGAACGACAAGACCATCAACTGGCAACTCTTCGAAGGTCCGTACTTCTAAATCCAGCGATCCATCGTTTTCAACCGCTTGCGGTTCAGCGCTCCAGATAACTTCCGAACAACCGCATCACAAGACGCTCAAACATGAGGACTTTAACTGTGTCGATATTCAACCGTTTGTTTCTTTTCGTCGGACTGATTCTGGCGACGGGCATGACACCCTTGCATGCTCTTGTCATCGAAGACTTCCAGCAGGACTCCAAATGGCGAGTCGCAAGCCCCGACAAGCTCGACAATGATTGCGAGGTAGTCGATTCGCCCATGCGTCAAGGCAAGAGTTTGCAGGTGAGTTGGGGCTCTCCACGCGATAAGTACCTTGAGGTGCTCATCGCATCCAAGCGTCCGGTGGTCGAAGGGTTTGATAAGAGTGACAACCCTTATCACGCGACAGCCACCGTCGACATCTTCTCGCCTGGCACCTCGGAACTGCATCGCATGGCGATCCGGTTTATCGACAGCGACGGCGAAGTCTTCCAATGGTCAAGCAGAGTCCAGATCACCCAGGAAGGTTGGCATACCCACAGCATTCCAATCGCTCCGGATAACTTCATCGTCTCATGGGGGGGCAAGCCTGAAAATAAGGGGAAAATCGACGGGCAGGTGCAATTCGTCAGCTTGACCTTTGATTTTGATGGTCGCGTTAAACCTGCAGATGATGCTGCCAAGCGCCGCATTTATTTTGACAATATCGACATCAAACTACCTCAAGCCAAAGCCTCACCCACGACCGATTCACAAGCTTTGGCAACGCAACTCCAAACATTGACGCTCGAAAATTTCGAACTGGGTAATCAATGGGAGGTTTACAAACCCCAGGACTTTCATGCCAACAGCAAGACCAGCGAATCACCCCAACGTCAAGGCAAGAGTCTTGAAGTAAATTGGGATTTGCCTCGCGCCAAGTACTTTGAAGTTTATTCCAAACAGAAAATGGCGATTGAGGATTTTGACCTTTCCACCAAGCCCTACCATGCCACCGCGACGATGGATATCTATTCACCGGGGACACCTGAGCCAGGGCATATTTCGCTGCGATTACGGGACAGCGAACAGGAAACCTTCCAGTGGCCCTGCCGTGTTGATCTATCCAAAGAAGGTTGGCAGACCATTACCTTTGATATCCGCCCTGACAATGCGCAAGGTTCATGGGGTGGTAAACAGGAAAACCCCGGCAAGCTCGATGGAGCCATTTCTCTTTCAGGTATTGCCATCGGTTTTAACGGTCAGATCAAAGCATCGGATGATCCTGCCAAGCGTCGGTTGTTCATTG
The DNA here is from genome assembly GCA_002480565.1 of Phycisphaerales bacterium UBA7800. Classification (GTDB taxonomy): domain Bacteria; phylum Planctomycetota; class Phycisphaerae; order Phycisphaerales; family Phycisphaeraceae; genus UBA7800. The sequence goes on along the minus strand of DLCK01000081.1, from coordinate 2,661 downwards.
ACAACGTCGTCTTCAAACTGCCCGGACAAGCAAAGGTTCAATCCACTGCACGCAAGACTGTGGATACGAAAAACGTAGTCCTGGGCTCAACAAATCTCAAAGCCATCAACGTCGGACTCAACACCGGACACCCGATGCACATTGTGGATCCGACTGCCCCGCAGCCTGCGTTTATGGCATTGACCAATCGTTCGGCCAAGGGACAGATGGTGAACCTGGATATCATTGCCACCAGTTTCCTGGGGCGTGAATACAAGCTTGAAAAAACACTTGTTTTGCCCGGCAAGCAGACCGTCGAACACTTCCTGCCACTGCCTCAGGACAAGCAGGATCTCTGGTGGATTTACTACACACTCAGTGACCCTCAGTCCGCCGAATCAGTCTCCGGCAGAGAACTGCTGGGCGTGATGACACCCACCGGTAACAACCCGACCTTCCAACCCAAGGATCGTTTCCTCTTTGGCATGTGTGCTCACTCGGCACGCTACGACGATCAGACTATGCAGGCCGAAGCCTACGCCGCCGGACTCATCGGCATCGACATCATCCGCACCGGTGTCTCATGGGGCAGTCTGCAACCGGATCCCAATACCTGGAAATGGGACAAGATGGATCGCGAAGTCGAGTTGTATCGACAGCAGAACATTGAGCAGCAGTACATCTTTGCCTTTACCCCGCAATGGGCAACGACAGGTGATGCCAGTTCCAAGGATTGGCTCGTCTGGTCACGTGCCGCGCCGCAAATAGGACCCTGGAAAACCTACATTGATCAGGTGACCCGGCGATATAAAAACGACATTCGTTATTGGGAACTGTGGAATGAACCGGACCTGCCGTTCTTCCGTGGCACGGTCGATGAATACGTCCAGATGTGCAAGACTGCATACCCAATTCTCAAACGCAATATCCCCACCGCCACCATGCTCTCGGGCGGATGGTCGGCAGCGAACCGCAATCCCGGATTCATCGAAAAAGCCATGTCACAAACAGGTGACACCTACGACATCCTGGCCATTCATGCCCATGGATTCTTTGGTTCCTTTCAGCAGAAAGTCGATGTCCGTTGGGGCGATCTCCGCAAGCGTTATGCTTCAGACAAGCCGATCTACTTCAACGAAACCGGTCTGTCTTCACCGGGCGACACCATTCAGGCCGACACCCAACAGGCCGTCGAACTTGTCCGCAAAGTCGGCTTTGCCATGGGGCGGGGCGCGATGGCGTACAACTGGTATGACCTGCGTCATGACGGTGATGATCCCAACGATCATGAACACCGCTATGGCATGATTACCCGTGATTTTCAGGCCAAGCCCGCGTACATGGCTTACAACAATCTCATCGGACTCCTGCGTGGGTACAAGCTTGTTGGCCAGATCAACGCAGCAGCGGATCAATGGTTGTTCCTCTTTGAAAAGGACAACGAATATGTGCTCATCGGTTGGGCTCAGCAACCCTATGCGGTGGGACAGGTCGTGCTTCATGCCGACTCGGCCAATGTGCAGCGTGTGGACATGATGGGTAACCGCGCGACACTCCCGCGTCTCTCTGATGGGGGCGTGGTCGTCGGTTTGGAAATGCAACCTGCCTACTGGGTGTTCGACAAAGCTTCGCAGACACCTTCGATGTCCAACAGCTTAATCGAGCTTCCGGGGGTCACCGCCTGGATTCCCAATGAAGATAACAACCTGACATTCAACTTCACCAATCCCCTGAAAAACAAGGCCGATTTCGTCTTCCGTGTGCAGATGCCGGTGAATCTTGGTGGTGCGGTGTTGCAGTTCAACAAGACCGTGGAAGCTGGCAAGACCATGTTGATGTCCCTGCCGATGGGGACTGTCAGTGGTGAAGTCGACTATGCCCGTCCCTTTACCATGATCATGCAGTATCAGGATCGTAACTACCAACTCAACGGCTCATGCCAACTGCCCATCCAATGGGCCGGCGTGATCCGCAAGGGCAGTATGGCAGACAAGCCCACCTTCACCATCGACCAGCGTGAACAGGTGTTCGACAAGTATGCCGCGGACCCCAGTACACGCCATCGTGTCTGGCAAGGCCCCAAAGACTTAAGCGCTCAGACTTGGGTCTGGACCACCGACACCTCACTGAACCTGCGGATCGTGGTCAACGATGACAAGCATGTGCAGCCCAATCCTGAAAGTGAACTTTGGAAGTCCGACTGCATCCAACTTGCCATGCAATTGCCCGGTCAGAAGGGACAATGGGAAATCAACCTCGCTCGCAGCGATGATGGTAAGTCACTGGTCAATCCAGGCATCGTCCCGCAGGAGTTGAATGCATCAGGCATCACACATTCCCTGCTTAAGACCACCGCAAGTGATGGCAAGATTGTCTACGAACTGACACTGCCACTGGCAGCATTGCATCTGACGGCCGACAAGTTTGCTCAGGGCGTTTACATGAGCATGCTTGTGAATGATGATGACGGCGAAGGACGCGACGGCTGGATCGCCTTGTCCTCAGGTATCGGCAGTGGCAAAGACCCAAGCTGCTACCCATTGTTTGTCGTCAAGTAAATTGATTTCGTATTTCTAACCGCTTGCGGTTTAGCGCTCCACGCGACTGACGGACACCCACCGGTATCCGAATCTCGCAGGTGATGCTAAACCTCAAGCGGTTATTGTCACGGCGATGGGTTTA